>CAVKRC010000021.1:15176-34709 GCA_963658625.1 bacterium
TACGGGAACTCGGTAATGAAATTCGGTGTTTGCGACACGTTCAGATATTCATCGGGGAGCATTTCGAGCGAATCGTAATTGGCGGAGAAATCCTGCTTGAATTCGGGTGTCAGCACGGCAAGGCGGTTGAAAACACCCTGCTTGCCGTACAAACGCGGCTGTGCTGCCATATCCGCTTCATCGAACGTGAGTTCCACGACACACACCTTGTCGCACGGCATATCGCCTGTACACACAACCGGCGCAAGCGTGTAACCGTCGTATGTCCATTCGTCGGTCTTTGCATAGCGCGCATAGTCGATTTCCTTGCCATTGACCGACACGCTTTTCGGCGGGAACTGTGCAGGAAAGCGCAATTCGTAATTGCGCGAGGCAGGTGCATCGGTGTATTTGCCTTGGCGTGGCGAAATTACGACAAGAATGCGGTTGCCATCGGTTCGTTTGTCGATTGCTGTGGTTGCATATTCATCGGCATAGTTTTTCGACACACCGTCGTCCTCGTATAACGACAGCGCACCGTCCGCCCCCGGAATGAATGTAAGAACGAGCGTATTGCAAGGCTCCTGCAAATTATGCACTGTCGGCGGATTCATCGGAATAATCGAACCTGCTTTGGCATAGTAAGGATTTTCGGCAATGGTATATTCGCGTGTTACTGTTTTACCGCCCTCTATCATCTCGCCTGTGGTGCAGTCGAACCATTTGCCTTCGGGAAACCAAACCGAACGCGGAGCAAGCCCCGTAACTTTATCGACAGGTGAGGTGATTGCCGTAACAAGCAGATCATCACCGAACATATATTGTTCCTTCGCATCGTACGCCTCGTTGATTTCCGGATAGTAGTAATACATAGGTCGGCACATCGACACACCTGTGTCGTATGTCTGGCGCGCTGCGTTGTAGATATAAGGAGCCAAAGTATAGCGCAGACGGATTGCATCGCGCATATAGAACATATGGTCGGGGAACTGCCATATACGACGCTCGATCGTGCGGTCTTTGGTGCAGTGTGTCTTGAAAATCGGTGTAAAGACGCCGTATTGCAGCCAGCGCGTATAGAGTTCGGGGTTGGTCGGCATATCCTGCTCGCTCTTGCGTTTATGATGTCCGCCTATATCGTGTCCCCAATAGCCGTAACCGACATTCGATGCCGTAGCCGTAAACCAAGGCAGGAAACCGAGAGTCTCCCACGAAGCGTATGTGTCGCCCGAGAAACCGACTTGATAGCGATGCGAGCCGAGACCGCCCCAACGGTGGTAAATCATGGGACGGGTGTCGCCCGACTGCTCCATGTGCTTCATAAATGTATGGTTGAGCCAAAAAGTATTGCTCAGCCCCTTTGTGTATTTGCTCTTTTTCCACTGCTGCCAATCGAGCCACCAAAAATCGACGCCCAATTTCTCCATCGGAACGAGTATCGTATCGAAGTATGTGTCTGCCCATTTCTGCTCGTCGATACGGAAAGGTATGCTTTTGCCCGGTTCTGTCCAACCGTAAGCCTTTGTAAAATCGGCGTAGGGCTTTTCGTATGGTTGTATGCCCGAGGCTGGGTGGAGATTGAGAGATGTTTTGAGATGATTGGCGTGGCACCACGTCATCAGATTTTTCGGCGACGGGAAAAGTTGCTCTTTCCAAGTATAGCCCGTCCAACCGATACGCTGATCATATTCGTCCTTTGCGGGATTATTGCTGCGCAGCCCCCATGTTTCGTGCCAGTCCATATCTATAATTAGCACGTCGATAGGAATATCCATACTGTGCATTTGCGTAACCAAATCGCGCAATTCGCTGTCGGAATATTGCCAAAACCGGCTCCACCAATAGCCGAAAGCATACTTAGGCGGTAACAAAATCCGTCCTGCGACGGCAGTGTAGTCATGCATCGCCTTTGTGTATTCGTGACCATAGGCGAACAGATACAAATCCTGTCGCTCTCCGTCGGGACGACACTCGACCCATTCGCCCCAATGCGAATCAGTCGCCACGAAGAGATGATTTGCCGAATCATCTACTACCGTCCAACCACCGCGCGAAAGAATACCGGTCTCCATCGGACCGCGTTTCAATTTCCAACCGTCGGCGCGGTCGAGTGTGCGAGTCGTACCCATCAGATTGAGCGAATCCTTGTCGCCGTAATGCCAAACGACTTTTTTACCGTTCATCGCAAATTCTGCTTTCAGATTGTCGGCAGAGAATTTGCCGGTTTTGTCGTATGTAAGCGTAACGGCTGATGTTCGGATTGTCAGACGCGAACGACCGTTGTGTATCTTGAACGGCACGACAGGCATTCTGCGATTGACGAATGTAAGCGTAGCGCGATCCTCGAATACACCGTCCTTGCTCCACTCCATACGGATAAGTTGCGGGGTAAGCACCGTAAATCGCACATTGCCGTCCGCCACTGTCATCGCATCATCGGCTTTCGGCTCGTTTTTCAATGGTGCAGCGTATGCGGCGGAAGTCGATAACAGCAACGCGAAAGAAAGTATTTTTGTCAGAAAATTCATAGGATATAAAATTTAGGTTATTTGCACTTTCTGACAATTACCGCGAAATTGTCGAACCCGACGACCTCCACCTCCTGCTTTTGATCGATGTAGGCATCGAGCGACTTTGCCTCGTAGGATTTGCCGTCGATTTCCACTCGACCCATTGGGGAAAGACGCGACGCCGCGATGCCGCGCGCTCCGACTGCAATCTCCTTTTCGGGCAACTGCATACTCGTCGAATCTATCTCCTGTTTGAGCGACAAGCGTTGCCATGTCTTGGCACGCAACGAAACGATTGTTGCGATAAGCGACAGTAGCAGGACTACCGTAAGCGTTACCAATCCCGTTGTAGTGCCGAAATCGACAAATGCCAGATAGACCGCACTGCCATAGCAAACCAATGCCAATACGGTGCCGACCGAAATGCCGGGCAACAGTAGCAACTCGGCAACAAGGAAGAGAACTCCGAGCAGAATTAAAAGAATGATGTAAAACATAATCTGTATCGAGTTTTAAGGTTATTCGCATTTTACGACCTTGACTGTCAAGGCATCGTTAATTGCCTTAATCTCGGCTGCAATATCATCTGCTGCCGACTCGCCGGCAAATGCACCGACAACGAAAATGTTGCCCGCTTTCGAGAAAGTGCAATCGGACTTGTGCGCAAGAATTGCCGAACGCACATTCTCAGGCAAAGTCGCCACACCTGCAATCTCGATATTGTATTTGCCTGTGTGTTCGACAGCCCATTTTGCCGGGTCGGCAATATACTCGCCATCGACCCACATAACGACAACGGGATCGCGGAATCCCAACCGTTTCAGATATTTCACTCCGTCATCAGCCTCTTGTTCGGTACGGAATCCGCCTGCGAAATAGGCTTTCAATCCTTTGTTATAAGCGTCCGAATATGAAATCGGCGTTACGCCGCGCCATGCCGTAACATTCGGCGTCATACGGAATATGCCGATGCGGATACGGTATATCGTTCCGTGCTCGTATATTTTTGTGCGCGGTATGGGATTTTTAGCGTTGTAAAGCGACGGACGCACAACTTTCAACGGTTCGTATTCGATAAAATAACGCTTTTGCAATATGATTTTCGGCAAGAGAAAATCGGCTTGATGCAGAGTCTTGGCGACAGTAGTAAGCGAATCTTTGGTTTTCGACAAATCCAGAGATTCGGCAATTTTGTTTTCGTATGCAAGTAATGCTCGCTTTTGATAGTAGTAGCGCAACAGCGCATCGGAAAAATATGCCCCCGTATTGCGTTCGATGCTCTCCGCCGTCTGCTCGGTGCTCTGCTCGGCATATGCAAGAATATCGTTGCGCCCGCACTTTTCCATCAGAAGGTTGTAGCAGTAGAGTTTGTTGTCGTAAATCTGCTGCCACACTTGCCCCATATTCTCTTCGACGGTTTCGGCGTCGGCTCGCACGCTATTCAAGCGCGTCATCAGACTGTCAGCCGCCTGCTCCGACTCAACGCCCATATATTCGGCTTGCAGGGCAGACATCACCTTGTGGTTTTCAATATATTGTCCGACCGCCTTTTGCGCATTCTGCTCCGCAAGTTGCGTCGAGCGAAGCATTTTATAATCATCCGCGGAGAGATTGCGGGCAAAGAAATCGTTGTAAATCAAATTGGCAGACTGTTTTTGCGGAACGATTTCAGTTTGTGTCGGAACATCTTTCTCTACATTCGATTCCGCATCGGCATTTTGAACATTTGCATTTTTCTGCTCGTATTCGGCGACTGCCGCTACTGCCTTGTCATACTGCAATTTTGCAGCATATATCTCTTGTTCGAGAGCGACTATTCGACCGCTCAACACCTCGCGTTCCGCCTCATGCGAGGCGTATCTTTCGCGCAACGCAGAGACAACACAGGCAAGCGAGTCCCTGCGCTCCGCCACCTTATCCATATTGCGCACAAGCATACGATAGGTATCGGCTTCGTTTTGAGCCGATACAACCGGTACGGCAAAGAGCAGCACCGCAGTAAATAAGATTTTTTTCATCGCCACCATTTTATAAAGAGCAACTGAATAAATCCGAATATCTCCAAACGTCCCATAAGCATCAACAACGTATCCTGCAACTTCAAAACGGCAGGAAGTTGCGAATATGTGTCGAGCGAGCCGACCGCGCCGAACCCGGGACCGACATTACTTATACACGAGACTGCCGATGAAAAGGCGGTCATCATATCCAGACCGAACATCGTGTTCCCGACCGTACCGAGCAGAATAAAGCACAGATACGACACTATAAACACCATCGCCGAATCCAACTGCGATTCCTCCTGCAATATGCCGTCCACCCGTATTCGGATTATTGCGTTGGGGTGCCGTTGCAGACGCAGGCGTGCGCAAAACACTTTGGCAAAGAGCAGTAATCGGTCAATTTTCAAGCCGCCCGATGTCGAGCCTGCACAGGCGCAAACTATCGACGCGAATATGAGCAGAACGATTGCGAACGGCGTCCATAAATTGGTGTCGGCTGTTGCAAATCCGGTCGTAGAAATCAATGATACGAATTGGAACAACGACTCCCGCAACGACCGCCACAAAGTAGGGTAGATACCGGCAAAATAGATGCTAAGCCCTATGGCGACTGAGCCGACCGCGATTATTGCAAAATATGTTTTGACAACTTCCGAACGGAATATATTGTTCGCCTTACGGGCAAATGTCGCATATATCAAGCCGAAATGGATACTTGCCAAAACCATCGCCACAATGAGAATTATCTCTATTGCCGGGCTGTCATAGAAACCGATACTCGCATTTTTGGTGCTGAATCCGCCGGTAGCACACGCCGACATCGCATGGTTGAGCGCATCGAACCAACGCATACCAGCCACACGAAGCAGAAGGGTCGTTGCAAGCGTCAGACCGACATATACGACCAATAGGATACGGACGATGATCTGCGTGCGGTAACGATAATTGTCTTTTGCAAGGGACGAAAGTTCGACGCTCGACAACGCCTTGTTGGTACCGAGCGACGGCATAATAACGAGGGCGAACATAATTACACCTGCACCGCCGATCCAGCATGTCGCCGACCGCCAAAAGAGCAATCCCTGCGGCAAAGCCTCGACATTGTCGAGAATGGTCGCTCCCGTAGCAGTAAAACCCGAAACGCTTTCGAACCAAGCATCTATAAGCGAAAACTCGCCGCCCCAAATCAGATAGGGGAACATTCCGACTACACAAGCCAAAATCCACGAGCCGACCACGATCGAGAAACCTTCCTTATTGCTTATGGTCTCCGCTTTCTGCACGAACAGCATAGGGAACGCACCCAAAAGCAGCGTCAGCAATGACGAGAGCAACAACGGATAGTAGCCCGAATCGTTATCCATATAGGAGATGAATGCCGACACCGCCATAAATGCCGCCATACAGAGCATTACAGTTCCTATATATCTCAATATCACACTGAATCGCATAACCGCAACCCGTTTATTTCTTGGTCTGTTTCGATATGTTCACAAGCGTCTCTATATTGTCATCGAGCTCTTTCAACTCATCAAGCAACTCCGCCTTTACATGGAACGGGAGTTTGAATGTGAGATAGTCGCCCAAAGCCTTGTTGATACGCACGATGGGACGAACGCAATAGACATTGATAAAATAAAAGAACATCAACACAATGGCTATCATCACGATAAGCGATATGAAAATCGGGGTTACCGACCGATAGGCATTCTTATTGAGTTGGGCGGCACGCGGAGCGAGCGACGAATGGGTGAGAGTCATAAAGTGCTTGATTTGCTCCAACAGTCGGGTATAAACCGCTTGATATTTGGTTTCATACCATATTTTACCCGTAACGGAACCTTCCGTCAAATCGAAATCATCGACCACTGTAACCTGTTGCGTAGTTTGTGCCGGTGTGTTTTGCGACAAATACTCGTTAGACAGTTCGCGCAACTCGCCGACCGTACCGGCAAGAGAATCGAGACATTCGGCATTGAAAGACTCGCTGCGGGCCGATGCAATACGCTCCTCCAAATCACTTAATGTACGACGACATAAACTGTCGTAAGCGTGGTCGTTGAATATTGCTATGTTAATTATTGCACGAGAGTGGTCGTGAGCCGCATTTAGCATATCTTTCGCCAATTCCATATTGCGTTTGCCCGTCGATAGAATATTCTCGGTATCGTTGCTCAAATGGCTCAACTCGAACAGTGAAATCATACCTGAGACGAACAGCAAAGCCACAATACTGATAAATCCTATTGCAACACGTCTGCCTATGCCTTTCATATACTTAATCCAAAATAAACGTTGTTCGCAAAAATAGCAAAAAATAGAGATTTATTCAACAATCCGACCGCAAATATCGCCCGACGGCTCTATACTCTGCAATTCGACGCGCACGATTCGGTTGATGAGCGAGCGACTGTAAGGGACTTTCACCTTGATATAGTTACCCGTAAAGCCCGACATCATACCGCCACGCACCGTACTTTCAAACAGCACATCGGCAGTCGTGCCGACATAAGTTTTGCAGAAGTCGTAATGCAGACGGGCGCACAGCCTCTCCAATTCGGCGACACGTTCGGTTGCGACCGACGACTGCACTTTGTTAGGAAAATCCACGGCAGGCGTATTCGCCCGCTCCGAGAACGGGAAAATATGGAGAAACGACGGTGCGATACTTTCCAAAAAATCGCAACTTTTACGAAACTCCTCGTCCGTCTCGCCGGGAAATCCGACTATTACATCTATTCCGATAAAGGCATCGGGCATAGCCGCACGGACAGCCGCAATGCGATCGGCGAATTTGGCAGTCGTGTAACGGCGACGCATCGATGCAAGTATCTTGTCCGAGCCACATTGGAGCGGAATATGGAAATGATGTTGAAATTTAGATGACGCTGCGCAAAATTCTATTATTTCATCGGTTAGCAAATTCGGTTCTATCGACGAAATGCGGTAGCGTTCTATACCATCTACCTGATTTAACGCTTTAAGTAAGTCGATAAATTTTTCGCCGGTAGTTCGTCCGAAATCGCCTGTGTTTACACCTGTAATCACTATCTCTTTTTGTCCGTTTGCAGCAATCTGTTCCGCCTGCGCAACTATATCGGCAATCGGTATATTGCGGCTTGCTCCGCGGGCGTTGTGAATCGTGCAGTAGGAACAACAATAGTCGCAACCGTCCTGCACCTTCAAAAACGCGCGGGTGCGATCCCCGCCCGAAAAAGCGGCAAAAAAGTTGCTTATTTCGTCCGTCTCGCAAGAATATATCTGCGAGCGACCGCGTTCAGACAATTCAACCACTCGTTGATATGTCGCTCCCTTATCATTGTTACCCAATACAATATCAACTCCGTCTATATCGGCAATTTCCTGCGGTTTGAGTTGGGCGTAGCACCCCGTAACGGCGATAATCGCATCGGGATTTCGGCGATGCAATTTTCTTATTATATTGCGACATTTTTTGTCGGCATGCTCAGTAACCGAGCAACTGTTTATTATGCAAACATCTGCCTCTTCATCGGGAGCGACACGGACGAATCCGCCCTCCTCGAATTGACGGGCGATGGTCGAACTCTCCGAAAAATTAAGTTTGCACCCCAATGTATGAAAATTTACTCTGCGCGGCATATTTCCTGTTCCGATTTATTGTGCGAATATACAATAAAGTGGCGGAAATGGGTATGAATCCGATAAAAAAGTGTAATTTTACGCGCTTAAAATTTGGGAATGAAATGGATTTTATCGGCGATGTTTTCCGATACGGCTATTTGAGCAATGCCATCATTGCCTGCCTGTTGTCGGGCATAACCTGCGGCATAATAGGCACATACACTGTTGCCCGGCGCACAGTGTTTTTGAGCGGCGGCATCACCCATGCCTCGTTCGGCGGTTTGGGCATAGCATTCTATTTTGGCATCAACCCGATACTGGGTGCAATGGTATTCGCCGTTGCTTCGGCTCTCGGCATCGAATATGTCAGTTCGCACGGCAAAATCCGCGAGGATTCGGCTATCGGTCTGATTTGGGGAATAGGTATGGCTGTCGGCGCGCTTTTTATGAGTCTGCGACCCGGCTACACGTCCGGCGACCTGTCGAGTTTCCTGTTCGGCAACATTATTACCGTAACCGATACCGACGTTGCGGCACTTGCCGTTACTGCCACCATACTGCTCGTTATGACGATATTGTGGCTGCGTCCGATAATGTACGTCGCTTTCGACCGTAACTTTTCGCAGGCGGCAGGTATGCACACCAAACTCATCTCCTACACGATGTCGGTAATTACTGCCGTTACGATAGTGCTGTCAATCAGAGTTATGGGTATAGTCCTGCTGATTTCATTGCTCACGATGCCGGTGGTGATAGTCAATTTTTTCTCCAAATCCTACAAAACAATCACGCTTTGGTCGGCGGCTGTGGCTGCCGTTGCCGGGATTACTGGCATAGTTTTGAGTTATTATTGGGAAGTTCCGTCGGGACCTGCCATAATATTCGTGCTCACTTTTGCGCTTATTATTGCAAAACCGCTATCTTTGCAAATTGTTAAAATGGCTCGGCGTTAATGAAAACCATACACAAACTCGTACTCAAAGCCTACTTGGGTCCAATGTTTATGACATTCTTCATCGTACTTTTCGTACTGATGATGAATTTCGTATGGCGTTATATCGACGAGTTGGTCGGCAAAGGTCTCGATGCAGGCATCATAATCGAATTGATAATGTACGCAACGGTCAATATGATTCCCATGGGACTGCCGTTGGCGATACTGCTCGCGACGATTATGACGATGGGCAACTTGGGCGAGAACTACGAATTGCTGGCTATGAAATCGGCAGGAATGTCTCTGCCCCAAATTATGAAACCGCTGACCATTGTGGTCGGCATAATAGCAATAGGCAGTTTCTTTGTCGTCAATAACCTCGTGCCGTATGCCAACAAAAAGATGTTGAGCATCATATACGACATTCGCCAGCAAAATCAGGCATTGGAATTTCAGGACGGGCTCTTTTTCAACGGCATAGACAATATGAGCATTCGCGTCGAAAAGCAGGACCCTGAGACGAAACTGTTGCGTGGAGTACTGATTTACGACAACCGCGCCTATAACGGCAATATGTCCACAACGGTTGCCGATTCGGGCTATATCCGATTGACCGACGACAAGAAATATCTGCTCGTAACACTCTACAACGGCGAGACCTATGAACAGACGCGCAACAGCCAATGGTACACGTCCAGCACATTGCGCCATCATCGCTTCGACCGCCAGGAAGGTAAAATTCCGATGTCTGGATTCGATTTCGAGCGCACCGACGAAAACCTGTTCAGCAACAACAGTCAAACAAAGAATATCAACGAATTGCAGCACGCAATCGACTCGCTCGACCGTATGGTCGGCGACATCACGGCAACCGCCTACAACCCGTTGTTGCGCGAACAGATTTTCCAGCGCGATCCCGACGCCGTTGCTCCGCCCGATTCCATCAAAATCGACCGCTCGGCGAAATACATATCGGCGAACATATTGGATTCGGTAACGAAAGCCGACGTCCGTACCCGCAACAAAATATGGAGCAGGGCGCGACAATCGGCAAAGAACTCGCGCAATATGTTCTCATTCGACGAATCGACCTCGAAAGAGGCTCTCAACCAACTCTACCGAAGCAAAAACGAATGGCACCGCAAACTGGCTCTGCCCGTGTCGATTATGATATTTTTTCTGGTCGGCGCACCGCTCGGCGCAATTATACGGCGCGGCGGATTGGGTATGCCTATCGTCATTTCGGTCATATTTTTTGTAATCTACTACATCATCAGTATTTCGGGCGAAAAACTCGCCAAAGAGGGAACGTGGGATTCACTGTTGGGAATGTGGATTTCCTCCATCATACTTGCGCCGATTGCTGTCTATCTTACATATAAGGCGACAAACGACTCGGCTCTGCTCGACGTAGATTGGTATGTAGGCAGATACAAACATTACAAAGAGGCATTGCTAGCCCACCTGCCCGAAAAGTGGCGCATCAAATTGGAACGCAAGCCCGAACAAACCGCCAAAAGCAAATAGTTATGAACGCCAAAGAGTTACGCATAGTATTTATGGGTACGCCCGAATTCGCCGTACCGTCATTCAAAGCATTAATAGAAAACGGATATAACGTTGTCGGCGTAGTAACAACGCCCGACCGTCCCGCAGGGCGCGGACTGAAAGTGCAGGAGAGCGAGGTCAAAATCGCAGCCCGCGAAGCAGGCATAACCACCATACTGCAACCCGAGAAATTGAAAGACGAGGCGTTTGTCGAGGCTCTGCGCGCATTGCGTCCCGACTTGGGAATCGTCATCGCATTCCGTATGTTGCCTGAGGTAGTCTGGGCTATGCCGCGTTTCGGCACATTCAATCTCCACGCCTCGCTATTGCCTCAATATCGCGGTGCCGCACCAATCAACTGGGCAGTAATAAATGGCGAAAAGGAGACGGGTGTAACGACATTTCTGCTCAATCACGAAATCGACAAGGGGGCAATTATCGGGCAGATACACGTGCCAATAGGCGAGCGCGATACGGTCGGCACCATGTACGACAAATTGATGAACATCGGCACTTCGTTGGTTTTGGAGAGCGTCGAAAAGATAGCCGCAGGCGATATTCAGCCGATAGAGCAACCGCAATCGAATGAAAACCTGCGTCCTGCGCCTAAGATATTCAAAGATGATTGTCTGATAGACTGGAATAAATCGGGTCGCGAAATCATCGACTTTATTCGCGGTCTCTCACCATATCCCGCAGCATGGACGCGATTGTACAAGGACGGCACAGAAACAGGTTCGGCAAAGATATTCTCGGCACATTTCGAACAGGTGAACAATGCAGGCGAAATCGGCAGAATCGCAACCGATGGCGGCTCTGTATTTGCCGTAGGTTGCGCCGACGGCAGGGTAGTGGTAGATGAAATTCAGTTGGCAGGCAAACGCCGTATGTCCGCGCACGATCTGCTGCTCGGTTTTCGCAATGCCGAGGAGTATTTGCTCAAATAGTGCAACTACGCCACTCACAACGCTTTATAACTGCGAAACGCCCATTGTTGTGCAATGTGGCAACCTCGTTTATTGAAGTAGCGGTGATATTCAACCTGAATTATTTTTGGTTTTCCACTATTCTTTCACTACCTTTGTAAGTGATACGGGTAGCGACATATCCGCACCGTATAAGGCTCACAGTCCCTGTCACGGATTCGTGGCATATCTGAGTATCGGGTGCTTTTAAGAGGCATAGCGATCGAGTTTTTTTATGCTGCGAACAGTTCAAATGCTGTTACGAGAGAGGGGAGAGTGTGCAATTGCAGGATATTTTATGTTCGAAAACGAAACCGACAAACTACATTGGTACGCCTACAAAATCTACCACAACAAGATGAAAGATTTTAAGGCACAGATTGCCGACGCAGGATTCGACCATTATATTCCGATGCGCAGTGTCGTAAGCGACGGCTTGTATGCGACCGAAACCGAGAAAAAGGTTCCCGTTATTCCGTCGTTGATATTCGTGCGAGCCGACGACGATTTCGTGATGTCGGTTCGTCGCAACCCTGCGAGCCATGCGAGTGTCTATTGCCAACCGGGAACGTCCGAGCCTGCAATTATACGCGACAGCGAGATGGAGACATTCATATTCGTAACCTCACGCGAATTGCAAACAATGGAAGCTCTCGCACCCGATTTCGTCAAGGGCGACAAGGTGCGCATAAAGGAGGGTGTATTGAAAGGGGCGGAGGGCTATATAACCCGAGTGCACGGCACCAAGCGGTTTGTCGTAACCATCGAAGGCATCGCTGCCATAGCCACGACATTTATACCCAAGCAATTTATTGAAAAAATCCAACAAAATAAGCCATGAAAGGAATAGTTCTCGCGGGAGGCAGCGGTACACGCCTGTATCCCATAACCAAAGGTGTAAGTAAGCAGTTGTTGCCGATTTATGACAAACCGATGGTTTACTATCCAATATCGACACTGATGTTGGCGGGTATTCGGGAGATACTGATAATCTCCACGCCGTTCGATTTGCCGATGTTCCGCCATCTGCTCGGCGACGGCTCCGATTACGGAGTGCATTTCCAATATGCTGAGCAACCGTCTCCCGATGGGCTTGCACAGGCATTCACAATAGGCAAAGAGTTTATCGGCGACGATTGCGCATGTCTCGTATTGGGCGACAATATCTTCTATGGCGCGGGATTTCCCGATATGCTCGACGAGGCTGTACGAACTGCCGAGACCGAACAGAAAGCCACCGTATTCGGCTATTGGGTAAACGATCCCGAACGGTACGGCGTCGCCGAATTCGACGATAACGGCAACTGTTTGAGCATCGAGGAAAAACCGCAACACCCCAAATCGAACTATGCTGTCGTAGGGTTGTATTTTTATCCGAACAAGGTCGTCGATGTCGCCTCGACCATAAAACCGTCGGCTCGCGGCGAATACGAGATCACGACCGTGAACCAGACATTTCTTGCCGCAGGCGAACTGAAAGTGCAGACGCTCGGACGAGGATTCGCGTGGTTGGATACAGGCACGCACGATTCGCTGGCAGAGGCATCGACGTTCATCGAGGTTATCGAAAAACGACAAGGATTGAAAATTGCCTGTCTCGAAGGCATTGCCTATCGCAAAGGCTGGATTACGGCAGACAAACTGCGCGAACTGGCGCAACCAATGATAAAAAATCAATACGGGCAATATCTGATGCGTATCGCCAACGAAACGGAGAACGCAGGCTCGGCAAATCTCTATTAGTTATGAATGTAATCGAAACCGACATAGAGGGTGTGGTCATCATCGAACCGACCGTATTCGGCGATGCGCGCGGCTACTTTTTCGAAAGTTTCTCGCAACGCGAGTTCGACGAGAAAGTGCGTCCGATTCGCTTCGTGCAGGACAATGAAAGTATGTCGAAATACGGCGTTATGCGCGGTCTTCATTTCCAACGACCGCCATACACGCAGAGCAAATTGGTGCGTTGCGTAAAAGGTTCGGTGCTGGACGTTGCCGTGGACATTAGACGCGGTTCGCCGACCTACGGCAAGCACGTCGCCGTCGAACTTACCGAGGATAATCACCGACAGTTGTTTATTCCCAAAGGTTTTGCACACGGTTTTGCGGTATTGAGCGACATTGCCGTATTCCAATACAAATGCGACGAGTTCTACCACCCCGAAGCCGATGGCGGCATCAGCATAACCGACCTTTCTCTTGGTATCGACTGGCGCATTCCTGCCGACAAGGCTCTGTTAAGCGAAAAGGATACGCAGCACCCAATGCTGTGCGATTTCTGTTCGCCATTCGATTTCAACGGCAATTACGACAAATAACGCAATATGACCATACTTGTAACAGGTGCAAACGGACAACTCGGTAACGAGATGCGTATCGTCTCCAAAGTTTCGACGGACAAATACATATTTACCGACGTCGTTCCCGCCGACGGTATGCAGACTACGATATTGGACATAACCGATGCCGAAGCCGTGCGCAAAATCGTGCGGGACAATGATGTGCAGGCGATTGTAAATTGCGCCGCCTATACCAATGTCGATGCGGCGGAAGACAATTTCGCTCTCGCCGAACTACTGAATGCCGAAGCCCCGCGCAATTTGGCGATGGCAATCAAAGAGGTCAGCGGTACACTGATTCACATCTCCACTGACTATGTTTTCGGCAAAGAGCCATACAACACACCTTGCACCGAGCAACAAACAGGTACTCCGACGGGAGTATATGGGCTTACCAAACTCCACGGCGAGAAGGCAATAGAGCAATCCGGGTGCAACTATCTGATTATTCGCACGGCATGGCTGTACAGCGAATTCGGCAAAAACTTTGCGAAAACGATGCTCAACCTTACCGCCACAAAACCCAAATTGAAAGTGGTATTCGACCAAACGGGAACTCCGACCTACGCTTTCGACCTTGCCTCGGCGATATTCGACATTCTCGAACATCGCAAATTCGCTGACAACGGCGGCATATACCACTACTCCAACGAGGGCGTATGTTCATGGTACGATTTTACCAAAATGATTGCCGAATATGCAGGCAACACGGCATGCGACATCACACCGTGCCACTCCGACGAGTTCCCGAGTAAAGTGGTACGACCGAGTTATTCCGTACTCGACAAGACCAAAATCAAGCGTGTGTTCGACATCGCAATACCATACTGGACTGACTCTCTTAAAATCTGCATAAACAACCTAAAAAAGCAACAATGAAGAATATAATCATAACCGGTGGCGCGGGATTCATCGGCTCGCACGTTGTACGTTTGTTCGTAAACAAATATCCCGAATACAACATCATCAACCTCGACAAACTGACCTACGCGGGCAATCTCGCCAACCTCAAAGACATCGAGGACAGACCTAACTACCGGTTTGAGAAATGCGACATCTGCGATTTCGAGCGGGTGTTGGAAATTTTTAAGAAATACGACATCGACGGTGTTATTCATCTTGCAGCCGAGAGCCATGTCGATCGTTCCATAAAGGATCCGTTCACATTCGCCAAAACCAATGTACTCGGCACTCTGTCGATGTTGCAGGTGGCAAAAGCCTACTGGACCGAATCTGGCAAGATGAAAGGACTTGCCGAAGCGGAAGAGAATGCCGAGCGTTGCCGCTTCTATCACATATCCACCGACGAGGTTTACGGGGCGTTGGAACTCACCCACCCCGAAGGGATAAAGGACACGGCGCACAGCGGCAGTGAATTCGGCGGAGGGCCTTTCGGCGACGATTTCTTTGTCGAGACAACCAAGTACAACCCGCACAGCCCGTACAGTGCGAGCAAGGCGTCGAGCGACCATTTCGTACGCGCATTCCACGACACATACGGAATGCCGACCATCGTTACCAACTGCTCCAACAACTACGGCCCCTATCAATTCCCGGAGAAGTTGATTCCGCTCTTTATCAACAATATCCGTCATGGCAAACCGCTACCCGTTTACGGTAAAGGCGAGAATGTTCGCGACTGGCTTTATGTCGAGGATCACGCGCGCGCCATCGACCTTATTTTCCACAAGGGGCGCATTGCCGACACCTACAACATCGGCGGCTTTAACGAGTGGAAGAATATCGACCTTATAAAAGTAATCATCAAAACGGTTGATCGTATTCTCGGCAATCCTGCGGGATACAGCGACCGTCTCATTACATACGTTACCGACCGTGCAGGACACGATTTGCGCTACGCCATCGACTCGTCCAAACTCAAACGCGAACTCGGCTGGGAACCATCGCTCCAATTCGAGGAGGGTATCGAAAAGACAGTCCGCTGGTACCTGGACAATCAGGCGTGGCTCGACAACATCACCTCCGGTGCCTACGAAAAGTACTACGACGAGATGTACAAAGGGCGGTAACAGACCGACGAAAATAAAATAAAATAAACAACAATTCATTATATGAGTATCTTTGCAGGCAAAACTCTTATGATCACAGGAGGAACAGGTTCCTTCGGTAATGCAGTATTAAACAGATTCCTTCGCACCGACATCGGCGAAATCCGCATATTCTCGCGCGATGAGAAAAAGCAAGACGATATGCGCCACGAATATCAGGCGAAATATCCCGATGTGGCGCACAAAATCAAATTCTTTATCGGAGATGTCCGCAATTTGCAATCCTGCAAGAATGCAATGCCCGGTGTAGATTACATATTCCACGCCGCCGCATTGAAACAGGTGCCAAGTTGCGAGTTCTTCCCGATGGAGGCTGTGCAGACCAACGTCATCGGCACGGATAACGTGCTTACGGCAGCAATCGAAGCGGGGGTAGGTGCCGTAATTTGCCTCTCTACCGACAAGGCGGCATACCCGATTAACGCAATGGGCATAACCAAAGCAATAGAGGAGAAAATAGCAGTTGCGAAATCCCGTTATTCGGGCAAAACCAAAATTTGCTGCACCCGCTATGGCAACGTAATGTGCAGTCGCGGTTCCGTTATCCCTTTGTGGATAGAGCAGATTCGCAACGGCAATCCGATTACGCTGACCGAGCCGAAAATGACGCGATTCATTATGTCGTTGGAGGAGGCGGTGGATCTTGTTTTGTTCGCGTTCGAACATGGGCATAATGGAGATATCCTTGTGCAGAAAGCCCCGGCATGCACGATACAGACGCAAGCCGAAGCCGTATGCGAACTATTCGGCGGCAAAAAGGGGGACATTAAGGTCATCGGTATACGCCACGGCGAAAAAATGTACGAGACCCTGCTTACCAACGAGGAGTGCGCCAAAGCGGAAGATATGGGCAACTTTTATCGTGTACCTGCCGACAATCGCGGTTTGAACTACGACAAATTCTTCAAGGAGGGCGAAACAGAGCGCAATACACTCACCGAATTCAACTCCAACAATACAAAAATTCTTAACCTCGAAGAGGTCAAGGCTAAAATTTCTGCACTCGACTACATCAAAAAAGAGTTGAGTGGCGAGGGAAATTTCGTACAATAACCCGGCATGTATGAAAATACTTGTTACAGGAGCCAAAGGCTTTGTCGGCAAAAATCTTTGCGCCCAACTCCGCAATATAAAAGAGGGTAAGACGCGTTGCTATGGGAATGTGAATATCGAAGAGGTATTCGAGTATGATATAGACTCCACGCCCAAACAACTCGACCAATGGTGCAAATCTGCCGACTTTGTATTCAATTTGGCAGGAGTAAACCGTCCGAAAGACCAAGGCGAATTTATGAGAGGTAATTTCGGTTTTGCCTCTACCTTGCTTGCCACTTTGAAAAAGCACGGCAATACTTGTCCTGTAATGCTTTCATCGAGCGTACAGGCATCATTGTCGGGCAGATTCGGCAATAGTGAATACGGACGCAGCAAAAAGGCAGGCGAAGAGTTGTTCCTGCAATACGGGCAGGAAACGGGAGCCGAAGTGTTGGTTTATCGCTTTCCGAACCTTTACGGCAAGTGGTGTCGTCCCAACTACAATAGTGCAGTCGCCACATTCTGTAACAACATAGCCAACGATTTGCCGATACAGGTCAATGATCCGAACGTAGAACTCGAACTGCTCTACATCGACGATTTGGTCGATGAAATGATTGCTGCATTGAAAGGCGAGGCTCATCATTGCGAATTCGACGGTTTGGAGGTGCATCCGTCTTTCAATGGCAAGTATTGCTATTGTCCGACAACTCACAAGGCGACGCTCGGTGAAATTGTAGATTTATTGCACAGTTTTGCAGAAATGCCGAAAACACTGATGATTCCGGAAATTCCTGCCGATTCTTTCGCAAAAAGGCTGTACAGTACATTTTTGAGTTATCTGCCAAAGGATAAAGCGATATTCGATCTGAAAATGAATATCGATGCGCGTGGTTCATTTACCGAACTCGTACACACGCTCAACTGCGGTCAGGTAAGCATAAATATCTCCAAACCCGGCATAACAAAAGGCGAACATTGGCACAATACCAAATGGGAACAGTTCATTGTCGTTTCGGGACATGGTCTTATACAACTGCGCAAGGAGGGTAGCGACGAAATACTCAATTACGAGGTCAGCGGCGACAAAATTCAATCGGTCATTATGTTGCCGGGCTATACGCACAATATCATCAATCTATCCGAAACCGAAGATTTGGTAACGGTAATGTATTGCAACGAGGTATTCAACCCCGACAACCCCGACACCTATTTCGATAAAGTGGTGAAATAAAAATTACAACGATTATATGCAGAAGCAACCCAAATTCGATTATTCGGATATAAAGTTCAAAGAAAACGGCAAATTGAAATTGATTATTGTAGTCGGCACACGTCCCGAGATTATTCGGCTTGCGGCGGTTATCGACAAATGCCGCAAGTATTTCGATGTTATTCTCGCCCATACGGGGCAAAACTACGACTACAATCTCAACGGCATATTCTTCAAGGACTTGAAACTCGCCGAGCCCGAAGTCTATATGGATGCTGTCGGCGATGATCTCGGTGCGACATGCGGCAACATAATCAACTGCTCATACAAACTTTTCGCACAAACCAAACCTGATGGAGTACTTGTACTCGGCGATACGAACTCTTGTTTGAGTGTCATCGGAGCAAAGCGACTACATATACCAATATTCCATATGGAAGCGGGTAATCGTTGCAAAGACGAATGTCTGCCAGAAGAGACCAACCGCCGAATAGTCGATATTATCAGCGATGTAAATATGGCATATTCGGAGCACGCGCGTCGCTATCTTGCCGATTGCGGATTGCCAAAAGAACGCACATACGTTACGGGATCGCCGATGGCGGAGGTGCTGCACAATAACATCGCGGAAATCGAGGCGAGCGACATTCATAAACGCTTGGGATTGGAAAAAGGCAAATATATACTACTTTCGGCTCACCGAGAGGAGAACATAGACACAGAAAAGAACTTTATGTCGTTGTTCTCTGCCATCAACAAAATGGCAGAAAAGTACGATATGCCGATCCTGTACAGTTGCCACCCTCGCAGTCGCAACCGCCTTGCTGCAAGCGGGTTCAAACTTGACCCGCGTGTCATTCAGCACGAGCCTCTTGGCTTCCACGACTACAATTGTCTTCAAATGAATGCTTTTGCAGTAGTCAGCGACTCCGGAACACTTCCCGAAGAATCATCATTCTTTACAAGCATAGGACACCCGTTCCCTGCGATATGCATTCGCACATCGACGGAACGCCCCGAAGCCATCGACAAGGGCGATTTCATTATAGCAGGCATCGACGAGAAGAGTCTCCTGCAAGCCGTAGATACAGCCGTCGCACTCTGCAAAGATAATCTGCACGGCATACCTGTCCCCGACTATACCGACGAAAACGTATCGACCAAGGTTGTCAAAATAATACAAAGTTACGTTGGCATCGTCAACAAAATGGTTTGGCGTAAATTTTAAACACCACTTATTATTAATCCATAATAAAATACTTATCTTATCTTATCTTATTTTATTTTATGTTGTTATGCTATTTATCCTCTTGCTTTTATTATGATGAGTATCAG
>CAVKRC010000022.1:0-33272 GCA_963658625.1 bacterium
TTATGATTGTATATGCTGTGGCGGCAGTTGCTTTGTGCGGTTGCAGCGAAAAGGCGGAGGTGGAATTGCTGCAGATTTCCAATTCAAAAATAGAATTTACTTGTGCCGGTGGAGAACAAACGATAGTTGTTAAAACAAAAGTCGATTGCGAAATAAGGTTTGAGAATAACTATTGGATGTCAATATCAAACGAACGGCTCACGAAAGGAGATAATGAATTAACCATAAATGTCTCTGTAAATTCAAGTTATTCGGAGCCCCGCAAATGTTTGTTGAAAATCTGCAATGAAGAATACGGTATTGAGAAAGGTATAGAAATAACGCAGTCGAGCAGGGTCGATGGTGAATTTATAGTTGGCGACAGTTATATGAAAGACGGAATAGAAGGTGTCGTTTTCTATGTAACAAATGGCGGCAGGCACGGTAAGGCGGTATCGGTTGCAGAGAACAAAAACAGTCTTGTCTGGTCAACGGAAAATGTTGTTACCGGTGCAGCCGATAAAAATGATGGAATGGCTAATATGCGTAAAATACAGGCGAGGAATAATTGGCGCACGAAATATCCTGCATTCGCTTGGTGTGCCGATTTAGGCGATGGGTGGTATTTGCCCGCAATAAACGAGTTGTCGGAATTGTGTAATTCGAAAGTATTTGATTTTTCATCTGATGATTCAACGTCTTATTGGTCATCTACCGAGTATTCGTCATCGGCTAATTGTGCATGGTCCTTCGATATGATCAAAGAGGATACAGGATTTATGGGGAAACAATACAATGGTTATAAGGATGATGATTACGGGTTCATAATGAATGGTTACTATGTGCGTGCCGTGTGCGCTTTTTAGTGTTGTAATGGATTATTGATTTTCGGGACGGGCGGGTTGTGCTTGTCCCGAATTTTTTTTGTTTTTGTTATGGGGGCTTATATGGTTTATAGGGGAGATGCGGTTAGATAGAGTTTGTAGGAGTTCTGGGAGAACTAGGAGAACTGGGAGATCTGAGAAATTTGTCGGGGATTTTCGATATGGTTTAGGACAATGGTGGATAACCACAGCCAAGCATAGAACGTCAGTGGGTATTACGACCACAATTTGATGCTCGGCTTCGTTATGACAAAGTTGATAAAAAATCGCATCGGGCATTCCTGCCCGATGCGATGATTGTACAAAAATATATAGAGAAACATTTGTATAAACGATTGCCTGTAATTTGCAAGGCTGGTTATAACAATGGTTTCCTCCTTCGCACCTCGGCAATACGAGTAAACTCGATTACGCTCGGCTTGGCGTCGGTTGCCCACAGCCCTGCGCATAGACCGACTTCGGGTATCAGTAGCATTTGCAGTTGCTTGGGTTTGTGATGACAGGTTGTTTATATGGTTTATGAGGTGAATAGGGTTTATATGGGAGTGTTGGCAAATAAACTGCGCAAGGTCTTTTCGAGGTGCAATTAGGTATAAATACCTATTTTATATTAGGCGGGAATTTGTTATTTTTGTGGCGTTTAACCATAAAAACGTTGTTTATGCAGGATTTTTCCCCTACCGAGTATAAAATAGTTTGTCTCGCAACGGGCAAGGAGTTCGAGGACGAAGGTTGGTCGCTCGCCTCCCCATTCACCAAAGAACCGACGCTCATTCGCGCCGTATATGCAAAAAAGCAGTTGGACGTAAAAAATGACGACAGCGGGCTGTACAAGTTCCGCGACTGGTTGCCGATAAAGCGCGAACTCGATTGTTCGGCATCGCCCGTAACATACAAGAGCGAGGGGTTGGCAAAGGCGTTGGGTCTGGAAAATCTCTACATAACATTCAACGGATATTGGCCGGAGAAGGGGGCGATGATGCAGACCTGTTCGTTCAAGGAGACCGAGGCGTACAGTGTATGCGCACGCACGGCGGAGGATTGCGACAAGGTGCTCGTAGTCGCTTCGGCGGGCAACACGGCACGCGCATTCGCAAAGGTTTGCTCGGACAACAACATAAGGTTGCTGTTGTCGGTACCCGAGGAGAACATCAATGCTCTGTGGTTCGACAAGCCGCTCAACGACTGCGTGAAGGTAATTGCCTGCGAAAAGGGCGGCGACTATTTCGATGCCATACATTTGAGCGACATTGCGTTGCGTTCGCCGAAATTCTATGCCGAGGGCGGTGCCAAGAACATTGCACGGCGCGACGGCATGGCGACGACAGTACTCTCGGCGGTTACGACCATAGGTCGCATTCCCGACTACTATTTTCAGGCGGTCGGCAGCGGTACGGGTGCCATTGCCGCTTGGGAAGCCAATCTGCGACTTATCGAGGACGGTCGCTACGGCAATAATCTGATGAAGTTGATGGTGTCGCAAAATGCACCGTTCCTGCCGATGTACGACGCTTGGCGGGTGGATTCGCGTGAGATGCTGCCGTATGATGCGGACAAGGCTCGTCGCGATGCCGAAATCATAGACGCGAAGGTACTCTCGAACCGCAAACCGCCTTACGGATTGTGCGGCGGACTGTACGATGCGCTCAAAGCAACGGGCGGCGAGGTACTCGTGGCAACCAACCTGCAAGCGGAAAAGGCTAAAAAGCTGTTCCTCGAAACGGAGGGACGCGACATATACTCGGCTCCGGGCGTTGCACTGGCGTCGCTTATCAAGGAGGTCAAGGCTGGACGCATAGACAAAAAGGCGACCATTATGCTCAACATCACGGGCGGCGGCGAGAAAGAGTTTATGGCAGGCAAGGAGATTTTCTACAAGAAGCCGGACATAGTATTCCCGCTCAATGCCGGGGCGGAGGAGATAATCGCGAAAACGGAGGCGTTGTTCGCATAAAAAGGGGAGAGAAAATGTATCCGATAAAGTTCAAACCGATACTTAAAGAGAAAGTTTGGGGCGGCAAGAAGTTGCTCGAAATCAAAAAAGGACAGTTGTCGCACATAGACGCATCGAAAAATTACGGCGAAAGTTGGGATTTGTCGGGGTTAGACGGCAATGTGTCGGTCGTGTCGAACGGCTTTTTGAAGGGCAACAACCTGCAAGAGATTATAGAGGTGTATATGGGCGATTTGGTCGGCGACGCAGTGTTCGAGCGGTACGGACTGGATTTTCCGTTGCTCATAAAGACGCTCGACTGCCATGACAAACTGTCGGTGCAGGTACACCCGAACGATGAGATTGCTGCCGAAAGGCACGGCAAATGCGGCAAAAGCGAGATGTGGTATATTGTCAGCGCAGAGCCCGATGCCGTAATATACATCGGTTTCAAGGATAAAAACATTACGCGCGAGCAATATATCGACGCCGTAGCCAAGGGGACGGTGGCGGATATAATTCAGCCCGTGAAGGTCAAGGCGGGCGATGTGTTCTACATTCCTGCGGGGACGGTGCACGCGCTTGCGGCAGGCGTTACGGTCGTGGAGATTCAGCAGCCTGTCGATTTGACATACCGCATATTCGACTGGAACCGCGTCGGAACTGACGGAAAGCCGCGCGAATTGCATACGGCGTTGGCTGTCGATGCCATAAATTTCGAAGCGACGGCAGAGGCGAGCCGGCGGAATTATGTGCTTGAAACGAACAAGGCTGTGGAGACGGTCAGGTGCGACTACTTCACGACTAATGTTATTGCGCTCGACGGCAAGGCGGAACGCGACTATTGCGAGTTGGATTCGTTCGTAATATATATGTGCGTAGATGGCGAAGCAGAGATAAGCGACGGCGAAAATCGCGAGCATATGAAGGCGGGCGAGTTGGTGTTGGTGCCTGCCGAGACGGGCGATGTTGCGCTGACGGGCAAGGCGACAATCATAGAGAGTTACATAGCATAACGTTATTATTATAATGGGAGCAGGCGGTAAGTTTTCTACAACTTACCGCCTGCTTTTACGTCGGGGACTACCCTACCACTCCGAAGCGGAGAATGTATCTTTCGGGGCATTGGGGACATTGACGAAGAATGTTAGCCCCGTTTTCGCTTCGACGTCGGCAACCGAACACATACACGATGACGGAACGGTGGTAGATGAGTTATTCTCGTGTGTGAGCCAAAAGCCCACGCATTTGAGTTCGGAAGCGGAACAGTTTCTGACCGACTTGCCAGTGCGTCCCGACTTGGTGCGGAGCAATACTTTGTAGTAGTGGGTAGGCGTCGGGCAGGTTTTGCCGTCGCGGTCGGTCGTGGACGAGGCGATGCTCGAATCCCACGACGAGCCGAAATGCGCACCCGTAACAACGTAGAGCGTGTCGGAGCACGAGTAGGCATAGGAGCGGACTTTTTGTTCCAACGTCGCCCACAATTTTTGGTTGAACGTGCTGTATTGCGGCGTCATATTGGTCGAATAGAACGTTTGGTCCATCATATCCTGCGAACATCTGCGGTCGGCGGCAGGAATTTGGTGTCCGCGGTCGTAGGAACCGCGATAGGAACTGTACATATTTGCCTGACAGGACGATGCGACATCGGGGTCGTAGCCGAATTCGCTGTTGCTGCGGTCTGCCGAGCCGCTCGTATAGCACGAATGCAGCGGGTATGCCACCCACCACGAAGCGCGTTTGCTCTTGTCGAAGCAGAACGAGTAGTTGCGCACGACGGAGGTGCCGTTCGAGGCGGTGTGGAATCGGTAGATGAAATTGCTGTTCTCCTTGTAGGCAGGCAGTTCCGCCCAACCCGTGCGACCCTCGATTGCAGGAATGCCCGTATCCGTGTCATCGCCGCCAACGTGCGTGGAGGCATTGAGGGCGATGGTCGTTTTGTAGAGTTTGGCGCGCTCGACGGTGAATGAGGCGAGCGGTTTTTCCAAACGGTAGGTGTCGGACGCCGTGGCGACCTCGATTTCGACCGTGCCGGAAAAGGCGGAAAACGGAGCGACGACCATATAGGCGTTGAATGTCTCGCCTTTGGCGACGGTTATGTTGCTCAACGAAAGCGTTGTAGTCTCGGTGTTGCCCGATTTGGCGGAGATGGTTGCCGCATCGAGGTCGGTGATGGTGAATATGCCGTTCAGACTCTTGCCCGGGACACGGAACGAGACGCTTGTCGGGGTTTGCGCCGACGAGGTTTCGTTCTTTATAGCAATGCAGATGAACGAATAGAGGTGTTTCATGGAGAATGTCGGCACGGCATCGGCGGAGACGGTAGCCGTGGTTTGGGCGACCATACAATCATACGTTTTGAGGTGCACCATACCTGCGGCACTCTGCGACTGGGCGGAGAGCAGTTTGTTGGACGCACTCGTTGCAAGGACGTATGTGCGTTGGTTTTCGACGGCGTATTGCGCACGGAAAGTGTATGTTCCGCCCGCGATGGTTGCGTCGCCCTTGAACAGACCCGTTGCCGAATCGTAGGTAAAGGTTTTAGGCTTTTTAGCCTCTTCGCGGTAGCCGCTGCCCCACGTCCCGTCGGAAGTCGCTATGTAGATTGCGTCGCCGTCGCACCACCCCAAGTCGATGGTGCCGCGCTCGTTGGCGGTATAGTCCACACGGGTATCGCCGACGGCAAAAGAGAGATTGTACTCCCTGTCGGCAGGCATAATCAGCGCGTCAGTCTTGGCGCACGCCGCATAGAATAGGGCGGTAAACATGGCGAAATAGGTCGATATTTTCATAAACTCCATCATTTTTGAGATTAGAAATTGCCTCCGTCGCCGATCTCCTCTATCGGATTGCTCCCGACAAAGCCGTGTTCAAGCGCGAGGGTCAGTACTTTGCAGGTGGGTTGTTCGTACCGATTTTCGACTGTCATATAGTGAATAAAATTTTACAAATGTATGGTTTTCTTCGGGAACTGCAAAATCAGGTGGAATCGCTATTCCCTGAACATCAATAGAAAAATCGTTCGACGAGCGGAAGGACGACGGCTGTGGCGATGCCCATAAGTGCCATTGCCAAGCCGGACATCGCGCCCTCGACGGCACCGAGTTCGATGGCGCGTGCCGTGCCTATGCCGTGGGCTGCCGAGCCGAGTGCGAAGCCCTTTGCCATCTTATCCCCGATACCGCAACGGGTGAGAATCCAATCGCCGCAAAGACTGCCGAATATGCCTACGCAAAAGACCACGACCGACGTTACGGCAACGATACCGCCCAGCGGTTCGGCGACCGAAACGGCGATGGGAACGGTAACAGATTTGGGGGCGATGGAGGTGATAATTGCACGCTCGGCACCGAATGCCGAGGCGATGTAGATGACGCTGAAAATACCGACCAGACAACCGACAACGGTCGATACGGCAACAGGCAGAAGGCGACCGCGGATTTTGTCGGTCTGTTCGTAGAGCAGGTAGCCGAGCGATACGACCGACATACCGAGAGCAAAATCGAGTATGCCAGTAGCGTGGCGGTAGGCATCATAATCGACACCGAACAATTTGAGCAGGGCTATAACGGCAAGAAACGTAATCAGTGCCGGGTGCAACAGCATAATTCGGGTGCGACGGAACAGCGAGGAGCCTGCACAGAAAAGCCCCACGGTCAGCGTGAGCCACAGGATATCGGAATGTATAATTTCGCGAATCATTTTCGGGCGTGTTTATTGAGTAGTTGGAACGACCACCCCACCGCGAGCAGTACGGCGACAGTGCTGACAAGGCTGCCGATGACGATTGCCCACAGGTTGTCGAGGATACAGCCGTAAGAGACCATAAGTCCGACGCCGAACGGCACGAAATAGAGCGACATGGTGCCGAGCAGGAATCGGGCTGCGGGGCGCACCGCTTCGGCATCGAACAGGCGGAAGCGCAGGGCGACGAAGAGCAGTATCATACCGATGATGTTGCCCGAGATGTAGTTGTCGATGCAGAGGCTGACGGCATTGCCGACAGTCCAGCAGAGAAGTATATGGAACAGTCCTTTCATACGGGGTGCAAAGATAGGCGTTTATTACACAATCGGCGCGTAAAAAGACACTAAAATTTATAGTATGAGGGAATCATAGGCGGGAATTTAGTACCTTTGCCACGAATAAAAGCAAAAGCAGATTATGGCAGAAAAAACATCGTACGATTTCTATATAGAACCGCAATATGTCGATTTCACGTTGCGTGCGCGAATAGATGCGCTCGGGAGTCAGATACTCAATACCGCAGGCACCGATGCGCAGCGCAAGGGTTTCGGTGTAGATGTGCTGTCGAAGCACAACCGGTCGTGGGTGCTCTCGCGCATGGCATTGGAGATAGACAGCCGTCCCGAGCAATATGCTCACACGAGCATAAGCACATGGGTGAATGACAACAGCAGAGTGTTATCGACACGAAATTTCGAGGTTAAGGATGCCGACGGACGCACGATTTGTCGAGCCGTATCGCAATGGTGTCTTATAGATTTCGTGAAGCGTGTACCCGTTGCATTGAGCGAGGTGATGGAGTTGTGCGAGCCGTATATTTGCAGAGACCCGTCGCCGTGCGAATTGCCGCACAAGATTTTGAGCGTGGAGCCTACCGAATTTACGGAGCACAAGGTCGTGTATAGCGACATAGATTTCAACCGCCACGTCAATACGATGCGGTACATCGAGTTGATGATGGATATGTTGCCGATCGAGCGACTCGAAGGCAACTGCCCGATGCGTCTCGACATTCATTTTATGCACGAATGCAGGTTGGGGCAGGTGCTGACCGTCGGTTGCGAACAGCGCGAAAATACGGCTCTGTTCGAAATTAAAAATGACGAGGGCACTGTCGCTTGCAGGGCGGCAGTCGAGTGGCGGTCGGAAGCCGAATAGGAATTTTTTGTATCTTTGTGCGGGTTATAAAACCTGCGCAAAAAGATGAAAATAGTGATTTTAGGTCCCGCGCATCCATATCGGGGCGGTTTGGCGTCGATTATGGAGACTATGGCGCGCGAGTATATGCGTCGCGGGGACGAGGTAAAGATTTACACATTCTCGTTGCAATATCCCGCATTGCTATTTCCCGGCAAAAGTCAGACGGTCGATACGCCTGCACCGCAGGATTTGCACATAGAGCGGGTTGTGAATACCTGCAATCCGTTGAATTGGATAAGGCTCGGGCTGAGGTTGCGACGCGAGAAGCCCGATATGATACTGATGAAGTATTGGACGCCGTTTATGGCTCCCAGCTTCGGTACCATTTGCCGTATAGCATGCACCAATCATCACACGAAGGTCATTTGTCAAATAGACAATGTGGAGCCGCACGAGCACCATTTGACCGACCGATTATTCAATAAGTATTATTTGGGGGCAGTCTCCGGCTTCGTCTATATGTCGGAGCAGGTCGGGCAGGAATTAAGACGTTATACGGCTGCGCCCGCACTCTTTTCTCCGCACCCGATGTTCGAAAATTTCGGGCAGCGCATAGACAGGACGGAGGCATGCAGGCATTTGCGAATAGATGCCAACGAAAATTATCTGCTCTTTTTCGGTTTGATTCGTGCATACAAGGGGCTGGACATACTACTCGATGCGTGGAGCAAAGTACGGCACGACGGATTAAGGTTGATTGTCGCGGGAGAGTTTTACGACGACCGCGAGAAATACGAACAAGCATTGGAAGCGTTGGGCGGGAGCGTGATTCTGCACGATCGGTTTATTCTAGACGAGGAGGTGCGATACTACTTTTCGGTAGCCGATGCTGTGGTACTACCCTATCGCAGTGCTACGCAGAGCGGTGTAACGCAGATTGCCTATAACTTTTGTACGCCGATGATTGTTACCGATGTAGGCGGGCTGGCAGAGATAGTACCCGACGACAAGGTCGGTTATGTATGCGAGCCGACAGCCGACGGTGTGGAGCGGGCAATCGAGGAGTTGTACGAAGGCGACAATCTCGCGCGGTTCGGCGAAAATATCGTACAGGAACGAAAACGGTTCTCGTGGCGGGCAATGTGCGATAAAATCACAGAGGTATATTTACAAACAAAGGCATCCGAATAAGATGCCTTTGTTTGGGATTATGAGGTAACGATGCCGTTTGGACATCGTTACCTTACTTTTTACTTGAAATAGGTCTTGTACCACGAAACGAATCGGGCGATGCCGTCGGCAAGTGCGACGTGCGGACGATAGCCGAAATCGCGTTCCAGTTTGGTGGTGTCGGCGTAGGTGGTATAGACGTCGCCCTGTTGCATCGGCATCATCTGCATTTGTGCCTTGGTGCCGAGAGCCGTCTCGATGGTATGAATGAAATCCATCAACTGCATCGGGTGTCCGCATCCGATATTATAGACTTCGGCGGGTACCGGGCGTTTGTCGGTTACCGTCGGAGCCTTGTCGATCACGCGAACGACACCCTCGATAATGTCGTCGATATAGGTGAAATCGCGCGAGAGGTTGCCGTTGTTGAAAACCTTTATCGGCTCGCCTGCCGAAATCGCCTTGGTGAATAGCATAGGTGCCATATCGGGACGTCCCCAAGGTCCATATACCGTAAAGAATCGCAATCCTGTTGCAGGAATGCCGAACAATTTGGCATAGACGTTGGCGATGAGTTCGTTAGACTTTTTCGTTGCTGCGTAAAGCGATACGGGATTATCGACGCGGTCCTCCTCGGAAAAAGGCGTTTTCGTATTGCCGCCATAGACGCTGCTCGACGAAGCATATACGAAATGTTTGACCGGATTGTGGCGGGCGCACTCCAACAGATTGACAAAACCGACGATGTTGCTCTCGATGTAGGCATACGGATTTTCGAGCGAATACCGTACGCCTGCCTGCGCTGCGAGATTGACAACAGCCTCGAATCGCTCGGCGGCGAACAACGCCTGCAACGCCTCGCGGTCTTCCAAGTTGAGTTTCACGAAACGGTACGCCCTGTATTTGTCGCTCTGCACAGCCTTGCCGTATTCGATTGCCGACTGCGCAATGCCCGTTTGTGCCAAGCGGTCGTACTTCAACCGCACATCGTAGTAGTCGTTTATCGAGTCGATGCCGACCACCTCGTCGCCACGCTCCAACAGGCGTTTTGCCAAGTGAAATCCGATAAATCCTGCCGTTCCCGTTACAAGTATCTTCATCGCGCCTCCTCTATTTTCCGATTGCCGAATAGGTAAAGCCCTCGCCGAGTACCTCCGCTTTGTCGTATATGTTGCGACCGTCCACTATGACGAGCCCTTTCATAACCTTTTTCATCACCGACCAAGACGGTACGCGGAACTCTTTCCACTCCGTAACCAATGCCAACGCATCGGCGTCGATGACGGCGTCGTACATATCCTTGCAGTAGATGACGCTGTCGCCGATTCTACGTTTGCACTCATCCATTGCCACAGGGTCGTACACCTTGACAGTTGCGCCTGCTTTTATCAGGCGGTCGATGACAACGAGTGCGGGAGCCTCGCGCATATCGTCGGTCTCGGGCTTGAATGCCAAGCCCCACAGTGCTATGGTACGTCCTTTGACATCGCCGAGCAACTTGACGAGTTTCTCGACCAAAATCGCTTTCTGCCGTTCGTTCACAGCCTCGACCGCCTCGATTACGCCCATCGTGTAGCCGTATTCCTTGGCAGTCTTCGCCAATGCCTTGACGTCCTTGGGAAAGCACGAGCCGCCGTAACCGCAGCCCGGATAGAGGAATTTCGAGCCTATACGCGCATCGGCTCCGATGCCCTTGCGCACCATATCGACGTTCGCGCCTACGAGGTCGCACAGATTGGCGATGTCGTTCATAAACGAAATGCGAGTCGCGAGCATAGCATTGGCTGCGTATTTGGTCATCTCCGCCGACGGAATGTCCATAAAATAGAGACGATAGTTGTTCATCGAGAACGGGCGGTACAATCGCTCCATAACCGCTTTTGCGCGGTCGCTCTCCACGCCTATCACCACGCGGTCGGGCGACATAAAGTCCTTGATGGCGGCACCCTCTTTCAAAAATTCGGGATTAGACGCTACCTCGAAATCAATCTTTTCGCCACGCCGAGCCAACTCCTCCTCGACTGCCGCCCTTACCTTGCGGGCTGTACCGACGGGGACGGTCGATTTGGTTACGAGAATGGTGTATTTCTTGATATTCTGACCGAACGTGCGGGCAACAGACATCACATATTTCAAATCTGCCGAACCGTCCTCGTCGGGAGGTGTGCCTACTGCCGAGAATACGACCTCGACATCGTCGAGGCATGTACGCAGGTCGGTAGTAAAGTGCAGACGTCCCGCTTCGGCATTGCGTTTGACCAACTCGTCCAGCCCCGGTTCGTAAATCGGAATGTCGCCCGTGAGAAGACGTGCGATTTTCTTTTCGTCAATATCGACACAGGTTACATTGATGCCCATCTCGGCAAAACATGCGCCGGAAACCAATCCGACATAGCCCGTTCCAACTATCGCTATATTCATATTATGTTATTTTTTATGATTATCAACTCTGTTCGGATAGGCTTCCAAAGCCTTGCCGAGTATTTTTATGGCGCGTTTGAGTTCGTGCTTTTCCAAAACGTAGGCAATACGCACCTCGTTGCGCCCGAGCCCCGCTTCGGAGTAGAAGCCGGATGCGGGTGCGAGCATAATCGTTTCGCCCTCGTACTCGAATTCGTTGAGACACCACTCGCAGAAACGGTCGCTGTCGTCTATCGGCAACCGCGCCACTGTGTAGAACGCACCCATAGGAATCGGCGAATATACGCCGTGCAGTTTGTTCAACTCGTCGATAAGACAGTTGCGTCGCTCGATATACTCCTCGTATGTGTGAATGGCATATGAGCGCGGGCAATCCAACGATGCCTCGGCGACAATCTGACCCAGCAACGGCGGGCTCAACCGAGCCTGACAAAATTTCATCACTGCATTGCGCAATGCCCTGTTCTTTGTAATGAGTGCACCGATGCGGATTCCGCACTCCGAATATCGCTTGGATACCGAGTCGATAAGTACGACATTCTGCTCTATGCCCTCCAAATGGCACGCCGAAATGTATGGCGACCCAGTGTATATAAATTCGCGGTAAACTTCGTCTGAGAAGAGGAACAGATCGTATTTCTTGACCAAATCGCGAATGCGGTTCATCTCCTTGCGAGTATAGAGATAGCCCGTAGGATTGTTCGGATTGCAGATGAGTATGCCGCGCGTGCGTTCGTTGATAAGTTCCTCGAAACGCTCGATGGAAGGCAATGCGAAGCCCTCTTCGATGGTCGATGTTATCGGACGAATTTTCGCTCCTGCCGATATCGCGAATGCCATATAGTTGGCATAGGCCGGTTCGGGTACGATGATTTCGTCGCCCGGATTCAGACACGACATAAAGGCGAACAGCACCGCTTCCGAACCGCCAGCCGTGATGATGATGTCGTCAGCCGTCAGTTTGATTTGGTATTGGTCGTAGTAGCCGACCAGTTTCTCGCGCAACGAACGGAAACCGTCGCTCGGACTGTATTCCAGCACCTTGCGGTCGATATGTTTGAGCGCGTCCAGACCTACCTGCGGCGTTTCGATGTCGGGCTGACCGATGTTCAGATGATAGACCTTCACGCCTCGCCCTTTGGCGGCTTCTGCCAACGGCGCAAGTCGCCTAATCGGGGACTCGGGCATAAGTACGGCTCTTTCGGAGATATTCGGCATAGTTTCAATTATTTATCGAGTTCCTCGAATCGTGAATTTTGGCTCTTGTATTCGGGAACAATCTCTTTCATTTTCTTTACGAGGTCGATGATTCGTACATCAGACACCAATTGTCTCATCTGCGCCACGGCATCGACGGCATCGCGGTAATCGTACTCGCGCACTATGGCGACACGGATTTTTTCATGGTCGGTCTTGATGGTATTCTCCTCGTTGCTCAAAACCTCTTCGTAGAGTTTTTCGCCGGGACGCAAGCCCGTGAACTCTATCTTTATGTCCTTGCCGACCTTGAAGCCCGCCAATTCTATCATTCGTTTGGCGAGATCGACGATTTTCACCGATTCGCCCATATCGAATACGAATATCTGATTGCCGGCACTCATCGTCGCCGCCTCCATTACCAGACGGCACGCCTCGGGTATGGTCATAAAGAATCGCGTGATGTCGGGGTGCGTTACCGTAACGGGACCGCCCTTCATAATCTGCTCGCGGAAGCGCGGAATCACCGAACCGTTCGATCCCAAAACGTTGCCGAATCGCGTCGTAACGAATTTGGTTTTTACGCCGCCCTTGCACTCTACTTTACCATCGCTTATCGCTTTGCCGAGCGATTGGACATATATCTCAGCCAGTCGCTTGGAGCAGCCCATAACGTTGGTAGGATTGACCGCCTTGTCGGTCGAAATCATCACCATCATCTCGGCTCCGTATTCGACGCACAGTTCGGCTATGTTGCGTGTGCCTATCACATTGACATAGACCGCTTCGCACGGATTCTCCTCCATAAGCGGAACGTGCTTGTAGGCTGCGGCGTGGAATACCACCTGCGGGTGATATGTTTCGAATACGAATCGTAGTCGCTTTTCGTGGCGCACGTCGCCTATGACGGGTACAATAGGTACACTGCGGAATCGTTCTTCCAACTCCAAACGTATGTTGTGCATCGGCGTCTCGGCATTGTCGAACATTATCAGTCGTCCTATGCCGAACGAAGCCAATTGTCGGCACAACTCCGAACCGATGGAGCCGGCTGCACCGGTTACCAAAATCGTCTTGTCCTTGAAATTGGCGACTATCTCGTCTATCGAAATCTCGATTTCGTCACGTCCGAGCAGGTCTTCGATTTTGATTTCGCGAATAGACGACTGCATAATCTTGCCGTCGATGATTTCGTCTATCGGCGGAGCAATAAGCGTCTGGATTTTGAGGGCGGAGCAGATTTTTACCAAATTCTCTTTCTCGGCACGCAGCGTTTCGTATGTCGGGAATAGTATCGCCTGCACGTTGTTCCTGCCGAACAACTGTTTTATATCCTTTTTGCCCGAAAATCCGAACACGGTCAGACCCGAGAGTTTGTTGCCGACAATCTGCTGTGCATCAGGCTCCTTGATGAAGCCGACGACCTTGTAGTGCGGCGAGTTGAGCAATCGCGCACGCAGGGCGGTCGATTTGTCGTTGGTGCCGTATATGAATATGTTTTTACGCTTGGAATTGGATACCATCGCCTGTTTGAGCGACTCGTATATTATAATCATAAGTATTCGCACACCGACCAATCCGCAGTAGAATATCAGTGCATCGAGAATCACCATAATAGCACAGACCTTGCCGGGAACAATCGCCAGAGCGAACATTGCCGCACAGAGCAGAATCTCTTTAAGAATCACCGCGATAACCAGTCTCCACATATCGGCGAGCATCGCATGGCGTATGATTATACGGTGCGTCTTCATCACCAATATGGTAACGACTGTGGCTACGGTCGAAATCGCAAGCAACAGCAGGTAGTTTTGGGTCGAAAGCAGTTCGGTAAGTTGCTCGTTCTCCGACAGGGCGTCGATGCAGACGAACGACAGCGTGAATGCCGTTACGGATATTACGATGTCGATACACGCAATAATCCACGAATGCACATAGCGTTCGAAAGCATATTTTCGAATGAGTGTCTTCAAATTTGTCATGTTTAGCGAATAATAAGGGTGCATATTGTTAATAGTTTTGTTCGTGTTTGCAGTCGTTGCACCTTACGGATACGGTAAAATCCGTATATACATAAGCGGCAATTTCTGTTTGAATAGTTACAAAGTTAGCACCTTTTAATTCGAAAAACAAACCATTTTCACTGTAATATGCATCGGAACCCTCGATATGGGGGGGGGTAATTTATTGATTTTGAATTGGTTATGCATTAGAATATTTTTCGTTGTTCTGCTCTGCCGTATTATTGGCGATCTCCACATACACGCATTCGATACCTACCCTTTTCAGCAGGTCCAATCCCTCCTCCTTGCGGTACTGCTCGCCATAAACAACACGCCGTATGCCCGCCTGAATTATGAGTTTGGCGCACTCTATGCATGGCGATGCCGTAATGTAGAGCGTTGCACCGTCGCAGTTGTTCGCACTCTTGGCGACTTTGGTTATGGCGTTTGCCTCGGCATGGAGGACGTACGGTTTGGTCTGTCCCATATCGTCCTCGCATATATTCTCGAAACCCGACGGCGTACCGTTGTATCCGTCCGAGATTATCATCTTGTCCTTGACAATCAACGCACCGACCTGTCGCCGCACGCAATAGGAGTTTTCCGCCCAAATGCGTGCCATTTTCAGATAGCGAATGTCCAACTGCCGTTGTTTCTCCTCCGCGTATGCTCCCATCTTTTCGGTATCGTTAATGATTAGAGTCCCTTGCCGTGGCAGTTCTTATATTTTTTGCCGCTTCCGCACGGACATGGATCATTGCGTCCGATTTTCTTTTCGACGTGCATAGGCGCAGGCTTGCTCTTTTCCGCCTGCCCTGCTGCCGCAGCCGCTGCCATACGCGATGCCTGCAACTTGTTCACATCGACTTTCGCTCGTTGCTGACGCTCTTTCTGAATCGACTCGGCATTCTGCTCCTTTACGGGGATATACGCCTTGTTGAGTATCGCCAGTACATTGCGGTTTACCTGTTCGAGCATTTTCGAGAAAAGGTTGTACGACTCGAATTTGTAAATCAACAGCGGATCCTTCTGTTCGTACGAAGCATTCTGTACACTCTGACGCAGGTCGTCCATCTCGCGCAAATGCTCGCGCCAAGCATCGTCAATGGTAGTAAACATCACCACTTTCGAGAATACCTTATATATCTCTGCGCCGTCGGTATCCTTGCAACGTTGCAGATTTACCGGTATGTTGTAGCCCAAATGCCCGTTCGTGAGCGGGAAATAGATATTGCCGTCCATCTGGTCTTTGCGATCCTCGTATATGCGTTGCATAACTGGACGCACCGTGTCTGCCACAGCCTTTGCGTGGCGTTGATATACTGCCTGCAAATCCTTGACAATCAATTCGACCAACTCCCCGTGCTTTGCTTTGGCGTATGTCGCCTCGTCGAACGACGGTTGCGTGCCGACCTCGCGAATGAGCTCGAACGAGAACTCCTCGAAAGCGCAGCCCTCATGCTCGTTCACGAATACCTCGGCATAATCGTACATTATATTGTTAAGGTCGATTTCGATGCGTTCTCCATAGAGCGCATGGCGACGGCGCGTGTAAATCACCTCGCGCTGGGAGTTCATCACATCGTCGTATTCGAGCAATCGCTTACGAATGCCGAAGTTATTCTCCTCGACCTTGCGTTGTGCGCGCTCCACGGCTTTCGACATCATACGCGACTGAATCGCCTCGCCCTCCTCGATGCCCATACGGTCCATCATCGATGCGATGCGCTCCGAACCGAACAGACGCATCAAATCGTCCTCGAACGATACGAAGAATTGCGACGAGCCCGGGTCGCCCTGACGTCCTGCACGACCGCGCAACTGACGATCGACACGACGGCTCTCGTGGCGTTCCGTACCGATAATTGCCAAACCGCCCGCCTTCTTGACTTCGTCGGTAAGTTTAATATCGGTACCGCGACCTGCCATATTCGTCGCGATGGTAACTTGTGCGGGACGACCTGCCTCGGCAACGATTTGTGCCTCCAACTGGTGCTGTTTGGCGTTGAGCACGTTATGCTTTATGCCGCGCAATTTCAACATTCGGCTCAACAACTCCGAAATCTCGACCGATGTCGTACCCACCAATACCGGACGACCTTGCGCCACAAGGCGCGTAATCTCCTCGATTACCGCATTGTACTTTTCGCGCTTGGTCTTGTATATGATGTCGTCCTTATCCTCGCGAATTACGGGTTTGTTGGTCGGGATAACCACCACGTCCAACTTGTAGATGTTCCAAAACTCCGATGCTTCCGTCTCGGCAGTACCCGTCATACCTGCCAGTTTGTGGTACATACGGAAGTAGTTTTGCAGAGTGATTGTCGCAAAGGTCTGCGTCGCCGCCTCGACCTTTACACGCTCTTTCGCCTCGATTGCCTGATGCAGACCGTCGGAGTAGCGGCGACCGTCCAAGATACGTCCCGTCTGCTCATCGACGATTTTCACTTTGTTGTCCATCACCACATACTCCACGTCCTTTTCGAACATCGCGTATGCTTTGAGCAACTGTATGACGGTGTGGACACGCTCCGATTTGACGGAGTAGTCGTTTATCAGTTCGTCCTTTTTCTGCGCCTTCTCCTCCAACGGGATATTCTCTTTTTCGAGGTCGGCAATCTCCGCGCCTATATCGGGCAACACGAAGAATCCGTCCTCGTTAAAGTATTTAGACAGTACCTCGTGTCCCTTGTCGGTCAGTTCCACCGAATTGAGTTTCTCGTCGATGACAAAGAACAAATCGTCCGTAATCTCCGGCATACGGCGGTTGTTGTCCGCCATATAGATGTTTTCGGTCTTCTGCATCTGTACTTTGATGCCCTGCTCCGAAAGGAACTTGATGAGCGGTTTGTATTTCGGCAGACCCTTGTATGCGCGATACATCAATATGCCCGCCTGCTCCATTTTACCCTCGGCTGCCAACTTTCGCGATTCTGCCACGAGATTCGTAACAAAATCTTTCTGCAAGCCGTACAAATGCTCTATCGCGGGGCGGTATTGCTCGAACATCTGGTCGTCGCCTTTCGGTACGGGTCCCGAGATGATGAGCGGCGTTCGGGCATCGTCAATCAACACCGAATCGACCTCATCGACAATCGCGTAGTGATGTTTGCGTTGCACGAGGTCTTTCGGCGACGAAGCCATATTGTCGCGCAGATAGTCGAAACCGTATTCGTTGTTCGTACCGAAGGTGATGTCCGCCATATATGCCTTGCGGCGAGCCTCCGAATTGGGCTGGTGCATATCTATACAATCGACAGACAATCCGTGGAACTCGTACATCGGTCCCATCCACTCCGAGTCGCGTCGTGCGAGGTAGTCGTTCACCGTAACCATGTGTACGCCCTTGCCCGCGAGCGCATTGAGGAATACCGGCAACGTGGCAACCAACGTTTTGCCTTCGCCCGTAGCCATCTCGGCGATTTTGCCCTTGTGCAATACCACGCCGCCGAACAACTGCACATCGTAGTGTACCATATCCCACTTTATGTCGTTGCCGCCTGCCGTCCAGTGCGTTGCATAAACAGCCTTGTCGCCCTCGATTTTGACGAAATCCTTTGTCGCCGCCAGATTGCGGTCGAAATCGTTTGCCGTAACTTCCACCGTCTCGTTCTCAGCAAATCGGCGCGCCGTATCCTTCATTATGGCGAATGCCTCGGGCAGAATCTCGTCGAGCATCTTCTCGATTTTTTCGTCTATGCGCTTTACGGTGTTGTCTATATCCTTGGAGATTTTCTCTTTCTCGTCGATAGGCAACTCGCCGTTTTCCAACTTGACCTTCTGCTCTGCTATGTGCGCCTCGTCAGCGGCGATAAAATCCGCTATTTTCTTGCGCAGAGCGGCACTGTGCGCACGCAGTTCGTCATTGGTCAAAGCCTTTATCGACGGATATATCTCTTTGATTTTTATGAGGTAAGGTTCTACCTCCTTGCGGTCTTTGTCGGCTTTCGAGCCGAACATGAGTTTGATTAAACCGGTAAGTATGTCCATTTATGAAATAATTTTTTCGTTATATACGCGCCAAAGTTACGAATTTCCGCGCTAAAAAACAAAAGTCCGTGCCATACCGCTATAAAGGCGGATTCGACAAGCGGAAATTGTCAATCAATCAGAATGTTTATCGGAGTCCTTGCCACCAATGTGCGGTCGGGGTCGGACGGTCGAGCGGGAGTTTTTCGCCGATACGCGGTGTGAGCAGAGTGAAGCCTGTGCGTTCGGCGGCGGTCGCGGCGTTTATCATAGGCTCGTTCCATGGGTGGCGGGCAAGCGCGAATTTGGAGTTGTGGACTGTAACGGCATATTTCGGGTGCAGGTCGGCAATGGCGCGGGCAAAAAGGTCGGGCATAAGGTGGATATATCGCCAGTCGGCGTTATACTGTCCATTCTCGATAATGGCAAGGTCGATGTGCGGAAATTGCTGCCCGATTGCGGCAAAGTGGGAGCCATAGCCGCCGTCGCCCGACAGAAAGATGTTGCGCACGGGTGTTTGGAGCATATACGATGCCCACAGCGTGCGGTTGCGTTTTAGCCCGCGTCCCGAAAAGTGGCGTGCGGGCAATGCGTGGATTGCGATGCCGTCGGCAACGGCAAAAGATTCGTCCCAGTCGAGTTCAGTAATACGTTCGGGGGCAAATCCCCAGTATTCGAAATGGGAACCTACACCGAGCGGGCAGACTACACGCCCGATGCGCTCGCGCAGGCGGAGAACGGTATGGTAATCGAGGTGATCCCAATGGTCGTGAGTAATTATCAGCACGTCTATGTCCGGCATATCGTCGGGCGTAAATGCGTCGCTGCCGCGAAATGGTTTCATTACAGCCGACATCGGCAGGCGGTTGGTCAGAACGGGATCGACCAAGAAGCGCATACCGCCGCTCTGAATCAGATAGGAGGAATGCCCGAACCATATATAGCACTCCTCGTTGCAGTCGAGTGTATGCAGGTCGGTTTTGATATTCGGTATTTCGTCGTGCGGGCGCAGATTTTGGGGCTTGTGGAACAGAAAATCGTACATTGTCGCCACGAGACCTTTTTGCGGAGTCATTTGCGGCGTAGGGTCGAGGTTGCGAAATTCACCGTCGCGCCAATTCGGAGACTGCATAATACGGCAGAGTCTTTCGCCGCGCGGCAGGCTGCCCGAGCATCTGCTTATCCATAAGGCAAGCCCGATAACTACCGCGGCGACAACGGACAATATCATTGCAAGCAGAATCAGCATATTCTTTCTCATCATTTTCCTGGTTCGGTGAAAACAGCCGACAAACTTTCTCCGCTTGTCGGCTGACGCATATTTTGTAGTAGCACGTTATCAGTTGCCTGCCTCGCAGAGGAATTTGATTCGGACGAGACGAATCTCCTCTTCGGTATAATCCGCGCCCAATTCTTCGATTGCGGCATCGAGCGAATCGGTTTCGGCATCCTCCTTAAAATATAGGTATATATCCTCGACCTTGTCCTCGTCCATATACTGATTGAGGTAGTACTGGATATTAAGTTTGGTGCCCGAATTGACGATAGCCTCGATTTCGGTCAGAAGTTCGTCGAACGACAGATTCTTGGCACGGGCGATGTCCTCGAAATCCATCTGGCGGTCGATGGACTGAATGATGAAAATCTTGTTGCCTGCCTTGTTCGCCACCGATTTGACGACCATATCCTGCGGGCGGACAATCTCCTTCTCCTCGACATACGCCTTGATGACCTTGATGAACTCCTCACCAAATTTTTTTGCCTTGCCGACGCCGACACCCGAAATGTTCTGCATCTCTTCGAGCGTAATCGGGTACTGGACAGCCATATCTTCGAGCGACGGGTCTTGGAAAATGACGAACGGTGGCAGGTCGTGTTGCTTGGCTACCTTTTTGCGCAGGTCTTTCAATATGGCGAACAACTCCTCGTCGGCAGCACCGCCCTTGGCAGGTACGGCAGCCTCCTGTTCGCGCTCCTCCTCGTCGTAGTCGCGGTCCTCGGCGACCTTGACGATGGTCGGTTTGGCTATATATTTTTCGCCTGTGGCAGTAATGGAAATCAGACCGTAATTTTCTATGTTCTTGTCGATAAAGCCCATGATAAGCCCTTGACGGATAACGGCATTCCAGTAACGTTCGTCCTTGTTCTTACCTTTGCCGAACCATTCGTTGTCGAGATGTCCGTAACTTTTGATATTGGCAGTGGATTTGCCCATCAGCAGAGCCACGAGGTGGTCGATTTTGAACTTGTCGCCTATGGAACGCAGTGCTTCGAGTGCCATTACAAGGTCTTGCGTGGCATCGACTCGCGGACGCGGGTGGCAACAGTTGTCGCACGAGCCGCAGTTATCCTCCGTATATTCCTCGCCGAAATAGTGCAGCAACGTTTTGCGACGGCACATCGAACTCTCGGCATACGAAGCTGTTTCGAGCAACAGCAGTTTGCCGATCTCCTGTTCCGCCACAGGCTTGCCCTGCATAAATTTTTCGAGTTTCTGTATGTCCTTGTAACTGTAAAAAGTAAGGCAGTAGCCCTCGCCGCCGTCGCGACCCGCGCGTCCCGTCTCCTGATAGTAGCCTTCGAGCGATTTAGGAATGTCGTAGTGAATCACGAAGCGCACGTCGGGTTTGTCGATGCCCATACCGAAAGCGATGGTCGCTACGATGACATCGGCACCCTCCATAAGGAATGCATCCTGATTGTCGGCGCGTGTCTGGGCGTCCATACCAGCGTGGTAAGGCAGAGCCTTGATACCGTTGGCGACGAGCAACTCCGACAACTCCTCGACCTTTTTACGGCTGAGACAGTAGATAATACCGCTCTTACCGGGATTTTGCTTGATATACTTTATTATCTCGCGGTCGGGGTCGTGCTTCGGGCGCAACTCGTAATAGAGATTGGGGCGGTTGAACGACGACTTGAATACCTTGGCGTCGGTCATACCGAGGTTCTTCTGAATGTCCATCTGCACCTTCGGCGTGGCGGTTGCCGTAAGCGTAATGAGCGGAGCCGTACCTATATCATTTATAATAGGACGGATTCGGCGGTACTCGGGACGGAAATCGTGTCCCCACTCCGAAATACAGTGCGCCTCGTCGATGGCATAGAACGAAATTTTTATTTTACGCAGGAAAGCGATATTGTCCTCCTTGGTCAGCGACTCCGGTGCGAAATAGAGCAATTTGGTTTTGCCTGCCAATACATCTTCGCGCACCTGCTGCACGGCGTTCTTGTTGAGCGACGAGTTGAGAAAATGGGCTATGCCCGGATTGGTGGAGAAGGTACGCATCGCATCGACCTGATTTTTCATCAGTGCGATGAGCGGCGAGATGATAATCGCCACACCATCCATCATCAGTGCGGGCAGTTGGTAGCACAAAGATTTACCGCCGCCCGTAGGCATCAGAACAAATGTGTCGTGACCGGCAAGCAGATTGAGAATGACGGCTTCCTGATTACCCTTGAAAGAGGAGAAACCGAAATACTCTTTGAGTTTGTCGTGCAGTAACTTTTTGTCAGTCAATTCTTGCGCCATCGTTTCGTATGCTGTTTAGCGGTAATTACGGATTAAAAACCTATCAAAGATAAAAATTATTTGGGAAATTATCATAACTTTGTAAAAAAATTGATTAAAAAGATATGCGACTCTTCACCCAAGACCTTGTAAAGAAGTACAAAGCGCGTACCGTGGTAAACCATGTGTCGATCGACGTAAAGCAGGGCGAGATTGTCGGTCTGCTCGGACCTAACGGAGCAGGAAAGACTACCTCTTTCTATATGATAGTGGGGCTTATCAAACCCAACGAGGGGCGCATATATCTCGAATACGACGACGGGCGCGTAATCGAACTGACGAAAGAACCGGTCTATCGCCGTGCGCAGTTGGGCGTGGGTTATTTGGCACAGGAGGCATCGGTCTTCCGTCGTCTGAGCGTCGAGGACAATATCCGCTCGGTGCTCGAAATGACAAATTATACGAAGGAGTATCAGAACGAACGTGTCGAGGCACTTATCGAGGAGTTCCGCCTGCAAAAGGTGCGCAAGAGTTTGGGTATCCAACTCTCGGGCGGCGAGCGTCGCCGAACCGAGATTGCCCGCGCCGTCGCCATAAACCCGTCGTTTATTCTGCTCGACGAGCCGTTTGCAGGTGTCGATCCGATTGCGGTCGAGGACATTCAGAGCATCGTCGCAACGTTGAAGAATAAAAATATCGGCGTAATCATCACCGACCACAATGTCGATGAGACGCTTGCCATAACTGACCGTACCTATCTGCTCTATGAGGGCAAGATTCTGAAAACGGGTACCGCCGAGGATTTGGCGAACGACGAAATGGTGCGTCGCGTCTATCTGGGCAAGAATTTCGAACTCAAACGCCCGCACAACAGTAAGGAATAATATCTCTGTATGGATAAATCCGTCCCGCGAGGGTGTGTCGCAGGAAAAATCACACCGCCTTGTTCAAAAAGTTATGCGCAACGCGCTTTGGCGGCGGCACTGCTCGCCGAAGGCGAATCGGTGTTGCGCAATGTAGAATTTTGCAGCGATACGCTCTCGGCGATAGGTTGCATAGAATCGCTCGGAGCGAAAGTCCGCAATATAGACGGTCATACACTTGCCGTTACGGGTGGGCTGTCGCCACGCGGCGAAAAGTTGGCGGTCGGCGAATCGGGACTGGCTGCGCGCCTGTTTACCCCGATTGCGGCATTGTGCGACCGTCCGATTATCATCGAAGGCGAAGGAACGCTGTTGCACAGACCCATGGATATGATGGTCGCGCCGTTGCGTCGCCTTGGCGTAGATGTCCGCGACGGTGGCGGACGGTTGCCTATTGAGGTATGCGGTCCCATGCGTGGCGGAGAGGTCGATGTCGATGGTTCGGTATCGTCGCAGTTCGTTACGGGATTGCTGCTTGCCCTGCCTTTGGCGGCAGAGGATACCGTGCTGCATGTAGAGCATGCAGTTTCGCGCCACTATATAGATATGACAATCGACACCGCCGAACGTTTCGGCGTGAGGATTCAGCACAACGACTACTCCGAATTTTATATCGAGGGGAGACAGCACTATATGCCCGTCGATATGGCAATAGAGGGCGATTGGAGTGCGGCGGCGATTCTGCTTGTCGCTGGTGCCGTGGCAGGTGAGGTTACGCTCGAAAATATGTCGTTGCTCTCGAAGCAGGCTGATGTCGTGGTGTGCGATGCCCTTGTTCGTGCGGGAGCGTCGGTCATCAACGACGACCACAGCATAACGGTGGCGCACCGCGATTTGACCGCATTCGAATTCGATGCGACCGAATGTCCCGACCTGTTCCCCGCGCTGGTGGCTCTTGCGGCTGCGGCGGAGGGCAAAAGCGTCATAAAGGGGACGTCGCGATTGGAGCACAAGGAGAGCAATCGTGCCGAGGTGTTGCAAAGCGAATATGCCAAATTGGGAATCGAAATCGAATTGGACGACGACTTGATGCGCGTGCGTGGCGGTAGGATTCGGTCGGGAGTTACGGTAGAGAGTTTTCACGACCACCGTATAGCGATGTCGCTGGCGGTGTCGGCTCTGCGTTCGGACGGTGCGATTACCATTCGCGATGCCGAATGCGTCGCCAAAAGTTATCCCGAATTTTTCGAGGCATTGGACGCATTGCGTTGCAACGGCAAGTAAAATCTGTTGAATATGAATAATGCGTTTGGAACGGAGTTTCACATCGAGATATGGGGAGCGTCGCATACGCCACGGCTCGGCGTGCGTATGGACGGCGTACCTGCGGGCATTGCGCTGACGGCAGCCGATTTCGAGAATGACATTGCGCGTCGCAGAGCAGGTGTCGATGGTACGACAATGCGTCGCGAGACTGATATTCCGACGATTGCAAGCGGTGTAGCAAACGGCGTAACGACAGGTGCAACACTCGAAATTTCGTTTGCAAATGACGATGTCCACTCGCAAGATTATGACGAATTCTGCACCCACCCGCGTCCATCGCATGCCGATTTTGCGGCACGAGCCAAATACGGTGAAGAAATAGACCTGCGCGGTGGCGGAATGTTCTCGGGACGAATGACTTTGCCGATTGTAGCCGCAGGAGTGGTGGCAAAAAAAATATTATCACAACCGAATTTTTCGACCACTCTTATCGAGGTCGGCGGAGAACGCAACCGCGATGAATTCGAGCGTATTATAGCCGATGCCCGTGCAGCGAGCGATTCGGTCGGCGGAGTTGTAGAGTGTCGCGTATCGGACGTGCCTGTCGGCTTGGGCGAACCGTTTTTCGACTCGGTGGAGAGCGTAATCGCTCATCTGCTCTTTTCGATACCGGCGATTAAAGGCGTGGAGTTCGGCAGCGGCTTCGAAGGCGTGCGTCTGCGTGGCTCGGAGCGCAACGACTGCATAACGGATTCGTCGGGGCATACGCGCACCAACAACGACGGCGGCATAGCGGGCGGCATAACCAATGGCAACGAATTGGTTGTAAGGGTTGCAATCAAGCCCACACCGAGCATCGCTCGCGAACAACAGACTTTCGATTTTGAAAAAGGGTGCATCGCACCGCTTACGATAAAAGGTCGTCACGATACCTGCATCGCTCTGCGAGCGGGCGTGGTAGTGGAGGCTGCGGTTGCTATTGCGTTGGCGGACTTAATGTTACAAAGATAGGCTTTTATGGCTTCGCGCAGAAATACGATTAGACGGATAGTTGAAGCAATCTTCACGCTGTACGATTCGCATGAGGCGGAGAGCATTGCGCGAATGGTAGTTATGGACGCGCTCGGCGTGGATTTCACGCATCTTGTCGCCGATTATGACGCGGAGTGCGAAATAGATGATTTGGAGCGAATTGTCGCCGATTTGCAGCGCGGACGCCCTGTGCAGTATGTTTTGGGACACGCCGAGTTTTGCGGACTCGATTTTGCCGTATGCGAGGGTGTGCTGATTCCGCGTCCAGAAACGGCGGAGTTGGTCGAGCGTATTGTGGCGGAGACCGTGGCGAGAGCGCGGATTTTGGACATTGGTACTGGTAGCGGAGCGATTGCCGTAGCGTTGGCACGAATGATTCCACAAGCAAGTGTTACGGCAATCGACATCTCCGATGATGCACTTGTCATAGCACGGGAAAATGCACAACGGAATGGCGCAGATATTATTTTCCGCAAAGCCGATGCATTGGGTGATTTGCGATCATTGGGGCAATTCGATGTGATTGTTTCCAATCCACCCTACGTTCCGCAAAGCGACCGAGTATCGATGCAGACCAATGTACGCGATTACGAACCGGATAGTGCGCTGTTTGTCGAGGACGGCAATCCACTTGTATTTTACCGCTCGATAGCCAAAAATGCAGTTGATATGCTAACGGAAGGCGGGCAACTGTGGTTTGAAATTTACGAAAAATATGGCGACGAGATCTGCCGAATGCTTGCGGAGTATGGGTTTCGCGACATCCGGCAAGCGACGGACGCCAACGATAAACCGAGAATGGTATGGTGCCGAAAATAAAACGCGACAAGACGCCAGAACAGGCTCTCGCTTCGCTTATGCGACTGTGTGCCAAGGCGGAACGCTCATCTGGCGACGCCATGCGACTTATGCGCCGCTGGGGATTGTCCGATGCCGATGCCCAGCGCGTGTTGGAACGGCTTGTGCAAGACCGCTTTATCGACGACCGACGTTATGCCGAGGCATTCGTGCGCGAAAAGATGAATCTGAGCGGTTGGGGTACATATAAAATCGGTGCCACATTGCGTTCAAAAGGCATTTCTCAAATGATTATTATGCAGGCGATGGAGCAATTGGACGGAGCGGATATGCACGAGCGGCTTACTACGTTACTTATAAAACGGCTGCGTACTCTCCGAGCCAAATCGCCGTTCGATGCGCGCACAAAACTTCTGCGCTATGCACTTTCGCAGGGTTACGACTATGCGACCGCCCGCGAGTGTGTCGAGACAACTGTTCCGGGCGATAGCGACGAATTCGAATTGTAATATTTTATTGCAGTGGTTATTGCCGTAAAGTTTGTTCGATTCGATAAATTATTCTAATTTTGCGGTGCATTTTTGCGAGGAGTCGGTTCCGTAGCTCAGTTGGATAGAGCAACAGCCTTCTAAGCTGTGGGTCGCGCGTTCGAACCGCGCCGGAATCACTTTTATGGTAGCATCGGAAACTTCGTTTGGGTTTCCGATGCTTTTTTGTTTCTGGGTAATGATGCCAAAATTGGTTGGTGAGAAATGATATATTAGTCTGATTATAATGTCATTATAGAGATAAATAATTAGTTTAATGAAACCGATTTCATTAAACTAATTATTTTTATGTCCAAAATAAAGAAAAGACGATGCCCTCAATGCGGGTCGTTATTCGTTATAAAATGGGGTAAGCGTTCAGGTCATACCCGTTATTATTGCAAATCGTGCGGACGCTATTTCACAGACAGGCGAGCGGGGGGATCGATGAAAAACAAAGAGGTATGGTTTAAGCAGTGGATTGTGGGCAAACGCACATTCGAGCAACTCGTACGCGATAGCCAATACAGCGAAAGAACTCTCAAACGATACTTTTACCGGATGTTGCCCAAGTGTCCACTTTGGCATATTCAGCGCAGCGAGAAAGTAAATCTGCTTATCGACGGAACATACTTTCCAAATAAAGTCTGCTTGGTATTATATCGTGATGCCAATATCCGTATGACCATATTTTACCGGCTGACCGACGGAGAGAGATTTCATGAATTGAAAGAGGATCTGCTCAATATTAAGCAAACAGGAGTTTGCATAGAGAGTGTAACCTGCGATGGCGGAGCCAATATCCTCAAAGCCGTGCGGGAAGTGTGTCCCGAAGCGATAGTACAGCGATGTACAGTGCATATTGCTCGTGAGGTGGAGACATGGATTACACGCAGACCACAAAGTGAAGCGGGGAAGAAACTGCTTGAATTGGTGCGACTGCTGCTAAAAATATACAATCAGGAAAGCAGTCAATTATGGCTGCGGGCATTTATCGATTGGTATTGGAAATACGAGTCATATATCAATGAAAAGAGCGTAGATGAAGATACACAAAGATGGTGGTTTACTCATAAGATGCTGCACCGAAGCGTAACACATATCAAGCGTGCGATACCGCATTTGTTTACATATACTCGTTACCATAATGTACCAAAGACATCTAATTCTATCGAATCTTTTTTCGGTCATCTGAAAGACCATCTGCGTATTCATCGCGGGCTGTCTGAACAACATATGAGAGATTTTGTGAAGTGGTATCTATTTTACAAATCCAATCAAGGTAAACTAACAAAAACAGGTGAGAAAAACTAACGTTTCTCACCTGATTCTATGACCTAAAAAGCGCCACTTTTGGCATCATTACCTGTTTCTGCCGATCAACTACCCCTTTTGTTTGGGAGACACTACCCTATATACATACCGTCTTTTGCTTCGAATATTACGGACGGTTCGATTATTTCGACCGTATGCCATGCACCTTGGGGAATTTGGCAACCGTATTGATTCGTCGCAGGACAAAGACGAATGCGTTGCGTCTCTCGGTATGAGATTGTACCATCTGTGGTGGTATACTCTTCGTAGATTATCTCATCCAATTTTCCGTACAGGCATATTACGGTTTCTGTCGTATCAGTATGGCGATGAATGGGTACGCTTGTTCCCGGTAGCAACGCATTGAGCATACGCTGACTGGTATCTGCCGGAGATGTACGCAGATCGAAATTCTGACGCAGGCGGGGATTCTCTGCTGCCTGTTTGAGCAATTTGTCTAAAAACGATTTATCGAATATCATAATGTCAAATTTTCAAAGATGCAAGATATTCCTCGTGCAGATGGTAATATCGCTTCATAAAAAGAATATATGCAACAATCAGTACAATCAACACCCCGAGAATATAGAGCCAATGATATAAAATTGTGTTGGGGCATATATATATGAATCCGAGCGTAATGATGAGTTGAATTGTCATATAGATTAAGGAGACTTTGACATGCCCTATTTTTAATTCATTCGCCATAATTTGATAGACATGTTTGCGATGGGCTTCTCCTAAATTTTCATGCAGTAAAATGCGGTGCAATATGGTCATACAGCCATCTACCCCATATACAATTAAGAATATAAGATAGGTAATGTCTTGCGTTTTTAATACGAGACTTCCTATCAGGAACAAAATAATATATGCCATACCTATCGAGCCGACATCGCCGGCAAAGCATTTGGCTTTGCCTTTCGGTCGGAAGTTGAAAATACAGAAAACGCATAATGCAAGCACCATGGATATAATCAGACTCGGCTCAATAAATTTGTCATGAAAATTTATCAAAAGCAATGGCAATAGTACAGTCAATGAGTAACCTGCCGTTATGCCGTTAATACCGTCCATAAAATTGAATACATTGGTGGCACCTACATATACAATAAGTGCCAACAACACAATCCACCACATTGACCAATGCAATATCCCCAACTGATAGAATGTCAATGCCGCTGCTGCAAACTGTGCCACTAATCTTGCCGAATCTGGTAGCGAATGAATGTCATCGACAAAACTTACACCGGCAACCAATGTCAAGCCTGCCAAGAACCAGATGTACTGGAAACCGAAAAATATGCACCAAACCCAAACATCGATTAAAAAAATTATACCACCGCCACGCAATACTATAGTGGAGTGAGATGAACGCTCGTTCGGTTTATCGATAATATTGCATTTGTCGGCAATACGAAAATAGATTAGCTCGGCGAAAAGGAGCAGAAAAAAGATAATAAGATATGTTGTCATATACATGCTAATCAATCTTTTATAGTGTCTATTCTTATTAAATGGCTGTATAATAGAGTCAAAAATGTTATTGGTAAACTATCTTTATATACGATTTTGTGCTTCCAACGGTTGTGCCACCAACGACGAAACTTAAAGACAAGGATTGGCAATAGACAGGTAGTTGGCTTTTTGTCTGCAAATTCGGGGTGAAGAATATCGGAAAGAATGCGTTTCTCCAACTCAATTTCTCTGGTAATTTTCGGAAATTCATTCTCAGTAAATCCGAGATAATCTACACAAATGGCATTGATTTGGTTGAAAAATCGGATGAGCCCGATTCCTTTCAAAAAATCAAGTGCGTCATTCCAATTCACCTCTTGCGAATGGGCGCGGACGAAGAATCCCCAATCAAGAATTTGTCGCAGGTTCAAATGTGTTCCGGCAAAATGTTGAGCCATGTGGCGCATCAGAAAGATTGCGTTGAAATCGGCAGATGGCAAATATATTTTTGTCCCTTGAATTTTGTGTTCTTTATATCCGGTTGTAGCCAGATATTTCAGTCTTTTCTCGATTGCGGGGGCATCTCTGTGAGCGGTTACGTTTATAAAATCGTAATGGTTCTCGACCAAAATATCCTTAAATCTGAATGTTGTGTGATGTTCGTGCCTACTGTCTATTTTGATATTGCAATGTTTGGATATTAAATTATCGGCATCTTTATATTTGCCGAAATTGTATATATCCAAATCTCCCATAGGACGATGATTGGGCATGGGCCAATTCAAGGAGAGACCGTACCCTTTGAGTACCATCATATCAATCCCGGACTGGTCATAAATACGCGCGAGATCGGCTATGACGGTTTCGTGCTTGGAATAATTTTTCTCGATAGTCATCGTGCGACCGAACCATTGCATTCTTATACGCTTTTGTGCCTTTGTCTCGTTTGCGAAAGGTTTGTATGACGGATGTGCCGACAAATATTGTTGCAGACTATCAAGAATAAAAATATCTATTCCTTGTTTTGAGGATAGGTCGGCAATTACAGTCCAGTCGATATTGTCGGCGTGTAATTTCTCCCCCCCCCAATTGCCGGATACTGCAAATTGTATAAGTGATAATATTATAGTGTCGGTTTGCGTCATCGGTTCGGTTATAATACCATTATTTTTTGTAGCCTTGTCAGGCATTTTTCTTTATCAAAGAACCTGTCGTAATAAATTTTGCCATTATGCCCTTTGTTGCAAAGTCCGGCTCGGCTTGTCATCGATAACGAAACAACAAGTTGTGCCAATGCATCAGCATCGCCGGCTTTAATATTCCAACCGCAATCTGCTTCCTTGATAATTTCGCCTCCTTCTCCATTCAAAACCGCTATTATCGGTCGCTCGGCTGCCATATACGATGCAATTTTTGCCGGGGAATACATATTAAACAATGGGGAGTCTGTAAGAGATACGAGCATAACATCTGCCTTTTCAAAGAACAAAGGCATTGTTTCTGCCGGAAAACGTCCGAGAGTAAATACTGTGTCATCAAGATTGTGCTCATGTACGAACGTGCGTACCCAATTCAATCGCCGCCCATCACCAACTATTACCCATTTGATATTTTTGTGGTCTTTCGTTTGTAATGCCGCCTGCATGTTACACTCCATACCATGAGCATCACCCACTGCCCCGGCGAACATAATGATAAAGTTATTCCCATTGGCAAGTTCTTGCAGAGTGTTGGGAAGACTGAAATTGCGACACGATATTATCTGACTACCATCACTCCATTGCGGAAAGTAAATTATCTTGTCTTGGTAATTGCCGTATTGCAGAATGCTCTGATTAAAACTACGCGAGGATATAAGTATTTTGTCCGAGTTTTTATATTCGCTTTTTACGAACCAATTGAAAAATTTGAGAACGTATTTGTTGTTGATTCCGCCTGCTACCGTCAGACTCTCCGGCCAAAGGTCCAATACCCATGTATAAAGCGGGACATTTCGCAGTTTTTTATACAAAACGGCAGGGCTTGACATGGTTACAGGCGAGAGTTGTTGGCAAAAAACAATATCGTATTTATGAAACAGGGCATGAAAGAATACCCATATCCATCCGACAAAAAGGTAACTGAAATAGTTAAGCGCAAACATAATTTTATTTCCTTCACCACGCGGAATAATAGGCAGGTGCGTAACCTTTACGCCATTTATTATTTCATTCCGCTTCTTAAATAGTCCATAACATGGAAAGTATTTTCCCTTTGGGTAATTAGGAATGCCGGTTACCACATGCACATTATGTCCTTTCTCTGCCAAATAAAATGCAATATCATTACCGCGAAATGTCTCGGGGTAAAAGTATTGGCAGACAAAAAGTATTTTCTTGCTATTCATAATTTGGAACTGTTGACTGATTGTTAATCAACTTCTCATATAGTTCGATATATTTCTCAAAGCATTTGTCCTTGTCGAAGTATGTTTCCGCTCTTCTCCGACAATCAATTGATGATAGCGGTGTGCTTTTTAGAGATCTAATTGCATCTGCCATCGCCTCCACATTGCCTTGTTCAATTACAATTCCTGTTTTTTCATCTATCGCTTCGGGGGAGCCTCCAGTGCGGTATGTAATAACCGGTGTGCCACAGGCTAGGGCTTCAAGATTTACGGTTGGAAACATATCTGCATAGGTCGGGTTCACGTAAATATCTGCAAGAGAATATAACATAGCTAACTCATATTGATTATGAGTGCGCTGTATTGGTATTAGGTTGTTGCCTTTGTATTTGTTTGATGAATACCAACGGACTTGTTCTTTGCTCAGCCCTACTAATATGACAATATTATCCGGATTTTGACTCAGACGTAGCATATCTAATAATCCCTTATCATTGCTCCAAATGTTTGAAACGCCAATGATTACTACTTTCCCTCCACCTATCAACTTATTATATAGGGAAATATACGGATTAACGTCTTTGGAATTATCAAGTTCTGCGATCGCTTTCTTTCTGCAGTCCTCTGTACAATTGCCATTTGAAAAGTGTTTGACAGCATCAACCAAGCCATCTATATCCCCTTGTTTAACCACTACACCAGACCTCTTGTCCACGGATTTTGACGAGCCGCCTGCGCGATAGGTTATGACGGGTGTACCACAGGCAAGGACTTCGAGGTTTGTCGTGGGATAATTATCTTGATCGGTTGGATTGATAAATACCGAAGCAGAAGAATATAGTTGTGCCAATTCAAGAGCATTCTGCGTCCTATCAACAAACACCATCTGACAACCTTCTACTTGTTTAGTGCTCTCTGTCAACAACCCCACAATAATGATTGCATACTCATCAACAGGAAGTCTTTTGGCGAGGTTGTAAAAATCATTTAGTCTCTTTCGTGCATCCCATACTGTAGCAATACTGAGAACTATCTTCCTCGACTTATCTATACCATAACGTTCATGAGCATTTGTCGGTTGTTGACAGAATGTTTTAATGTTTATTCCATTATGAATAACCTCGATTGTCCGGTTCTTCAAGTGTGACTGTTTGATATTCTTGCCAAGCCATTCCGACACAGGGACTATTGTCAAGGATGGTATTGCTGCCAACAATTCCTTCTTTAGCCTATGATTTCTCCGGGAGCGATCCAACGAATACCAGTTGGATAGAGGACAATCATGACATTCGTCTTTCCAACGCTTGCATCCACAAAGGTTATACATACAGTGCCCTGTCGTTGCCCATTGGTCGTGTTGTGTCCACACTACGGGAATGTTTTTTTTTGCAAGATATTTGAACAGCTGTCGATAATTAATGTAGTGGTCGTGTATATTGTGTAGATGCACCACATCAGGCTTTATCACTTCCAATTTTTTTAGAAGTTTTCGAGTATAATAACTTGAATTAAGTCCCTCATTATCGAAGAACTTCTGAGAAATATAGTGTACACATGCATCAAAATAGTTTCCAACACGAATCAAATTAGACTTAGAGAGAACGCCATTTGTACGACCAGAATAGGCAATATAACTCTCCCACCCTTTTGAAATAGCGAGCTCTCCTATTT
>CAVKRC010000023.1:0-32411 GCA_963658625.1 bacterium
GCGCAAACCTCTTCCAATGAGGTAGTTACCAAGTACAACGATGCGGTTACCGCAATTCAGGCGAAAGACTGGGCGAAGGCTCTTCCACTGCTCGAACAAGTGGTTGCCAAAGGCATTGATTCAGAGGATAATACGGTACTCAACTGCGTACAGACCGCCAAGAAGTATATCCCTACTGGTTACTATATGTTGGGTGGTCGCGCAATCAAGGAGCAGAACTACGACGCGGCTCTCGCCAACTTCTCCACATCTGCGGAAAAGGCTGAGTTATACGGAGATACGCAGGCTAAAAACAAGGCGAACACTTGGATTGCCAAAGTTTACCAGATTAAGGGCGGCGAGGCTTTCAACAACAAGGACTATGCTGCTGCCGCAGAGGTATTTGCAAAGGGTTACGAGGCTAATCCGCGCAATACCGATATGGCTCTCAACCTCGCTATGAGTTACTGCGAAATGGGTGAGTATGAGAAGGGTATGGAGATTTACAACAACATCTGCGCATTGCCTGCCACCGACCGTTATGCTGCGGCTATCGCCAAGGCGAACGAAATGAAGGCACTGTACACCAACAACGAGGTTGCCAAGTTGCAGGGTGCAGGCGATAACGATGCCATTATCGCATTGGCAGACAAGATGTTGGCAGCCGATCCTGCTTCGGCTTTGGCAGAGAAAATTCGTGTGCAGGCTTATAACAACAAGAAGGATTATGCCAAGGTTATCGAGTTGGGCGAGAGTGCAGCGATGGCGCAGTCGGACGAAGCCGACCGCAGTGATGTATATTTCATTCTCGGCGCGGCTTATAACGCCAAAGAGATGAAGGATCAGGCAGTTGCAACGCTGAAAAAGGTAACGGCGGGCAACAGCGTCGAGGCAGCGAAAAAGGCTCTTGCCAACCTCGCGAAATAGTTATAGAAAATACAACCGATTGCAATCAATATGCCCGATAGCAATATCGGGCATATTTTTGAACAGATGCCGATATTATGAAAAAGCATGCGAAAAGGGTAGTTGCCTTTTATCTGCCTCAGTACCACCCGTTTCCCGAGAACGACGAGTGGTGGGGTAAGGGATTTACCGAATGGCGCAACGTGGTAAAGGCGAAGCCACTTTACCGAGGGCATTATCAGCCGCACCAGCCTGCCGATTTGGGATTCTACGACCTGCGTGTTCCCGAGGTGAGGGCGCAGCAGGCGAAACTCGCCGAGGAGAGCGGACTGTCGGGATTCTGCTATTACCACTATTGGTTCAACGGAAAAATGCTTATGCAACGCCCGCTCGACGATATACTCTCGTCGCACGAACCCGATTTCCCTTTTATGCTTTGTTGGGCGAACGAGAATTGGACGCGAGCGTGGGACGGCGGAGACAAACAGATACTTATCAAACAGGACTATTCGGAGGAGGACGATGTCGCCCATATCCGCTATCTGCTTGATAATGTCTTTAACGATTCGCGCTATATAAAGGTGGACGGCAAACCCGTATTTGCCGTGTATCGTTCGACGCTTTTCCCCGATATGAAACGCACGATAGCCGTGTGGCGCGAGGAGGCTGCAAAACGTGGCATGGGGTTGTATCTGTGTCGTGTGGAGAGTTTCGGCGCATCGGGCAAAGAGTTTTTGGTGGACGGTTTCGATGCCGCGATAGAGTTCCAACCGCTTGCTCCTGCCTTGCGCGGGTTTGTAAAGCATCAGATGCTTTTTAACCGATTTATATATTACATAAGAAAATACTTTGGCGCAAGTCGTATGAGCAGGTTTGATTATCGGTCATACGTCGAATATGCGTTGAAGTGCCCTCGCCCCGATTACAAGTTATACCCCGGAGTGTCGCCTGGATTTGACAATACGGCGCGCAGAAAACGAAGAATGTTTGTGATGGATAGATCTACCCCCCCCCTGTTCGGACGATGGCTGCGGGCTGTCTTACAGCAATTTAAGCCGTATTCTGACGAGGAAAATTTCGTGTTTGTCAATGCGTGGAACGAATGGGCGGAGGGTAATCATTTGGAACCCGACCTAAAATGGGGACACGCCTATTTGGACGAAACCCGTCGCGCAATCGAGGCGGACGATAAGGAATCTTTGTAGCAGACTTTTATAATTTAGGCAGGAACAATTTGTCCCTGCCTAAATTGTTATGCCATTGTCGGGCTATTTCAATACCTTGAAAATCAGTTTTTTGATATGTCCCGTACCGAGCATTGGGGCATGGGCATCGTCGGGCATAAGGATTGTGAACTGACCCTCGTGCAGCGTGTAGAACGTTTGAGGCTGGTCGGTGAAGAGTTGAATGTCGCGTTCGCGGTCGAACTCGGTTTTCGGCTTTTTGCAGTCCTTGCGCTCCGACCAACCGAACTCCTCCTTGCCAACGCCGCCGACAACGACCTGAATGTCGATATACTTGTCGTGTATCTCCAACAGGGCTTCGTAGCGCGGTTTGAGTTCGAGTTCCGAAACATTGACGAATACCTCGTCGCCGAGAATCTGGTGCTTACCGCAGGTAAGAGTTTTGGTGTTGCATTGTGCAAGCCAGTCGAACGCAACTTTGAATCGCGGGTTGAGCGAGTAGTAGAGTTCGGCGTTTTTAAGCGAATCTAAAATCATTGTGCTATTTGTTTTGTTGTTTGTTGATTTTCAGACGTGTTACGACAGGGTAATGGTCGGAGTAGGCGACCGAGTCGGTCGATTCGTACGAAATGGTCTCTATCGTAGGCGAAACGAGCGTATAGTCGATTCGCAGCAGGCGGAAATAGCCGTCGAACGTGTATGAGTAGCCGTCGCCCGCTTCGCTGAACGTGTCGTCGAGTCCCGAAGCGATACGGTGGTAGGCGTATGACAGCGGCACGTCGTTGAAATCGCCGCAAACGATTGTCTTGTATGGCGTCGCGTCGATGAATCGGCGGATATGCCCGACCTGCACGGCGCGCTTGCGGGTGTTGTCGGCAAGGCGCGAAACTATGCTGCGCAGTTTGTTCTCGCGCAGAGAATCATATATATATTCGTGTTGCTGAATGAATTGCGTATCTTCCGATTTTAGCGAGGTCGATTGAAGGTGGAGACTGATGACGCGCACCGTGTCGTCGGCGATGCGCAGGTCTGCCCACACTGCCGAGTAGCGGGCGAGCGAGTCTATTTCGCCCTGCCGCAGTATGCGGTATTTTGTGAATATCTCGCACGAGAAATCGTTGCCTTCGGAGACTGTGGAGCGGTAATCATCGCCCAAAGCCCTCCATTTTTCGGCGGCGTCGCACAGGAACTCCTGCAAGCAGACGATGTCGGGACGCAGGCTGCGGATGTAATCGACCAACTCGACGTTGTTGCCGTTGGCGATGTTGTAGGTAATGACCTTGGTGAAGTTGCGTTCGACATATTTTGTGTCGTACTTGCGCGCAAGGTCGATTTTGCAGTAGAGCGGCAGGTAGAGAGTGCCGATAAGGACGAACAAGCCCATAATTAGCGCGTTGCGCCACCGCCAGCGGATAATCCAATAGAGCATGGCGGCAATGTCGAAAATGTAGATTATCGGCGCGAAGAGCGTAAGTACGGGCAGCACCCACATTCGTTGCGGGTCGGTGTAGTGCATGGCGATTATCGTTACGGTGGTGCAGACGAGAATGAACGAGACGAGGTACAAAGCCCAATCCGCCAAGGTCGCCCAAACCGACCGCGTGCGCTTCTTCGAACGCTTGTGTCCGCGCCTGCCGAAACTCTCTTTGTAAAATTCCGCCATATTTCCCATTTTAGAATCGTACTTTACCGCGCCGTTTCCAATAGTAGAGCAGAGCCAAGCCCCAGAGCATACCGCCGACGTGGGCGAAATGCGCAACGCTCGCCTGCAAGCCCGTCCAGCCGAGGAACAACTCGATGAAGGCATAACCGATGACGAACCATTTAGCCTTAATCGGAATGGGTATCGGCAAAAGAACAAGCACCTCGTTGGGGTGCATAACGCCGAATGCCAGCAACAGACCCATAACCGCGCCCGAGGCTCCGAGCAGTTGGATATAGTATTCGCCCGCCAGTGTAGCCACGCCCATTTGCAACAGTGCCGCGCCGATGCCGCATACCATATAGTAGGTAAGGAACCGCTGCGAGCCGAGTTCGTATTCGAGCGTGCGTCCGAACATCCACAAAGCGAACATATTGAAAAACAGATGCTCCCAACTGCCGTGCAGGAACATATAGGTGATGAACTGGTAGGAGTGGTAGTAGTGGCTGCCGACCCAGTGCAATACGCCGTATTGTGCCATCAGGGAGTTGAAACTCGGAATCATATAGGTCGCCAAGAATACAAGCGTGTTGATTATGAGCAGGTTCTTGACTATCGGCGGTGTGCGGAAATAGGGATTCATCTTTTCAGTCTGTTTTATTGCAGTTTAGCCTGAATCTCGTCGGGCGTAAATTCTGCCGTTATGCGTTTGCCCGAAGGCGAATATGTTGCGTCGGAAGAGGCGAAAAGTTGCTCGATAAGGCGTTGCGCCTCGTCCGCTGTATAGGCGGTGTCGGTGCCTGCCGCACCGCGCGCAAGGGTGGCGGCGAGACGGTCTTTGCGCACTTCGTCGAGCGTCTGCGGCGTGTCGAGAGTGTGAATCATCTGGTAGATGAGCGTGTCGATACTCTCGGCGGTCGTGTCGGCGGGTATGCCGCGAATCTCCAACGTGCAGTCGCCCTTGAACTCGATGTCGAAACCGAGCGAGGCGAAATCGGTCGCGTACTCCTCGACCGTGGCGTATTCGTCATTGGAGACGACGAGCGTCTCTGGGAAGAGGAGTTGTTGCGAGACTGTCGAACCGTGCAACAACATTGCGCGGAAGGTGTCGTAGAGTATGCGCTCGTGCGCCCTTACGAGGTCGATTACGACGGGTTTGCCGCCGAGTGTGCAGAGCGCGTAGCGTTTGCCGAAGCAGGAGAGTCCCGCGATACTCTTTTCGGCGGTCTCAAACTCCAAGTAGCGGTCGGCGGGTGTTTCTGCCGATTCGATATATTCGAATTCGTCCTCCGTCGCACCGACAGGCGTGTATGCCGAATTGCCACCCGACGGGATATTGAAATCGTCGTCGGCAGTCGCATTGTCGAATGCGGAATTGATGCCCACAGGATGCGATGCGGGGATAGCACTGCCGCCTGCATCGACATCTTTGAGGAACGGATTGTAGTCATCGCGCGTGGTTGCCCGCGGCTCGTCGTAGGCTATACCGTGGGTGGCGACGGGAATCTCGACGTTGCTCTCGTTGTCGAAATCGAGCAGAGGCACGCTGCCGCTCTTGGCGAGCGTCTCGCGCACGGCAGCATTGAGTATCTGCCACAGTGCCTCGTTGTCGGCGAATTTGACTTCGGTCTTCTTGGCATGGACATTCACATCGACGCGCTCGGCATCGACGGTGATGTAGATGAAAAACGACGGCATCGCCCCGTCGGGAATCAGTTTCTCGTATGCCTTGACTACTGCCTTGTTGAGGTAGGGCGAGCGGAAATAACGCCCGTTCACGAACATAAATTGCTCGCCTCCACGCAGTTTGGCTGCCGAAGGTTTGCCGACGAAACCGTCGATTTTGGCGATTGTTGTCTCGACGCCGACCTCCAACAAATTGTTCTTGACCGAGTTGCCCATAACGCCGACGATGCGCTCCGCCAAATTCGCTTTCGGCAGGGCGTAAATCGGTGCGCCGTTGTTCAAAAGATGCAACTCCACTTCGGGGTGGCAGAGAGCCACACGGCGAAATTCGTTTTTGATGCCTGCGGCGAGTTTCGACTCGTTGTTGTCGATGAACTTGCGTCGCGCGGGCGTATTGTAAAAGATGTTGCGAACCAAAAATTGCGAGCCGACAGGAGTTGCTACGGGCTTTTGCGAGACGAACTCGCCCCCATTTACGATGGTCTGCGTGCCGACCTCCGTATCCGCTTGGCGGGTGAGCAACTCGACCTGCGACACTGCCGCAATCGAAGCCAAAGCCTCGCCGCGGAAGCCGAAAGTGTGGAGTGCGTAGATGTCGTCCAACGTGGCGATTTTGCTCGTCGCGTGGCATTCGAACGCCATGCGCGCGTCCGTAGGCGACATGCCGCAACCGTTGTCCACAATCTGTATCAGGTCGCGACCGCCGTTGCTGAAATTGACCTTGACGCATGTCGAACCGGCGTCGATGGCATTCTCCAACATCTCCTTGACGGCAGATGACGGCGATTCCACGACCTCGCCCGCCTTGATTTGGTTGGCGACTATTTCGGGCAACAGTTTTATGCGGTCAGCCATTTACTCCTCCTTGTAGTCGTTGGGTACGACGGTTATGGGTGCGTATGGGTTGAACTCCTCCTCGGTTTGCATTCGGCTCGGCTCGGTGTTGTTGTGCGCCGTTGCAAAGGCGGCGACTATACGCGGATAGAGCATATAGACAAGTACCAGAATCAGTGCCGCGCCGACGAAAAGCACGAACGACGAGCCTTTGCCGCGTCTGCCCTGCCGTGCGGCACGAGCCTCGGCGCGGGCTGCGCGTTGGGTGCGGATATACTGCCCGACCTCATACTCTTTGTCGGTATCAGTCACACCCTCGCCGCACAATTCGCGACGGCGTTGGTCGCGTCGCTCCTTCTCTGGATCGAAATAACGCGGCGTGTATTTGAATTCGTTGGCTTTGCGCTTGTACGGAGTGAACCAGCCCATAATCGTTTATCTTGTTATCTGAAAAAACTCTTCATTCGCTCGAAAATGTTTTGATTTTCGACCTTCTCGGCTGCCTTGAAATCGGGCATTTCAGCCAACTGCTCGACCAACTTCTTCTCGGCGGAGTTGAGCGACGACGGAATGGTTATATCGACCACTACCAATATGTCGCCCCTGCCGTAGCCGTTTACCGACGGCAGACCTTTGCCGCGCAGACGCAGGACCTTGCCCGCGTGCGTTCCCGGAGCGATTTTGATACGAGCCTTGCCGTCGATGGTAGGCACCTCGACCTCGCCGCCCAACATGGCGGTCGTTACGGTGATGTTGAGGTTGTGAATCAAATCGTTGCCGTCGCGCACCAACTCGGGATTGCGCTCCTCCTCGATAACCACGAGCAGGTCGCCGTTCACGCCACCGTGCCGAGCCGCATTGCCCTTGCCCGAAACGGTCAGAGCCATACCCTCGCCGACACCGGCAGGAATGTTGATTTCGATAACCTCGCTGCCTTTGACGATGCCTTCGCCACCGCACTTGTCGCACTTATCCTTGATAATATGCCCCTCGCCACCGCAGGTCGGGCAGACGCTCTGGGTCTGCATACGTCCGAAAAAGGTGTTTTCGACGCGATTGACCACGCCCGTACCGTTGCAGGTGGTGCAGGTCGTATAGGCTGTCGAGTCTTTGGCTCCCGTACCGCCGCATTTGTCGCAGACGATGTATTTGTTTACTTTGAGTTTTTTGGTCGTGCCTTCGGCTATTTCGGCAAGCGTAAGTTTGACCTTGACGCGAATGTCCGTTCCGCGATTGACTCTGCGACCGCCACGACTCGTGGTGCCGCCGCTGAACCCACCGAAATGTCCGCCGAATATGTCGCCGAACTGCGAGAATATGTCCTCCATCGAGAAACCTCCCGCTCCGCCGAATCCGCCGCTGAAACCGCCGCCTGCCGCACCGCCGTTCATACCCGCGTGTCCGAACTGGTCGTAACGCGCACGCTTCTCGGGGTTGGAGAGTACGTCGTAGGCTTCGGCAGCCTCCTTGAATTTCTCCTCTGCCTCCTTATCGCCCGGATTCTTGTCGGGGTGATACTTTATGGCCGCCTTGCGGTATGCCTTTTTTATCTCGTCGGCGTTGGCGTTTTTCTCGACGCCCAGCACCTCGTAGTAATCTCTTTTCTCTGCCATGGCATTATTCTCCCACTACAACTTTGGCAAAACGCAATACTTTGTCGCCCAGCATATACCCACGCTGTACGACATCTATTACAATGCCTTTTTTATCCTCGCCCGCAGCGAACTTGGCAACCGCCTCGTGCAGGTCGGGATTGAACTCCTTGTCTTTCGCCTCGATTTCGGTTACGTTCTTCTGGCGCAGGGTGTCGATGAATTTTTGAGCCACCAACTCCTCGCCCTTGCGCAGGGCTGTCAAATCGTCGCTCTTTTGCGATGCCTCCAATGCGCGCAGAACGTCGTCCAATACGGGCAACATCGCTTTCAGCACATCGCTGCCACCGCTTTGTATCAAATCCATTTTTTCGCGCAGAGTGCGCTTGCGGAAATTGTCGAACTCCGCCTGCAAACGAATGTATTTGTCGCGCCAATCGACCTCCTCCTGCTTGGGAGCGGTCTCGGTTTTTTGCTCCTTCTGCTCCTGCACGGTTTCGGCATCGGCTTTCTCTTCGTCTGCCACGTTGTCAGACTGCGCCTGCTCCTCTGCTGTCAGATTGTCGCACGCCGAAGCGTCGCCGTCGTGGTGCCGCTGTTCGTGCGCGAACTCTTTTTCGCCTTTAATCTCTTGATTGTGAGCGTGTGTGTGTTTCATATCTCGTTTTGTTTTATTTTCTGAACATATATCTGCGCAAAACCCGTACCGATTAGAACATATTGTCGTACATCGTTTGGCTCTTGTCGTATTTCAAATCGGCGAGCGACGACGCCTTTACGCCGATGTTGAAACTCCAACTCTTGTGCGCGCCGAACGGAATCCAGACGAACGACATCTGCCAACAGTGCAAATCGCGTGTGATGGAGATGGAAGTGGTGGTCAGTTTCTTGTTCTGTATATCGAAACCGCTGGTAAAGGAGATACCTGTCTTCGGCGTGAGATTGACGCTGCCGTTGAAGCCGAGCGTCTGCGTAACATTCTTTTTGTAGCCCGTCGTACCGTTGTTGGTGTACTGAATGCCGTAACTTATGACATAGTTGAAACCGATGTTCCACGGTATGGAGAAGTCGTAGTAGCCCGCCGCCATATACCGCCGTCGCAGAACGGGGTCCATAAGTCCGTAAGGGTCGGAGTATGGATTGAAATACTCGGGCGGAATGGAGTTGATGTCGTTCACCGCAGCCTGCGATTTGTCCTGCCGCGACTTGAACGTATAGCCGAAACTCCAACCCGTATTGACGATACGACCCGGCAGACCGCGACGAATCATCAGTTTGTTGTAGCGGACACCCTGCGGCGAGACCTCGTAAGGGTCGAGCGTCGCCGAGAGGTTGATACCGAAATTTTTGTAGATGGTCGCGCGGAACGAAATCGGCAGATTGGAGAGCCGCATCGAATCGGCGAGGAAGTTGTACGAACCGCTTATGCGCAATTCGTCGATAAGTTTTATCTTTTTCACGCCCGACGTATCACGCTTGCTGAGCACCTTCATTTCAAGCGTCTGCGAAAGGGAGAAGGTGAGCGAAGCCGATTCGCCCTGTCCCGGTACGCCGTAGGCGTTGTCGGCGTATGGCGAATAGACGTTGTAACTGCCGAGCGAGTCGGATTGGACGGTGCGGTAGTAGCCGTATTTCTGCTTGCCGAAATTAGGCGCGTAGGCGAAGCCGATGGTCGGAGTAAGCGTGTGGCGAACAGCCTGCAACTTGCTGGTTTTCTTTTTCATCTGCCACATACCGTATATGGTGGTGCTCAGATTGACCGAGGCGTTGTAGTTGTAGATGCGGTAGAAACCGTACTCCGGGTCCAACTTGTCGATTTTGTTGGTCTCGGGATTCCACTCCTGCATCTGACGCTTGAAATACCAACGCTCGGTGTAGTTGAAACTCGGGGTGATGTTGATGTATTTGAACAGCGTGAACTGTGCCGAAACAGGGAGCGTATGCTCGATGCCGTTGCGCATATTTTTGAGCGTCTCCTTGGTGAAAATCTCGCTCTCCTTCGCCGAAACGGAGTTGGTGAGTTTACCGCTGTAAGTGAACGAAATCTTTTCGTACCAACGCGCCTTGCCGACCGCCTCCTTGCGCTTGAACGGATAGACGCGCGAGACGTTGAATACGAGAGTCGGGAATGTTACCGAGATGGCGCGCGTCTGCGAGTTCTGCGAAATAGCCATATTCATCGACAGCGAGAACGGCGTACCCGCCCAGTTCTTGGAGTAGGAGATGGTGGAGTTGGTCTGTGTCGAGAGAATATCGTTCAGCGTGCTTGCCGAGTATTTGCTGTAACCGCTGGTCGAAAGGTTCACCGAGGCGGAGAATGTCGAGCCGGGGTTGGCTTTCGGGTCCTGCGAGTGGGTCCACATAAACTTGAAGTTGTTTTGCTTTATGTAGTCGGGTTCGCCCTTGTCGCCCGTCTTGACGCTCGAATAGTCGAACGAGAAGTTGCCAGAGAACTTGTACCGCTTGGTGTAGCGCGACGATGCGGCGACCTCCCACGAACCGAGCGTGTAGATACCGCCCGTTACGGCGAGGTCCATGTGCTGACCGAATATGAAATAGTAGCCCAGACCGCGTAGGAAAAAGCCTCGTGCGCCGTCCTCTCCGTAGGAGGGCATAAGCAGACCCGATTTGGGACCGAGGTTTATAGGGAAAAATCCTTCGGGAATACCGAGAAAATAGATAGGCACGTCCTCCATTACGAGGTAGGCGGGACCCGTGATGATTTTTTTGCCCGGAATCACCTTCGCCTTGGTCATCGCGAGGTAGAAATGCGGGTGGTCGGTATGGTCGCAGGTGGTGTATTTGCCCGACTGGATATTGACGGTGTTGTCCTCCATTTTTTTGATTTTGCCGCCCACGAGCCAACCGTCGCCCTCCTGCGTCGCCACGCCCTGAATCAGAGCCTTTTTCGAGCCGAAGTTGTAGGTGATGGTGTCCATCGTGTATGAAGAACCACCGTCGGTGAATACGGGGTGGGTGTTCACAGCCTTACCCTCGACCGAATCGGGCTTGCCGTAGGCATGCACCTCTTTGGTCTCCATGTCGATTTGCATAAAATCCGCCTGCAAACCTTTGTCCTCGTACTTGACGTCGCCCTTGTTGTAGATATAGACCTTTTTGTTGCGCACATCGTAAAAGAGCGAGTCGGAGTTTTTGCCGTCGATGATTTGGTCGAGTCCCGAGCCTTTTTTCTTTGCGGGACGGAGCGAATCGGGCTTCGCCGTTTGCAGAGAATCGGCAGTTGCATTCGCCAACGAATCCTGCACGGCAGGGGTGAGCGAATCACTCTGCGGCTGAACGAGCAGTACCGAGTCGGGACGGTGCATACGCACAGCCTCTTTCGGATTTGCCCGACGGCGGGAGCGACGCGCATTGCGTGCGGAGACTGCCGTAACCGAATCGGGCGCAGGAGCGACCGCCGCTACGGTGTCCCGCTTCGCCAATGCGTCGGTTATCTCGTCGTCGTTCAACGATTTTGGCGATGCGATGCCGAACACCATTTGTGCAATGGCGAGCGTAATCAACGTCGAAAGCGTATATTTCAGCCTAAAATGTTTCAAAAATTCAAAATTTTCCGTACCTTTGCCGACACGTCGGCAAAAACGCAAAAACAAGCCCCTGTGCGCGTGTATGTGCGTTTTTTCAGCGCGTAAAGATAGTTAAAAAACTCTATATATCAAATTTCGCTTTTGCATTCGACGCTATGCGCAAAGGTCTTTTCATACTCTTCGTCTTGGCAGGTGCCATACTTTCGTCCAACGTTGCGGCGGGCGAAAATGTTGCGCAGGGGGTGCGCGTTATCGTAATAGATGCGGGACACGGCGGTACGAAATTTCCCGGAGCCAAATACGGCGGGATTTGCGAAAAGGACATCAATTTGCAGGTCGCGCTCAAACTCGGCGCGATGATAGAGAAAAACCTGCCCGACATCGAGGTCGTCTATACGCGCAAGGTCGAAAAACAGTTTTCGACGGTGCTGACCGAAGATTTGCAGGCGCGCGCCGACATTGCCAACAAAGCGGGCGGCGACCTGTTCATCTCTATCCACTCCAATGCAGCGCGCGACGGGCGCATTCGCGGCGTGGAGACGCTGATTATGGGCGAGAGTCCGATGGAGACGCGCATCAACGAGAATGCACTGTATCTCAACAATAAAGACGAATTGCTCGATATGTCGGACAGCAAAACGGCGGCGATAGTGCGCGCCTACATTCAGAATCTGCAATTCACCTACGGCGAATACAGCGAGATGATGGCACGGCTCGTGCAGAAGCACTACAAGGCGCAGGGCAGAATCAATCGCGGAGTGCGCAAACAACCGTTGAAGGTGCTGTATGCGACCGATATGCCGAGCGTGCTGACGGAGATAGGATTTATGTCGAATCCGCAGGAACTCAAATATATAACGTCGGATAAGGGACAGCGCGAAATTGCGTCGGCGATATTCGGAGCGGTGAAGGATTATGTCGCTTTCGTCCGCAAATCGTTGCTTGTGGATACACCCGCTTCGACGCAGGAACAACAGTCGGCAAAGGCTGAACAACAGCCGGAAAAGACGGAGCCGACGAATGTCGAGAAGCCCGCAACGGAACAGCCTGCGACAACGACAGTAGAGCCTGCGGGGAAAACGGCGACGCGATGGACTGTGCAAATTATGGCGAGCGCGACGCATTTGAAAGCGGACGATGCGCGATTCAAATCGTATCGCAACAAAGTGGCGGAGTATCGTACTGATGGCAGGTTCCCTTATAAGTATTGCGTGGGCGACTATCCCGACAAGGCTTCGGCGCAGGCGGCTTTGACTGCGGTGCGCAGGGAGTTCCCGTCGGCATTCGTTACGACGGTCAAACGTACCGAATAATATCGAAAAACAAAACGAAAGATATAGATGAAAAAAGAGGTTAAAATCGGAATTTATGCCGTCGTAATCCTGCTGTGCGCATGGGCGGGCATACGTTTTTTGAGCGGTGTCGATGTATTCGGACGCCACGCCACATATTACGCCCGCTACAATCAGGTGAACGGTGTGCAGAATGCCGCAGCCGTGATGATTCGCGGTGTGAAGATAGGCAAGGTCTCGGAAATCCGCGTATCGCCCGAAGACCCGACGAGTGTCGAGGTCGCTCTCTCGATTCCGCGTTCGTACAGCCTGCCTGCCGACTCGGAGGCGCGCATATTCAGTACCAGCATTATGGGCAGCAAAGCGATAGAGATTCTGCTCGGCGAGTCGGACGAGATTTTGGAGAGCGGGGCGACAATCAATTCGGGTTATGCCAAAGATTTGATGGCTTTTGCCGATTCGGATCTCGAATACTACAAGGATAAAATCTCGACTTTGGCGGACAATTTCAACACGACGCTGCAAAGTCTCAATGCACTGCTCGACAACAATAACAAGGCGATAACCGAAGCCATCGCTCACCTCAATTCGGTGGCGGCGGGGCTGGACGGCGCAATCGGGCGCGATACGCACGCGCTGAACGAAATAGTTACGAGCATCAACACATTTACGAAGGCTTTGAGCGACAATAGTGCTCGCATAGACAATATCGTCAAAAATGTAGATGGCTTTACTTCCGACCTTGCCGAGAACAATACCGCCAAGACGCTCTCGCAGAGCCTCGACGAACTCAACAGAACGCTCGCCAAAATCAACAGCGGCGAGGGTACGGTCGGCAGTTTGGTTTACGACAAGCAGCTTTACGATAATCTGACGCAGGCGTCGGCGAATCTGTCGGCTCTGTTGGCTGATTTGAAGGAACATCCGAAACGCTATGTCCATTTCTCGCTCTTCGGTGCAAAGGACAAAATCGACAAGGAGAAGGCGAAGGCGGCGAAAAAGGCAGCCAAAGCCCAAAGGAAACTGGAAAAGAACGAACGACGGTAGGGTAGTCGGAGAGCGATCGGCAGAGGAGAGCGGTTGATTGGAGATGATATGATTTACCCCGAAAATTTCGAACAAAAGATAGGCTTCGACCTTGTGCGCGAGCAGTGCCGCGCCTACTGCACCATGCACCTTGCCGAGCAGATGCTGGACGGGCAACGCTTTACCTCGTCGCGACGGGAGGTCGCTTTGCGACAGTCGCTCGCCGAGGAGATGAGACAGATGCTCTCGATGGAGAACAACGCCCCGACCGAGGAGTTTTTCGACATCGGCGACATTGTCGATAAGGTGCGCGTCGAGGGGGCATTTATCGATACGGCAGAGGTGGTGCGTTTGGGCAAAACGCTCGCGTCGGTCGCCTCGACAGTCGATTTCGTGCGCAGTCGCAAGGTCGGGCTCTATCCCTGTATGACGGCACTGTGCGAGGGCGTGGAGTCGCTGTCGCACATCGTTCGCGAAATCAACCGCATAGTAGATGAATACGGCAACGTGCGCGATTCGGCATCGCCCGAACTGGCGGCGGTGCGTCGCGAAATACGCTCGCGCGAGGGGCAGGTAGCCAAACGTTTGCAATCGGTGTTGCAGTCGGCAAAAAATGCGGGCATAGTCGATGCCGAAGCCTCGATTTCGATTCGCGACGGTCGTGCCGTGATTCCCGTTTCGGCATCGAACAAACGTAAGTTGCAGGGCTTCATACACGACGAATCCGCCACGGGCAAAACGTTCTATGTCGAGCCTGTCGAGGTGGTCGAACTCAACAACGAATTGCGCGAATTGGAGTATGCCGAGCGACGCGAGGTCGTCCGTGTATTGACTGCGTTCACCGCCTTCGTGCGTGGCGATGTCGATGCGGTGGAACGTGCCGAGGAGTATATCGCCACTGTGGATATGATTCGCGCCAAAGCGCGTTGGGCGAACGAGAACGGCGGAGTGAAGCCGATTATCTCCGACAACGACGAATTGCGTCTTGTCTCTGCCCGCCACCCGTTGCTCGCGCAGACACTGCGTCGGAGCGGGCGCGAGTTGATTCCGTTAGATGCGTCACTGAACCGACAAAACAGAATACTCGTCATCTCGGGTCCGAATGCGGGCGGTAAGTCGGTGTGTCTCAAAACATTCGGACTTATACAGTATATGTTCCAATGCGGTTTCCCGATTACCGCGTCCGAAAACAGCGAAATGCCATTGTTCTGCAACATCTATATAGATATAGGCGACCAGCAATCTATCGAAAACGACCTTTCGACCTACTCGTCGCACCTGCTCAATATGAAGGCGATGCTTGCGGGGGCTGACGATGCTACTATGGTGCTTATCGACGAATTCGGTTCGGGTACGGAACCTATAATCGGTGCAGCGATTGCCGAATCGATATTGGAACGCTTGGTTGCGAGCGGTACGTTCGGCGTGATAACGACGCACTACTCCAACATCAAATACTTTGCATCGAGTACCGCGGGCGTGTTCAACGGCGCGATGATGTTCGATGTGCAGAACATTCGTCCGCTTTTCCGCTTGGAGACGGGCAAGCCCGGCAGTTCGTTTGCCGTAGAGATTGCCCGCAAGATAGGTCTGCCCGAGGATATTATCGCCTCAGCGAAGGAGAAGGCGGGTTCGGAGCATATCGACATCGAGAAACAGTTGCGCGAGATAGCCCGCGACAAACGCTACTGGGAGCAGAAACGCGAGCGAATCCGCGTCGCCGACCGCAAGGTCGAGGAGTTGGAGCGCGACTACAACGAGCGTCTGACGCGCATTCGCGAGGAGCGCAACACCATAATCCGCGAGGCGAAGGAGCAGGCGAAAACGCTTATCGCCGATGCCAATCGCCGGATAGAATCGACAATCAAGGAGATACGCGAATCGCAGGCGGAGCGCGAGCAAACGCGCCTGATACGCCGTTCGTTCAACGAATTCAAGGAGAAGGTCGAGGACGATGGCGCAATGCGCGAGCGCGACGAGCAGTTGGAACGCGAGATGGCTCGCTTGGAGCGTCGCCGTCAGCGCAGGGACGAGCGCAAGGCGCAACAGGGCAATGCACAAGACGCAAATGCGACGGCGGAACCTCAAAAATCGAAACCCTTGCCGCTCACAGAGGGTGCCAAGGTGCGCCTTACGGGGCAGGACGGCGTGGGCGTGGTGCAGTCGATTCGAGGCAAGCGGGCGCAGGTGGCATTCGGGCAGATGCTGACGACGGTCGATGTTTCGAGGCTGGAAACCATCTCGACAGCCGAATACAAACGTGCTACCCGTCCCGAGACGCCTCGCACGGTTATCTCGGCGGATATTTCGCAACGCCGATTGAATTTTCACGGTTCGATAGACATTCGTGGCGAGCGGGTTGCCGACGCTCTGGAAAAGGTGCAGGCATTGGTCGATGACGCGCTTATGCTCGGCATAGGCAGCGTAACGATTCTGCACGGCAAAGGCACGGGTGCACTCAAAGAGGAGGTGCGCAGGTATCTGCGTTCGCTGCCCGAGGTGGCGAGTGCAGTCGATGACCACCCCGACCGCGGCGGCTCGGGCATAACAGTAGTAACTTTCAAAATTTGAGACAGATGAATTATCTTTTGTCCGATATATCCCGTATCTGCGGCGGCACTTTTTGCGGTGCCGATTCGGCGGTGCGTTCGGTCGTTACCGACAGCCGAACTTCTGCTGTGGGCGACGATGCGATGTTCGTAGCCATAAGCGGTGTAAACCACGACGCCCACGATTTCGTGCAGGCGATGTACGAGCGCGGTGTGCGCGCATTTATGGTCGAGCGCGACTGCGAACTGCCCGACGATTGCGGTGTGGTGAGGGTTGAGGATTCGCTCGCGGCTTTGCAGGCATTGGCGGCGCATCGTCGTTCGCAATACCGTGGCAGAGTGGTGGCTGTTGCAGGCTCCAACGGCAAGACGATAGTCAAGGAGTGGATTGCGCAGTGCGCACCGGCGTCGGTCAATCTTTTCCGTTCGCCGCGCAGTTACAATTCGCAGTTGGGCGTGGCTCTGTCGCTGTTGATGATGACGGACGAGAGCGATGCCGCCATAATCGAGGCGGGCATTTCGCAATGCGGCGAGATGGCGCGCTTGGAGGCGATGGTTCGTCCCGATACAGTGATATTCACCTCGATAGGCGATGCGCATCAAGAGAATTTCGCGTCGCTCGACGAGAAAATAGCCGAGAAACTCATGCTTGCCCGCAATGCGCAGACCATAATATATCATTCGGCATATCCCGCTCTTGCCGAGGCGGTGCGACGCAAATATGCTGACCGACGGCTGTGCGATGCTGCCGAGATTCCTGCACCTGCCATGCGCGATGCGGCTTCGGTGCGCAATGCGCAGATTGTTGCGGAGTTTTTCAGAGTTATGGAGTGGCAGGCTCCCGACTTTTCGGCTGTGCGCCCCGTGGCTATGCGCTTGGAGGTCAAGCAGGGCGTGGAGGATTCGATAATAGTCGATGACACATATAGTTGCGACATCAACTCGCTCGGCATCGCGCTCGATTATCTGCGCTCGGTGGCTGGCAACGGACGACGCACGGTGCTGATTCTCTCCGACATACTCCAAAGCGGATTGGACGACGATGCGCTCTATCGCCACGTCGCTGCGATGGTTGCCGCCGCGTCGGTTACGCAGGTGGTGGGCGTTGGTGCGAAAATTTCGCAACATCGCGCCTGCTTCGCAGTGGGAAGCCGATTTTTCGCCTCGACCGAGGAGTTGTTGTCGCATATCGGCGAGGTGGACGTAGCAAATTCGGCGGTTCTGATCAAGGGCAACCGCACGAGCGCGTTCGAGCGCATTTCGCACCGCCTGCAACTCAAATCGCACACGACGGTTTTGGAGGTCAATTTGCAGGCGATGATTCGTAATATCAACTATTTCCGCGAGCGTATGCGTCCCGATGTCCGGCTCGTTGCGATGGTCAAGGCATCGGGTTACGGCAGCGGCGATGCCGATGTCGCGCGTATGCTCCAAAAACAGGGCATTGCCTACCTTGCCGTTGCATTTGCCGACGAGGGCGTGGTGCTGCGAGAGAATGGAATCACGATGCCGATTGTCGTGCTGAATGCCGACGACGCAAGTTTCGACGTGATGGTCGCCCACTCGCTCGAACCCGAGATTTACAGCGAGCGTTCGCTCTCGGCATTCGTCCGCGAGGTGGAGTGTGCGGGTCTGCGCAACTATCCGATTCACATAAAATTCGATACGGGTATGCACCGTCTCGGCTTCTCGGAAGCGGAGATTCCCCACCTGTTGGAGAGCCTCGACCGTTGCGCCGACACGGTGCGCGTGGCATCGGTATTTACCCATCTGTGCGTCGCCGATGAGCCGTCGCAGGACGACTTTACCCGCACGCAACTTGCGCGGTTCGAACGAATGAGCGGAGCGGTGAGGGCGCATTTGCCCTACCCGATTCTGCGCCACGCTGCGGCGTCGGCGGCAATCACCCGATTCCCCGAAGCGCAATACGAGATGTGCCGCTTGGGTTTGGGATTGTACGGCTTCGGATATGTACACAACGACAGCCTCGAAATGGTCTCGACTTTGCGCACGCGCATCGTTCAGATTCACGAGTTGGAGAGCGGCGAGACGGTCGGCTACGGTCGTGCGCAGACTCTTGCGCGCCGCAGCCGCATAGCGACGATTCCTGTCGGTTACGCTGACGGGTTGGACAGGCATCTCGGGTGCGGAGCATGGTCGATGCTCGTTCACGGCAAGGCGGCTCCTACGGTAGGTCGTATCTGTATGGACAGTTGTATGATAGATGTAACGGACATCGACGGCGTCGCCGAGGGGGACGATGTGGTAATTTTCTCGCCACGACGCGGCAATACGCCCGAGGATATGGCGCGGGTGCTGGATACTATCTGCTACGAGGTGCTAACCTCGGTGTCGAAACGAGTCAAACGCATATATATCAACGAGTAGAGTATGGCAGCAGGAACACTTTACCTTATTCCGTGTCCTATCGGCGAGGAGACAGCTCCTTACGATGTTACGCCGGAGGCAAATCGCACTGTCATAGCGTCGCTCGATTACTTTATAGTGGAGAATACCCGTTCGGCTCGGCGATTTCTGTCGAAGGCGGGCGTTGGTCGTCCGATAGACGAATTAGAGTTCGTCGAACTCAACGAACACACCGTTGCGGGCGAGGAGGTCGAGCGTATGGTCGCACCGATTCTGCAAGGTCGCAACGCGGGCGTAATTTCCGAGGCAGGCGTTCCTGCCGTTGCCGACCCGGGGCGGTTGGTCGTCGCCCTATGCCACCGATACGGTATTCGGGTGGTGCCGTTGGTCGGTCCGTCGTCTATTATAATGGCGGTTATGGCATCGGGTATGAACGGGCAGTCGTTCGCATTCAACGGCTATCTGCCCGTCAAGGAACCCGAGCGTTCACGGGCAATCAAGAAATATGAAGCGCGCGCCATTGCGGAAGACCAGTCGCAGGCGTTTATCGAAGCACCGTACCGCAACATAAAACTCGTCGAGCAAATTTTGCATACCTGTGCAGCCGGGACGCGCCTATGTATTGCCTGCGACATCACATCGGCGGCAGAGTATATCCGCACAGCCACCGTTGCCGAATGGCGCAAGCGCGGGATTCCCGATATACAAAAACGTCCGACGATTTTCATCATCGGACGATAGTGCAGTGGCTAGTGATTAGTGGCTAGTGGCTAGTGGCTAGTGGCTAGTGGCTAGTGGTTAGTGGTTAGAGCCGTTCGGGTTAGACCCCCAAACAAACGAGGAAGTATATTCGATATATGCTCCCTCGTTTTTCAATTACCAGCCACCGGTTTATTCGTAGCGTCCCGATTTGAGCCGGTTCACCTCCTCGTCGGTGAGGAATCTCCACTGTCCGCGTTTGAGGTTTTTCTTGGTCAGACCCGCATAATAGACACGGTCGAGTTTGGTAACGACGTAACCAAGATGCTCGAACATACGGCGCACGATGCGGTTGCGACCCGAGTGAATCTCCACGCCGACCGACTTTTTGTCGTCTTTCAGATAGGAAATCTCATCGAAAAACGCATCGCCGTCCTCCAATGTTACCCCCTCTGCCAAAGTGTCGAAATCGGCACGGGTGAGCGGCTTGTCGAGCGTTACCTCGTAAATCTTTTTCTTTTTGTACGACGGGTGCGTCAGTTGTCGGGTGATGTCGCCGTCATTGGTGAACATCAGCAGTCCGAGCGAATTTTTGTCCAATCGTCCGACAGGGTAGATGCGCTCCGAGCAGGCGTCCTTTACCAAATCCATAACGGTCTTGGCGGCATGCTCGTCCTCCGAGGTGGTAACATAACCCTTCGGTTTGTTCAGTATGAGGTAAACGTTTTTCTCGCCCTTTATGCGCTCATCGTTGAAACGCACCTCGTCGGTAGGCTTCACCTTCGTGCCGAGTGTCGTAACGACAACGCCGTTCACGCTTACCAGCCCTGCCGTGATATAGTCGTCCGCCTCGCGACGCGAGCAGAGACCCGACTGCGCCACAAAACGGTTGAGGCGAATCTCGTCGGTTGCGTGATTCGGATTATATTTCGGATATGTCTTCGGCTTGTCGTCCGAGCGATGCTCGTCGCGCGAATATGGTTTGCCCGACTTCCCGCCGAATGTTTTGCGCTCTCCGCCAAAAGGCTTGCGGTCGCGGTCGAACGGTTTGCGGTCTCCGAATTTACGCTCGCCCGTCTTGTGCTCTCCGAATGATTTATGCTCTCCGAACGGCTTTTTGCCGAATGGTTTGTCTCCGAACGAACGGCGCGGTTTGCTGTCGCGCTCGCCGAAATTTTTATCTCCGTCGAATGGTTTGCGCCCGCCTTTGTTTTCGCCGAAAGGCTTTCTGTCGCCGAATGAGCGGCGTTCCCCATCGCGCTCTTTGAGACGGTTGTCGTCGGTGAAATTGGGATTGTACGAACGGCGGTGCGGACGCTCCTCGCTGTTGCGTGTCTGTCGGTCGCTATGTTCGGCGTGCTCTGCACGGTCGTGTCTCAATCGTTTGTCCTTTGCGAAGCGCGAAAGTGCGGCTCCCGCATCGGTTTTGTAATCTTTCATATCTGTTTGTCTTTACGGCGGCAAAGGTACTTATTTTTCGGGATTCGATACCAAACTCCGCGCCAAATATGCGCCGAAAAATTATATTTTTGTATTTTTGTCGCCGATGAAAAGTATGAATAAAGAGATTTTCCGCATAGCGATACCGAACATCATTTCGAGTATCACAGTCCCGCTGATGGGTATATTTTCCACCGCAATCGCAGGGCATTGGGGCGATTCGGCGCAGACCATCGGCGCATTGGCAATCGGCGTATCCATATTCAACTTCATATACTGGAACTGCTCCTTCGTTCGTATGGGTACGAGCGGTTTTACGGCGCAGGCATTCGGCGCGGGCGATTTCCGCGAAACCACGCTTATGCTCGCCCGCGCTGTGGCTGTTTCGGTGTTGCTCGGAGCGGCGATTTTAGTGTTCCAATATCCGCTCGGCGAACTGTCGCTGTGGGCGATGAACGGCAACGAAATGGTTGCCGACTATTTCTATGCCCGCGTGTGGGCAGTACCTGCGGGCATTATGCTGTTCGGACTGAACGGCTGGTTTACGGGTATGCAGAATGCCGTGATTCCGATGTGTACCTCCATTACGGTCAATGTCGTCCACGTTCTGTTCAGCCTGTGGTTCGTATTCGGGTTCGATATGGGCATAGTCGGCATTGCATACGCCTCGGTGGTGGCGCAGTGGTCGGGACTGCTGATTTCGGTGCTGCTGCTCATCGTCTTTTTCCGCAAGACCTTGCGACCGATTGCTGTCCGCGAGGCTTTCGACCTGCGCCCGATGAAGGAGTTTTTCCGCGTCAATGCCGACATCATAGTCCGCACATTCTGCATCGTGGCGGTCTATACCTTTTTCACTGGGGCGTCGGCTCGTATGGATAATGCCGACATACTGGCAGTCAATACGATGCTGATGCAGATATTCACGCTGTTCTCCTATATGAACGACGGGTTCGCCTTCGCCGCCGAAGCCCTTACGGGTCGATTCGTCGGTGCGCGCGACGAGGCGTCGCTGCACCGTTGCGTCCGCCGGTGCTTGGTGTGGACATTTGTTACATCGTTCGTCTGCATCGCCATTTATGTCGGCTGGTGGGAGGATATATTTATGCTTTTCCTGCGCAATAACTCCGCCGATTCGGCATCGTTGCTTGCCGTTGCGGGCAAATATATAGGTTGGGTGATGGTTATTCCGTTGGCTGCCGCCATTCCGTTCCTGTTGGACGGCGTTATGGTCGGCGCGACGCTCACTCGCATTATGCGCAACTCGATGTTGCTCTCCACGGCGGCATATTTCGCCATTTACTACGGTCTCTCGCCATTTATCGGCAACGATGCACTGTGGTGCGCCTTCACGCTCTATATGGTAATCCGCGGCATCCTGCAATACTATATGTCGCACCGCCTCGGCGACGTCTATCGCCGCGCAAGATAAGATTGCCGAAAATCGCCGTTCTGTTTTATGGTATTTTCTACTAATTTCTTGGGCGCGGTCTTTCGATACGGAGTTTCTGTCCGACGCGAATGGTGGTCGAACGCAGATGATTCCACTTCATCAAATCCTTGACCGTTACGCGATTGCGGCGGGCAATCAGCCCAAGATTGTCGCCTTGACGTACCTTATAGATATACCCGACGCCCTGCGCCCGTTGCTTTTCGAGGTTGGCGGGATTCATAAACTCTTTCAAATAGAGCGAATCCTTGGCATAAATCGAGTCGCGATTCTCGATAAACTCCGACAAATAGCGCACCGGCAGAGTCAGCGGATATTTTTTGCGAGCCGCAGGAACGATGTCCATTTTGTATTGCGGATTGAGCGCGCGCAGGGTTTCGAGCGGAATGTCGATGGTCGAAGCCACCTGCCCGAGGTGCATTACGCGGTCGATAGCGACGGTGTCGGTCGCGATGTGTTGCGGCGTAGGTTCCGCTTTTATGTCGTGCAACTTGTGGTAGGCGTAGGCGTATGATGCAGCGATGAATTTGGGTACATAGCCGCGTGTTTCGCGTGGCAGGAAATCGTAGATGTCCCAGAAAGTTTTGCCGTTGGCTCCCGCGCGGGCGATAGCCTTGTTCACATTGCCCGGTCCGCAGTTGTAGGCGGCTATGGCAAGCGTCCAGTCGCCGTAAATGCGGTAGAGGTCGCGCAGAAAACGGCACGCCGCCCTTGTCGCAGCCACGGGGTCGCACCGCTCATCGACCAACGAGTTGATTTCCAAACCGAGATTCTTGCCCGTCGCAGGCATTAACTGCCACATTCCGACCGCTCCCATACGCGAGGTCGCCGAGTTGGAGAGATTCGACTCGATAATCGGTACGGCGCGCAATTCGACGGGCATATTAGCATTGATAAGTTCCTGCTCTATAATCGGGAAATAGTATTTCGACATCGCCAAAATCCGCGACAGCGCACTCCAACGACCGTTCAGATATTGGTTGATATAACCACGCACGATATAGTTGTAGGGCAGATGTACGGGCGAGACCAAATCAAGCAATCGCGCCTTGTACAACGAATCGACGGGCATTGCGCCCTCGTCGGCTGTCGGCTCGGCGTATGGCTCGAAAAAGCGTTTGTCACCCTGTTCTGCCGACAAACGGCTCCACACATCGACCAACGAATCTATTTCGGCAGGCGAGAGGGCGGTGCGCAACGTGTCGATGCGCGGTGCCGCCACGGGTTCGATGCGCACGGTGTCGGTAACGACTACGCGGACGGTATCATATACGGGGGCATGGTGGGAGTGTTTCGCTGTTTTTGCCCGCCTCTGTGCCGACGCTCCGCAGGGGGCGGCGCACAACAAGGCAATTATGCAAACGACTGCATAAACGGGGGATTTCATATTGTTTTCGTTTTTATTATCAGAACGTTATGTTCAAATTCATACCGAATGCCGCCGAACTCGGTCCCAGCGCGGGGTTGTAATTTATCATCGGTTGAATGTTTACGCCCAAGTCGTCGGATATATCGTAGTCGCGCAGGTGGGCATCGACATGCGCATCGATGATTTGCAACACATACAATCCTGCGGTGAGAATTATGCAGAGGTCGCGGTTGCGTCGGTAACTGTCGCGCAGGTTTTTAAGGAATGTAGCCGAATACCGCCCACGGAACTCGTCCTGCGAGCCGTTGGGGTAGTTGTCGGGATTCTGGTCGAAATCGTAACGCAGGCGGTATGCCTTTTTGAATCGCTGGTAACCGCGGTTGTTCCAGTCGATGCAGTAAACCGTCGTAGCGAATCCGCCGACCACTATCGGCACGCGCCAATAACTTTTGTTGTAGATTTGTCCCGCTCCGGGGCAGATTGTGGCGAGCGTGGTCGCCTTGTTTACCGACGATACCTCGTTGGTGGAGTAACATACGGCTGTATCGCCTATAAAATAGAGGTAGGAGGCAATCGCGCCTATCATAAACACCTGCCGCCAGGTGTTGTGCTTTATCATTCGTGCCTGCAACGAATTCATCTCGTCCGTGCGCACCATACTCACGTCGGTCATCGCATCGAACTGCTTTTTCAGCGGCTTGTACTTGCTGTTCTCGTAGATGAACATTCCGAGCGTCGTGCCGAATGTGCCGTAGAGTATCGGCAGTTTCCAATACTGTTTGTTGTAGATTTGACCGAATCCCGGCATTACGAGCGATGCCCAGCACACTTTGCGCAGAGCCATCGAGTCGCTCAAAAACGGTTGGCGGTTTTCGCGCCGCTGCTGCCGTTTCAACTGCTTCTCGGTCAGCACCACCGAATCCTTGCCGAGCGACTCGGTCGCAAGCGAATCGAGTGCGACCGAGTCTGCTTTTATGCGGTCGGCGAAAAGGCTCTGCCTAATCGAATCGGGCAGTATGGTTTTCAGTGAATCGGATACGCCCGCAAGCGAGTCTGCCGGCATTTTGTGCAACGAATCGACTATGCCTGCAACCAATGCCGAGTCGGCTTTGGCTTTCGCCAACGAATCGGGCTTTTGCAGAATGCCGCCGCGGATTATTGTCCGCTCGCCGCGCAACTGCCTGCCGAATTGGGCGTATGACCTCCCGCCGACGGCGATTGCCGCTACGACGAGCAACACTTTAAGCCACCTGCCCAATCCTGCCGAAAAACCTGCTCCGCTGCCTCTCATTCCCTGCCGAATCTACTTTTTGTCCGCAAACCGCGCTATGAACTTCTCTATGTCCTTGTCGTCGGCGAAATCGATGACTATCTTGCCGCCGCCGTTTTTGCCGCGCTTTATGCTGATGTCCTGCGAGAAGAACTTTTCCAGATACTCCACCAGCCGCGTGTAGGACTCGGGATACTCCTCGTCCGCCACAGCCTTCTTGTCGGTCGGCTTCTCTGCCATGGCGCGAGCCAAGTCCTCTGCCTGACGTACCGACAAATTGTTCTTTACGCACTTTTTGAGCAGAGCCAACTGCTGCCTGCGCTCTTCGAGCGAGGCTATCGCCTTGGCATGTCCCATCGAGATTACACCCTCTTTCACTGCGAGTTGCACTTCGTCAGGCAGGCGCAGCAGACGCATATAGTTGGATATGGTCGAACGCTTTTTACCGACCTTGTCCGCCAGTTCGTCCTGCGTCAGTCCGCACTCCTCGATAAGCCGCTGCAATCCCAATGCGACCTCTATCGAGTTGAGGTCTTGTCGCTGAATGTTCTCTACCAAAGCCATCGCATGCAGGTTGGTGTCGTCCACATCGCGAATGTACGCCGGAATCTTCTCCAATCCTGCCGCCTGTGCCGCACGCCAACGGCGTTCGCCGCTGATGATTAAGTATTTGTCGTCTTTCGGCTTTACCGTTATGGGCTGAATCAGTCCGAGCGTTCGAATCGAATCCGCCAACTCCTCCAACGCCTGTTCGTCGAATCGGTTGCGGGGTTGCGTCGGATTCGGCACTATGTCGGCAATCGCGATTTCGGTCATCTCCGCCATCGGCTTTGCTTTGAGGTCGATGGCGTCGTTGCCGAATATGGCGTCCAATCCGCGACCTAATCCTTTTTGTTTCATATTGTTACTTTTTACGATTTCTTTTCAAAAACTCCTTTGCCAACATCAGATAATTCTCCGCTCCGATTGCCGAGGCGTCGTACAGCATAATCGGTTTGCCGTGCGACGGTGCCTCACCCAAACGGATATTGCGCTGGATTATTGTGTCGTAGGCGAGCGGTCCGAAGTGCTCGCGCACCTCCGTAGCCACCTGATTGTTCAGTCGGTTGCGCATATACATCGTCAGCACGAAACCCTCGATTTCGAGTGCGGGATTCAGCCCGCTCTTCACAATCTTGATGGTGTTCAGCAATTTGCTCAATCCTTCGAGCGCAAGGTACTCGCACTGTACGGGAATAAGCACCGAATCGGCAGCCGTCAATATGTTTACGGTGGTGTAGCCGAGCGAGGGCGAGCAGTCGATGAATATGTAGTCGAATCTATCGCTCACGCTGTCGATGACGCGCTTTATGACGTGGTGGGCATTCTCCATTTTCGGCAACTCGGTGTCGGCTGCAACGAGGTCGATGCTCGACGGCAAAAGCCACAGTTTTTTTATGTCGGGGCTCTGCAAAATCACCTCGTCGGCACTCTTTTCGCCTGTGATGCATTCGTAAATGCCGTCGAGGTTGATGTCGAAGCCCAATCCCGACGTGGCGTTCGCCTGCGGGTCGGCATCGAGCAACAACACCTTCTTGCCCAACAACGCTATCGATGCCGCGAGGTTTATCGCCGTCGTGGTTTTGCCGACGCCACCCTTCTGATTTGCAAGTGCTACAACTTTTGCCATTTGTGTATCTCTTTGTAAAATAATGCGCAATTATGCTTGAACCGACCGTTACGGCAGTTAATATCGGGCAAATTTAATAAAATTAAATTGAAAACCTATAAATTCCCGCCGCTTTTGATTATCTTTGGCACTCCGAATCCGATTGTTGTATGATGGAAGAACGCACCGAATCCCAAGAGCGGGAAGAGATTGCAGAGGCTTCGACGCCGGTCGAGATTATCGACTCGCCGACATCGAAACGCCTCTCCGCCGACCGTATTTTTCCTACGGTGGGCGACATCGTCGTAATGCTGTTCCTGTTCTTTATTTCGCAGGGGTTCTCCGCTGCCCTGCTCTCGGCTTGCGGTGTCGCGGTTCCCGATTTGTCGGCTGTCGGAACGGGCAATATCGAAGAGTTTATGCGCGCCCAAGTGCTTCGTGGCGAGGCGATTGCGATCATATATCCCGTTTCTATGCTCGTGTCGCTGCTCTCGGTCTATCTCTATGCCGCTCTGCGTGGCGGGCGGTGGCGCATAGCGCGTTTTTCCGCATCGGGATTCAATCCCAACATTATCCTCTCGGGCATCGTTTGGGTGGTCGTCGCCCAAATCGTGTTGGAACCCGTTATGAACATGTTGCCGAGCGTCGATAATGCCGGTGTCGGGCGCGGATTCTGGGCTTGCGTTACGGCGATGGTCTTCGCTCCCGTTTTCGAGGAGAGTCTGTGTCGCGGCGTGGTACTCGAAACCCTGCGTCGTCGTTGGGGCAACGGCATTGCAGTACTTGTCTCGGCGATGTTTTTCGGCATCGTCCACATCGAACCCGCAACCGCATTGGCAGGCTTCGTCGTCGGAACTATTTTCGGTATGATATATCTGCGCACATCGTCGCTCTTTTCGGTGATGATTCTGCATTCGATAAACAACGGCATTGCGTTGGCACTCATCTGTTTGGATATGGACAAGGTATCGTTCCGCGATATGGTCGGCAACGATGCCGCCTACTATGCTGCCTATGGCGCGGCGTGCGTGCTGTTTGCGATATTCTTTCTCGAAACCGCCCGCAAGGTGTTCCGCAAAAAATAGACTACTGTCCCTATCTGCCCTACCCCCCCCTATAATCTCTATCAACCCCGTTATTATTCCTGCCCTGTTTTATAATAAATTCCGCCCGCGTACGTTTAATTTCGGGTAAAAATCTTATCTTTGCAAATTGTATATGAAACTTGTGGTGAAGATAACGTTGCTCGCCGCGTCGCTTCTCGCGACGCAGTGCCGAATGTCGTCCGCGCTCTTTTGGGGCGATGACGCGCTCGCCCGCGTGGGCAGGAACACCCTTACTACGTTCGACATCGAACAGATTGTCCCGCAGGGACTTTCGGGTGCCGACAGCGCAAGTTACGTCGATGCCTACATCGAAAAGTGGGTGGTGCGCCAACTCAAATTGCAGGAGGCTGAACTGATGTTCCCCTCCGATGTGAACGACATCGACCGCAAGGTCGAGGAGTACCGCCAGTCGCTTCTGATTCGCAAAATCGATCAGTATTACCTCGATACCGAGATGAGCGACGATGTCTCCGACAAGGAGATAGCCGACTACTACGAGGCTCATCTCGCCGATTTCCGCACGGCGTCGCCGATGGTTAAGGGACGCATAGTGGCGGTGAACGACACCTATCGCCGTCGCGAGCAACTCGTACGACTGATGTGTTCGTCCAAGGCGGACGACCAACGCGATTTCGAGGCGTTGTGCCGCAAAAACAATTTCCGCACGGTGAGTTTCGAGGAGTGGACCGACTTTGCCGAATTTTTGAGCAACCTGCCCGTGTTGCGTTCGGGCGAGAACGACAACCTGCTCAACAAAAAGGGCGTACAGCAGATTCACCACGACCGTACCTATTACCACTTTCTGATTACCGACGTTCTGAAAGCGGGCGACGCCATGCCGCTTGCGATGGTGCAGGAGCGAATCCGTCGCATACTGATAACCCGTCGGCAGAGCGACGTGTTGCGAGCACACGAGGACAGTATGGTGAACAATGCGATAAAAACGGGGCATATCCGTATATTCGACAGGAACAAAGAGAACGAATAACCGAATTTTGAAAAAATATAACGATTTGATAATGAAGCGAATTTTATTGATAGCGGTGCTGGCGTGTACGACCTTCGGCGGTGCGTATGCCCAAAAACGCTTTGTGATGCTGGATAAGGTGGTCGCCGTGGTCGGCAACTCCTCCATCTCCTATTCCGATGTCGAGCAGGTCGCCACGCAGTTGGTCGAGCAGCGACGCGCCGAAGGCTATACCTCCGACCGCGATCCGAAAAACGAGGCGTTGGAGCAACTGCTGATGCAGAAACTGCTCTACAATCAGGCACTTATCGACTCGGTCAAAATCAACACGGGCGACGTGCTGCAAAGAGTGGAGACGCAGGTGCAGGCAATGGTCGAGGAGGCGGGTTCGATAACCGAACTCGAACGTCGCAATCATATGGCAATCTATCACTTGCGCGAATTGTTGCGTCGCCGTGTCGAGGAACAGTCCTACGCATCGGCAATGCAGCAGACCATTGTCAGTAAGGTTACGGTGGTGCCGGGCGAGGTCGAACGCTACTACAAACATATCGACAAGGACAGCCTGCCGATTATCGCCGAGCAGTATGTCTATGCCCATATCACCAAATTTCCCGACGGAATGGAAGCGGCTAAACGCCGTGCGAAAGAGCGGCTTATAGATATGCGCGAACGTATCGTAACGGGCAAAACCAAGTTCGCGACGCTGGCGCGTATGTACTCGGTCGATCCGTCGGCAATCCGTGGCGGCGAACTCGAACCGATGCAGGCGGCAGGTTTCGTCAAGCCGTTTGCCGATGCGTTGGAAGAACTCAAACCGGGACAGGTGTCGGAGGTGGTCGAGACCGAATTCGGTTTTCACCTCATTCAGTTGATTGACAAGAAGGGACAACTTTACCACTGCCGTCATATTCTGTTGCGTCCGACCTATACGACAGAGGAGATTACGGCTCCGCTGCATACGTTGGACAGCATCGCGCAACTTATTCGCGCAGACTCGATTACGTTTGAGAAGGCGGCTGCCGAATACTCCGATGACAAGTACTCGAAGCAGAACGGCGGTATAGTGTCCAACCACGACCTGCTCGAACGCTACTCGGCATTCGATGCCAAACTGACCGCTACCAAATTCCTCAAAGAGGATTTCGGTGTCGGTGGCGGCAAGAGCATCGACGACTACAACGCCATTCGCCGCTTGAAGGTCGGCGAGGTGTCGCCTGCCTATCGCACTACCGACTTGATGGGTAACGATTTGTGCAAGATAGTCAAGTTGGTCGAGATAATTCCTGCTCACGCCGCGTCGCTCGACGAGGACTATCTGCGATTGGAGCAGATGGCACTTAACGATAAGCAGCAAAAATATTTCCGCGAGTGGTTGGACAAACACATCGATGCGATGTATGTCTATATCGCGCCCGAGTTCCGCAACGGCGAATTTACCGACAAACATTGGGTTAAGTAGTTGTGCGTAAGAGAGTAACAACCATAGTGGTCTCGCTGTCGGTGCTTGCGGGTTTCGTATTCGCAGGCAGTAGCGGTATGCCTGTCGTGCAGGTGCCGTCCAAGCCTGCCACGCCGCAGAACCAATCGCATAATCCGCAGAGCGACAACGATAAAATGATCGACTTGAAGTCGGACGACGGCTTCCAGCGCGAAATTGGTGGTGTCAAATTGCAGATACTCGTAGGCAACGTGGCGGCGCATCACAACGGCGCGGTTATCACTTGCGACAGTGCGGTGCGCCACTCAGATTCGAGATTGGAATGTTTCGGTAATGTGCTGATTAATAAGGGTACGACCTATATCTACGGTGATCGTGCCGAGTACGACCGCACGCGCAACGAAGCGAGGGTTTATTCGCAGATTGTCAAGGTGTTGGATCGCGAGGCAACTCTCTACACCTACAATTTCCTGTTCAACACCCAAACCAATGTCGGCGAATACTACGGCGGTGGCGTAGTGGTTGACGAGGATAATATGCTCGAATCGGATCGCGGCTACTATTACTCTGACATTAAGGATATTGTGTGTGTCGATAATGTCGAAATGCGCAACGATACCTACAAAATGAAGGGCGATTCGGTTATCTACAATGTGGAGACTAACAAGGCTAAGTTCTTCACCAACACCAATATATGGAACGAGAAGGAGCAGGAGTATCTCTATGCCGATTGCGGGGCATTCGATCGCGACAGTCAGCAATATACATTGACGCTCAACGGCTATATACTGACCGAGAAACAGGAGTTGTGGAGCGATTCGCTTGATTATTACAGGGATAGAGGATATGTCTTGTTGAAAAACAATATACAGATAGACGACATAGAACACAAGATGTTGGCGTTCGGCGACTGGGGCGAATACTGGAAAGAGCCAGGTAATGTGTTGCTTACGCGCGAGCCGTCGGTCGTGAGTTACGACTTGGAACAGGGCGATTCGGTCTTTTTGAGGGCGGATTCCATGTTCCTCTATACAAGAAACACGGAAGCGGAACGACGCGAAAAAGAGAGCAAGGCACTTTTGGAAAGTGATACAAAAGGAAAGGAAACGAAAGCGGAAAACGGAGAAAAGGAAACGAAAGTGATGCAAAAGGAAACTTCGGAAAGCCCCAAAGTGCAACAAAAGGAAAGTCGCAATTCGCAAAGCATTGAAAATGTACCCAAAATTTTGGAAGCAGAGAACTCCGAAAAACATGCTGAAAAATCGGATTCGCTTGCGGTCGATTCGCTGAAAATCGACTCGCTCGCGACCGATTCGTTGAAGGTCGATTCGGTGGCTGTGGATACGCTGACGAAAGCACAGCGCAAGGCTATGTTGCGCGAGCAGCAGAAAAAGGAGCGCGAGGAGCAACGTAAAATAAAAGCGGAAGCCCTGCGCAAGAAGTTGGACGAGATTGCCGACCGTCGTCAGGCTAAACGCACGGCACTGTTGCGCAAGATGGAGGCTGCCGATTCGGTGCGGAGAGAGAGGGCTGCCGAACGCGCCGAGGCGAAATTGCAACGTTCGTTGGCGAAGTTGGCGCGTAAAAAGATAAAACTTGCTCCTGCCGACTCGGCAACGGTGGCAAAAGTCGATTCGACGTTGATGGCGGAGTATGCGCTGACCGATTCGGTGGCGAACAATGTACTCGATTCGCTGTTGGCGATATATTTCCCAAAAGAGCAAACGGATTCGCTCGCTGCCGACACGTTGGCAAAGGATTCGATATACCGTATGATATTGGGCTACCGCAATGTGCGTATGTACAGGTCGGATTTCCAGTCGGTGTGCGATTCGATAGTGGCGACGAGCATCGATTCCATAATTCATCTCTACATAGAGCCTGTACTGTGGAACGACAACAATCAGGTAACGTCGGAGATTATGCACATTATCACACGCAATCAACAGATTGTGCGTGCCGATTTCGAGGGCAAGCCGCTGACCATCGCCGAGATAGATACGGCGCACTACAATCAGGTGGCAGGCAAGGAGATGAGTGCGCATTTCAAGGATAATCAGGTTTACCGCAACGACGTGAACGGCAACGTGCGCACGATATATTACATAGAGGAGAACGATCCGCCAGAGATTACGATGATGGCATACGTCGAGAGCGCGGATATGTCGTCGTATATTGAAAACAAACAGGTTACGGGTATTACCTATCGCGGCAATCCGACCTACAAATTCTATCCGCTGGACAAGATTCCCGAGAGTCAGCCTTTGCGTTTGGACGGGTTCAAGTGGGAGAAGGAGCGTCGCCCTGCGCGCGATTCGGTATTTACGCGAAAGATTCGCCCGTCGCTGCGCGAGGTGAAGAGCGCGCTCGAAAAACCGCGTTTCCCGATAAACGAGCAGTTGGAGCGCAACAAGGAGCG
>CAVKRC010000024.1:0-28861 GCA_963658625.1 bacterium
TTTCCGACGATTTTTATGCCCAAAAACTTGCGTAGAAACATAGTTCATGCCACACGCGAAGCGTGAGTTGGCATCTACCATTGTGTGTTTGGGGCAAGTATCTGCATAGTGGCTTATAACAAAGGTAGATAGCCACGCCTGTCGCATAGACCCCAATCGGGTATCGGCACGGATTGTAATTGCTCAGGCTCGCTATGACATTTTTTATTATTTACAAGCCTATATTTTATTATACAAAATCCCCTCTCGGGCGGTGTTTGTGATGGGAAAAAACGTTTTCGTGGATTTTTTTCGCCGTTTGTGGTTCAATATTACCGATTTATATATACCTTTGCGGCACCAAATACTCACAAGATGAACGTGTATTCTCATACTCACTGCGTCTGCGCGCCTGTCCGCCCTTATATTGAGGGGGGGGGTACGCAACACCCTATAAATCACGTCATTACAAGTAATTTACCGCACCGCCGCTGCCACTGCGCAACTGCGGTCGTATTCGTTTTGTGCCGTCGCCGCCCATAGCGCACGCACACGAACGCACCGCCGTTGTCCCAAACGCAAACAAACAATAAAACATAAACAAAACACGACTATGAAACAGAAAGAACATTATTCGGCTCCCGAGGTAGAGATTGCCTTGTTCGAGAGCGAGAGTGGCTTCGCAGGTTCAGACATCGACGCCACAAGTAGCAATTCCATCGACATCGTAACGGAGGGCGACGAGTATTAACCGACAAACACAAGTAAATCCATGAAAAAGTTTTTAACAATTCTGTCGGTCATTGCACTCGCTTGTGCATGTACCAAAAATGAGGAATCCGATCCTGTGGTTTGCCCTGTTGTAGGCGACCAGCAACTGACTATCACCGCTTCTACCGAAGCCGATACCCGTATCGAGAGCGCGGACGGTTTGCAATTCAATTTCAAGACCGACGACCAAATCGGTCTGTTCTTTTTCGATGACAACGACGCACTCGTAGCAGAGAACGTATGCTTCAAGGTCGCTTCGGTCGATGCAGGCAAGGCGACTTTCGAGAAGGTCGGCTCGCTCACTGCCGACGAGTTGGCAAAGGCTGCCAAGGTCTATGCCTACTATCCTTACGCCGATGGTAAAACCATCGACGAGAACGGCAAACTCGCTTTCGAGATTCCTGCCGTGCAGACGCAGACTGCAAAGGGCGATTTCACCCACCTCTACGACGCTTATACCATGGTTTCCGCCCGCACCGCAATCGCCAAGAACGACGAGAGTGCGAGCGTGGATTTGAAATTCTCGGGCATTTTCTCGCTCGTCCGCTTCAATGTAAGCAACGGTTCGGAGGATACTGTCGCGCTCAAATCCATCGTGATGACTGCCGAAGACGGTCATTTGGCAGGTAATTTCGCCGTCGATACGAAGACCGACCCTGCATTCAGCGGCATCAATGTCGGCATCGACAAGAGTTATACCGACCCGCTTATCGTAACCGAGACGAGCGATTCCAACAGCAACACTATCACCGTCGCATTCAAAGAGGCAGTCGAGGTTGCGGCGAACGAGAGCGTAATGCTCTACGGATTGGTCTATGCCAACAATAGCAGCACAGAAGCCGTTACCACCTATGCCAACCCGAATATCGTGGCGACCACCACTACCGATGACGAGTACACGCTTACCAAGTCCGTTGCCAAGTATATCCTGCCGCGCAACCAACGTACTACGTTCAAAATGCCGCTCAATGGCGACGATAAGGTCGTTGCCCGTATCGATGGCAAGGGCTACTCATCGTTGAACGACGCAATCAAAGCAGCCAACGGCAACAAGCAAACGATTACCCTTTTGAAAGGCAATACCTTCGCAAATCTGCCGGGCAGTATGTCGAATATCACATTCGATGGTGGTAATGCAGAAGATGTTACAATCGACATTACGACATCGTCCCATGATAACACAAACGTTACATTCAAAAATGTTACATTAGCTGCCGGCAACGAATTTGATGGAGAAAAGGGTTTTGGTCGTGCCAAAGGTCTGAAATTCCAAAATTGTATTATAACGGGAATGATGCTGGGATATAGCAAAACTCCAAGTGATACTGTAACTTACGACGGTTGTACATTCGTCCAAGATAAGGCTGAATATAATATGTGGACATATGCGGCATCTGTTACATATAAAAATTGTACGTTCAAAGGTTATGGCAAATTCTTGCATGTCTGCAATGCCGGCAATACCGAAACGTATACAATCGATGTGCAGAGTACATGTAAGTTTATCTCTTTGGGAGATGCTAATAAGGCTGCTGTAAACATAAAAACGATACCTACTCCAACTGCGACTTCAACATTCCTTCATTTCAAGGTGAAAATCGCTAAAAGTTGTAAGTTTGAAGGAAACTTCCCTACAACAAATGGCGGTTTATGGCAAATCGATAATCCATACAATGGACTGCAAGATGTCAGCGTAGTAGTTGCCTCCAAGGAAGTTTACAAAGTCGGAGAAATTGCCGTAAGCAGCGCAGATGCACTTGAAAATGTATTAAACGCAAAAGGCTGTACTGCCGTAGTTAGTAGCGATCTGACTTTTAACGCAATGGTAAGCGTAAAATCTACATTAAAACTTGAAAATAATTGCCAAATAACGACAGAATCCACTGCTCAAACTATATTGGCAGGTAAAGGTAGCAATCTTACTATCCAAGGAGAGGGTACTATTACGGGTTCGACTACGGGAAAAGGTAATACTGCGGCAATCTGGGTTGCCACTAACGGAACTGTTAATATAACCGATAATAATACCACGATCGTAGGAGGTGGCAATACTCAAAACCTTCCTAATAATGCACATCCATGTATTCTCATCTATTATGGCACAGTAAATATATCGGGCGGACATTTCATAGCGCAACAAGATTTAGATGCCAATGGCGAACCGACTGGATATAACGCATGTGTACTTTTGTATGCTGATGGTCAGACGGCTGCGACAAGGAAAGCGACATTAAATATTTCTGGCGGAGTATTTGATAATGGCGGTTTTGGAATGCTCATCAATGTAAACGATGGTGCCAATCGTAAAGACTATAATATTGTCAATATAACTGGCGGTATATTTATCGGATTCGACCCTTCCGTCGGTGATAGCGGCGCAGGTATTGCTACATTCGTTGCCAAAGGTTACAAGTCCCAAGAGACTACATACGAAGGCAAACAGGCTTGGGAGGTAGTTCCCGATACAACCACAGCCGAATAATCGGATATTTACAAATACTTTTTACGGTATGCCGCGGGCTTTGCAGTCCGCGGCATATTGTTTTATTGGTGTTCCAAGGGGGACAGGCGAAAAATATAAAAATGTCATAACGAGCCGAAGCAACCGAAAACGTGGCTGATACCCGATGAGGGTCTATGCGAACGGCGTGGTTATCTACCGCTGTTATAACCACCTTGCCGATACTTGCACAATAAGGCACAATGGTAGATGCCATCTCACGCTTCGCGTGTGGCATGACGCGATTTTTTACGCTTCGTCGCTTGTGCGACGTAAATAACAAAGTCATTCCACGCCCGCGTGTTTTTGCGGGCGAGTTGGAACCGACGCCAAGCCGAGAGCAATCGAATTTACTCGAATTGCCGAGGCGCGAAGGAGGAAAACGAGGTTAATCTACCGCTGTTTTTTTCTGTCTTGAATCAGCACTGTTGTTTAACACAATGGTAGATGCCATCTCACGCTTCGCGTGTGGCATGACGCGATTTTTTACGCTTCGTCGCACTCGCTCCTTGCGGGAGTATGCCCGACGGCGCACTATATGATGATATATTCGTTAGGAAATGCGATGTATGCCCCGAAAAACGACGGAAATCGGCGGAATCAGAGCAACAGCCGCTTGATACGTTTCGAGAGCGTAACTTTCACCCTGTTGAGCGTGGCGAGTTGCTCGGCAAGTTGCAGCAGTTCGTCGTCGGACAAATCGCTTTTCGACAGTTTGACCTGCAAATCGGCAATCATTTTCGCCACCGATTTCGACTTGAACAGCAACAATGCCTTCGGCACACCCTCGCGGAGCATCTCCGCATCGGTGGTCGTATGCACCTCTTTCTGCTCCCAAATCGCACTCTCGACATAGTTCTCCTCCGAGGTGATTATGTCTATCGCCGTATTGCAGACTTCGGGGTCGGGGTTGTTGATGAGTTCGTGCATCTCCACCTTGCGACCCTCGGCGTATGCCTTGCGGTATATCTCCAAAATCTTGTTATATACGGGGTTGGACATCTGCGTGCCGTCCTCGTCGAGTTCGGCGATAATCTGCGCCGCGACATTCACCGTAACGCACTCGCGACCCTCTTTGAGGTCGAACATACGGTCGCCGTAGCGGAGCAGGTACTGTATGATTTCGCGCTCCAATGCGTCGGTGCTGCTGCCCACGGGCGTCGCACCGATTTGCTCGACCGCGTCGGCACTTGTCGCCGTCTCCGCACGCTCCTCGTCGCGGCGCAGGCGTTGCTGGCGGCGAATGAAATCGTCGGTTTCCCTGTCGCCGACCGAGGTCATACGTTTGCGTGCCACCTCGCCAACGAGCAGCGAGGCGTCGATGTCCATAATTTTGGCGCACTCGCGGATAAAGAGCGACCGCTGTATGTTGTCGGGAATCTGCGCTATGGACTGCACGATGTCGGTGATGACAGCCGACCGTCGGACGGGGTCGTCCGCCGCATCGCGCAAGAGCAGTTTCGCCTTGAACGTTATGAAATTCTCCTCGTGTTCGGCGATGTAGGCGTGTACCTGCTCCGCCGTATGGGAGCGGGCGAACGAATCGGGGTCTTCGGGTTCGGGCAGCAGCACGACCCGCACATTCATACCCTCGCGCAGAATCATATCGATGCCGCGCAACGATGCGTGGATACCCGCCGCGTCGCCGTCGTAGATGACGGTGATGTTGCGCGTGAAGCGTCCGAGCAGGCGTATCTGTTCGGTCGTGAGCGACGTACCCGACGAAGCGACCACGTTCTCCACACCCGACTGGTGCATCGAGATGACGTCGGTGTAGCCCTCGACCATTATCGCAAAGTCCTTTTGCTGAATCGCTTTCTTGGCGAAATAGAGACCGTAGAGTTCGTTTTTCTTGCTGTAAATCTCGCTCTCGGGCGAGTTCTGGTACTTGGCGACGCTCTTGTCCGTCCGCAGGGTGCGACCGCCGAATGCGACGATGCGTCCCGAGATGTTGTGGACGGGAAACATCACCCGCTCGCGGAAGCGGTCGTAGATGCGTCCGTCGCTCTCGCGCTTTATCGACAAACCCGTCGAGAGCAGGAACTCCTCCTTGTAACCCGCCGAGAGGGCGTCCTGCGTCATCTTGTCGCCTTTCGATGGGCAGAAACCCAAGCCGAATTTCCTGATTGTCGCGTCCGTGAAGCCGCGCTTCTGGCGGAAATAGGTCATTCCGACGCTCATACCCTCGTCGCTGTGGTGGAGATAGTCGGCGAAGTAGTCCGATGCCCACGAGTTGAGGGTGAACATACTCTCGCGATTGTCGTTGCGGCGAATGTCCTCCTCGGTCAGTTCCTTTTCGCGCACCTCGATGCCGTACTTTTTGGCGACGATTTTCAGTGCCTCGGGATAGGTTACGTTCTCGTGCTCCATCACGAACGTAACGGCGTTGCCGCCCTTGCCGCAGCCGAAACACTTGAACACACCTTTGGACGGCGAGACCACGAACGACGGCGTCTTCTCGTTGTGGAACGGACAGCACGCCTGATAGTTCACGCCCTTGCGTTTGAGCGTAACGTAGTCGCTGATGACATCGACGATGTCGGCGGCGGCGTAGATTCGGTCTATGGTTTCGCGGTCAATCATACGAGCGCAAAGATAGCGATTCGGCGCGGCATAAACAAGTTTTATTTCGCGCCCCGCATTTCCCCCGAATCCGATTTGCTTGCCACGCGATTTTGGCGTAACTTTGCATTATGGATTTCAAGTTGGTATCGGATTACAAGCCCACGGGCGACCAGCCCGAGGCTATCGCCCAATTGGAGCGTTCGATAAGGGACGGCGCGAAATACAACACCCTGTTGGGCGTTACGGGTTCGGGCAAGACCTTCACGGTCGCCAACGTCATCGCCGACCTGAACCGTCCGACGCTCGTGCTGAGCCACAACAAGACGCTCGCGGCGCAACTCTACGGCGAGTTCAAGAACTTTTTTCCCGACAACGCCGTCGAGTACTTCGTCTCGTACTACGACTACTACCAGCCCGAAGCCTATCTGCCCGCGACCGACACCTACATCGAGAAAGACCTCGCCATAAATGCCGAGATAGAAAAGATGCGTCTGAGCGCGACTTCGGCTCTGCTCTCGGGACGGCGCGACATAGTCGTCGTGTCGAGTGTCTCGTGTCTCTACGGCATAGGCAATCCTGCCGATTTCCACGCCACCTCGATAAGCATCAGGGTCGGCGAGACCGTGAGTTACAAGAAATTCCTCTACCGCCTCGTCGAAGCCCTCTACACCCGCACCGAGCGCGAACTCGCTCCCGCGACATTCCGCGTAACGGGCGACACCATCGACATAATGTCCGCCATAGGCAACCAGTGCTACCGCGTGATGTTTTTCGACGACGAAATCGAGGCGATTCAGTCGATAGACGCCGTGTCGGGACACCGCCTCGAATCATTGACTGAAACGACCATATTCCCTGCCAATCTGTTCGTTACGACCAAGGAGCGCATCGCGACAGCCATCGACCAAATCTATCTGGATATGGGCAGACAGGTCGCCTTTTTCGAGAACGAGGGACGTCCGACCGAGGCGCAGCGGCTGAAACAGCGTGTGGAGTACGACTTGGAGATGATTAAGGAGTTGGGCTACTGCCCGGGCATCGAGAACTACTCGCGATATTTCGACGGTCGTGCGGCTGGTACGCGCCCGTTCTGCCTGCTCGACTACTTCCCCGAGGACTACCTTATGGTCATCGACGAGAGTCACGTTACGATTCCGCAGGTGCGCGCCATGTACGGCGGCGACCGCGCCCGCAAGGAGAATCTCGTCGAATACGGCTTCCGCCTGCCTGCCGCCAAGGACAACCGCCCGCTCAAATTCGGCGAGTTCGAGCAGTTGCAGGGCACCACGATATACGTCAGCGCGACGCCTGCCGACTACGAAATCGAAAAGAGCGAAAGCGTTGTCGTCGAGCAAATTATCCGTCCGACGGGCTTGATAGACCCGCCTATGCAGGTGCGCGTTACGAAGAACCAGATAGACGACCTGCTCGAAGAGATAGAACGCTGCACCAAGCGCGACGACAAGACCATCGTTACGACCATCACCAAGCGTATGGCTGAGGAGTTGTCAAAATACTTCGACCGCGTGGGCGTCCGCAATCGCTATATCCACTCCGACGTCGATACGCTCGAACGTGTGCAGATTCTCGAAGACCTGCGCGCGGGAATGTTCGACGTGCTTATCGGTGTCAATCTGTTGCGCGAGGGCATCGACCTGCCCGAGGTGGCACTGGTCGCCATTCTCGACGCCGACAAGGAGGGCATTCTGCGCAACGTGCGGGCAATCACCCAGATTGCGGGTCGTGCCGCCCGCCACGCCAACGGCACCGTGATTATGTATGCCGACAAATGCACCGACTCGATGCTCACGGCGATAGAGGAGAGCAACCGCCGTCGCGAGAAGCAGGTGCATTACAATATGGAACACGCCATGCTGCCTCACCGTGCGCAGCGCAGCGGCTCGGGGCAGAGCCTGCTGCTGGCGAATGCCGAAAACGGAGAGGGGCGCAACGATGTCGCCGTTTACAGTACTGCGAACGATGGCGCGGGAGTGCCGATGGCTGCCGACATCACCAAGGGCTACACTGCGGGCGAGAATCTGGACGCGCTGATTGCCAAGGCGAAAGAGGATATGGAACGCGCCGCCAAATCGCTCGACTTCCTCGCCGCCGCCCGCTTCCGCGACCGTATGTACGAACTCCAAAAACTCAAATCCGACCGCAAGTCTTGACGCCGTCCGCCGCACAACTTTCCTCACCCGTCGCCCGTTTTCGGAAATAATTATTATATTTGCATTGCGTAAAATTACGCACTCCACTGCGTAAAAATTTGCAATATGTATAAAAAATCTGAATATCAACTAATTACCTCGCGCCTCAAAGAGCCGCGCAGATTCATTCAGGTAGTGATGGGCGCGCGCCAAATCGGCAAATCGACCGTCGTCGGTCAGGTGCTTAAAGATTTGGACGTTCCCCATTTGTTTTTTGCTGCCGACAATGTACCTGCCACGAACAGCGCGTGGGTGTCGAATTGCTGGGCGGCTGTCCGCTCCATGAAAGAGGGCAACGGCTGGGACTGCGCGATTCTCGTCATCGACGAGATACAGAAAATCGCCAATTGGAGCGAGGTCGTGAAAAAGGAGTGGGACGACGACACTTTTCACGAACGCAATATAAAGGTTCTTCTGTTGGGCAGCAGCCGCGTATTGCTCGAAAGGGGGCTCTCCGAATCATTGGCAGGGCGGTTCGAGGAGATTCGTATGTGCCATTGGAGTTATCGCGAAATGCGGGAATGTTTCGGCTTCACTCTCGACCAATATGTTTTTTACGGCGGCTATCCGGGTGCGGCGACCTTAATCGGCGATACCGACCGATTCCGGCAATATATCCAATCGTCCATCATAGATGCCACCATAAACAAGGATATTCTGATGGACACGCCAATCGGCAAACCTGCTCTGCTCCGTCAGACATTCGAATTGGGTGCGGCATATTCAGGCGAATTGCTTTCACTGAACAAGATGCTCGGCTCGCTGCAAGACGCAGGAAATACGGCGACTTTGGCGGGATATATCAACCTGTTGAGAGAGAGCGGCTTGATTTGCGGCTTGCAAAAATACGGTATCGACACGGCTCGGCGCAGAGCAAGCATACCGAAATTGCAGGTTTACAACAACGCTCTGAAAACGGTGTACAGTCCGCACACTTTCGAACAGGCAATCCTCAACCGCAAAACGTGGGGGCATATCTTCGAATCGGGCGTAGGTGCCTTTCTTGTCAGTGAAGCGTTCAAACATCGTTTCGAGGTATTCTATTGGCGTGAGGGCAACGACGAGGTCGATTTCGTTCTTCGCAAAAACGGCTCGACGGTTGCGATAGAGGTCAAAAGCAACGCCGAAAAGCGTACGGACGGATTGGATAAGTTCAGACGGATATTCAATCCGACGGCAGCGTTTATTGTCGGTGATGGCGGAATCCGCGCTGAGGATTTTCTGATGATGGACATGGAGAGATTGTTCTGATAACTGATTGGCGGTCGGCAAACTGTCAGGCGGAGTTTGCATTGCATATTGCGATGTAAATATCCGCCTGTTTTGTATTGCAAATATACAACAAACCTCTGTCGAAGTCAAGGGTAAATTGAACTTTTTACACTGAAATTATACATTTATTGAACATTTATTGTTCAAATACTTGACTTTGGCTTTCGAATTTCGTATATTTGCACTATCGTAATGTCGCGGGCGGCACACTCGTTGTTCGTGGCGCAAATCTCTAAAACACAATCGTTTCTATGGTAACAAACAAAGGATTTCAGGTGATTCCGCGTACATGGTTCGGCTCCGTGCAATGGCTCAGCAAACGCACGTTCAATCATCTCGAAGCGTTGATTTGGCTGCTCGAACAGGCAGCGTATGTCGATGGTCGTCGCGTGCAACTCTCTGCCAACCGCACCATAACCCTTCGTCGCGGGCAGATAGCAACGACACGAAGGGAGTTGTCCGAACGATGGGGGTGGAGCCAAAGTACCGTAGCGCGTTTCCTCAAATCGTTCGCACAAGCAGGCGTATTCCCGGACTCGCCCGTAATCGCCACAGAGGTTATAAGGTGTGGTGGAGTTGGCGGTGAGGTTGGCGGCGAGGTTAGCGGTGCAAAGTACGGCACCACCATGACGCTTATAACTCTCTGTAATTATGACAGTATCGTCGGTATGGCAAACGGTGGTGGCGAGGTTGGCGGTGGAGTTGGCGGTGCGGTTAGTGGCGAGGTTAACGGTGCGTCTATATATAGTATAGAAACAAAGAATAAAGAAAGTTATAAAAAAAGAGAGAATGAATGTGTGAAAAGAAAAAACGATGCGCACGCGCACACACCCACTGAAAATTTTAATAATCAAATAGTTTCTACCACCGACTGCGTCGTTGGTGCTTCGCAGAGGGTCTGCGACGGCAAAAAAATCGCCGCCACGACGATAGCGGAACCGATGAAATCGGTAGATGACCTTTCCGAAGAAAAAGAAAACGTTGCGCCAAAAGAAAAAGAGGGCGGCGGAGCGGTCGGGCAGAGCGCACCCGTGTCGGATACGTTCGCCATTGTTGGAGCGACAGCGCGTGAGTTGGCAGTGGGGAACGAATTGTTGCAGTGGTTCAATGCTGGTTATCCCGATTTGGCGGCTATGAAATACCCGATGACCTTGGAGCAGGCTGTGTGGCTGTTGCGCAGTTATTCGGTAAGCGACATACGGTTCATCATCGACCGAATGCGTAGCAAAGAGGTCTTCCGCAACAATACTGTATTCTACTCGACCTTTGTCGATTTCGCCCGCCGCGACAAGAATATCGTCCGCAAGGGCAGGGTTAGCGGGTAGCCGCTATTTCTCTGCAAAGGTGTAGTAACGTCCTGCAAGATAACTATATACGGTGCAGATGAGCGTTGTGGCGAGTTTGGACGGGGTTGCCCACAGCCCGACCTGCTCGACCAACAGTTTCATCGACGCATAGTTGAGCAGCAGCGAGCCTGCGACGGTCAGCACATAGCGGCACATCTGCCGTCTGCCCGAGACTGCGGTGGTGCGGAACGCCACATTGCGGTTGAGCCAGAAGCCCGTCAGAAACGTTATGGGAAAGACGCACAGCAGGGACGCAATATGCGGCGAGACGGTAACGAACGGCAACGCGACGAACCGCTTGCAGATGATGAAGTGGTAGAAAACGAAATACCACATCGCGTCGAGCATCATATTCAACGCTCCGCAAGCCCCGTAACGGAATATGCGTTGCGGAACGAATCGGCGCAACGGTGCGACGTAGAACAGGTCTATCGCCCGTGTGATGACGGCGGCAACGGACATTATCGTCGTGCGGTATAGACCCACACCTCGCCGAATGCACGCGAACGTTCGCGCAGAGTCTCGACCTCGCTGACGCATCGGCTGCGGGAGTCGCGGACGAACAGGGCGACCATATAGCGTTCGCCGTAGCGGTAGATGTGCGCGTCGATCGCATCAATATCGGCATAGCGGTGCGTTACGGTACGCAAGCCCGCTTCGGCATTGACACGCTCCATATAGACGCCCCACACGGCATAACTGCGACCCGCTTCAATCGGCAATATGCCCTCCTGCGTTTCGGCAGGCTGCACCGCCTCGGCACTGCCCGACTGTTCAGCCACGGCAGGCTGTTCCGGCTCGACGGGTTGCTCCGCAGCGGTCGGTTCCGTGCTTGTCGGCTCCTCGACAGGTTGTGCAACAGACTGTTCGGCTTGCGCTACGGCAGGTCGTCCGACCGAAGCCTTGTCCATCTTGTCGGCGAACGAATGTTCGGAATAGATGATGTAGCCCGCCACGCCGACGGCAAAGAGCAGGCTCAGCACGGCGAACGAAATCAGCAGCCAGTTGGTCAGCGGTCGTATGCGTATCACTTTATCGCCCATAGGATTTATCAGTTTACGAAATTGTGTGTCTGTCAGGAATTTGCCGTCGCGAATCTCGCCCACGCCCTCGATGGCGATGCCGCCGCCCTCGTTGCGGCGGTTTTGCAGCCACTGCCTGTAAATGTCGGCGGCGCGCTCCTGCGAGACTTCGGCTGCCGAAGCGATTATGTCGGTCAGAGCCACGCCTCGCCGCTCTCTCGAAAAGACTATGTCGGTCTGCGGCGGCAACAGTCGGCGCGATGAGAGCCGCATGGCTCCCGTGCGGCGAACGAGCAGACTGCCCACCTCGGGCAGGCAGAGGTCGCGACCGTCCGCCAACGTGTTGTATATGAGGTTGTCTATCTGCGACATCGGCTATTTCTTGTGTTTTTTCGGTGCGGTTTTCGGCATCGACGGTTTATGCTCGGTCGGTGCGGGTGCAGGCTCGGCGACGGGTTTGCGGGTGAGCGCATACCAAATCATACCGATGCCGATGATGATGAACGGCAGGCTCAGCACCTGTCCCATATTCAGCCCGATGTCGTCGATCATCGCCACCTCGAACTTCTCCTGCTCGATTTTGATGTACTCGATGAAGAATCGCGTGAGGAATATGCCGATAAGGGCGATGCCGAACAGCAGTCCGTGCCGACGGGCTGCATCGGTGCGCTTGTAGAGATACCACAGCAGCGCAAAGGTCAGCACATAGCATATCGCCTCGTAAATCTGCGTCGGGTGCTGTACGGGTATGCTTTCGAGCGGCAGGTGAGGGTAGAGCCTTACGAACTTGAAGCCCCACGCCGCGTCGGTCGCGCGTCCGACAATCTCGGAGTTGAAGAGGTTGCCCAAGCGGATTATCGCACCGCAAATCGGGGCGATGATTGCCAGTCGGTCGGTGAGCCACAGCACCGATACCTTGTTCTTGCGGGCGCATAGCCATATCGACAGCAGTATGCCGATGGTTGCGCCGTGGCTTGCCATACCGCCGTCGCGGATTTCGGTGATTATCGTCCACGGCTGCGACAGATAATAGACGGGGTCGTAGAACAGGCAGTGTCCCACGCGCGCGCCGATGATGGTGCCGAGTGCGATGTAGAGGAATGCCGAGTCAGCCAACTCCTGACTCTTGCCCTCGTGCTTGCAGAAATAGGAGAATATCCAGCCGCCCAAGAGCAGAGCCACCGCCCACATCACGCCGTAGTAGCGTATGTCGAGCGAGCCGATTGAGAAAAAGGTGGGATTCCAGTCCCACACTATTGCCAGTAGCGATGCCATACGTTACAACTCCACCTTTTTGAGCGTGAATGTAAAGGTGCTTCCCTTGCCGAGTTCGCTGCGTACCGAGACATGCTCGCCGTGAGCCTCGACTATGTGCTTGACGATAGCCAAGCCTAATCCCGTGCCGCCCTGCTCGCGCGAACGTCCGCGGTCGGTGCGGTAGAAACGCTCGAAAACGTGCGGCGCGTCGCTCTTGGCTATGCCTATGCCGTCGTCCTCGACCTCGACCAGTACCTTGTCGAGCATATCGCGGAAACTGATTTTGGTATGACCGCCCTCTTTGCCGTAGCGTATGGAGTTGATGATGAGGTTCTCGAACACCTGCCCGACATAGAACTTGTCAGCCGATACCCAGAACCGCGACGGCAGACTGTCGGCACCCTTGACGGTGATGGTGATTCCGCGTTTCTTCGCCTCGATTTCCGATTCGTCGGCAATCTCCTTGGCGAGTGCCACCACGTCGAAACTCTCGCGCTTCATCTCGGTCATATCGCTCTCCAAACGCGAAATGGTGTCGAGGTCGCGGATTATGTTTATCATACGATCGACGCTCTTTTCGGCGCGTTCGAGGTATTTGCGATTGACCAGTTCGTCCTCCAAACCGCCGTCGAGCAGCGTCGAGATGTAGCCCTGAATGTTGAAAATCGGGGTTTTCAACTCGTGCGCCACATTGCCCAAATACTGCTTGCGGAACTTTTCCGCCTCTTTCAGCCGTGCAATCTCGTGGTCGTTGTCGTTAGCCCATGCGTTCAACTCTTCCGAGAGATTCTCCACGCGCTTGTCTTTGAGTTCGCCCAGAATCTCGCCCGTATGCACGTCGCGCGAAAGCACCACCGAATATATCGGTTTGAGTTTGTATGCCACATAGCCCTTCATCAGTCCCAGCGCAAGCACCGAAATCAGCACGAAGGTCAGCACGGTAGCCGAGAGTACGACCCACCACGCCGAGTGGAGCAAAAGAGTAACCGCCAGCATAAACACGCCGGCAACGGCACCGATAATCCACGATGCGCTCTCTTTGGTTTTGATTCTTATCATATCGCTATCAGTTTTTTATTGTCAGTTTCCCCTTCACGGCATACACCTTTTCGATGTCGGCACGGCGAATGACCATATCGTCGTACTCCGCACGGTTGGCAGCCTCCAACCGCAGCGTCGCATCGTCGGCTCCTGCCCGCACTTTACGCAAAGTTATCGTTTTTTTGCATATTATCGCATATTCCTCGCCCAAAATCATCGCATCGGCGTCGGTTTCCGCCAAAATCAGCACCGCACCGTTGGCGACCGACGGCACCATATCGTCGCCCGAGTAGCAGAGGGCGAAATCAGCCGATTTGATTTGCGGCAGGAACATATACGATTCGGGCTTTTTGTCGCCGAGGTCGCGAATTTCTCGCAGGTCGCAACGGTAGAACGGAATCTGTCGCGCGCTGTTCACGTCATCGACATACATCGCACCGTAGCCCGTCAGCAGCCAAGGCACGCTGATTTGCGGAAAACGGGCGGCGACGCTCTCCGCCACATTGCGCGAAATGCCGTTTTTGCCGTTCTTGATTTGATAGAGCGTCTCGCTGCGCGTAAGCCCTATATGACGGGCGAAAGCGTTGATTGTCATACCCGACGTCTCGATGACCTGCTGCAATCTTTCCCAATTGGGATTGTTTATATTTGCCATAATCCAAAATTTTTTGCATCTTTGCACCCGCTTGGCTCCGTAGTTCAATGGATAGAATTTAAGATTCCGGTTCTTACGATATGGGTTCGAATCCCGTCGGAGTCACTCCCGCACGCAAATTTATGCATAAATCGTTCCTTTGTCCCGTCCACCCTGCGGTCGCCTCGTTACTGCACGGGCAAATATAATGAATTTTTACTGCATCGTTCCATAATTTGCAATACATTATACGAAATTTCCCTATATTTGCATTGTATGACCGAAATCAGAGATACAAGACGCACGGGCAGCGACAGCGAGTTCGAAAACCGAATCCGTCCGCAGGAGTTGGACAGTTTCTCGGGACAGGACAAAATCGTCGATAATCTGCGCGTATTCATCAAGGCTGCGCTTATGCGCGGCGATTCGCTCGACCACGTTCTCCTGCACGGTCCTCCGGGATTGGGCAAGACCACGCTGGCGAACATCATAGCCAACGAAATGGGGGCGCAACTCAAAGTTACGTCGGGTCCCGTACTCGACAAGCCGGGCGATTTGGCAGGTCTGCTGACCAATATGTCGGCAGGCGACGTGCTGTTCATCGACGAGATTCACCGCCTCAGCCCGATAGTCGAGGAGTACCTCTACTCGGCTATGGAGGATTTCAAAATCGACATCGTCCTCGACAAAGGTCCGTCGGCGCGGTCGATTCAGATAGAACTCGCGCCATTCACCCTTATCGGCGCGACCACCCGCAGCGGTCTGCTGACCTCGCCTTTGCGGGCGCGCTTCGGCATACAGTGCCACCTCGAATACTACGACACGCCCGTACTCAACCGCATCGTCAAGCGGTCGGCGGCGATACTCGGCATCTCGATAGACGACGACGCGGCTACCGAGGTCGCCCTGCGCTCGCGCGGTACTCCGCGAATAGCCAACGCCCTGCTGCGCCGTGTGCGCGATTTTGCAATGGTCGGCGGCGAGGGACATATCGACCTGCGCATCACGCGCATCGCCCTCGAAGCGTTGAACATCGACTCGCGCGGATTAGACCAAATGGACAACAAGATACTCTCGACCATCATCGAGAAGTTCAACGGCGGTCCTGTCGGACTTAACACCATAGCCACCGCCGTGAGCGAGGAGGCAGGCACGATAGAGGAGGTTTACGAGCCGTTCCTCATCAAAGAGGGCTTCCTTAAACGCACCCCGCGCGGTCGCGAAGCGACGGAACTCGCCTACAAGCACTTGGGTATAACGGCTCCGAGCATCGAGGAGACGCTGTTTTAGGTGGTCGGGGATAACGGGAGGCTGGTCAAGTGCCGCTTGTTCTAGGAGAACTAGGAGGTCTAAGAGTTCTAGGATAGCAGAAACCTGTCGTTTTTGGCAATGATACTCCAATGAAAAGCGGTACACCCAAACAGGTGTACCGCTCTCTTTGTAAAATATGCCGTTTACGGGCGTCCGCCGCCACCACCGCCGGGGAAGCCGCCACCACCGCCGGGACCTCCGCCCGAGTTGCCGACCGTGGTTACGATGCTGCTCGATGTGAATGTGCCGAGTTGCGTGCCGCCCGAGCAGGTTCCATCGGCATAGTAACCGTTCCACGCCGTACCCGATGCAGTGCCGCCCGTGGTAACGGTGTAGGTGCCTGCCGCAAGGTCGGGCGAACTGAAAAAGAGCGACATTCCGCTCATCGTGCGAGGCAGCGCATAGACTAAAATCGGAGTGCCCGCGCTGTCGGCTATGCAGAGCACCGCGCCCTTGGTTGCCGAGATGCCGTTGTAGATTACGGTGCGTTGCGTGCTCGTCGCGGTCGATGGCGCAACAGCCGCACCCGCCGTTCCTATGAGTATGCCGCCCGTAACCTTGAAATCGGTGCTGCGGTCGCAATCGAAACCCTCCTCGGGCGCATTCGTACCCGAAGCGATGACCACGCCGCCGTTCAGATTGAGCGTGCCGTTGGAGTCGATGCCGTCGTTGTTCACGGCGTAGCACCAGACATTGCCGCCGTTGATGGTTATGTCGGTCGAGGCGTTCATCGCATCGTCGTAGGCGTAAATCTCCACGTCGCCCGCATTGATGGTTATTGTCGATTTGCTCTCCAAACCCTCCGAGCCGTCGCTCTTGCCCGTTACCGAGATATTGAGCGAACCGCCGTTGATTACGATGTCGCCGTCAGCCTTTATGCCCTTGGGCGACGATGTCAAATCCTGCGCTGCGTTGTAGATGTACTTGCCGCCCGTGGTCGAAACCGCGATGTCGCCGCCGTCTATTGTCAGCGTGCCGTCGGCATTGATGCCTTTGCCGCCTTCGCCCGTGCTTTTGAGCGTCAGCGTACCGCCCGATACAGCCACATTGCCGTCAGCCTTGATGCAGGCAGCCGACGAGGTGTCGTTCTCGTCCGAATCGTACTCGCCGCCGCCCGACGTGTTGAGCAACAGTTTGCCGCCCGAAATATCGACGTCGAGGTCGGTTTTGATGCACTTGCCCGCTGTCGATGAGACATTGGCGTAGAGCAACCCGCCGTTGATTTTCACACCGACATTGTCGTCGGTGTCGCCCTTGACTTGCAGCGCGTTCTTCGCCGCACCCGTAACGGCAATCGTTACGCCCGGACGCATCAGGAAACAGCCGTCGGAGGCGATGGCGTGTTTCTTGTTGCCCTCGACCACGAGTACGCCCGTGCCGCTGAAAATCAGATTGCCCTCCGAGAAGAAAGCCCCTTTGCGATCCTCGTCCGCCGCACTCGCGCCGTTGAGGTAATACTTGTCGTCGGAATAGGTCGCGGCATCGGTCAGACGGTTGGTCGTACCATCGGCAAGATGGACGAACACGCGCTTTTTGCACTGGTCGTTGATGGCAGGTCCCGACGCCGAGGTCAAATCCAAGCCGTTGAGCGTGAGTTTGAACTTCTTTTCGCCGTAGATTTTCAGACTACCGTCGCTGCTCGTACCCTGTGCCACGATATTCACCTTTTTGACCGAGTTGGTCAGCATATCTATCGTAACGTGCGCACCCTGTACATCGTACAGCACCTTGTCGCTGTCGGTCGCCACCGCAGCCGATGTGCCGTTGTAAGTTACCGTAACCGTCGTGGAAAAGTCGTTTGCCTCCCAATAGAGGTCTTCGTCCGAGCCGACCGTGTCGTTGGCGGCATCGTCCGCCTTTTCGCCGTCCCAATCCTTGATTGAGGAATCGCCGCCCGTCGAGCCGTCGTCCGAACCGTTGCCCGTGTCGGGTTGGGTCGGAGTCGTCGGGTTGGTCGATGGCGTACCCGAGTCGCCGTCATTCGCTGTGCAGGCTGTAAGCCCGATGATTACCGCAATGGTAATCGCAGCCCCAAAAATCTTTTTCATAGCGCGAATTTATTAAGTTGAACAATATAAAAACTTTCAGCCGCCTTTCGTGTAAGGCGACGCATTCGTTTCGTTCGCTATCGGTTGGATTTCTGTTGCAAAGATAGGGCAAAATGAATAAATATCAAAATTTACGGCATAAAAATTTACATTATTCGTTTTTATGCACACTGCGAACAATAAATATGCGGATTATGGAATATCCACAATCCGCACCGTTTTATGCCGTCTGCCGCTATCGCCGTTTCGATTTGCGGTGGACGGGTATCGTTTTATGGCGATGCTCCCTGTGTTCGTTCCCGTCGGTCGCCTTCGGTTCCTGCACGAGCGTGAATTCGAGTTGTCGGCGGCGCAGGTCGGCACTCTTGACGGTGATGCGCACCTTGTCGCCGAGCGTGAATACACGCCCCGTCGAATGACCGTAAATCTCGTAGCGCGCCCCGTCGAACTGATAGAAATCGTCCTCGATGCTGCGCAGAGTTACCATACCCTCTACTAACGAATTGTCCAACTCGACGAATATGCCCGATTCGGACATACCCGAGATATGCCCGTCGAACTCCTGCCCGATTTTGTCCGCCATATACTCGACCATCTTGTATTTTATCGAGGCGCGTTCGGCTTCGGCAGCGATTACCTCGCGGTCGGACGAGCGGATTGCCAACGACTCCAATTTCATCTTGTCCGCCGACTTGCCGCCGTCCAAATAGCGTTGCAGCAGTCGGTGTACGAGCATATCGGGATAGCGGCGGATAGGCGAGGTGAAGTGGGTGTAGTAGCGGAATCCGAGACCGTAATGTCCGATGTTGTCGGTCGAATAGACCGCCTTCGCCATCGAGCGGATTGCCAGCAGCGACACGACGTTCTCTTCGGGTTTGCCGTGTACGTCGCTCATCAACTGGTTGAGTTCCTTTGCCACGGCGACGCCCCTGTCCGCCTTGAAAATATGCCCGAAGCGGAGAATGAACTGACGGAAACGGTCTAATTTCTCGCTGTTCGGCTTGTCGTGGACACGGAATATCATCGTGCGCGGACGTCCGTCCTTGCGGGCGCAGAATGTGGCGACGCGACGGTTGGCGAGCAGCATAAACTCCTCGATGAGTTGGTTCGCCTCCTTTTGCACCTTGAAATATACGCTCGTCGGGTGTCCCTGCTCGTCGAGCGTGAATTTCGCTTCGCGACGCTCGAAAGCAATCGCACCCCTGCGGAACCGCTCCTTGCGCATTGCCTGTGCTAATCGGTTGAGCGTCAGTATTTCCTCGGCGAAATCGCCCTTGCCCGTCTCGATTATCTGCTGCGCCTCCTCGTAGGTGAAACGGCGGTCGGAGTAGATGACGGTGCGACCGAACCACTCCTTTTCGATTTCGAGGTTGTCGTTGATGATGAACACCGCCGAGAAGCAGAGTTTCTCCTCGTGCGGGCGCAACGAACACAACTCGTTCGACAGTCGTTCGGGCAACATCGGAATGGTTCTATCGACCAGATAGACCGACGTGCCGCGCTCGATTGCCTCGTCGTCGATTACCGACCCCGGTTTGACGTAGTGGGTAACATCGGCTATGTGGACGCCTATCTCGTACCTGCCCTCTTCCAACTTGCGGAACGAGAGAGCGTCGTCGAAATCCTTGGCATCGGCGGGGTCTATCGTGAATGTCGTCGCATCGCGCATATCGCGACGCTCGGCACGGTCTTTCGCCGTAATCTCGGCAGGTATGGCGGCAGCGGCGTCCTCTACCTCCTTCTCGAATTTGTAAGGCAGGTCGTACTCCAACAGTATGGCGTGCATCTCGGCATTGTTCTCGCCCTCCTTGCCCAACACATCGATCAGTTCGCCCGTAGGCTTCTGGTCGTCCATATCCCAGCGGACTATGCGCACCGCCACCTTGTCGCCCGATTGGATTTTCGGGTACTTTTTGCGCGGCATATAAATCTCATCGACGGGCAGTCGGCGCGAGTCGGGAATCACGAAAATCGCACTCTCGGTAACCTCCGCCACACCCGCATAACAGCGGTCGCTGCGCTTCAAAACCTTGATTATCTCGCCCTCTGCCGCGCCCGAACGGGTCTTGTTGGAGATGACCAACTCCACGCGGTCGCCGTCCAGCGCGTGCGCCGCATTGCGCGGGTTGATATAGACGTCGTTCTCGAAATCCTCGCCGCATACATATATCGCACCCGAGGTCGTCATATCCACCGTACCCTCGTAGTGCTTCATTTTGGCGCGGCTCAACTGGAACTTGCCGCGCTCGCGCTTCTCGATATAGCCCTGTTCGAGCAGTTTGTCGAGAATCCCGTGGACTATTTCGCGACCGTTGCGGTCGGCTCCGCCCGACGATGCTATCAGACTTTTGAGCGGGAATGCGTGGTCGGGACGCTCCCTAAACATATTTACGATGAATCCCGCGCGGTCCTGCGCGTCCATTCTTCTACTTCTTCTCTTTTTTGCCATATTCGTTTGCAATTTTTGTGGCGAGACGGTGCATATAGGCGACTCCTGTCGCTATCGCCCGCTCGTCGGGATTGAATGTCGGAGTGTGGCTGCCACCTGCGGCAGTGCCTACTCCGAGCCTGTAAAAAAGTGCGGGATATTCGGTGCAGTAGTACCCGAAATCCTCCGATGTCGTGCGCGGCGGCAACTCGACGACCTCGAAATCGGAGCCTGCGACCCTGCGTGCGAAATCGGTCAGCCCCCTGTCGTTCACCACGCACGGATAGCCGTGATTTATATCGACGGCGGTGCGAGTGCCGAATTTTTTATCGACGCTCTCCGCCACGCCCCCGATTATGCGCCACGCGGTGCGGCGTGCAGCCTCGTCGAACGTGCGGAGCGTACCCTCCATATACACCTCGTCGGGAATGACATTGGTCGCGCCGTCGGCAACCACGCGACCTATCGAGAGTACGGTCTCCCCATCGTTCACGGCATTGAGCATGGTGATTATATGGGCGGCGGCTGTTACCGTGTCGTCGATTTCGTCGCGTCGGGCGGCGTGTCCCCCGTGTCCGCGGACGCGAAAGCGCAACTCGTCGTTCGATGCCATAAATTTGCCTGCGCACAGCCCTATTTCGCCCGTCGCCAAACCCGAATCGACATGTTCGCCCACGACGGCTGCGACCTCGTACCCCTCGAACGGTCGCTCCGCCAACACCTTCGACGCTCCGCCCGGATTGCACTCCTCGCCCGGTTGGAACAGCCCGAAAATAGTGCCGTCGAAATCGCGCTCGCGGTTGAGCCGCTGCAACACGCCGAAAAGTATCGCCGCGTGCATATCGTGTCCGCAGGCGTGCATAACGCCCTCGTTCTGCGACGAATAGGGTAGTGCGGTCGCCTCGCGAATCGGCAGTGCGTCGATGTCCGCCCGCAACACCACAGCCCGCGTGTGCGGCTGTCTGCCCTCGATTTTCGCCAAAACGCCCGTGTCGGCCGTGCGGCGGCTGGCGATGCCCTCCTCGTGCAACCGCTCCTCGATAAAGGCGGCGGTGGCGTACTCCTTGAACGAAAGTTCGGGGTGGGCGTGCAGATGTCTGCGAAATTCGACGGGTGTCATATCCTGTGCGTTTTACGGTGCAAAGTTACTCTTTTTTTCAGAAACTGCGCGGTGCATATCGGGCGATTTTCGCGCCGAGAGCCGCAATATGGGCGGGTGTCGTACCGCAACAGCCGCCGACGATGTTGCACACGCCCTGCTGCAAATATCGCTCCATACCGTCGGCAAATTCGTCGGGCGACATACCTCGTGCGCCCGTGTTGGGATAGAAAACGGTGGCGCATCGCGCATTCGCACCGAGCCAAGCCGCCTGTTCCGCTATGCTCGCAACGCCCTCCGAGCAGTTGTAACCCACGCCGAGCAACTCGTCGGCAGGCAGTGCGCGGTAGAATGCTTCGGCATCTGGCAGAGCGGTCGTCGTTGCCGACGCGACAATCGGCAGCCACGAACTGCGTCGGCGGATTTGCCTGACGATGTCGGTGAGCGGTTCGACGGCGCAGATGCTTTCCATCAGAATCGCATCGGCTCCGCCCTTGATAAGTCCCTCGATTTGGTGCGTATGGCTCTCGCCGTCCGTCGGGTGCAACGAACCGAAAACAAAACAACGGCGACCGCTCGCGGCGGCGGCTTCGCAGGCGAGTTCGGCGGCACGCGCGGCTATGTCGAACGACCTGCGTTCGAGTCCGTAACGGGCGAGCGACGCGCTGTCGGCAAGCATCGAATCGGTCGTTACGATGTCGGCTCCCGCCGCGATATATTCGGCGTGTAGAGCGCGGACGGTGTCGGGTCGGGTGAGAACGAGGCTGTCGTAACCCGTGCGCACCTGCTCGGGCGGCAACCCGATTGCCGTGGCAAATGCGCCGTCGAGCAACAGAATGCGCTCGCGCAAAGCCTGTTCCAACCCGTCGGTCATCGTTCTATGAGTTTGATTTCGAATAGTTTGCTCCAATTCTTGCCCGTAACGAATATGCGCCCCGTCGCTTCGTCGCAGGCGATGCCGTTCAGTACGTCGGTCGAGACGTAGCGATCCTCGTCGGGCAGAATACCCGTCAGGTCGATTACCCCCTCGACGATGCCGTTTTCGGGATTTATCATTACGATTTGGTCGAGCGTATAGACATTCGCCCAAATGCGCCCGTCGATCCACTCCAATTCGTTGAGGTAGGGTAGCGACCGCCCATTGCAGAAGACCGAAATCGTCCGCTCCCTTTTCATTGTCTTGGGGTCGATGACCCGAATGAGCGACGAGCCGTCCGACATGTAGAGTTTCTCTCCGTCGGTCGTCAGTCCCCAGCCCTCGCCATCGTAGGTCTCGTTGTGCAGCAGACGACACGAGGCGCGGTCGTAGATGTGCATAACGCGGTTTTTCCACGTCAGTTGGTATATCCTGTCGCCGAGCAGCACGATGCCCTCGCCGAACTCGTCGGCTGGCAGTTTGGCTTTGACCTGCGCCTTGCCCGTGGCGAGGTCGATGGTTTGCAGGCGCGAATGCCCGTATTCGCCCGTGCCTTCCCACATCGTGCCGTCGATGAACTGCAACCCCTGCGTGTAACTCGACGTCAGGTGCGGATAGGCGGCAACCACCTCGTAGGTGTACGTTTTCGGTTGCACGGCCTGTTTTTTCGGAGCGTTGTTGCCGCACGAGAGGAGCGTCGCGGCACAAAAAGCGAGTATGGTAACGTATTTCATAATATGCAAAGGTAGTAATTATGGCGCAAAGTTGGAAAGTCTGCGGAAATTTATTATATTTGCGCCCCGATTGACAATGTGGGAAATTGAATAAATAACACTATAAAACGATGAAAATTACAAAAGTGCAGAAAGAGGCGGGAGTAGCCCTCTTGAAGATTGTGGTCGATGAGAAGGACTACGGCGAGGCTGTGGAGAAGATGCTCCACGACTACAAGCGCAAAGCCAACATTCCGGGCTTCCGTCCGGGTATGGTGCCTATGGGCATCATCAAAAAGATGTACGGCAAGGGCGCAGTGGCCGAGCAGTCGTACCGCACGGCGTCGAATGCCGCATTCGACTACCTGCAAAAGGAGAAAATCGACTATGTGGGCGATGTGATTCCTGCCGAGGAGCAGGGTGCTTTCGATTTCGACAACGGAACGGAGTTCGAGTTCATCTTCGAAATCGGCGAGGCTCCGAAATACGATGTCGAGTTGTCGGAGAAGGACAAAATCACCTACAACAAGATAAAAATCGACAAGAAGATGCACGAGAACTTCCTCGACAACTACCTGCGCCGCTACGGTCGTCTGGTCGATGTCGATAAGGTATCGAAGGACGAGGCACTGACCGTAACGCTCGACAACGGCGATTTGCGCGTCGAGGAGGCTTACGTCGGTCTTATCTCGATGAGCGACGACGAGCGCAAGCCGTTTATCGGCAAGAAGGTGGGCGACAAGATGGAGATCGACATCAACGAGATGTACAAGACCCCTGCCCAGCGCGCCTCGATGCTCCACGTCAAGGAGGAGGAACTCAAAGAGATCAATCCTAAATTCTCGCTCGAAATCACCAAGATTCGCCAGTTCGCCAATCCCGAACTCAACGACGAATTTTTCAAGACGGCATTCCCCGACGGCAGCGTGAAGAACGCCAAGGAACTCGATGCCTTCATCGATGCCCAGATAGAGAAGGAACTCACGCGCGAAGCCGACTATATGTTCGTCTCGACCGTCCGCAACTATATGCTCGACAAGGCGAAACTCGCCATGCCGGAGAACTTCCTCAAACGCTGGCTCTACACCATCAACGAGGGCAAGTTCACGATGGAGGATATAGAAAAGGATTTCGCCTCGTTCCTGAAAATGTTTACATGGAACTATATCCAGCGTCATATCATCGACGCCGAGGGCATCAAGGTCTCGGCAGACGAGGCGGAGAAGGAGGCAAAGGATTTGGCAGCGATGCAGTTCGCGCAGTACGGTATGCCTAACGCACCCGAGGATATGATTGCCAACTTCGCCAAGAAGATACTCGAAGACAAGGAGCAGAACCGCAAGATTTACGAGAAACTCTACGAGCAGAAGGTCGTCGATGCAATCAAGTCGAAGGTCAAGGTCGTCGAGAAATCGGTTTCCGCAGAGGAGTTCGCTTCGTTGGCGCAGAATTTGCAATAACCGGCTTCGGGTCGATGACATCAACGCTCTGCGGGTTCGGTATCGCTCCGAACTTGCAGAGTATTTTTAATAATGTGGCGGTGCATTGTGCTATAATTTCTAGCCACTAATCACTAGCCACTAGTCACTGAACTTATGAACGATTTTGAAAAATACGCCGTCCGACATCGCGGCATCAGCAGCCACACGCTGCACGATGTGAAATCGGCATACGCCGCATACGTCAATCCCATGATTTTGGAGGAGCGACAGCTGAACGTTACGCAACTCGATGTGTTCAGCCGTCTGATGATGGACCGAATCCTTTTCCTCGGCGCACCCGTCGATGACGATGTGGCGAACATCATTCAGGCGCAACTCCTGTTCCTCGAATCGGTCGATCCGCACAGCGACATACAACTCTATGTCAATACCCCCGGCGGCAGCGTCTCGGCGGGCTTGGGCATCTACGACACCATGCAACTCGTCAATTGCGACGTGGCTACCATCTGTACGGGTATGGCGGCGTCGATGGGCGCGGTGCTGCTCACGGCAGGCGCGGCGGGCAAGCGTTCGGCTCTGCCCCATTCGCGGGTGATGATTCACCAACCGCTCGGCGGTGTGCAGGGACAGGCGTCCGACATCGAAATCACGGCGCGCGAAATAGCCCGCACCAAACGCGAACTGTACGATATACTTTCGCTCCACTCGGGCAAGCCCTTTGCCGACATCGAGCGCGATGCCGACCGCGACTACTGGCTCACGGCGGAGCAGGCAAAGGAGTACGGACTTATCGACACTGTATTGACCAAACGCACGAAATAATGGCACAGCATACCAACAACAAGGGCGGCGGCTCCCACCGCGAGGACTGCTGCTCGTTCTGCGGTCGCAAACGCAGCGAGGTCGAGATAATGTTTCAGGGACTGGACGGCAACGCGAATATCTGCAACTCGTGCATCGAGTTGGGCTACAAGTCGTTGGCGGAGAACAACCTGCTTGCTGCCGACAAGAACAAAAAATCGGCGGCATTCGACGTCAAACTCGACAAACTGCTCAAACCGACCGAAATCAAGGCTTTCCTCGACGAGTACGTCATCGGTCAGGAGAGCGCGAAACGCTACATCTCGGTGGCGGTCTATAACCACTACAAGCGGCTCGCCGAATTGAACGGCAAGGCGGACGATGTCGAAATCGACAAGTCCAACATTCTGCTCGTCGGTCCTACGGGTACGGGCAAGACGCTTATCGCCCGCACCATAGCGCGCCTGCTCAAAGTGCCTTTCACCATCGTCGATGCCACGGTGCTGACCGAGGCGGGTTATGTCGGCGAAGATGTCGAGAGCATTCTCTCGCGACTGTTGCAGGTGGCTGACTACGATGTGGCGGCTGCCGAGCGCGGCATAGTCTTCATCGACGAAATCGACAAAATCGCCCGCAAAGGCGACAACCCGAGCATCACGCGCGACGTCTCGGGCGAGGGCGTGCAGCAGGCTCTGCTCAAAATTTTGGAGGGTACGGTGGTCAATGTCGCTCCGCAGGGCGGACGCAAGCACCCCGACCAGAAATTCATACAGGTCAATACGCGCAACATACTCTTCATCTGCGGCGGCGCATTCGACGGCATCGAGAAACGCATCGCCCAGCGTCTGAATACGCGCGCAATGGGCTACGGGCGCGTCGATGCCGACACCATCGACCGCGACAACCTGATGAAATACATTATGCCGCAGGACATCAAGAGTTTCGGACTGATTCCCGAGTTGGTCGGTCGTCTGCCCGTCCTCACCTATATGGAACCGCTCTCGAAAGAGGCTCTGCGCCGAATCCTCACCGAACCGAAGAACGCCATCGTCCGCCAGTACTGCCGTCTGTTCGAGATGGACGGCGTCGCGCTCTCGTTCGACGACGACGCGCTCGACTACATAGTCGATAAGGCGGTCGAGTTCAAACTCGGTGCGCGCGGTCTGCGTGCGCTGTGCGAAACGGTGATGACCGACATAATGTACGAAATGCCGTCGTCGGGCATCAAGGAGTTCCGCGTAACGCGCGACTATGCACGCGAGCGCATCGAGCGTTCCGCCGTCGCCGAACTCGGCAGGGCGAAGTAGATTGTATGTCGAAATAAAATCGGGAAAAATCGTCGGTTGTACGCAAAAATGATTTATATTTGTAGGTACAACCGACTTTTTAATGATTGTTAATTGTAAAGCGTTAAAAATATGACTACTGATTCTTCCAAACTCTTGAAGGCGGCGAACAACATTCGCGTGTTGGCAGCCTCGATGGTCGAAAAAGCCAAATCGGGACACCCGGGCGGTGCAATGGGCGGTGCGGACTTCATCAATGTCCTCTATGCCGAATTTCTGCGCTACGACCCCGACAATATGCTCTACCCTTACCGCGACCGCTTCTTCCTCGATCCGGGACATATGTCGCCTATGCTCTATTCGGTACTCGCTCTGGCGGGACACTACACGATGGAGGATTTGCAGCAGTTCCGTCAGTGGGGCAGCGTAACTCCGGGACACCCCGAAGTCGATGTCGTGCGCGGCGTCGAGAACACGTCGGGTCCCCTCGGTCAGGGACACGCCATGGGATTGGGCGCGGCTATCGCCGAGCGGTTTATGGTGGCGCGTTTCGGCGAGTGGATGGCGCACAAAACCTACATCTACATCTCCGACGGTGCAGTCGAGGAGGAGGTTTCGCAGGGCGTTGGTCGCATCGCGGGCAATCTCGGTCTGCACAACCTCATCATGTATTACGACTCCAACAATATCCAACTTTCGACCAAGGTCGATGAGGTCGATACCGAGGACGTGGCGATGAAATACCGCGCTTGGGGTTGGAAAGTCATCGAAATCGACGGCAGCAGCATCGAGCAAATTCGCGCGGCTCTCACCGAGGCGAACGAGGCGACGGACGCCCCTACGCTCATCATCGGCAAAACCACTATGGGTAAGGGCGCGATTACGGCAGATGGCGAGAGTTTCGAGAACCGCGTCTGCACTCACGGTCAGCCGCTTTCGGCTGCGGGTGCCGACTATGCCGCCACGGTGCGCAACCTCGGCGGCGATCCCGAAAATCCGTTCGTCATATTCCCCGAGAGCAAGGCTATTTACGAGGCTCGCGCCAACGAGTTGCGCCGCGATATGGAGAAGCGCAAGAAGGTCGAGGCGGAGTGGCGTTCTGCCAACTCGGCACTGGCTCGCAAACTCGATATGTTCCTTTCGGGCGAACTGCCGCAAATCGACTACCGCTCGATAGATATGAAAGCCGACTCGGCTACCCGTGCGGCATCGGCGACGGTGCTGGGCGTCTATGCCGAAAAGGTCGAAAATATGGTCGTTGCCTCGGCTGATTTGAGCAACTCCGACAAGACAGACGGCTTCCTCAAAAAGACCAAGGCATTCACCAAAGGCGATTTCTCGGGCAAGTTCCTCCAAGCGGGCGTTTCCGAGTTCACCATGGCTTGCATTATGAACGGTATGGCACTGCACGGCGGCATTATCCCTGCCTGCGGTACGTTCTTCGTATTCTCCGACTATATGAAACCGGTGGTGCGCCTGTCGGCACTTATGCGCTTGCACGTCATATTTATATGGACGCACGACTCGTTCCGCGTGGGTGAGGACGGACCTACCCACCAGCCTGTCGAGCACGAGGCGCAAATCCGCCTTATGGAGCACCTGCGCAACCACAAGGGCGAGCGTTCGATGGTCGTCCTGCGTCCTGCCGACTGCGAGGACACGATTGCCGCGTGGAAAATCGCTCTCGAAGAGCATCGTCCCGTCGCGCTGATTCTTTCGCGTCAGAATATCAAGAACCTGCCTACGCTCAAAGCATCGCGCCGCGAGGAGGCTATGCAGTCGTCGAAAGGCGCGTATATTGTTATGGACACAGCCAAACCGAAGGTGGTGATGATTGCCACGGGTTCGGAGGTTGCAACTCTCGTCGAGGGTGCGGAACTGCTTGCCAAAGAGGGCGTGAATGTCCGCATCGTCAATGTTCCGAGCGAGGGTCTGTTCCGCGACCAACCCAAATCGTATCAGGACGCGCTGCTCCCTGCGGGCGTGGTGCGCTACGGTATGACGTCGGGTCTGCCGGTGAACCTGCTCGGTCTGGTCGGCTCGATGGACAATATCCACGGTCTCGACCACTTCGGCTACTCCGCGCCGTACAAGGTGCTGGACAAGGAGTTCGGCTACAACGGCGAAACGGTCTATAACGAGGTGATGAAACTCCTCGGCAAGTAGGCTAGTGGCTAGTGGCTAGTGGCTAGTGGCTAGTGGCTAGTGGCTAGTGGCTAG
>CAVKRC010000025.1:0-28803 GCA_963658625.1 bacterium
GTTTTACTAACTAATTTATATCCTACAAATATAACTATTGCAAATATAGGATGACTCGATTTTTTAACGCTGCGTCGCTCCCGCTCCTTGCGGAGCAGCAAGCCCAAACAATATCATTCCTGCAACTTTTCGTGCCGTTGGGCATAATTCGCGAAAAAGCGTTATATTTGCAATCCGATTGTTCGGCTTCGCGCGGACGGTCGCAAACGGCAAAATGGCTGATTACAAAAACATAAACATTCGCAACAAGCGCGCCACGTTCGACTACGAGATACTCGAAGAGTATGTCGCTGGCGTCGTGCTGGTAGGCACCGAAATCAAGTCGATTCGTATGGGCAAGGTCTCGATGACCGACAGTTACTGCTATTTCGACAAGGGCGAGTTGTGGATTCGCGGCGTGAATATCGCCGAATATGCGTGGGGAACGTGCAACAACCACACGCCCAAGCGCGACCGCAAATTGCTGCTGACCAAGCGCGAAATCGCCAAACTCTCGCGCGCGATGCAGGACAAGGGGCTGACGATGGTCGGCTTGCGGCTGTTTCTGAATGAGCGCGGATTGGTGAAAATCGTCATCGGCTTGGCACGCGGCCGCAAGACCTACGACAAACGCGAATATCTGAAAGAGAACGATGCGCGACGGGAGATGGACAAGGCTCTCAAACGCTTTAAGTAATAGACTATGGCACTGATACTGTGTATAGAAACGGGTACCGACGTATGTTCGGTCGGCATCGCCCGGGACGGCGAACTCGTCTCGTTGCGCGAGAGCGACGAGGGGCGCGACCACGCCAAGAAGGTCGGCGTTTTCGTCGATGAACTCCTGCGCGAAACAGGCATTGCGCCCGACGATTTGGACGCTGTGGCGGTCGGCAAGGGTCCGGGTTCCTACACGGGCTTGCGCATCGGCGTCTCGTTCGCCAAGGGTTTGTGCTACGGCATAGGCAAACCGCTCATCGCCGTCGAGTCGCTGGCTTCGCTCGCCGAAGTTGCGCGCGAGGACTACGAGGCGGGCATCATCGACATCGAGAATTGGGACGAGGCACTGCTCTGCCCTATGGTCGATGCGCGGCGTATGGAGGTATATGCGCAGGTGTTCGACACTGCGGGCAAGGCTCTGAGCGAGGTCTCGGCAGAGGTGGTTACGGCGGAGTCGTTCGCGCAGTACCGCCGCGAGTGCAGGGAGTTCGTGATTTTCGGCAGCGGTGCAGCCAAGTGCGCCGAGGTGTTGGGCGACGCCGTGCTTGCCGAGGTGGTACCGTCGGTGCGCGGTATGGTGTCGTTGGCAGAGCGGGCTTTCGTGGCAGGCGATTTCGTCGATGTCGCCTATTTCGAGCCGTTCTACCTCAAAAATTTCGTCGTTACGACCTCGAAAAAGCGATTCTTCTAATTTCTATATCGGGATTTACATCGTATGATAGTTGCGCAACTGCCTGCGCCACTCCTTTTCGTGTCCGTCCATACAGCGGTCGGCAAGGGCGTGGAAACGCGCCGAATGGTCGTGGTGGACGGTGTGGCACAACTCGTGGATTATGACATAGTCCTGCAAATGCTCGGGCAGTGTCATCACGAACAGCGAGAGCGAAATGTTGTTCTCGCCCGTGCAGCAACCCCACTTGGTGCGCGCCGCGCGAATGGTTACGCGACCGTAGCGGAAGCCGAATTTGCGGGCGAAATAGTCCACTTTGGCAGGCAGAATGTGCTTCGCCTCACGCCGCAACGCCTCTATCTCGTCGGGCGTGCAGATGTGGCGCGTGGCTTGTACGGCGGCAATCCGCTCGCGCGTGCGCCTTATCCACTCCGCCTTGCTCTCGGCAAATGCCAATGCCCGTGCGCGCGACACCCCGACGGGATAACTCAGTCGCACCTCGCCCGACGGCTTGACGGCGAGCGAGATACGGCGGTTGCGCAGGCTCTGCGAGAGAGTGATTGCACCGAGCGTCGGGTGGTCGATTTGCAGAACGGACATCGCGCTATTTGATTGCTATACAGTCGATTTGCACATCGGTCAAGCGTATCGAGGGCGTGCCGTCCTCAGCCTTCGCAGAGTCGAAAGTCATATACGAGAACCAAATCGCAAGCGAATCGGTGCGGTAAACAGACAAGGTCTCGGCTGCGGCATTCAACTCGGCATTCGTCGGCGGGTTGTCCGTCGTGCGACCGATAAGGGCGAGTTGCGTGCGCAGAATCTCATCTTTCGCGACGGCGACGTTGAGCGACCCGTCCTCGGACGAAAGTTTCAGCACGCCGTCGGCGGTCGTGGTTTTGTCGAATGAGTCGTATGAGCAGTACATGCGCGAGTAGCCCGCGATGTCGTAGAACACGGGCGACGGGCAATATATGGTAATGGCACCGTATTGCAGTTCTGGTTCCTCCTCGATTTCAACCATATCGGCAGGCTCGATGTAAAGCCTGTATGCATTGGCGTATGTGGCGGTGTAGGGCGAAAGTCCGTCGCTGTACTGGTCGGCAGAGTGCAATCCGAGCGCGGAGAGTGCGAGTGAGTCGGTCGCATCTATGTAGCGGAGCGACTGCACTATGCGGCGGTGTTCCGCCTTGTGGAGCGAGTCGGCGGGCGACATCTGCCCGATGACGAGATGCCCCTCGCCGTCGAGCGCACCGATTTGCGCTGCGGTCGTCTTTACGCGACGCAGTTGCGATGAGACGGCAAGGCGTTCGGCGGATATGGGCTTGATGTAGGCGAGTGCCGCGAATATGACGAACGAAAGTATGGTAATATGCAGATACACACCGCGTTTGCGCCAAGCGAGCAACGCCGTCGTCGCGGTCATAATCGCACCGCAGGCAACCAGATAGACGCGCGATTCGCTCAATCCGTAATCGGCTATGCGATGCCCGACGCCTGCCCAGAACAGCACGATAAGCGGCAGCGTAACGAGCGGCAAATTATCGAAAAAGCGGTCGTACATACGGCGGTCGAGCGTGTGCCGGACGGCACGCAATGCGACGGCGACCATACAAAAGACAAAGACCATAATCGCAACGCCGCCGCGAGGCAACTCCCATGTAAAGAGTATCTTGACGGCGTAGATGTAGAGTATCGCCGTGTAGATGAGCAGGGCAGGTGTCAGTACATAGTTCGCCAACGCCGTACCGACATTGCCTGCCGATATGCGCCGACCGAGACGGTGCGACTGGAAATCGAGAAACAGCACCGTGCCGAGCAGACCGACAATCACCCACGGCGCATAGAACCAAATGTGCCGCCACGCCGACAGGTCGAAAATATAGACGGCGGAGTAGTATATCGCCATAAATGCAAGCAGCACGACTATCGAGAACACGAGTGCGAGAGCCCACGACACGACATACGCGAGGGCATCGTCGGCATAACGGTCGTCATCGCGTTGCCAACGCGCGACAAGCACCGCGAGCGGGCAGAGAATCAGTGCCGTGATGCGGAACTGCACCGTTTCGTCCCACTCCGCAAGACCGGGCAGGAACGACAGCGGCACTATGGCAAGCCACGCGACGAAGTAAATCCAACGCTTCGCAGCGAGGCTCGTGTTGAGAATATAGGCGAGAGCGAAAAATATCGGCACGAGAGCCACGCCGCGCGTGAACCATTCGCATTTTATATCGTGATACATCAGGGCAGCCGCGACGAAGGCATACACCGCCATAAGCAGTTCGACGGGATAGCGTCGCACGGTCTGCCACACATCGCCGCCCATCGCCGAAAGTTTTTTTGCAATTTTCATAATCGAAATCGTTTTTTGTCGGGAAGAAAGTAATTTTATTTTCTAGCCACTAGCCACTGAACTTAGTCCCCGATGCGTTGCCGCACGACCTCGAACAGCATCACTGCCGCGGCAGCCGACACATTGAGCGATTCGATGGCTCCGATAAGCGGAATGGCGAGTTGCTCGTCGCAGAGTTTCAACGCCTCTTTCGAGATGCCGTTCTCCTCCGAGCCCATAATAATGACGGTCGGCTTGCGCAGGTCGGCATCATACATCAACTTGCGGCTGTGTTCAGTCGCGGCGACCACCTGAAAGCCCTCTGCCTGCAACGCCTTGATGGTGTTGCGGATAGAACCCACACGACAAACGGGTATGCGGCTCAGCGCACCTGCCGACGCCTTCATCGCCTCGGCATTGACGGGTGCCGAACTTTTGAGCGAGGTGATTATGCCGTGCGCACCCGCACACTCCGCCGAGCGGGCTATGCCGCCGAAGTTGCGAATGTCGGTAACGCCGTCGAACATAACGATGAGCGGCGTCTCGTCCTCGGGTACGCGGTCGAGTATGTCCTGCAACTCCACATAGTCGATGGCGGCGATTTGAGCCACCACGCCCTGATGGTTGCCGCGCGTCAGACGGTTGAGTTTCTCGACCGGCACCTCCTGCACGCGCAGACGATGACGCAGGCAGAGGTCGCGCAGGTCGTTCATCAACTGCCCCTCTGCGCCTTTGCGCATATATATTTTCTCGATTTGTTTGCCCGATTCCACAGCCTCCGCCACAGGACGAATGCCGAACACGATATTGTCGTTTGCCATAGTGATTGCCTTTTATTCGACAAATTTACGATAATTTGTCGAGATTGATGTTTTTTGAACGGAAATTTGGACGGACGGCGGAAAAAGCCTAATTTTGATACCCGTAACCGCTCATTTGGCTAAAATGAAAAACATATTTGCATACATCGTAATCGCCGCCACGCTGTGCGTCTGCGCCTCGTGCGACACGGGTCATAACGCTCCGGGCGACGAAGAGCCGACCTACCGACCCGATTCGGTCTATATGATAGGCGCATCGATTGCCTATCCCGAAAACGGGTGGTTCGAAATGGGTTGCGAGCAGGCTGGATTGACGCCGCTCAACCGCGCATTGTCGGGCGAACGACCGTCGGCAAGTGCCATCAGAATGGCACGGGGGGGGGAATACACGACTGCCGAATTGGATCGTTTCGGCGTACTGGTTGTGATGCACGTCCACAATATGAACGTGTGCGACGAGAGCCGTCTGAAAGCCGACTATCGCGACTATGAGGTTGCCGAAAATATGGATTACTCGCAGGCGTTCGACTACATAATCCGCCGCTATATCGACGATTGCCGTGCGCTCGAAACCGACCCCGAATCGCTGTGGTACGGCGTCGCAGGCGGCAAACCCGTGCGGATTATGCTATGCACCTACTGGCACGATGCCCGCGTTACCTACAACGAATCGGTGCGCCGATTGGCGGAGCGGTGGAAAGAGTATGCCGTTCTCTGTCCGTTCGACGAGAATATCGGTTTTACGAAAGAGAAGCCCGATGCCGACGGCAATCAGGTATCGTTGCAGTTTGCCAATAACGGATATGGCGATACCGAGACAATCGACGGCGTAACCTACGGCTGGCACCCTACGCGCGGACGCGATGCCGAGATTCAGCAACGTATGGCGCGCATATTCGCCGACGCCTTGCGCTCTGCGCAATAATAGCCTGTCGCCCTATTCTCCCTGCACGATTTCCAACTCGTAGTTGGATTTCTCCCACTCGTGCATAAGGTGGTCGTAACGCTTTTTCAAGTCGTCGTACTGCTTGTACGCCTCGGCGTCGTAAGTCGTCGCGGTGGCGAACTGCGCATCGAAGTCGGCAATCCGCTTCTCGATGTCGCCCAACTCCGCCTCGATGCCCTCGATGGTCTTGCGTATCTTGCGCAGAGCCTTCTCCTGCTCCTTTTTCTGTTCGTAGGAGAGTTTTCCTGCGGCAGGTTCGGCTTTGGCGGCAGTGGCAGACGATGCGGCAGGCACGGCTTTGCGCTCGACCTCGTGCAGATTCTCCAACTTGCGTTTTTCGAGGAAATAGTAGATGCCGCCCAAGTACTCGCGCACTCCGCCGTCGCGGAACTCATAGACCTTATCGACCATACCGTCCAAAAACTCGCGGTCGTGCGATACGACGACCACCGTGCCGTCGAATTTCTGAATGGCGGCTTTCAATATGTCTTTCGAGCGCATATCCATGTGGTTGGTAGGCTCGTCGAGTACGAGCAGGTTGTGCGGTTCGAGCATCATACGCGCCATCGCCAGACGCGACCGCTCGCCGCCCGAGAGTACCTTCACCTTTTTGTCGATGTCCTCGCCGCGGAACAGGAACGCTCCCAGTATGTCGCGCAGCCGCGTGCGAATATCGCCCACCGCCACGCGGTCGAGCGTGTCATAGACGGTGAACTCGCCGTTCATCAAATCGTCCTGATTCTGTGCATAGTAGCCGATATTGACATTCGCGCCTATTTTGATTTCGCCCTCGGTCGGCTCAATCTCGCCGATGAGCATACGCGCAAATGTGGTCTTGCCCTCGCCGTTGCGACCTACCAGAGCGATTTTGTCGCCCTTGTGTATGGTGAACTCCGCACCCGCGAATACGCGATGGTCGCCGAATGCCTTGCCCACGCCCCTGATGTCCGCAACAATCTGCCCCGAACGCGGTGCGGGCGGGAACTTGATGTTGAGCGTCGCCAAATCCTCCTCCTCGACCTCGATGCGCTCCAACTTGTCGAGTTGCTTTATGCGCGACTGCACCTGATTCGACTTGGTAGGCTTGTAGCGGAACCGTTCGATGAACTCCTCGCTCTTCTCGATGAGACGTTGCTGATTCTGATATGCCGCCATCTGCTGCGCACGCCGCTCGGCTCGCAGCGTAACGAATTGCGAATAAGGCACTTTATAATCGTATATCTTGCCGAGCGACAACTCGATGGTGCGTGTGGTAACGTTGTCCAGAAAGGCGCGGTCGTGCGAGATGAGCAGCACCGCACCGTTGTAGTTGCGCAGGTACTCCTCCAACCACTGAATCGACTCTATGTCGAGGTGGTTGGTCGGCTCGTCGAGCAGGAAAATCGACGGACGGCGCAGGAGCAGTTTCGCCAACTCGATACGCATACGCCAACCGCCCGAAAACTGGCTCGTCGGCTTGTCGAAATCCTCGCGGCGGAAACCCAGTCCGAGCAGTGTCTTCTCGATGTCGGCATCGCGCGTGTCGCCGCCCAAGATGTGGTAGCGGTCGTTCTCGTCGTTCAACTTGTGCAACAGTTGCTCGTATTCCGCCGACTCGTAGTCGGTGCGTTCGGCAATCTCCTTCGTCAGCCGTTCGATTTCGGCTTCGATGCGCAACACCTCGTCGAACGCCTTTTCGGTCTCGTCGAGCAGCGTCGTGGTGTCCGCCACCTTCATCTGCTGCGGCAGGTAGCCTATGGTGCATTCGCCGTTGCGCGTTACTGCGCCCGATGTGGGTTGCTGTTCGCCCGCTATGAGTTTGAGTATGGTCGATTTGCCCGCTCCGTTGCGCCCGACCAAACCGATGCGGTCTTTCGGGTTGATGAGGAATGAGATGTTGTCGAACAGCGTCCACCCGCCGAAACTGACGGTCAAATTGTCTATCGAAATCATCGTGCTTCGAGCATTTTAACTATCTCCGTCTCGGGATTCTCCGCCCCGAATACGGCTGAACCCGCGACCAACACGTCGGCTCCCGCGCCGAATACCGCTGCTGCATTCGCCGTCGAGATGCCGCCATCGACCTCGATAAGGCATTTCGCACCGCACTCGTCCGCCGCCTTGCGTATGGCGGCTATGCGCTCCAACGAACCGTCGATGAACGCCTGCCCGCCGAAACCCGGCTCGACGCTCATCACCAACACTAAATCGACCTTCGGCAGCCACTCGTCCAATACGCGGACATCGGTTTTGGGCTTGATGCTTATGCCGACCTTAGCCCCTGCCGTGCGAATCGCCTCAATGCACGCGCCGACGTCGGTCGCCGCCTCGTAGTGGAATGTAACGATGTCGGCACCCGCCTCGACGAACCGCCTCGCGTAGCGAATCGGGTCGGCAATCATCAGATGGACGTCCAGCACCTTGCGCGTCGCCTTGCGCACCGCTTTCAGCACGGGGAATCCGAACGAAATGTTCGGCACGAACAGCCCGTCCATCACGTCGCAATGAATCCACGCCGCCTGCGAGCGGTCGAGCATCGCTATGTCGCGCTCCATGTTGCCGAAATCGGCAGAAAGTATCGATGGTGATATGATTCTCATACAGCAAATTGTCTTTTGTCGCAAAGATAGGAAATTAGAACTTATAAAATATATGCGAAGCCGATTTTGTCTGCCGATTCGTCGGTGCAGACGAACCCTGCCCGCTCGAACAGCCGCAGGCTGGCGGTGTTGTCGGGTGCGACCTCGGCGCGCAGCAAAGTCATACCGAGCGAACGGGCATAGTCGATAAGCGTGTGCAGGGCGTCGGTCGCATAGCCCTTGCAACGGTCGGCACGCCCGTAAACGAGTATGCCCACACCTGCCGATGCGCCGTCGTAGTCGTATAGGTCTATCGCCCCGACCGTGCGTCCGCCGACCTCCATCATAAACCGCTGCTGTCCCGTCTCGGCTATCGGGTGGCTTTGGTTGCGGACGAACTGCTCCATATCCTCGCGTGTGAACTGCTCCTTTTCGGGAGTGCCCGCGCGACGCACCTCGCTGTCGTTCTCCCACAAAAGCAGGGTGTCGATGTCTTTCGACACGACACCGCGCAACGTGCATATTTCGCCCTGCACCACCATACGGCGTGCCTACAAGCCTATCACCTGATTGCGGATAAGCATCGCCACGCCCCACGCCGGAGCATTCGCGTTCATCTTCGACAGGCGGAACTTGGTGTCCTTATATACGAGGCTGAGCGAATACTTGTTCGTAGCCGATTTGAGCGGCAGCATGATGTAGTCGCCCGCAGCCGCGAGGTTGCCGCCGACGATGACCGTCTCGGGATTGAAAATGTTGATGAGGAACGCCACAGCCTTGCCCGCCTTTTCGCCCGCCTCCTCGATGAGTTCGATGGAGAGGTTGTCGTCGTTGCGTGCCGCCGTTATGATGTCGTTGATGTGAATCGGCTCGTTGCGCTCGTATTTCGGACGCAGAATGGTGTTCGCGCCGTTTTTGACGAGTTCCGCCATCTTCTCCTCGATTGCGATACCCGAAATCTCGGTCTCCAAACAGCCCTTCTTGCCGCAGAAGCAGATTTTCTCGTTGTCGAACAACGGAATGTGTCCGAACTCGCCCGCGAAACCGCTCTTGCCGTAGTAGAGTTTGCCATCGACCACGATACCGATTGCCACACCCAGACCGAGGTGGAGATAGATGACGTCCTTTTCGTTGTTCGACCGCCCTATCGTATATTCGGCATAGCAGCGCGAACGGGTGTCGTTTTCGACCAGTACGCGGATTCCTATGCGGCTTTCGATGATGTCGCGCAGCGACTCCTCGACATTGGTGAAGTACTTGTACGAGCGTCCCTGCTGGGTATTGACGCGACCGACAATGCATACGCCGACGCCCAGTATCTTGCTCTTTTCTATGCCGCAGGTGTTGATGAAATGCTCGATGTTGGAGCAGATTCTCTCCAAGCACTGCGAACGGTCGGTCAGTTCGAACGTGTCATCGACCACCTCCTGAATGATATTGTTTTGCAGGTCGGTGATGACGTATGTCATACGGTCGCGACCGACGTTGATGCCCGCGAAGTAGATTGTCGAATTGGTCAGTCCGTAAACGTTCGGACGGCGACCGCCCGGAGTCTCGACCTTGCCGAGGTCGCTGACTATACCCTCTTCCGCCAACTCCTGCACGAGTTTGGTGATGGTCGGCACGCTTATGCGCAACTCCTTGGTCAGTTCGGCGAGCGTCGATTCGCCGTTCACCGCCATATAGGCGATGATGCTTCGTTTAATGAGGTTGTTCTTGTGGGACAAGCCCTTGTTTTCCGTCTCCTGATGGTTGAAAAAATCTATAAGAGATGTCATCTATGTGTATGTTAAATTGTTGTTCGTCCGTTTCGGTCTGCAAAAATAGTAAATAGTATTTATAACGCGCAATAATTTATTTAATTTTTTAGGAAATATCTATAATTTGTTAAAAACACCCGCCACCGAATATACGACAACGCGACAGTACCTGTTACGATACTGCCGCGCCGAGCGAATGCATATCCTTACTTTACAATTCCGCTCTCGATTCGATTGCAACCGACGGGTCGGTCTTGCGGACAAGCCCCTGCAACACCGTGCCGGGTCCGAGTTCGGTAAAGTCGGCGAAGCCGTCGGCAATCATATTGCGGACGATGTACGTCCAGCGCACGGGCGCAGTGAGTTGCGCTATGAGGTTGCGCTTAATCTCCTCGGGGTCGGTGTGCGGCAGCGCATCGACATTCTGATATATTGGGCATCGCGGCGTGTGGAACCGAGCCTCGGCGATAGCCTGCTCCAACTCCTTGCGCGCAGGCTCCATAAGCGGCGAGTGGAACGCTCCGCCGACAGGCAGAACGAGTGCGCGACGCGCTCCTGCGGCTTTCAGTTGTTCGCAGGCGGCATTGACAGCCTCGACGCTGCCCGAAATCACGAGTTGCCCCGGGCAGTTGTAGTTCGCGGGAACGACCGTCCCGTCGATGTCGGCGCAAACCTTCTCGATGAGCGCATCGTCCAAACCGAGTATCGCCGCCATCGTGCCGGGTTGCTTCTCGCAGGCTTTCTGCATCGCTTCGGCGCGTTTGGCAACCAATCGCAGACCCTCCTCGAACGAGAGTGCGCCCGCAGCCACGAGTGCCGAAAATTCGCCGAGCGAGTGTCCCGCCGTGGCATCGGGTTCGATGCCGAGTGCCGTTGCGAGAATCACCGAGTGGAGGAATACGGCAGGCTGCGTTACCTTGGTCTGCTTCAACTCGTCCGCCGTGCCGCCGAACATCGTGTCGGTGATGCGGAAACCCAATATCTCATTTGCCTTCTCGAAGAGTTCTTTTGCCTGTGGAACGTTCTCGTACAACTCTTTGCCCATTCCGCTGAATTGCGCGCCCTGTCCCGGAAAAACGAATGCTTTTTTCATATTTTTTTGCTTTTGCTGTTATCCGATTTTTTGCAAATGTAGTCAAAATTTTCTTACCTTTGTAAGAATAACCAACCTATATATACTATGAAATTATATCAAACTCCTGATTTACAACTTATTGAAATTAAATCGGAGCGCGGTTTCCAACAGTCGGAGCCCGATATGAATTACGGAAACGGCGGCGACGCATGGTAACAACCCTCAAAACAAAATGATTATGAGAACATTAAGACTTATCCCCATTTTATGCGCTCTCGCAGTTTTTGCCTCCTGCTCGCATACCGACGAGAGCATCGACATTGCCGACGGCTTCACGCTCGACTCGTTCGACGCCTTTATCGAGGAGCGTCCCGACAGCCGCACTTTGGCAGAGGTGCGCGACGACGGTTCGGTGCAGATGCTGTGGCGCGCAGGCGACGAAATCGCCGTTACCGACCTCGCGACTACCGCAACGTTCAAACTGAAATCGGGCGCACGCACCACGCACGGCGTATTCGGCGGTTCGATTCTCTCGACCTCGAAAACGATGTATGCCGTCTATCCCGCTTCGGCTGCAACCATAACGGGCAGCGAGGCAACTCTTACACTGCCTGCCGTGCAGTCATACACCGCCTCGTCCGATGCCGACACGGGCGCGCGCAATCTGATGATAGGCGCAACGGCAGATGCCTCGGCATTCGATTTCTACACGGTCGGTGCGATTGCGCGATTCTCAGTCAAGGTCGATGCCGACGAGACGATAAACTCCATAACGATGCGCGTCGAGGACGGCTATCTGTCGGGCGTGGGCACCGTCAATTTGCAGAGCCATAGGCTCGGCACACTCAACAAGCGCAACGTTACGCTCAACTACTCCGAGCCTGCCACGGGCGTTTCCGAAGGTGGCTGGGCATTGATTGCGCCGATCGATTTCACCTCGACGAGCGGCAAAGTCTATTACGACATCACCACGAGCAAGGGCAAATACACCTTCTGCCGCAAGCCGAACAAGGCATTCGTGGCGGGTATGGTCTATACATTCCCGCTCGACAAAAGCAAGTTCGAGCAGGTCGCTTCGGCATCGGAACTCGCCGACGGCAAATATACGTTCGAGAGCAACGCTTCGACGCTGACCGTCAAACTGCTTCGCGCGACCGATACGACAATCGCCGTGGCGTGGTCGCAAAACGGTTTTCTTGCCGACTACTCCGCCGATATTGCCGACGAATACGAACTCTGCCTCTACGACGAGCGTAACCAGTTGCTCGTGGCTTGGCGTCCGAACAAGGCGCAATGCATAACCAATAATGACGTGTTCGTTTACAGCAAAACCGATGTAACCTATCCGCCTCGCTTTATCTTTACGGGACTGACGCCCGACACGACCTACCGCGTCCGCGTCAAGGACACGACTACCAACAAATGGTCGGCAGTCCTTATCGTCTCCACTGCGGCGGTCGATTGCGACGAGGTCGTTTCGACGGCGCAGAACGAGGGCGACATCATCGCATTCTCCAATTTCGGCAAACTTGTCTGGAACGGCGATATGACCACCTTGTCGGCAGGCTACCTCTATTCGAGTTATTTGGTACTTACCAACATAGATGAAGGCACGGCGTGGGGCGACTTCCGTTCGGCAGACCAAGCGATATACAAATACACGCGACAAAATCGCGAACAGCAGTTCTTCACCACATACAGGAACATCGTCCGCAGTTGCGGACTCGGCGAATGGGCATATTGGCGCAACCCTGACGACGATGCTCAAACGAAAACTCCTTGTGCGGCGTTGGCTCGTCCGGGTTATTTCAAAATCGGAGTGGACAAGGTGCGTGCAGGTATCGCCACGCCTGTACTCTCGGCTTTGCGCGGCAAGGCTACGGTGCGTGTGTCATTCAAGGCTTGCGCCTACGGCACGACCACACCCGACCAGACCGCTGTCGCCGTTCGCGCCATTGACGGCGGTAAGGTTGACTCCTACCGCTTGAACGGCGGAACATACGGCGCAATGCAGGCACTCTCCATAAGCGACGCATTCGAATGGAACCGTTACAGCGTCGAACTCTCGGGCGTAACGCCGACCTCGCGTATCGTTGTGTTCGGCAATGCGGCTGACGTCTCGACCAAGAACAACCGCTTCCACATCGACGATGTCAAGGTCGAGTTCGTCAAGTACGACGAGGCGGTCGAGGAGGCTCCTGTCGTTCGGCAGGCGGCAGCCGACGTGCGCAACGCCACCATCGAGTGGAACGAAACCAACACCGACGGCACGCGCAAATACACCGTCGCTCTCTACAAGGATTCCGCCTGCACGAACAAATATCTTGAATATGCGACCACTCTGTCGGCAACGACCAATTACATCAAGTACCCTGCGCGGTTCACGTTCCCGTACCTCTCGCCCAAAACGACCTACTACGCTACCGTAACCGATGCGGCGGGCAAGACCTCGCGCCCTGCCGCCGTAACCACATCGGCTCTGCGCGCAAGCGTCGATAACGAGGTGATGTATCAGGGCTTCGACAATCTGTGCTTCGGCGGCGACTATATGAATATGGCTAACGGCACGGTGCTCTCCGTCAGCGTCGGCTCGTTCAAGCCGAACAAATTGACCGACGCCGCCACGCAGTCCAAATCGACAGGTGCGCCTACCACCGACGGCAGCCAGTTCACGGCATACGCTGCCGAGACCGTCAGCCTGTTCGGACTTGACAACTGGGCGGGCGACTGCGCCTATGTCCGTCCGGGCTATGTGAAAGTCGGCACGGCAGCGGCAGGCGGTTCAATAACCACGCCGAGCCTCGACAACATATTCAGCAATGCGACCATCTCCGTATCGTTCAAGGCCTGCCCGTTCGTCGATGGCAAAACCGAGCAGACCTCGTTCATAAATGTCAGCCTGCTCGACGAGACGGGCAACGTCAAGGCGACGCAAAAGGTCGAAATCGGCGGTCGTCGCAGCGAACCGGGTTGGGAGACCTTCACCGTCCAATTCACGGGCGTTGAGCCTGTCGATAGGTTGCAGTTCGCAACTGGCGGCGAGGGACAGTCGCGCTTCTGCCTCGACGACATTCTCGTTACCTCGCCGTCGGCAATCACCGCCAACGGCTTCATCTACGGCTACATCAAGGACAGCGACGGCAATGCTTTGGCAGAAGTTGCGGTGAGCGACGGCTTCTCCGTTACCAAAACCAACGCCAACGGCTACTACCGTCTTGCGCCTACGAGCGACACATGGTATATCTACTACTCGATTCCCGAGTATTGCGAGGTGCCGATAAACGGCAACGGTCAGCCGGCATTCTTCAAAAAGTACTCGGCATCGACCAAACGCTACGACTTCACGCTGACACGTCTTGCAGGCGGTAAGGAGACCGCATTCAATCTCTTCTGCCTTGCTGACCCGCAGTGCCGGTCTGCCATAGCCTACGGTCAAAGCAAAAAGGATTCCGACCGTTTCATCGACGAGTGCGTACCCGACGTAAAGGCGCACGCGGCAACCAAATCGACGCCTTGCTACGGCGTAACGCTCGGCGACATCGCCTATTCGGAGGGCGGTCGCAATACGGTGGCGGTAATGCCCGTAATGCGCTCGGCAATGGCAAAAGACAAAATCGGTATGCCTGTATTCCAAGTTATGGGCAACCACGACTACACCTATTTCTATTCAAACAACCCGATTTCCGCCGATGCGACAAGCAGCACGTTCGACCTCAAATGCCAGCGCGAGTTCGAAAAGGTGTTCGGTCCCGTAAACTACTCGTGGAATCGCGGCGATGTCCACATCGTATGTATGCGCAACATCATCTACGACAATGCCGCCGACGCCTCGAAATACCATTTGGGCTTCACCGATGCGCAATACAAATGGTTGCAGCAGGATTTGGCACTCGTGCCGAAGTCGAAAATGGTGATTCTGTGCGTGCATATCCCTATCGTCAATTCGTCGAATCAGAATGTGCAGAATGTCATCGCATTGCTCAAACAATTCAAGTCGCCGCACATTATGTCGGGGCATACCCACTATATGCGCAACGAACCGACCAAGTCGAGCGGCATATACGAGCATGTCCACGCGGCGGTCTGCGGTGCATGGTGGTGGTCGAAAATCAACGGCGACGGCTGTCCGAACGGCTATGCGGTCTATCAAATCGACGGTACCACCATGACCGACTGGTACTACAAGGGCTTCAACGAGGGTATGAACTCGCGCGACTACCAGATACGCCTCTACCGCGGCAACATCAAGACTGGCGGCAGCAAGGAGTATTTCCAATACCAGCACAGCAGCAACGTTCTGCTTGCCAACGTGTTCAATGCCGACTCGTCGTGGAAGATAAAGGTTTACGAGAACGGCACCTACACGGGCGATATGACGCTGATTACCAACAAGCGTTACAACGCAACCACGTTGCCGAAGGGTTCGTCGGGTACGACCTTGGTGCCGACCGATTCGAGTCAGGATTTCTGGGCGATAGGCTACCATATAGGCGTCGTAGGTCGTGCGCACTCCGACAGTTATATGACCAACGGCTTCCACATGTACAAATACACGCTCAAAAATGCGTCGGCAACCGTCAAGGTGGTCGCCACCGACCGCTTCGGCAACGAATACACGCAATCGACCATCACGGGCGACTGCGAATATATCGGCGTAAGCAAACCGTGATGCGGGAATTAGTTTTCATTATTTGCCCGAAAAACACTACTTTTGCAAATTATTAAATAATTATTTGTGCAAATGAACATCGAACACTACATCTCCGAAATCGTCAGCCACGCCGTGGAATCGCTCTACGGCGAGGTTGCCGATTCGCAAATTCAGATACAGAAGACGCGCAAGGAGTTCGAGGGCGACTACACCCTCGTAACCTTCCCGCTGCTCAAACTCAGCCACAAGTCGCCCGAGGCGACGGCGACCGAAATCGGCGAGCGCATCGTCGCGGAGAACGCCGACATCGCGGGCTTCAACGTCATCAAGGGCTTCCTCAACATCGTGCTCGGCGCGCGGTTCTGGTTCGAGCGTTTCGGCGAGATTGTTGCCGACGCCGACTACGGTCAGGCTGCACCTACGGGTCGCAACATTATGATCGAGTACTCGTCGCCCAACACCAACAAGCCGCTCCACCTCGGACACGTCCGCAACAACCTTTTGGGCTACTCCGTGGCGCAGATTCTCAAAGCCAACGGTCATAACGTCATCAAGGCTAACCTCGTGAACGACCGCGGCATCCACATCTGCAAGTCGATGGTCGCATGGCAACTCTACGGCAACGGCGCGACACCCGAATCGACGGGCAAGAAGGGCGACCACCTCGTGGGCGACTACTATGTCGAGTTCGACAAGCACTACAAGGCTGAAATCGCCGCTCTCGTCGCCGACGGTATGAGTGAGGACGAGGCTAAAAAGAAGGCTCCGATAATGCTCCGCGCGCAGGAGATGCTGCGCAAATGGGAGGCGAAAGACCCCGAGGTATATGCCCTGTGGGAGAAGATGAACGGCTGGGTCTATAAGGGCTTCGATGTAACGTACAAGGCTTTGGGCGTCGATTTCGACAAGGTATATTACGAGTCGCAAACCTACCTGTTGGGCAAATCGCTCGTGCAGGAGGGACTGGACAAGGGCATATTCTTCCGCAAGGAGGACGGCTCGGTGTGGATTGATTTGACCGCCGACGGTCTCGACCAGAAACTGTTGCTGCGCGGCGACGGCACGTCGGTCTATATGACGCAGGATTTGGGTACGGCATTGAGCCGCTTCGAGGAGAACCGCCTCGACAGTATGATTTATGTCGTCGGCAACGAGCAGAACTACCACTTCCAAGTGTTGAAACTCGTTCTGAAAAAGTTGGGCTATGCGTGGAGCGACAGTATCTACCACCTCTCCTACGGTATGGTCGAACTGCCCAACGGCAAGATGAAATCGCGCGAGGGTACGGTCGTCGATGCCGACGAACTCATCGAGGGTATGGTCGATACCGCCCGCACGATGTCCGAGGAGTTGGGCAAATTGGAAGGTTGCACCAAGGAGGAGGCTGACGAGATTTCGCGTATGGTAGGCTTGGGCGCACTCAAATACTTCATTCTGAAAGTCGATCCTAAAAAGACGATGCTCTTCAACCCCGAGGAGTCCATCGACTTCAACGGCAACACGGGTCCGTTCATTCAATATACCCACGCGCGTATCTGCTCGATTCTGCGCAAGGCACAGGAGCAGGGCGTCGATTTCGCCGAATGCACGTCGGCGGACGAGTGCCTGCCCGAGGAGACCGCGATTATCAAATCGCTCTGCGACTACCCGAACACGGTTGCCGCAGCGGGCGACAATTTCGCACCGTCGGTCATCGCCAACTACACCTACGAGTTGTGCAAACTTTTCAACGGATACTATCACGACCACTCGATTCTGCGCGAGGAGAACGAGGGCACGAAGCGTATGCGTCTGCAACTTGCGGCGCAGGTCGCCCGCGTCATCGCTTCGTCGATGCGCCTGCTCGGAATCGAGGTGCCGCAAAGAATGTAATGCGCTATGGCAGGCTCCAATTTCGTCGATTACGTTAAAATTTTCGCGCGGTCGGGACACGGCGGCGCAGGCTCGGCTCATTTCCGCCGCGAGAAATTCGTCGCATTCGGCGGACCCGACGGCGGCGACGGCGGCAAGGGCGGCAGCATCATCTTGCAGGGCGACCGGCAGTATTGGACGCTCATTCACCTCAAATACCAACGCCACCAGTTCGCCGAGGACGGCGAATGCGGCTCGGGCGCACGCTCATCGGGCAAGGACGCCAAGGACATCATAATCCCCGTACCGCTCGGCACGGTCGCCAAGGACGCCGAGACTGGCGAGACGGTCGGCGAGGTAACCGAGGACGGCGAGCGTCTGGTACTGCTCAAAGGCGGTCGCGGTGGCTTGGGCAACTGGCATTTCCGCTCGGCTACCAACCAGACGCCGCGCTATGCGCAACCGGGCGAAGATGGAGCGGAAGGCTCTTTTATCTTGGAATTGAAGGTGCTTGCCGATGTCGGCTTGGTCGGATTCCCCAATGCGGGCAAAAGCACCCTGCTGTCGGTCGTTTCGTCCGCCAAACCGAAAATCGCCAACTATGCCTTCACCACGTTGGAACCCAATCTCGGCATCGTCGAGGTGCGCGACCACAAGTCGTTCGTTATGGCTGACATTCCGGGCATAATCGAGGGCGCGCACGAGGGCAAGGGCTTGGGTACGCGCTTCCTGCGCCATATCGAGCGCAACTCCATTCTGCTCTTTATGGTTCCTGCCGACAGCGACGACATCTGCCGCGACTACGAGATTCTGCTCGGCGAACTGACCCAGTACAACCCCGAACTTTTGGACAAGCAACGCCTGCTGGCGATTACCAAGTGCGATATGCTCGACGACGAACTCATCTGCCAGATGCGCGCCCACCTGCCCGAGGGCATCGAGTCGGTATTCATCTCGTCGGTGTCGGGTCTGAACATTGCTACGCTCAAAGATATGTTGTGGGCTGCACTGCAACGCTGATGCGTCCGCGACGATACATACTTGTTCTTTCTGCGATATGGTCGTGCATCTCCGCCTGCGGGCAGGACTTGCACGACTATCGTTATTACAAACTGTTCGAGCAGGAGAGCGTGGCGGCTGTCGAGGAGCGGGCTGATTCGATTCCTTCCGTAACAATACCCGCAAAACGCTACCGACGGCAGCTACTCGACGACAATTTCCGCTTCGTGCGCACCCTTCGGCGCGGAGCCTCTTTCACCGAACGACGGACGACGCTCGGCGGTATCGCCGTCGAAGGGCTTTACCGCTCTACTGCTTCGCGCCTGCAACTGCGACGGAGCGAGACCGACGGCGCGGCATTCGACTCACCGCTCGCGGGCGGCGCATTCGGCAATGCCGAGTACGGGTGCGACACGCTGCTGCGCGAACGCACGTCGGTGGGCTTCAACCTCTCCACACGCAACTATCTGGCAGGCATAAACGCCTCGACCGCCTCCAATCTCGGACGCGGCTGGTCGCTTGCCGCCGACATCTCCGCCCGCACGGGACGCGATGCACACGTCAAGGCGGTATTCACCAACGAGATGTCGCTCAACGTCGCAACCGTCAAACAGTTCGACTCCCTGCACCGCATTTCGATTGTCCTGCTGCTCTCGCCCTCCGAGCGCGGAACACGGCAAGCGTCCGTCGCCGAGGCATTCGCTCTGCGTGGCGACAACCTCTATTCGCCCTCGTGGGGCTACTGCAACGGCAAGGTGCGCAACTCCCACGTTCGGCGCGAGACGGTACCCGTGGCGGTGGCGATGTACGAGGGTCGAATCGCGAAAAACACCTCACTTTCTCTATCGCTCGGCGCAACTGCTGGCATCAGACGTTACAGCATACTCGACTGGTTCGACGCGCCGACTCCCGCGCCCGACAACTACCGCCGCCTGCCGAGTTACTTTTCCGATGCGACAGTTGCCGACGCCGTTGCCGAGGCTTGGCGCAGGGGCGACAGCCGATACACGCAGATAGATTTCGACGAACTCGTCGCCCGCAACCGCCTTTCCGACGACGGAGCGGTCTATGCCGTCGCCGACCGCGTGGAGCGCATCACCCGCCTGCAACTGCGCGCCGCCGCAACCACCTCATCGGGCAGACATACGCGAATCGCCTGCGGCATAAACGCCCTCTGCGACCGCAGCCGCAACTACAAGCAGATGCGCGATTTGCTCGGCGGCGGACGCATTGCCGACATCGACTGCTATCTGATGGACGACGACACGTTCGACAATGCCCTGCTGAACAATATGCTTGCGCCCGACCGTCTCATCGGCGAGCGCGACCGCTACGGCTACGATTACGCGCTTACGCAAACCACCCTCTCCGCATTCGGCGCGATGAGATATTCCGCTTCGCGACTGTCGGTGAATGCCGCTCTCGATGTCGGCTATGCGGGCATCGTGCGCAAGGGCTTCTATCGCAAGGAACTCTTTGCCGACAACTCCTACGGTTGCTCTCGCACGGTGCGACTCTCGCCCTACTCCGCCCGCCTGTCGGTCGGTTACGACTTTTCGGCAAGCCACCGTCTGCGCTTCTCGGCAATGGCACACGGCGATATGCCCGAGGCGGAAGACCTCTTTTTACAATCGAATTACAACAACCGCACGGTCGATAATCCTGCACTGCGCCAAACCTTTGCCGCCGAAGCCGTCTATAATTTCGCGGGTGCAAAGGTCGATGTGCGGGCAACCCTGTTCGCCTCGCTCACGCGCGGTGCAATGCAGACCGACCACCTCTACGACGATGCGTCGGGCAACTACGCCGATATGGTCGTCTCGGGAATAGACGTGTTGCGCTATGGCGCGGAAATCGAACTGAACGCGCGCATCGCCGACCATTTCCGTCTTTCGACCGCACTCTCGGCAGGTCGCTACAAATATGCCGCCGACCCGCGCCTTTCGCTCTATGCCGACACCGACAACCGCCTGTTGTGCGACCGCGCCCGCAGTTATGTAGGCAAATGCACTGTGGGCGGTGCTCCGCAGATACTGACAATGGTAGAGGTCGCCTATTTCAACCGCGGCTGGGGTGTTTCGTTGGACGCCGAATATGCAGGTCTGCGCTACATCTCGCCATCGTTCCTGCGTCGCACCGAGCGCGTGGCGCGTATGGCGGATTCGCCCGAACTTTTTGCCGAATTTATGCGACAGGAACGCCTGCGCGATGCCTTTGCGCTGAACGTATCGCTCTCCAAGACGCTCTATCTGAGCCGCTTCGACCGCCGTATCTATACCGCTCCGCACCGCCCGCGATTTATCGACCGCCACCCGCATTCGCGCCTTACGTTCTACCTGTCGGTCGATAATCTTTTGGGCACTCGCAACACCGTTTACAGCGGCTACGAATCCTCGCGTCTGCAACGTCGTTGGCTTGCCGACGAATACACTCTCCGCCCGCAAGCTTCGCGCTACCTCTATGCCTACCCGCGCACCTTCTACTTCTCGGTGCGATTCACCTTCTGACGGCACTCGGTGCGATAACCGACCTGTCCGCCTACGAAAAAAAACAGAATTATCTACTTGGGGCTTGTAAAATAAAAATGTCATAACGAGCCGGAGCAACTGCCGACGGTGCTGATACTCTATGACAGTCTATGCGAACGGCGTGGTTATCTACCGCTGTTATAAATACTACTGCTGATACCCGACACAAAGGTAGATCACCACACTCACTTACATTCGTTCGCGATGACACAGAGGTTTTACGCTGCGTCGCTCTCGCTCCTTGCGGAAACACAAGCCCAAAGTAGATAATTCAGGAAAAAAGCAGTTCTCTTACGAGGACTGCTTCTGTCATTCTGCTGCTTGGGCGGAGGTTTATTCCCACTCAACTATAAAGTGTGCTTATGGTTCAATCTTTTCTGCGTTCGGCATAGCTCAATTCTGCAATGACGGTTCCACATAAACACAAAGGGAATAGCCAAGTATGGGGCAAATAATCACTCACAGGAAAGCATTAGGCTTACTTATTTCATCTTGATGTCTTGAACACCATTGCTTTCATCCTTGCCGATGACAGGGAAAGAGCCTTCGGTTTTGCAGTATGAACAGTTCTTTGTCTGGAAGGCTCCATAGGCATGACCGATGAAGATGCCCACCGCTCCTGTTCCGACATCCGGGATATTCTCCTCTATCTTGCCACCGAAATGGACTCTCTCGTGATTACCTACGGCATAGCCATATACGCCACCGACAAAATTGTTTTTCTTTCCGTGGACAGTGCCATAGGCGGAGCAGTTCCTGACCTCGCTGCCGGATCCGACAGTGCCTACAAGGCCACCGACATGTACCTCATTTTCAGACGTGGAATTAATCTCGGCATAGGACGTACAATCTATGACCTTTGCAGACGCAAATCCAGCCACGCCACCGATATGGAAATCGTTCACGCTCTCTGACAGATCCTGACTATTTACTGTAACAGTACCTCTGACAGTACAATTGGTTATAGTATTATCCCTCTCATTGTTGAAAGAGATGTCCCCTATCAGTCCTCCCGCTGCCACTGAGACAGGCCTCGATGTTGATGCCGGAGCATTGACTGTCACATTGACATCAGCGCGACAGTTGATTATGCTTGGGTCGCCGTCTCCTACGATTCCTCCGGCCAAATATGCACTTGTCACTGATCCATCAATCCTGCAATCCATAATCTCGGTGAATGAAGTGAAGCCGACAATGACCCCGGCACGCTCTCTGGCTTTAATCTCAGCGTTTCTTATTGTAAGATTCCTTACAACCGATTTTTCCTTGGAGTTTGTACCGCTAAGCCAATAGAACAGTCCCCCATATTTACTGTTCTCATCTACCTTCAGATTGATGATACTCTTTCCGTTTCCGTCCAAACGCAGATGAGGAAAATTAACGTCGTTACCGATAGGTGTCCACGGCTTACTTGCAAGGTCTATGTCTTTCATCAATTTATAGTACTTGCCTTTATAATTTTTAAGAATACTATTGTTGATATCATATGCAAGACCTGCCAATTGCGCGGCTGACTCTATGAGGTACGGATCAGACTCCGAGCCGGATCCTTTCGTGATAGGTTCAGTTGATTCTCCGTCCCAGACAGAATATTCTTCAATATAACTATCCTCATCATCCAACTCTTTATCTTGCTGCCATTCAAAGACTCTGATGCCTCCTGCCTCCAATTTATCCTTCCCCACCTTCACATTCATACTATAAGCATATCCAGGGTACAATTCCAAATTACTATCAAGTGTAACATTGTATGCTTTGTTGTCGGACATTACAACCGTAAGCATCCTGGCTCCGCTTTTCTGACCCTTTCCCGGGAATAATATGGCTTCGTAAACATCGTCTGCCGTATTGCACATTGATATGTCATTGGAAGATGACTGATCCAGATCAGTGATTGTCCTATTGACAAGGTCGCATTTTATCTTGCTCGAAGTCCCGTTCAATATCACATCCTTAACAGAATGCGAGTCTCCTAACTCATTTCCAAAAATAAGATTGACTTTCAACTTCACCAACACGTGGCTGAAAGTTATGTTCAGTTTCTGGTTGACCAGATCATTGGCAGGGACAAAATCAGGCATGCTATTCCAAAGGAAATCGGCGGAGGAAGTGCCGTTCGCCTGATTCGAAGGAATGGAGAACTCGATACTCGTGTAGTCATCCGCCCCGCTGATGTGCGGAGCATAGGCGAATATGCCGACCGGACTTTGCGCATTCTTCCAGAGGACTTGACTCTCCGGAGTCCATGTTCCGCTATTATTAACCCAGCGGACATTGTCCTTGCTATAATAATCACCATCGCCGTAATCAATAAACAGTCCAAGATCGCGACCGGTATATCCACTATAAGGCAAATCCGCTTTGGTCATCAGGTCACAGACAGAGGCATCAATTCTGACGACTCCATCCGCAGGAAAATTCTCCTTGTCGGAATCAATGTTCTTTTCGCAGGAAGCAAGAATTAGCGCAGTTAATGCGACAATTGCAAAGATAGGGTTTTGTGTAAGTCTCATATGGGTTATCATTAAATGTTTATCGCTCTTCAAAGGTACGTAATCATTTTAGAATATGCAAATTATTATATGACAAGAATTTGAAAACACCTTGAACCGGATTTTCCGTGATTAACGTGCCAGCCATTCTCAGCCCAAAAGACAATGCTCTCTTCAAATGAAAGTCTGTGAATAGCCCCTAAAATGGGGATATAATTTCGGAATTATCTGCTTTGGGCTTGTAAAATAAAAAATGTCATAACGAGCCGGAGCAACCGTGAAGGGAGTTGATACCCGATGAGGGTCTATGCGAACGGCGTGGTTATCTACCGCTGTTATAAATACCATTGCTGATACCCGACACAATGGCAGATCGCCACACTCACTTACGTTCGTTCGCGATGACAAAGAGGTTTTACGCTGCGTCGCTACACGCTCCTTGCGGAGTACAAGCCCAAAGTAGATAATTCCGTATAATTTTACTCTCCTTATTAGAGACATATCCCCATTTTGGGCGGGGGCTTATTCCCACTCTATGGTTGCAGGCGGTTTGGAGGAGATGTCATAGACTACGCGATTGACCCCCCTGACCTTGTTTATGATGTCGTTCGACACGTTCGCCAAGAAGTCGTAAGGCAGATGCACCCAGTCCGCCGTCATACCATCTACCGACGATACGGCGCGCAACGCCACGCAACTCTCGTAGGTGCGCTCGTCGCCCATCACGCCGACGCTCTTTACGGGCAGCAGTATCGCTCCCGCCTGCCAAACCTTGTCGTACAATCCGTCGCGACGCAGCGAGTCGATGAAAATCTTGTCCACCTCCTGCAAAATCGCCACGCGCTCGGGCGTAACCTCGCCCAATACGCGAATCGCAAGTCCCGGACCGGGGAACGGGTGGCGACCGAGTATGCGCTCATCGATTTTCAGCGCACGACCTACGCGACGCACTTCGTCCTTGAAGAGCAGGCGCAGCGGCTCGACGACCTTCAAATTCATCTTCTCGGGCAGTCCGCCCACGTTGTGGTGCGACTTGATGGTGCACGACGGACCGTTGACCGATACCGACTCGATAACATCGGGATATATCGTGCCTTGTGCCAACCACTTCACGTCTTCGATGCGTTGCGCCTCGTCGTTGAACACCTCGACGAAGTCGCGACCGATGATTTTGCGCTTCTTTTCGGGTTCGGCAACTCCGCACAGGTCGTCGAAGAACTTTTTGTGAGCCTTCACTCCCTTCACGTTGAGACCCATACCCTTGTACGACTCCATCACCTCGTCGAACTCGTTCTTGCGCAGCAATCCCGAATCGACGAATATGCAATAGAGATTATGACCGATAGCCTTGTGCAGCAGCACTGCCGCCACCGACGAATCGACACCGCCCGACAGACCGAGTACCACGCGGTCGTTGCCCAACTGCTCGCGCAGAGCCTTGACGGTCGATTCGACGAAACTCTCCGAAGTCCAATCCTGTCGGCAACCGCAGATACCGACGACGAAGTTCCTCAGCAACTGCATACCGTCCGTCGAGTGGTAAACCTCGGGGTGGAACTGTATCGCCCAAGTCTGCTCGCCCTCGATGCGATAGGCGGCGTTGGCTACATCTTCGGTGCTCGCGATGACTTTGTAACCCTCGGGCAACGCGACAATCGTGTCGCCGTGCGACATCCATACCTGCGTAGGCGACGGCAGAGCCTTCATCAGCGCGTCCTCCGCGTCGGTAACGGTAAGCATCGCACGACCGTATTCGCGGCTCGGTGCGGGTGCCACATCGCCGCCGAAAGCGTAAGCGAGATATTGCGCTCCGTAGCATACGCCGAGCAACGGCAATATGCCCTTGATGCCCGACAGGTCGGGCTTCGGCGCATTCTCGTCGCGAACCGACGACGGGCTGCCCGACAGAATCACTCCGCGGACGCTCTCGTCTATCGACGGGATTTTGTTGTAGGGGTGGATTTCGCAATATACGTTCATCTCGCGCACGCGGCGTGCGATTAGCTGGGTGTACTGCGAGCCGAAATCCAATATTAAAATTTTCTCCTGCATTATATTACTCTCCTCTTGTATAGTTCGGTGTTTCGCTGGTGATGGTGATGTCGTGCGGGTGATTTTCGACTACGCCGCTGCTCGTAACGCGAATGAACCGCGCCTTCTTCAACGTCTCTATGTCGCGCGCGCCGCAATAACCCATACCCGCTTTCAATCCGCCGACGAGTTGGTAAACCGTCTCGCTCAACGAGCCTTTGAACGGTACGCGACCGACGATGCCTTCCGGTACGAGTTTGTTGGTATTGACCTCGCTGTCTTGGAAATAGCGGTCTTTCGAACCCGCCTTCATTGCGTCGATGGAACCCATGCCGCGGTAGGTCTTGAACTTACGACCGTTGTAGATGATGGTCTCGCCCGGCGACTCCTCGGTGCCTGCGAACATCGAACCGCACATCACGCAGTCGCCGCCCGCCGCCAAAGCCTTCACTATGTCGCCCGAGTAGCGCAGTCCGCCGTCGGCGATTACCGCCACTCCGCTGCCGCGCACGGCACTCGACGCATCGAATATGGCGGTCAGTTGCGGCACGCCCACGCCCGCGATGATGCGGGTGGTGCAGATGGAACCCGGACCTATGCCGACCTTTATGCCGTCCACGCCGTTCTCGACTAAAAAGCGGGCTGCCTCGGCAGTGGCGATGTTGCCGACGACTACATCGAGCGTCGGGTAGGTCGCCTTAATCTTTTTCAGCAGCGAAACCACGCCCTTGGTATGACCGTGAGCCGAGTCGAGCACCACTGCATCGACATCTTCGGCTACGAGAGCCGCCACGCGATCCATAGCGTCCGCCGTGATGCCGATACCTGCCGCTACGCGCAGACGACCCTTCGAATCCTTGCAGGCGTTGGGATAGTCCTGCACTTTGGTTATATCCTTGTAGGTGATAAGTCCGACCAGTCGTCCGTTGTTGTCCACGACGGGTAACTTCTCGATTTTGTTGCGTAGCAACACCTCCGTAACATCTTCGCGGTCGGGGTTGGTAATCGTTACCAAGTTCTTGGATGTCATCACCTCGTCGATGCGGCGCGACATCTCTTTCTGGAAGCGCAGGTCGCGGTTGGTTACGATGCCGACGAGCATCATCTTTTCGTCCACGACCGGTATGCCGCCGATTTTGTTCTCCTTCATCAACGCCAATGCGTCGCCCACGGTCTGCTCGCGCGTGATGGTAATCGGGTCGTAAATCATGCCGTTCTCGGCACGCTTCACACGGCGCACCTGTGCAGCCTGCTCGGCAATTGTCATATTCTTGTGGATAACGCCTATTCCGCCCTCGCGTGCAATCGCGATTGCCATAGGTGCTTCGGTTACCGTATCCATGGCTGCGGATACGATAGGAATGTTGAGGGTGATGTTGCGCGAGAAACGGCTCTTCACGCATACCTCGCGCGGCAGCACTTCCGAGTATGCCGGAATGAGCAGCACATCGTCGAAGGTCAAGCCCTCCTGTTGGATTCTTTCTTCTATAAACGACATAATTACTTTATTTTATATAATACACTTTTGCCACGTATATAACCGAAAGGAGTGGGACGCTTGCGCATCTCACTCCCCTCATTTATCAGTATTGTTCCTTTTCGTTCGGGAAATCGCCCGATTTGACGTCCTCTATGTACCGCGACACGGCATCGGTCATCACCTCGTGCAGGTCGGCATATCGCCGCAGGAATCGTGGAGAGAAGCCCTTGTTTATACCCAACATATCGTGCACCACGAGCACCTGCCCGTCGGTACCCGCACCCGCACCGATGCCTATTGTCGGCACCGTAAGTTCCTGCGAAACGCGCGTCGCCAACGCTGCGGGAATCTTCTCCAACACCACCGAGAAACAACCCGCCTCTTCTAACAGATGCGCATCGCGCACAAGCCTTTGCGCTTCGGCTTCCTCCTTGGCGCGGACGGTGTAGGTTCCGAACTTGTGAATCGACTGCGGCGTCAGTCCGAGATGTCCCATGACGGGAATGCCCGCCGAGAGAATGCGCTTTATGGAGTCGAGAATCTCCTCGCCGCCCTCCATTTTCACCGCATCGGCTTCGGTCTCCTTCATTATGCGGATAGCCGAATCGAGTGCCGCCTGCGAGTCGCCCTGATATGTTCCGAACGGCATATCGACCACCACCAAAGCGCGTTTGACCGCCCGCGTAACCGAGCGTGCGTGATAAATCATCTGGTCGAGCGTGATTGGCAGGGTGGTTTCGTAACCCGCCATGACATTGGCTGCCGAATCGCCGACGAGAATAACGTCTATACCTGCTGCATCGACGATTGTCGCCATCGAAAAATCGTAGGAGGTGAGCATCGAGATTTTCTCGCCGCGCTCCTTCATCTCTTTGAGCCGCAGAGTTGTTACGGCTCTTGTGGTACTCTCTACCGACATTTTTGTTCGTGTTTTAAGTTTTTGAAAGGACAAAGTTAGCCAATTTTATCGACATTTGCGAATCGTCCCGCGCCAAAAGTCGATTCCCGCCCATTTATTATCTATCAATTACTGCCGCCCTATATTTCAAGAACCGTTTTGCTGCGATTTACGAGGCATTTTCGCCAAAGAATGTTGGCTACACAGCATAAAACCTTGCCTTTGTCGTTGCAGAATCTGTCGTTTATCGTCTTGAATAGTCCTCGTATTCTCTTTTGGTTGCAAATATATCACAAGAATTATCGCATTAAGCGAGAGATTGATTGTAAAGTTCAAGAACATATCAAAAGATATAGAAACCCTTGCCGATAAATGATAATTTACCGATGCTTGACCGTTCATCAAAAGAGGCAAGAGTTCGTCTCGCTGCTTAGTCAAAATCTCATTCTCACGAATATTGCGCTCAATCATTTCTACTATTGGACTTGCAACCTTATTATATTCAAGCAAAACGCTTGTATGTGGGTAAGGTATCTCTATAAATGAAATTTCAGGAACTGTAAGCTGTTGCTGAACCGAACCATTTTTCTTAAACTTCATATTTTTAATTACCTGATGTAGATAGATGTAAGCCCCATCTTCTTTTGGCGTAATCGCTAAAAGTCGAATGATAGGAACAAATGGCGTTAGCCTCCTTTCGCAATAACCGATAGTTCCTCTTGCTGCAATTGTTATACTATGCCCATTTATGGCAGCTTTGTTCGTGAAACCATAGAGTCCTCTGTTTTCTGTTCCGTTAGAAAATATAGGAATATTACATTCTTGTGTTTTTGTTTTGGAATATGTAAGAGGGCAATCGCCACCAGCTTTTATTGTAGCAATTTCTCCTATACGCTTCTTTACAAGATTGGGACAACAAAAAATATAACGTGATGTTATTAGGCTTAGTTGCTCCTCTAAATTATCATTTATCTGCTTGTTGAGTTCTATTTTGCGGTCAATGTCAGCCAAC
>CAVKRC010000026.1:0-28597 GCA_963658625.1 bacterium
TGCGCTTCGTGCAGGCGTATGTTACCGAGTTTCCTGACCGCCGTTTCATAGGCTTCCTTGCCGACACGCAGGGCATATTCTACGCAATCGATGCCCGCGACTATACGCTCTGCCGCCTGCCGCTCGCACCGACGAATTTGGACGAGGAGCGGCTGATAGTCGTCGGCGATATGTTCTACTGGACGGCAATCATCGACCGCGGCAATCACGAGCATCTGACCGCCATCGACGCGCAGACGCTCGACGTGGTAGCCGAACACGATTTCGACTTTCCCGATGCTTCGTGGCAACGCGCCCGCCGTTGGGTATTCCCGTTCCGTCTGGTTTTCACCTCGCCGAACGACCGCTTCACGGCTCCGCACCTGCGCGATGTGTCGGCACGAGCACTGTTGCTGAATGTCGTATGCGCACTTGCTTACCTGCTTCTGCGCCGACGCAATCCGAACCGACGCACGATATGGCTCCGCTCGGCGGGGATACTGCTGTTGGGACTGTTTCTGTTCCTGCCGCTGCTCGCCGCCGACCGCGAATAGGTCATACGCAAAAAACCGGTCTGAGCGACCGGTTTTTTGTTTCTGCGTTTTAACCTTCCGCGATTTTTTGTATCTTTGTTAGTTGTAAATAACGAAAACCTAATTACCAAACATTACATGAAAAGATTTATTCTTCTGCTCGCAGTCGGTCTCTCGATGACCTGCACGAGCGTCCTTGCTTGGGACGGCAAGGGACACACGACCGTCGCCTACATCGCCGAGCGGCACCTGACGCCTCGCGCCAAAGCCAACATCACAAAGTACACCGACAATCGCCCCATCTCCTACTACGCATCGTGGATGGACTACTACCGCAAATACCCGGGTTATGAAATGACCCACCACTGGCATGTCGATTACTGGACCGACGCCGACCGCACGGACGCCGAGGGCAACCCTGCCGAGCCTGTTGCCGTACACCAAATCAAGCGCATCGTGAACGAGATGGCGGATTTCCGCTCGCTCAACGACTCGACAGTACTCGTCAATATCAAATTCCTGACCCATTTGGTCGGCGATATGCACTGCCCCGTTCATATCGACTTCCCGAAATACCGCCCTATGAGCGTAAACGTTTACGGCAAAAAGGTGCGCTACCACAAGATGTGGGACGGTATGGTGGTGGACATCAAGCACAAGGGTATGTCGCCGCGCACGCTTGCCGAGGAGTTGGACAAGTGCGACGACGAAGCGATTGCCGCCATCGTCAAGGGTACGCCCGACGACTGGTATGCCGAGAGCATAGCCGAAGCCACCCATGCCTACGACATTATGCCGAAAAAGGGCAAACTGACCACCGACAACTATTTCAACGCGGCGGTCGAGATTGCCGATTCGCAAATCCGCAACGCGGGCTACCGTCTTGCTGCCGTACTCAACTCGATTTTCGACAAATAACAACAATTCTTTACCGATGAAAAAGATATATCTGCTGCTGCTCGCAGCCTTTGCATTCGCTCCCGCAGCCCACGCTTGGGAGAACTCCATACACACGGGCATCGCCGCCATCGCCGATGCCAACCTCACCCCGACCGCCAAGAAGAACATCGACGCGGCTTTGGGCAACCATTCGATTGTATATTACGCCTACTGGCTCCACGACGTCGCCAACACTGGCGACTATACGCCGAGCAAGACGTGGCACACCGTTGCCTTCACCCCAAAATGCAAGATGATTGCAGGCAAAAAGGCTGACAAGTCCAAAGAGGGGATTATCCGCACGGCTCACGCATTCGACGCGCTGACATACGCAGTCGAGACTCTGCAACATCGCGACAACCTCACCAAGGCGGAGATTGCCGACAATATCCGTTTCGTGGTCTGCATTCTCGCCGACCTCCACTGCCCTGCCAACTACATATATACCGACAAGTTGCAGGAGCGCGCGTGGAAATACAACTACAACAAGGATTACAACTATATGAAATTCTGGCAGGGCTACGCATTCGACGGCACATTCGGTATGTGGCGCGCCGCCGAGTTCGTCCACCAACTCAACCGCAAGAGCGGCGAGCAGATAGAGGCTCTCACCGCAGGCTCGCTCACCGAGTGGGTTACGAAAAATGCCGCAGAGTACCGTCGCATCTACTCAATGGTTACACCCGACCAAAAGTTCGACAAAAAGTCGTTCCGTCTGTGGCTGAACGAGTTTTACCCGCTCTCCACCGAGTATATCGCCGATGCGGGCTATCGCATCGCCTACCTGCTCAACGGTCTGTTCGACGACAATGCGCCGAAAGCAAAAATCAAATAATCAATCATTAAAACGACAAACGAAATGAAACGCATCATATTTTCAGTTCTGACGCTCGCCCTCGCCGCAGGCTCGGCATTCGAGGCTCTCGCATGGGGACGCGACGTTCACGCAGGCATAGCCTACATCGCCGAGTGCAACCTCACTCCGCGCGCCAAGGCGAACATCGAAAAGTGCATCGACGGGCACTCCATAGTTTACTACGCTTCGTGGCTCGACAACCACCGCAAGGAGTACAAGAAATGGGACAAGCGCGCCCATATCCACTCTTTCAACCTCGGCACGCAACAGCCTATCGGCAAGGCGGTGAAGCAACTTCACGAATCCATCGACCTGCTTTCGCATTACGAGGATTTGAACGACTCCGTCCGCAAGGTCAATATCTATTTCCTCGTCCACACCGTCGGCGACTACCACTGCCCGGGACACGCCAACCTCTATGCCGAGGACGGCAAAACGGCGGTTCACAAAAGTTTCTACCCTGTCCGCTATATGGACAACAAGAAGCCGCAGAACTACCACCTCGTGTGGGATTCCGCCATATTCTCCGCCAACCACGCCAATTGGAGTTATATGGATTTCGCCACCAATCTTGACGAAGGGCTGAGCAAGGAGCAGAAAGACAAGATGATTGAGGGTACTATCGAGGATTGGCTCGCCGACTGCGCCCGCCAAAGCCTTGTCGCCTACGAGCGTGCGCCGAAAGTGGCGAAGGACGCTCCGTTCGAGCAGTTGTCTCACATCGACCGCAATATGGCAAACGATTTCGGCGTAATTGCCGACGAGCAAATCGAAAAGGCAGGACTGCGCCTTGCCAAAATTTTGAATGACCTGTTCGACAAATAGTTACGCATTTATGAAACGCATTACCATACTTTTGCTTGCCGCAGCCCTCTCGCTCGGCATTGCAAACGAGGCTTCCGCTTGGGGTCGTCTCGGACACAAAACCATCGCCGAAATCGCCCAGCGGCACCTGACGCCGAAGGCAAAGGCGGAAATCGAAAAATACACTCACGGCACGCCGCTTGCGGCATACGCCATATTTATGGATTCGGTCGTCAAGAAACCGATTTATGTTACCGAGTTCCGCGGCTGGCACGCCTCTATCGCCGACGCCTCCTGCAAGTCGCCTGCCGAGGTGCGCAACAAGTACCGCAAGGGTCGCGACGGCGTTACGGCAATGGAATACTGGCGCAAGGAGTTGGCTGACCGCGACCGTCTGACCGACTCGACTATATTGTGCGGCATCAAGTGCATCGTCCACATCATCGGCGATTTCCACTGCCCTGCCCACATTCGCTATGTCGATAACAAGAACGAGGGACACATCAATATCACATTCTTCGGCAAAAAGACCACCCTGCACAAGGTGTGGGACACGGCACTCATCACCCACGCCCACAACAGTTGGACATACAGGCAGTATGCCGACTACCTCGACACATGGTCGCAAGGCAAAGCGGCGCACTGCACCCGCGGCGACGAGCAGGCGTGGTTCGAGGACGCTGCCCGCGACGTGCGTCCGACCATCTCGTGGGTAAAAGAGGGCGACAATCTCGACGAAAAATTCGAGAAAAAGGCTTTGCCGCTTGCCGAACTGCAAATGCGCAAGGCAGCCTACCAACTCGCCGCCGCACTCAACCAGATTTTCGGCGAATAGCACCGCGCATTCAACGAATTGCGGTAACAAAACAAGCAATCGGGGTACGACGTTTTCGGGCGTTGTACCCTATTTTTGTATCGTAAAACAAAAACACAAGCGATATGAACAAAGATGTAATGATACTTACGGGCGCGGGACAAATCGGCATAGCGATAGCGCGCCGTATGGGTACGGGCAAAAAGATAGTCATCGGCGACCGCCGCATAGAAAATGCCGAGGCTGCCGCCGCGCTGCTCGTCAATGCAGGCTTCGATGCCGTGGCAGCCGAAATGGATTTGTCGTCGCGCGAGTCCATACTTAACCTTATTGCCGAAGCACAACGCTACGGCGAGGTGGCGATGCTCATCAATGCCGCAGGCGTATCGCCGAGTCAGGCGTCGATAGAGACTATCCTCGCGGTCGATTTGTACGGCACTGCCGTTCTGCTCGAAGAGGTCGGGCGGGTAATTCGTCGCGGCGGTACGGGTGTAACCATTTCGAGCCAGTCGGGACACCGTATGCCCGCACTGACCGCCGAACAAGACCGCCTGCTTGCAACCACACCGACCGAGCGGTTGCTCTCACTCGAAATGCTGCAACCCGCCAATATCCGCGATACGCTCCACGCCTACCAGCTGGCAAAGCGTTGCAATGTCAAGCGCGTAATGTACGAAGCCGTGCGCTGGGGCGAACGCGGTGCGCGCATCAACTCCATCTCACCGGGTATCATCGTAACGCCGCTCGCCGTGGACGAGTTTAACGGTCCGCGCGGCGATTTCTACAAAAATATGTTCGCCAAATGCCCTGCGGGTCGTCCCGGCACAGCGGACGAGGTGGCGAATGTCGCCGAACTGCTGATGAGCGAGCGCGGCGCATTCATCACGGGAGCCGACTTTCTCGCCGACGGCGGTGCCACCGCCTCCTATTTCTACGGTCCGCTGCAACCGACGAAATAGAGATATTGCGAAATTATTGCTATATTTGCGATACGGAATCCCTTTGAACAGAGTGTTATGACGCATACGACCGAAACCGCAATGCTGCCTTTCAAGGTGCAGGAGTTGGCAGAAATCATTATGGACAAGAAACACCTTTCGCTGTCCGACGCCCTGCTCTACCTCTGCAATTCCGAGTTGTACGACAGTCTGACCGACGCCTCTGCAAAAATGTGGTACGAGAGCGGTGCAAGCCTGTACGACCGTTTGGAAGCCAAAAAATCGGCAGAACGCGAAAATTCTCTGCCGCGCGCGGTGTCTCTGTTTCTGATTTTCTGTATGGAGCAATACCGTTTGTCGCACAACCTCTCGTCGATAGAGGCTCTCGATATGTTTAAGCGCAGCGGTTTGGAGCGTTTCCTTATCGACAATTTCGAAGCATTGCACTCGCAGAGCGACGACTACATACTGCACGAAATCGAACTATTCCTAAAAAAACGCAGATAGAGATGTTATTGTATCACGGTTCGACAGTAGCGGTACGCAAACCGACGGCAGCACGAGGTCGTGCCAAAACCGATTTCGGCAAGGGATTTTATACGACGACAAGTCTCGAACAGGCGACCAAGTGGGCTAATATCAAAAAGAGCCGCGAGGGTGGCACGGCACGAGCCATCGTCTCTGTTTTCGAAATCGACGACGCCGTGTTGCAGAGCGACGATTTCCGCATTATGCACTTCGGCGGTGCATCGGAACAGTGGCTCGACTTTGTCGTAAACAACCGCAAGGGCATAGAGACCCACGCATTCGATATGGTTATGGGACCCGTCGCCAACGATAAGTTGTACGCCACGATTGTTCTCTACGAAAACGGCACGCTTACTGCCGCAGCAGCGATAGAACAGTTGAAGACGCACCAACTTTTCGACCAACTCTCGTTCCACTCGCAGAGGGCTTGCGGGGTGCTGAAATATATCGAATCGTTCGAGGTATAGCCCAAGGCACGAAAGCAAAACGGGCGTTCACCTTTGCGGCGAACGCCCGTTTCATATATTCCCGAATCGCGGTACTACTTAATCATCTCGAAGCCCGTATAAGGAACCAGCACCTTAGGTATGCGGATACCCTCAGGCGTTTGGTTGTTTTCGAGCAACGCAGCCACGATACGCGGCAGAGCAAGCGACGATCCGTTGAGGGTGTGAGCCAACTGCATCTTCTTGTCGGCATCGCGGTAACGCAATTTCAAGCGGTTGGCTTGGAACGACTCGAAATTCGATACGGACGAAACCTCCAACCAACGTTTCTGCGCCTCCGAGAATACCTCGAAATCGTAGGTCAAAGCCGACGTGAACGACATATCGCCACCGCACAGACGCACGATGCGGTAAGGCAGTTCGAGCGAGCGAACCAGACGCTCGACGTGAGCGACCATACCGTCTAACGCATCGTAAGATACGTCAGGTAACGACAGTTGTACGATTTCCACCTTGTCGAACTGGTGCAGACGGTTCAATCCGCGCACGTCCTTGCCGTAGGAGCCTGCCTCACGACGGAAGCACGGCGTGTAGGCGGTCATCTTTACAGGAAAATCCTTCTCCTCCAAAATGCAGTCGCGGTAGATGTTGGTAACAGGCACCTCGGCAGTCGGAACGAGATAGTAGTTATCCACGGTTGCGTGGTACATCTGACCCTCCTTGTCGGGCAACTGACCCGTACCGAAGCCCGAAGCCTCGTTCACCATCACAGGCGGCTCCACCTCGCGGTAGCCTGCGGCGGTGTTGAAATCGAGGAAGTAGTTGATGAGCGCGCGTTGCAACTTCGCACCCTGACCTTTGTAAACGGGGAATCCCGCGCCCGTCAGTTTCACGCCGAGGTCGAAGTCGATGATGTCGTACTTGCGAGCCAACTCCCAGTGCGGAAGCGGATTCTCGGGCAGTTTGGTATAGTTTTCGTCGATTTTCACGATAAGGTTGTCCGCCGCCGTCTTTCCCTCGGGAACTATCTCGGCAGGGAAATTAGGCAACAGCACGATTTGCGCCTGCAACTCGGCAGCCACGGCATCGTGCTCGGTCGAAAGTTGGGCGGAACGGGCTTTGAGGTCGGCAACCATACGTTTGCGCTCCTCAGCCTCCTCGCGCTTGCCCTGCGCCATAAGTCCGCCAATCTCCTTGGCGACCTTGTTCTGCTCGGCAAGGCAGGCGTCCAGTTCGTTCTGAACAGCCTTGCGACGGTCGTCCAACTCCTCGATTTTGGCAATAATCGGGGCTGCGTCCACGCCTTTCTTTGCAAGTTTTCTGATGGCGGCTTCCTTGTCGCCACGCAGTTGTTGAAGTGTAAGCATAACTCTATATTTTTAACTGAATAATCCTTCGCGGTCAATTATTTGCGCAAATGTATAAAAAAAGTGCGTACATTGTTTCGTTTCTCCGCAATAATCGTCGCGTCGCACGGTGCCGTTTCACCCGTTCGGGTTAGGCAGTCGGAGCAGGATAGCCACAATTCGGGATTGCACGGCAGCGGCGGAGCGCGTAATTTTGCAACAATAAAATTCACCGAAAAAATGGAAAAAGCAAAAACGAAAATCGTAACGCTGTGGCTGATGGTCATGGCGGGATTCGCATTCCACATCATTACCGACGTGATGCCCATATTTTGGGACGCGAACGTAGCGACCGACGCCTCGGGCGAGGTGCCGCAGGGACTCGTCTTTTTTATGATGGCGATAAGTTATCTGCTGCCGTGCGCAGGCATATTCTGCACGCTGTGGTCGGACAAACGCGCGTGGCTCAAAGTCAATGCCGTGCTTGCCGTCATCGCCGCACTGTTCAATCTCGCGCATACGGCGGAACTGCTCGCAGGTTTCAGCGCGGCGCAACTCGCCATTCTCTTAACGCTCGACATAATCGGCATTGTGCTTGCCGTCGAGTCGATTCGCGCGGTACGGAAATAGGCTGCGTTCACGCTTGCAGGTCAAACCTTCGGCAAAGAGCCGAAGGTTTTTCCGTTTAAGGGTACGGATAGCCGTAACTTTTACTACTTTTGTAAAAATTTTCATCGTCTGTCCTATGCGCAAAATCGAACTGCTTGCACCCGCGCGCGACCTCGCTTCGGCAATGGACGCGATAGATTGCGGAGCCGATGCCGTCTATATGGGCGGTACGCGGTTCGGAGCGCGCTATGCAGCGACCAATTCGGTCGAGGACATCGCCCGCGCTGCCGAATATGCCCACCTCTACGGCGCACGGCTCTATGCCACGCTCAACACTTTGCTCTACGACAACGAATTGGACGAGGCGCGCCGCCTTGCCCTGCAACTTGTCGAAGCGGGCGTCGATGCCCTGATAGTGCAGGATATGGCATACTGCCGCATGGGGCTGCCGATTGAGTTGCACGCCTCGACACAGACCAACTGCGTTGCACCCGAGCGCGCCCGATTTTTCGAGCAGGTCGGGTTTGCACGCACCATACTCGAACGGTCGCTGTCGCTCGACGAAATCTGCCGAATCCGCACCGCCGCACCGCATATCGAATTGGAGGCCTTTGTCCACGGCGCAATCTGCGTGGCACAGAGCGGACGCTGTTTTCTCTCGCGCTCGATGAGCGACCGTAGCGGCAACCGCGGCGAGTGCAGCCAGCCGTGCCGCTTGGCATACGATTTGGTCGATTCGACGGGGCGCAAAATCATTCGTGGCAAGCACCTGCTCTCCCTTCGCGACCTCGACCTTTCGGCGCGTTTGGGCGAGATGATAGATGCGGGCGTATCGTCGTTCAAAATCGAGGGACGGCTCAAAGACCGCGTCTATATCCGCAACACCGTCAGTCTCTACCGCTCACTGATTGACAAGGAGTTGGCGAAACGTCCCGACTGCCGACGCAGCAGCGTGGGACGCAGCACGACAGAATTTACGCCCGACGCAGCAAAGAGTTTCACGCGCGGCTCGTCCGAATACTTCATCGACGGCAAGCAGGCGGGCGTCGCATCATTCGACACCCCGAAAGCCGTCGGCGAGCGCATAGGCACGGTAACGAAAATCGCAGGCGACCGCATCGTACTCGACCGCGACACCGACCTCGCCCCGGGCGACGGCATCTGCTTCATCGCCGACGGCGAGATGGTCGGCACCAACGTGAACGCCGCCGAAGGTCGCACCGCGACGCTCAACAGCGTGGCAGGCATAGTGCGCGGCACCGAGATTTTCCGCAACTTCAACCGCCGTTTTTCGCTCGCCGTCGAGCGCAGCCGCATTCGCCGCGCGATAGATGCAGAGATACGTTTCGCTTTCGACGAAAACGGCATCGGCGCAACCGCCACCGACGAGCAGGGCATAACGGCAACGGCACGCCTCGACTGCCCGACCGCCGAACCGCAGAATGTCGCCAAAATGGAGCAGACCATTCGCTCGCAGGCGGTAAAGAGCGGCGACACGCCGTTCGAAATCACTAAGGTCGCCATCGACGGAGCGATACGCTTCGTCCCCGCATCGGCGATTGCGCAACTGCGACGCGAAGTACTGAACAATTTGCAGCAAAACAGACTGTTGCAACACAAAGTCGGCAAGCCGTTTGCAGAGAATGCGGCGACAGTATATCCCGACACTGAACTCTCGGAGCAGGACAACGTTACCAACCGTCTTGCGCGCGAGTTCTACACGGCGCACGGCGTGAAACGGATAGCGGACGGGCTCGACCTGCGCACCTCGACCATCGGGGCGCGCGTGATGATTTCCGACTACTGCATTCGCCGCGAAATAGGCGAGTGCCTGCGCCGAAAGCACACGCTCGACGGCGCGCTCTTTCTCGAACGCGGGCGCAAGCGTTACGCACTCGGCTTCGACTGCGCGGCGTGCCGTATGAGCCTGACAGACATAAGCGAAAACAAATAGAGACCATATATGCAACTGACACCGCAAATAAAGGATTACGAACTCATCGACTCGGGCAACCGCGAGAAACTCGAACGCTTCGGGCGGTATGTCCTGCGACGTCCCGAGCCGCAGGCGATTTGGCACAAGTCGCTCGCCGACGAAGAGTGGGCGCGCCTTGCCGACGCCTCGTTCCTGCGCGACGAACGCAACGACGAGCGTGGCGAGTGGCGACTTTCGCCGCAAATGCCGTCGCGTTGGAGCGTGCGCTACGACTACCGCGATATGCACCTTGCCATGCGCTTGGGGCTGACCTCGTTCAAGCACGTCGGCATATTCCCCGAGCAGGCGGCGAACTGGAATTTCATCTACGACCGTTGTGCCGAACACGGTGCGGGCTGCAAGGTACTCAACCTCTTCGCCTACACGGGCGGAGCGTCGCTCGCGGCACGCGCTGCGGGGGCAGAAGTTACGCATGTCGATTCGGTCAAACAGGTGGTAACTTGGGCGCGCGAGAATATGGAGGCAAGCGGACTGGACGGCATTCGCTGGATCGTCGAGGACGCAATGAAATTCGTACAGCGCGAGGTGCGTCGCGGCAACCGCTACGACGGCATCATACTCGACCCGCCCGCATACGGACGCGGTGCCAATGGCGAAAAATGGGTTTTGGAGGAGCATATCGCCCCTATGCTCGACGCCTGCGCGCAACTGCTCGCACCGCACAACTCGTTTTTGGTGCTGAACCTCTACTCGATGGGCTTGTCCCCGACCCTCGCCCGCACGGCTGTACGTCAGATTTTCGGCGCACCCGTCGCCGAGGAGTGGGGCGAGTTGTACTTTGCCGACCGCGCAGGCAAGGAGTTGCCGCTCGGCACATTTTACCGATTCAAAAGATAGAACGATATGGCACTTTCACTCATTATTTTCGGCTTGTTGAGCGGCTCGCTGCTCTCCATTCTGGTAGGTATCGTCGGCAGTCGCCGTCGTATCGGCTTCGGCTGGACATTTCTGATTTCGGTCATATTCACGCCGCTCGTCGGGCTTATCGTCGCCCTCGTCTCCGACCCTCTGCCCGCAGGTCAGACGCGCTGGGGTTGCCTCGGCTCACTGCTCGCGCTTTTGGCAATCGCCCTGATTTTCGCGATTTTCTCGATGGTTTTCTGGGGTTCGTTGGCGGTGATGATTTAACAAAAATTCATCACAATATAACAATATAGAGGAGTATCAGAATTGCGATGCGAACGACGGCAACCAATAGACGAATATGCCTCCGAGTGCCGACAACACAATCAGCAGAATCGGATTAACTTTCTTATACGAACCGTAGAGACACGCGAGGAAGAAGACCCAACTCCACATATCGATGAAGTTCGCCTCCTCGTCGGTCTTGGGGAACATCAGCAGCAGTGCCGCCGCCGCAATCATACCGATGACGACGGGCTTCATACCCTCGATGATGCCGTGCATATAGCGGTTGTCCTTCAATTTGAGAAAGAACTTGGTCAGCAGCATCATAATCGTCAGCGCAGGCAGGCAGACCGCCACCGTTGCGACCACCGAACCGCCTATGCCCGCCACCGAATAGCCTATGTAGGTCGCCGAGTTGATGGCGATGGGTCCGGGCGTAATCTGCGAAATGGCGACTATGTCGGCGAACTCGGCAGGCGAGAGCCAGCCGTGCTGTTCGACTATCTCGTTCTGAATGAGCGACAACATGGCGTAACCGCCACCGAATCCGAAAAATCCGATTTTCAGATAGGACAAAAAGAGTTGCAGGTAAATCATCGCCGTGCCTCCTTTCGTGCCGCGCAGATGCTCCACGCCAAACCGACGGCAGCACCCGCTATGAGTATGTAAATCGGCGATATGCCCGTACCCCAAACTATCAGAGCCACAGCCGCCGCCACGCCTATGAGCCACCAACGCATACCGCGCGTCAGTCCGACTATCGGCGCGATAATCAGTGCTACCACGGCAGGGCGCATGGCCTTGAATGCGGCATCGACCACGGCGTTCCGCCGCACATCGGCAAAGAACATCGCCACCAACAGAATTATGACGAACGAAGGCAGCACCACGCCGAAAATCGAGGCTACCGCCCCCGCATATCCGCGCATCTTATAGCCGACGAATACCGACGTATTGAGCGAAATGGGACCCGGTGCCGACTGCGCGACCGTGAGCAGGTCGAGGAAATCCTCCTTCGCAATCCACCCCTTGCGGTCGATGACCTCGCGCTGTATAAGCGGAATCATCGCATAGCCGCCGCCGAAGGTGAAAAGCCCGATTTTGAAAAACGACCAAAACAGTTGGAAAAGCATACGTTTATCGCTTGTGTTTCAGATTATTGACAACCGACGCCACAGCCGCGCCCATCACCGCCGCCGTCTCCGTGCGCAGGCGCATATCGCCGAGCGTAATCTCCTCATAGCCGCACTCCTCGACGGCATAACGAATCTCCTCGGGCGAGAAATCCCCCTCGGGACCTATCAATACCCTTGCGTCCTCGCCCGCCGCCAGCACATCGGCAAGGTAGGCTTTCGAGCGAATCGGCTCGTCGCAGTGGGCGATGAATCGGCGTCCGTCGAAAGGCTCGGCAACGAAATCGCGCAACGGCGTCATATCGCGCAACAACGGGTGGTAGGCTTTGAGCGACTGCTTGACTGCCGCCGTAACGACCTTCTCCTCGCGCTCGTGCTTGATTTGGCGGCGTTCGCTGCGGTCGCACAGCAACGGCACTATTTCAGCCACACCTATCTCGGTCGCCTTCTCCAAGAACCACTCGAAGCGGTCGATGTTCTTGGTCGGCGCGACCGCCATGGTCAGACTGTACGGCAACCGCCCGTATTCTCTCTGCGTCTCGACCACGCGCACCGTGCAGTGGCGGTCGGACGGCGCGACGACCTCGCACCGGTACATATTGCCCCGCCCGTCCGTTATGTGGAGCGTATCGCCCTCGCCGAGCCTCAGCACGCGCACTGCGTGGCGCGACTCCTCCTCCGAAAGCGTGTATTCGGGCGGCACTATGTCGGGCGCGTAAAATAGTTGCATACCTCTGTAAATATTACTACTTTTGCGCAAAGGTAACTCTTTTTCGCCGAAAAGAAATGAGACGACTGACAATTATATTATCGCTTGCCGCAATGATTTCTACTTTTGCCTCCTGCCGTTCCGACAGGGAGAATATCCCCAACCCGTTTTTCGAGGAGTGGACTACCCCCTACGGCGTTCCGCCTTTCGATCGCATACGCGCCTACCACTACGAGCCAGCATTCGAGCGTGCCATGTCGCTCCACGACGAGCAGATAGCGGCAATCGTTGCCGAAACCGCCGAGCCGACATTCGCCAATACTCTCGTGCCATACGACCGCGCAGGGGAGATGCTCTCGCGCGTGAGTAATGTCTTCGAGATGATGTGCGCCGCCGACACCTCCGACGAGTTGCAGGCGGTCGAGGAGCGTATCGCTCCGCGCCTTGCCGCACACGACGATGCGATAAAGATGAACGCCGCCCTCTTCGCCCGTATCCGAACGGTATATGACAAACGCAACAGCACCGACCTTACGCCCGTGCAGGTGCGCCTTGTCGAGAAGACCTACGACGACTTCGTCCGCAGCGGAGCCAATCTCTCCGACGAGGGCAAGGCGCGACTGAAACAAATCAACGAGGAACTCACGCTCGCCGAGGTACGCTTCGGCAACAACATTCTGGCAGAGAACAACGCTTTCGAATTGGAGTTGGAGGGCAAGGATTTGGACGGCATACCGTCGTCCGTCTGCGACATCGCCCGCGAAACCGCCAAAAAGCGCGGCAAGGAGGACAAATACATCTTCACGCTCCACAAGCCGAGCCTCACTCCGCTGCTGACCTACTCCTCGCGACGCGATTTGCGCGAGCAGATGTACAAGGCATACCTCAACCGCTGCAACCACGGCAACGAGTACGACAACAACGGCATCATCAACGACATCATTCGCCTGCGCACCGAAAAGGCGCACATGCTCGGCTACCGCTCCTACGCCGCCTACGTTACGGCTGACGAGATGGCTGCCACGCCCGAAAACGTCTATGCGCTTTTGGACGAAATATGGACGCCCGCACTCGACAAGGCAAAGGAGGAACTCGCCGAAATGGAGACGCTTTTCCGCCGCGATTTCCCCGACGAGAGCGAGACTTTCGCCTCGTGGGACTGGTGGTACTATGCCGAAAAACTGCGCCGCCAAAACTACACGCTCAACGAGGAGATGCTCCGCGCCTACTTCTCGCTCGACAACGTTCGGCAGGGTGTGTTCAACCTTGCCAACCGACTGTATGCCATCACGTTCCGTCCGATAGTCGTTCCGCTCTACGATGACGAAATCTCGGCTTTCGAGGTGCTTGACAGCGACGAATCGCACCTCGGTGTACTCTATTTCGATTTCTATCCGCGCCCGGGCAAGAGCCAAGGCGCGTGGTGCGGCTATTTCCGCGAGGGCGGACGCGACGACGAGGGCAACCGCATTTCGCCCGTCGTAGGCATCGTCTGCAACTTCCCGCGCCCGACATCATCGTCGCCGTCGCTGCTCTCGACCGACGAGGTGCTGACGCTTTTCCACGAATTCGGACACGCGCTCCATTTTCTCTTCTCCGATGTCGAGTACCGCGGATTGCTCGATGTCGAGGGCGATTTCGTCGAACTGCCGTCGCAAATTATGGAGAACTGGGCATTGGAACCCGAGATGCTCCGCACCTACGCCGTCCACTACCGCAACAACGAGATTATCGGCAACTCCTATATCGACCGCCTGCGCAAGAGCGCGACATTCAATCAGGGCTTCGCCACGACCGAACTCCTCGCCGCCGCCCTGACCGATATGGACATACACTCGACCGAAAAGTATGACGACATCGACGTCTCCGCATTCGAATACAATGCACTGTACGAGCGGCGCGGGCTGATTCCGCAAATCGAACCGCGCTACCGCCTGCCCTATTTCGCCCACATCTTTTCGGGCGGCTACTCGGCTGGCTACTACTTCTACATCTGGGCAGAGGTCTTGGACAAGGACGCATTCGAGGCGTTCCGCGAGAGCGGCGACACCTTCAACCGCCGAATTGCCGAAGCGTTCCGCACACAGGTGCTTTCGCGCGGCGGCGAGGCTGACGGAATGACGCTATACACCAATTTCCGCGGCAAGGCTCCCGACAAGACGCCGATGCTCCGTGCGCGCGGCTTGTGGAACGAACCCGAGCCGGAGGAGCAGGAGCCGACCGACGGCTTCGTACCCGACACGAAGGTGCAGACGCCCGACGAGTTGCGATTTTAGCGAACAAAAACATTCAACAATAAACGAATTATGAAAAAATTACTGTTAATTATGTCAATCTCTGCTTTTGCAGCCGCTTGCGCCGACCGCTCCATGCCGGTTGCGCAACTGCCCGAAATCGACACGACGAATCCGCTTTTGGCTGAGTGGGACACCCCTCACCAGACGCCGCCGTTCGACAAAATCAAAATCTCCGACTACGAACCGGCATTCGACACCGCCATCGCAGTCAGCCGCGCCGAAATCGACGCCATCGTAAACAACCCCGCCAAACCTACTTTCGAGAATACCATCGTCGCCATGGAACGTCAGGGCGAACTGTTGAGCCGCATCTCGGGCATCTTTTTCAACCTGCTCGAAGCCGACACCTCGGACGAGATGCAGGCTATCGCCATGCGCGTCCAGCCCAAACTGACCGAACTTTCGAACGACGTTTCGCTCAACCCCGAACTCTTCGCCCGCGTCAAGGCAGTCTATGAGCACCCGGGCTGGTTCCTCTCGCAGGAGGACAAGATGTTGCTCGAAAAGTCCTACAAAGGGTTCGTCCGCAGCGGTGCCAACCTCTCCGACGAGGACAAGGCGAAGTACCGCGAATACACCAACGAACTCTCCTCGCTGACGCTTGCATTCGGTCAGAACGCACTCGCTGCGACCAACGCCTTCTCGTACAACATCACCGACCCGAAACTCGTTGCCGAACTGCCCGATTTCGTCAAGGAGAGTATGGCTCTCGACGCCAAGGCTCGCGGCGAAAAGGGTTGGACGGTTACACTCAAAGCACCGAGCTACGTTCCGTTCGTAACCTACTCCTCGCAGCGCGACATCAAGGAGAAACTGTGGCGCGCCTACAACTCGCGCGCACTCGGCGGCGAGTTCGACAATACCGAAAACGTCAAGCGCATCACCGCCCTGCGTCTGCAAATCGCCAAACTGCTTGGCTACGACTGCTATGCCGACTATGTTCTCGACAACCGTATGGCAGAGAATACCGCCACGGTCAATGCCTTCCTCAAAGAGTTACTCGACGAGACCAAGGCTTACGGCAAGAAGGACTACGACACCGTTGCCGCCTATGCCCATTCGCTCGGTTTGGAGGGCGAACTGATGCCTTGGGACTTCGCCTATTACAGCGAAAAGTACAAGAACGAGAAATATGCCGTAAACGACGAGCAGATTAAGCCTTATCTCCAACTCGAAAACGTCAAGGCTGCAATCTTTATGCTTGCAAACCGTCTCTACGGCATCAACTTCACCGAGGCGAAGGACATCACCGTCTATCACCCCGACGTTACCGCCTACGAGGTAACCGACGAGAACGGCAAATTCCTCGCCGTACTCTATCTCGACTTCTTCCCGCGCGAATCGAAGCGTTCGGGCGCGTGGATGACCGAGTTCAGCGGCTCGCGCGTCGAGAACGGCAAGGAGATTCGTCCGCTCGTTTCGCTTGTGATGAACTTCACCAAGCCGACCGAAAGCGCACCGTCGCTCCTTACGTTCGACGAGTTCAACACATTCCTTCACGAATTCGGACACTCCCTGCACGGTATGCTCGGCAAGGGCAAGTACGAATCGCTCAACGGCACGAGCGTCTATCGCGATTTCGTCGAACTGCCGTCGCAGATTATGGAGAACTGGGCTACCGAGGAGGAGTACCTCGACCTCTTCGCCAAACACTACAAGACTGGCGAGACCATTCCTTCGGAACTCGTACAGAAAATTGTGGCAGCCAAGAACTACCTTGCCGCCTACTCCAACGTGCGCCAACTTTCGTTCGGTATGACCGATATGGCTTGGCACACTCTCACCGAGCCTTACGATGGCGATGTGGTCGATTTCGAGGTCAAGTCTATGGCTCCTACCCAGATTACTCCGGTAGTCGAGGGCGTGGCTATGGCTCCTGCCTTCACCCACATCTTCTCGGGCGGCTACGCTGCGGGCTACTACGGCTACAAGTGGGCAGAGGTGCTGGCTGCCGACGGCTTCTCGCTGTTCAAGGAGAAGGGCATTTTCGACCGCGCCACAGCCAAGAAGTTCCGCCACCTGCTCGAACAGGGCGGTCAGCGGCACCCGATGGATTTGTATGTCGAGTTCCGCGGACACAAACCGCAGACCAAGGCGTTAATCGACCAAATGGGTCTCAGCGAGGAGTAATCCCGACCGATAACAGAAACGGCGTTCCGCACTTGCAGAACGCCGTTTTGTTATATATGATTCCGAACCTAATTTACACCCGGCAAGGTCGTCAAAAACAGCGGTAGATAACCACGCCGTTCGCATATACCCCAATCGGGCATCACCATCGTCAGCGGTTGCTCCGGCTCGTTATGACTGTTTTCTTATTTATAAGCCAACCTTCCTGCCATCTTAGAACTCTTAGTTCTCTTAGATCTCTTAGGAGAAACGGCACGTGAGACGAAAACCGTCATACCCTGCCAGCTACTACTCCTCCGGCAACTTGAACTCCGTAAAGCCCGCCTCGACCAGCATATTGAACCACGCCACAGCCTTTTTGATGTCCGAAGCGTGAACGCGCTCGCGGTCGTACTCGGGCAACACTTCCGCGAAAAACGCCTGCAACTTCGCAGGAGCCTCCTTTGCCGACAAAGCCTGCTTGCCGCCCGTTGCGGCATACATTTTCGTAAATACCTCGGCGAGCGGAATATCGTCGTTCTCGGTGAACATCGAAATCTCGGTCAATGCACTCACGCGCGCCGACGCCGAAACGTTCATTCGTTTGCCGTCCAAAAGCGACTCCACAATCACGCCGTTGCGCGACTGTGCGATGTATTTATACAATCCGGGTTGTCCCGCAATCGCCAAAATGTCTTTCAATTCCATAATCATTGTTCGTTTAATTGTTTACGCGAAAGCAAAAGTAGTAATTTTTTCGCAAACTCGCTCTACTCCTTCGTCAAATGCACGTCCATCTGCGGGAACGGGAAGTTGATGCCGTGCTTGGGCAACTCCTTGTACAACCACTCATTGACGGCATAATTCACGTCCCAGTAATCCTCCGTCTTCACCCACGCGCGAATCAGCAGATTGACCGACGAATCCGCCAGCGCATCGACATACACCGCAGGCGCAGGCTCGGTGAGTACGCGAGAGTCGGCAGCGAGCATTTTCATAATCTCCGCGCGCGCCGTGTCCACGTCGTCGCCGTAACTGATGCCGACCGTCCACGACAGACGGCGAGTCTCCTGTTGCGTGTAATTGTCTATTATCGACGAGGATATGGTGTTGTTCGGAACGTAAATGGTGCGGTTGTCTGTCGTGCGTATGCGCGTCATAAACAGCCCTATCGCATCTACCGTTCCCGCCTGTCCCTGCGAAACGATGTAGTCGCCCACACGATACGGGCGCAGGAGCAACACTACCACGCCGCCCGCAAAGTTCTGCAACGTTCCGCTCAACGCCATACCGATAGCCAAACCTGCCGATGCGAACAGTGCGATGAACGATGTGGTGTTTATGCCGAGCGTCTGCACTACTACGAGTATCACCACGACCATCATCACCACCTTGACCAGACTGCGCAGGAACGTGCGCAACGAGGCGTCGGCATTGCGACGCTCGAAGCCCTTGTCCATCAGCCGCAGAATCCAGTGTACCAGCCATTTGCCGAGCAGATAGATAACGCACGCCAACACAATTTTCAGCACCACCCAGCACCCCTGTTGCAGGAGATTGGTCAATACCTGCTCATAGTCGAGCGAGGTGATGTGGTGAATGGTGTCGGCAAGACGCGCCTTCTGAATGCTGTCCGGCACAATCAGTTTGTCTATATGCTCCGGCACAGGAGCCTGCAAAAGTATCCCCATAATCATAGAATTTATTCCGCGGCAAATATAGCGATAAATCGCAATTTTTAATAAATTTGTACAGACCTAAACCGTGTTTGACAGTTGCGAATCACAAAACCGATATACATCGCTCTCGCCCTGCTTGCCGTCGGTTGCTACGACAACCACAGCGAGCGGTCGGGCAGTGCGCCGCTCGAAGCCGCCACCACGACAATCGGCTCGCTGCGCACGCTCTGCAACGGGCAAACCGTCGATATTGCGGCAGATGTCGTCATCGTCGGGCGCGTTACCGCAACCGATACGGCGGACAATTTCCACCGCTCGTTCTTTGTCGAGGACTCCACGGGCGGCATCGAGATTATGGCGGGCAACTACCTTCTTCACCGCAAATACCCGCAGGGCACCGCGCTCTCCGTTTCGCTGAACGGTTGCCGCACAGCCTTTTCCGACGGCGCGATGCAGGTCGGGCTGCGCCCCGAATCCTACTCCTCCTATGAGGTCGCCTATTTTATGTCGGACGTCCTGCTCGACAGGCACATACGTCGTTCCGACGACCGCAAGGAGCCGATGCCGATCCTCTTGGCGATTGCCTCGCTCGACGACTCGATGTACGGGCGATTAGTGCGAATCGATGGGCTGCAATACTCGCCCGCCGACGGCGCGGACGAAAATGCCGAACCGCAAATGGCAGGCTACAACCGCTTTACAGACAGCGCGGGCAATGCCGTTTACACATTCGTGCGCGATGACGCCGACTTTGCCGACACGCCCCTGCCACTCGGCGAGACGGCAGTTTGCGGAATACTCCTGCACGGCACCGTCCCCGACGCGGGCAGACAATTCATTATAAAACCGCGCACATCAACCGATTATGAAACTCGCGACAATCCTCGTTAGCCTGCTGCTGCTCCTGTCGTGCGACCGCTCCGACACGCTCCGTTACGAAGGGAACGAGCGGGTGAGCATCGCCTATCTCAAATCGCTCTGCCACAACACGATATATGACATCACCACCGACCTCACCGTCTCGGGTACGGTCATCGCCACCGACTGGCTCGGCGAGTACTACAAGAGCATCGTCGTAATCGACGCGACGGGCGGCATCGAAATAGACATCGACTCCCCGTCGCTCTTTCGGCGCATTCCCGTATATTCAAGAGTAACAATCTTTTGCAACGGTATGACGCTCGGGAGGGCAGGCGGCACAATCGTTCTCGGCGCGCACCCGACGGGCGACTATCCCGTGGACGGCATCGACGCCTCGCTCCTTTCGCGCTACATACGCATCGACGCCACGGCGGGCGAGAGTATCGCCCCTGCCGAAAGGCGCATAGCCGACATAGGTGCTGCCGACATAGGCAACTATGTGATACTCCGCAATATGGCAATCGCCGACCGCGCCAACGGCAAGTGGTGCGACTTCGATGCCGAGCAGGGCAAATACCTCTCCGCCACCCGCCGCATAAGGGACGACGAGGGCAACACCTTTGCCGTCCACACACTCGGCGGCTGCAAATACGCCGACGAAAATCTGCCCGACGGAAAATTCTCGGTTGCGGGCATAATCGAATACGCGGGCGGCGAATTTCGCTTGCGGATAATCAACCACTCCATTCTGTAAAAATCGCCCGCTTTTTCACGCAAACGCAGAATCCCGACTTTCGTTTCCTTTCCTTTTCTTTCCTTTTTTCGCGAAAATTGTTACTTTTGTAGTACAATTCGACTTAAAACATACACAAAAGGAAATGAAACGAAACTTCAAGAAAAATGAAAACCGCTATTTCGCACCCGAAATGCGCGAAATCGGTTGCCGAATCGAGCACGGATTCGGCAAATCTGCGGGGGGGGGAATTACCGATCCCATATTTGAGGACGAGGAAAATTTTTGGAACGACTAACGGCAAGGAGGAGCAAAATATGAAGAGAATCATTGCATTAGCCACGAGCATCGCGGCATTGGCTCTCGCAGCCTGCTCGTCTTTCGAGGACGAAACTTTCACGGGCAACCGCCCCGGCGACACCGCGACCAACGGTGTTCATTCGTTCGTTGCCGATATGGGAACTGCCTCGCGTGCAGGCATTTCCGGCACGCACTCCGTTTGGGACGCCGACGACGAGGTAGGTGCAATCTGCTACAACGGCACCACACCCGAATACATCGAGTGCAAAGCCCGCGAGAACTCGATTTCGGAAGACCGTCGCAGCATAGTATTCGACTGTGCATCAGCACTTTCACCCGACAGCGAGCAATACGCGATATACCCCTATTCGGCTTCGGCAAAGGCTGCGGACTTTGCAGGCGGCAGCACGGGCGCGCGTTCGCTAAATATCACATTACCAAGCCAATGCGTAACCGCTGACGGCGGATTCCGCTATCCGTTCCTGCTCGGCGAGTGGAACGGCAATGGCTTCACGTTCGAGAATCCGCTTGTGGTACTGAAAGTTACGCTCAAAAAGGCGGCTGCGATAACCGACGCCGTCCACTTGGAGCGCATCGTCGTCAGCGGCAACAACGGCGAAAAGATGTGGGGCGCAATCAGCGCGACGATGCCTGCAAAGACGGTGGCATTCGCCGAAAACGCTCTGACAGAGGCGGTTCTCGACTGCAACAGCGCGGCACTTACGACCGAGGGCAAAGAGTTCTACATCTGCATCGCACCGCAAAACTACACCAAGGGCGTAACCTTTGCATTCATAACCGACGCAGGCACAATGACTTCGACCGCCAAGGCTTCGGGCTGGGACTGCACCGCGAAAGCCAACCACGTAATCGCGCTGCCCGAGACGGAGTTCACCAAGGATACGAGCGGCATCTCCGTCGCAACCGTCCGTGCGACCGACACCACAATCACTGTGGGTTGGACAGTTACGCCTGCCAATGCGCCGTATATCGGCGAGGCGATGCCGAGCAGCAAATGCGACTGGACGACCGACATTGCCAAGAAATACAAGGTGGAGTTGTATTCGGACGCCGCCTGCAAGAATCTTATCGTGGGCTGGGTGGTTAATGATAGTTCAGCACAAATTGTTGGTAAAGATGACCAACTTGTAAAATATTCAACAAATTATCCGCCACGCTTTATTTTCGGCAGTCTTTCGCCGAAGACGACCTACTACGTCATCGTACGCAATCTGACCGACAATGTGTCGATGCAGTACCCTGCGGCGGTTTCGACCACAGCGCGCGCTTTCGAGGGCGAGGTGGTATCGACAGCCGTAAACAAGGGAGATGTGATACTTTACGAAAACTTTGAAAAGTCGATTTGGGGCGGCGATATTACTGCTCGTGCAGCAGGTTACTCACGACACGATCGCGGTTCGGTAACCAATTATTTTACAGCGACAGGCGACAATCCGGACCAGACCGATTCACAATACTATGTAGTTGGCGATTCCGAAATAGGTCTGTTCAATACGCTCAAAGGCATAGTACCTGCAATGGGGTTGAGCGCGTGGGGCTGGATTGCCGATGACAACAAGGCGGGTTGCGTGCTTGCACGTCCGGGTTATTTGAAAATCGGCGCAAGCAAGAAGCACACATCGCTCATCACGCCTGCACTCGCTGCATTGCAGGGGACATCGACCGTGCGCGTAACATTCCGCGCCTGCCCTTACGGCGGCGAAAAAATAGACAATGCCGAAAAAGCCATTGCCGTACAGGTATTCAACAATACCACAATCGCCTCGAACAACCGCATAACCGCATACGCCGAGGGCAATTCCGTATCTCTGACGCTCGAAGGCGACCAGACCACTTGGAAAGAGTACTCGGTGGTACTCTCCGACGTCGAACCTTCATCGCGCATAGCATTCTGCGGAGTCAATCCGGGTACGGGCGTGCAGAGCCGTTTCCACATCGACGATATTCGCATCTCGTTCGAAGAGGAGCAGAGCGTTGATTTGTGGCTTACGGGACACATCAAGGACACGAGCGGCAACCCGATAGAGGGCGTAAGCGTAACGGACGGTTTCAGCATTGTGCAGACCGACGCCGAGGGTTACTACAAATTGCCGGGCAGCCGTGGCGCAACGTTCGTATATTATTCGGTGCCTGCGGGTTACGAGGTGAACTACAATAGCGATGGTTTCCCGTCGTTCTACACCCGCATCAGCGGCAGCGACAAGGATTACGACTTCACGCTTGCTCCGCTCGCGGGCGGCAAGCAGACCAAGTGGACGCTCTGCTGTATGGCAGACCCGCAAGTACAGACCTCGATATGCGTCAATAGGTTCAAGGCGGAGACGTGTGCAGATCTCAAAGCGACGCTGCCTAAATACCAAAATGTTTACAGCATCGTGTTGGGCGATGTACTTTGGAACAGTGAAGAATGGCTTTGGGCGACTATGTATCGTGCAATGAAATACAGCGAATGCGGGGCGCATTTCTTCGCCATTATGGGCAATCACGATTGGTATAAATCGGACAGCGACTCTTCGCCTGCCGACACCTACTTTATGAAGTATTTCGGTCCTACCCGTTTCTCGTTCGACCGTGGCGATGTACATGTCGTGGGTATGAACAATGTAATTGCCAACGGCAAGGGCGGAGACTGCACGGGCGGATTCACCGATACGGAGTATTCGTGGTTGGCGAAGGATTTGGCGAACGTACCGAAAGACAAGTGCGTGGTATTATGCTGCCATATTCCATTCCGCGACGGCAATGTGGAGAATTATCACTCCAAGTATTACACCGAAACACTCAACCTGTTGGCACAGTATGCCAAAGCATATATTTTGGTCGGGCACTCGCACTACAACTATCACAATTTCCACAGCGTGGGCGGTAAGACTATTCACGAAATCACCCACACGGCGGCGTGCGGACTGTTCTGGAACTTGAAGGTCTGCGGCGACGGTTCGCCTGCGGGCTATGGCATCTACGAGTTCGACGGTGCGGACATCAAGAATTTCGTGATGAAGAACAGCGAATACGACACCAACTATCAAATTCGTGCATACGACGGTTCGGAGACAATCGCAGGGAAGTTCGTCAATCCTTATTCGTGGGCATACGAGAAGGGTTACATCGTGGCAAACGTCTTCAATGCCGACAAAAATTGGAAAATCGAGTTGTATCAGGACGGCACCAAGGTATGCAATATGACGCAGATAACGGCGTCCGACAAGCGAACGGCAGAATTGAATATCAAATCGGTAACAGGAACAAGCATCGGCAACAACCGCGACTGGTGGCTGTGGTATCAGGCAGTAGAGGCACACAGCGACAAATACGACAGAAACGAAAAAACGAAATGGCCGGGACGACAAACCGACAATTCGTACCAAAAGACAACTGGACACCTCTACAAAGGCAAGTTGCGCACCGTGCCGACCAATATGGCAAATGCCAATTTCGAGGTACGCGCGACCGACGCATACGGCAACGTGTTCAAATGCACCAAACTCTCCTCCTACTCCGATATGGACGCTTGGAGAAAGTAGATTTTCATTAAGGTCTGAACCGAACGAACCGCCTGCCCTTTTTCGGGGCGGGCGGTTTTTGTTATTGGGGTGATATAGTTTAGGGTGTAATCCGCAAGGAGCGTGTAGCGACGCAGCGTAAAACCTCTCTGTCATCACGAGGAGCGTAGCGACGTGGTGATCTACCATTGTGTCGGGTATCGGCGAGGATGTTTACGACAGCGGTAGATAACCACGCCGTTCGCATAGACCGCCATAGGGTATCATTACCGCCCGCAGTTGCTCCAGCTCGTCATGACATTTTTTATTTTACAAGTCTAAACCATATCATTTCCGTTTTTTATGACATTTCTCACTTTACAGGGTACAAATCGGATAATTTCGGCAAAAAGACGCGAGACGTCGCAATAGTTTTCTATCTTTGCAGGTGAACTAAAAAACATTTGCGATATGAAAAAACTATTTCTTACGGCGGTATGCCTTACGGCTCTTTCGTTTGCCGCTTGCGACAAAGGTTCGGACAACGGCAATGGTAATCCCGACACCGACACCAACCCGCTGACCGAAGGCGTTACGGTCGAGGCGTTCTATGCAGGGGTCGAGGAGGAGGATTCGCCCGCTGCAACGTATTGGATAAATTTCCACCCCGATAATTTCGAGATGGACGAGGACGGAAACATAACATCGTCCGAAGACGGTTATGTGTTGTGCATCTCGTTCCGTGCGACAAAGGCGGAGAATGCCGACCGCGCATCGCTCGACGCTGGCGAGTATCGTGGCGATGAGGAGGGGCTTGCGCTCAACACGTTTATAATCAACGATGCCGACGAGTCGTTCCTCACGCGCAAAATCAACGGCAAAAGCATTCAATCGGCAATCATCGGCGGCATCGTAAAGGTAGAACGCTCCGTAGAAAAGGGCTACATAATGACGTGCGACCTCACCATCAACGGCGGTGAGAAATACGAATACAAGTATGTCGGTCCGATTGTCTTCCACAACAACACCGAGGAGGGCAAAGCCAGCACGCTGACCGAAGACCGCGTTATCGAGGGGCTCGACCACGGCTATATAACGATGTTCGGCGAGAGCATTTTCGACGGTGCGACGTCCGATATGGCGCGCATCGTGCTGGGCAATGCCAAATTCGACGTCGAGACACTGCTCGGCAAAGGCGACGGCGTGGTTATCGATTTCAACATTCCGCAGGGTGCCGAAACGATACCCGACGGCACATACTCGATGCTCCCGACCGACGCCACGAACATTCCTGCCGGCACGCTCGTTCCGGGCTTGACGTATTACAATTTCTACTACGGCTGCTGGTATCTGGGCGGTCAGGACGAGGCATCGTTGCGCTCGGGGACGGTCGATTTCAAATGCAGCGGCGAGATATATGATGTGAAATTCTCGCTCAAAGACGGCTACGGCAACACCGTAAGCGGTTCGTACAACGGCAAACTCACTCCTCGCGCACTGGAAGAGTAGTTCGGGCGGCAGGGAAAACAGAACAGCCGAAGGCAAATGCCTTCGGCTGTTTTATTCTTGCGTACTTGCGTCGGTTATTTGTCCGCGACCTTGCCGAAAATCATACTCTCCTCGACGAATTTGTCGGCAGCGGCATCGCGCGTGGCATTGAACTCACCGTCGGCGTAAGTGTAATAGAGCGTCGCCGTATCGGTGCCGTCCGTAAAATCGTAGAGCGCAACGACGCACCCCTCTAACGACTGTGTCCGCCCGACAGTTTTCAGATAGGGGCGTCCGCCGAGCATTACCACACGGCTCGGCACGAGAATGCCGTTGTCGAGATATATGGAATCGAGTGGTCCGAAGCAATCGACGAGTTCCTCCGTGCCGCCGACTTCGCGCCCGAGACTGTTCTTTTGAGCGGCAAGGCAGACGGCGATTTCGTTATTATAACTAACAACGCTGTACTGCATATAGGTCGTATCGGTTTCTGCCTCGAACGTACGCTCGCATTCGGTCATACCCGCAGGGAACTTGATTTTGAAATCGAATTGTGGCAACATACACACCTGCTCACGGTCGAGCAACTCCTCACCCTCCTCCATTTCGCCGTTGATAAGGCGGTAGGAGCCGTAGGTCAGCCCCAAAACGGCGAGAGTGCCGACGATACCGACAGCCAGCCAAGTGCGGAAGGCAATCGTCATATCGTTGCGTTTCAGGAATTTGAGCCAGCCGACCAAGCCGAGCAGAAAGTCGTAGATACCGTACAGCACGGCACCGTAGAACACGCTGAATTTGCCGCCCGCATCGGCGAACCAATACGACGCCGAGGTTACCGCCAGACCGCCCACGCACCACAAGAAGCCCGAGAGCATACGGCGACGGCAAGCGTGCGCCTCATCTGCCTCGGAATTTTGTGCCGTTTCGGTCGAATCGGTCGGCTCTGCCGGTTGCGCGTCGTTCAACGATTGTTCATCGGCATTCTGCTCCGATGCGTGCAATTTCTCCTCGGGATTTTCCATAGTTTCGCATTTTTGCAAATATATAAAACAAAACCATTCGGGCAGTGGAGTGTCGGGCAACTTTTTGCGAATCGCGCGCCCGTTATTCCGTTATGCCGAAAGTGGAGACAATGGTCTGTTTCTCATCGAGATGGTTCGGGTTGCGGACGATAATGCCGTACTCGCCCACAGGTTTCTCGCGGAGCGTGATTTCGTAGGAACTCTCGCCGAATTTCTTGGCGGTGAAAGGCAGGTATTCGAGTTTGTTCGTCTTGGTCGAGCCGAATGTGCTGGTCGATGCGATTTCGGCTTTGCGCTGCTTTTTGTTTGCGCCGAAGCGGAAAATCTGGATAATCGACATCGGGTCGGTGCGGTTGTCCACTGCCTTGATGATGAAACGGAAATCGTCCGTGGCTTTGAGTTGCGTGGCTGCGGTCGTACCGTCAATCATAATCAACGTCTTAGCCTTGCCGATGCCGACAAGGATTGCACCCGCATTGACGCGCGTGCGGAGCATAACCGTCTCCTTTTCGAGCAGATGCGGCTCCTCGCCATCTTTTACTACAAGCACCTCGCCGATAAATTCGGGTTCACCGACCTCCTGCGCATAGAGCGTACCCGCTGCAAGGCACAGAGCGACAAAAAGAAAAAACTTTTTCATAAAATGTCCGATTTAAGATTTTTAGCAGCACAAATATATACGAAATTACCCCCCCTACAAAATTTTTGCCAAGTTTTTTTTGAGGATTTTTTAGGAGAATGATAATGGTAATTATGAGGTTTAATGATAAAATGGAATGATATTGTTCAGGCTTGTAACTACGCAAGGAGCAAGAGCGACGCGGCGTAAAACCTCTTTGTCATCACGAGGAGCGTAGCGACGTGGTGATCTACCATTGTGTCGGGTATCGGCGAGGATGTTTACGACAGCGGTAGATAAACCTTCGGTTTTCCTCCTTCGCGCCTCGGCAATTCGAGTGAACTCGATTGCGCTCGGCTTGGCGTCGGTTGCCCACAGCCGTTCGCATAGACCCTCATCGGGAATCAACTCCATTCACGGTTGCTCAGGCTCGTTATGACATTTTTTATTTACAAGCCCAAAGGAGATAATTCCGAATAATAATGCCTGCCTTTACAAAAGGCAGGCATTATGCGTTATTATTCACATCACAAGCAATTTTTCTTCTCAATTCTTGTACGCATTTTATCAAGTACCTCGCCTTTATATGTAAAATACTTGGCACCCTGATATGCACCCGACTCATTACGTTTATCGGCGGGCATAAACGTACCGACAAACGGCGAGAGTTTGTATATACGGTCTTGGTATTCGATTTTGTCATCATCTACGACACGCACTTCAACGCCCGTAGGAATAAATGTCAATTTAGCACCGGGTTCAATACCGACCATACCGAATTTGAAACGCGAACGCTTATTGTGGTTTTCCGATTCAGCCCGAGCCACTTTTCCCGTATCGGTAAGGCTATCTTTATATGGTTTGTTATTACGATATATGGCAATCTCTGCATCATCAAGCGATGCTGCAGTTATTCTCAACAATTCCAACGCCTTTGCTGGTGCTATATTGAAGAACTCACGATTCTGGCGTATACGCAAATCGGTAAGCATATCTATCATCTTGTGCAGTTGTTTTTCTACACTTTCGTATTTTGCAGTCTGCAATGTCGCATATATTTCAAATGGTAGCGGCACTGCCGTATTGTCCAACTCTTTGGAACGAATGTCCACGGGACGTGAACTTTTACCGATTTTCACCCAATCATCTTTGAAACTCGGATTGGTAAGTATATATACGAATCCCGTATTCTCTTTCATAACAAATTGTAATTGATATAATTGTGTAT
>CAVKRC010000027.1:0-27891 GCA_963658625.1 bacterium
TAGTGGCTAGTGGCTAGTGGCTAGTGGCTAGTGGCTAGTGGCTAGTGGCTAGTGAATGATATAAAAGGAATAAAGGTAGTGGAAATATGTGTTATAAAGTGCTTTCGTGAAGAATAATGGTGGGAATAAATAAAAAACTAGCCACTAATCACTAATCACTAGCCACTAAAATGCTATATTTGCAAAAGAAAACCTTGTAAAACTATACGGTTATGGAAGAGAACAAGTATGATTACGAGCCGTCCAACGACGGCGGTTACGACGACGAGCAGAGCGCGTCGGTGCAGAAATCCATTCGCGGCTACCGCGTGGTGATTATCCTGCTGGCTGTGATTTTGGCAGGATTGTCGGCTCTCTATTTCAACCTCAATCGTCAGCAACAGCACGACTACGAATTGTTGAAAATCGACCGCGATTCGATTCAGAGCAATCTTGGCGAACTCATCAACGAGTACGACAACCTCAAATACACCAACGACACCATCGCCGCCAACCTCGAAAAGGCTAACGAGATGATGGAGCAACTCAAACGCGAACGCCGTTGGAACTATGCCAAAATCAAGGAGTATCAGAAGGAGGTCGGTACTTTGCGTGCGGTGATGAAGAACTATCTGCGTCAAATCGACTCGCTCAACCACCTCAACAAGAAACTCATCGACGAGAACGTGTCGTATCGCAAGGAGATTTCGACGGCGAATATGCGTGCCGATGTTGCGGAGGAGCGTGCCAACGAACTCCAAAACAAGGTGCAGCTCGGAGCCGTACTCCGTGCCCGCGACATTATGCTCGTCCCGCTCAATTCGCACGGCAAACCGGTTTCGCGCGTCAAGATGGCAGCGACGTTGCGCGTCGATTTCACCGTATCGTCGAACGACCTTGCGCCGGCAGGTAAGCGTGCCATCTATCTGCGCATAACATCGCCGGACGGCTATCTGCTTTCGACCGAGAGCGTACCGACATTCTCGTTCAACGGCGAATCGCTCGGCTACTCCGCGTCGCGTGAAATCGACTATCAGAACGAGGACGTCGATGTGAGCATCTACTACAACGGCAGCGGCTTCGTCAAGGGCGACTACAAAATGGAGTTGTTCTGCGACGACGCACTGTTGGGCTCGGCTACGGCGACGATGAAATAGGCTTGGAAGTGGCTAGTGTTTAGTGGCTAGACCGTGCGGACGAAACGTTTATAATACAAAAGTGGCGGAACAAGTTCGATACTTGTTCCGCCACTTTATCTAGCCACTAATCACTAACCACTGTATTGTTCTGCCAAACAAGAGCCGATGCGCCGAGTATGGCGGCGTTTTTATTCATCAGACCGCTCGGCAGCACCTTGACTTTGTTTTTGAAGGCGAAGAGCATATTCTCCTCCAAATACCATTTGACGGGGTTGAAGAGCAGGTCGCCCGCTTTGGCAAGTCCGCCGAAGAGGAAAATCGCTTCGGGCGATGTAATCGTTACGGCGTCGGCAAGTGCATGTCCCAGTTTCTCGCCCGTCAGACGGAATGCCTCCAATGCTATCGGGTCGCCCTTCTTTGCGTAGGTCGAGAGCATCGCCGAGTCGAGATTGTTGAACGAAATATCGCGCAACGGACTCGGGCAGTTCATCGTTGCCATAAGTTCGAATGCCGTGCGCTTGATGCCGATTGCCGAGGCGTATGCCTCCAAACACCCTTTGCGCCCGCAACCGCACTCGCGACCGCCGCGCTCGACGATGACGTGTCCGAATTCGCCCGCAAAGCCGTCGTGTCCGTAGATGAGTTGCCCGTTGGAGACGAAGCCCGAACCGACGCCCGTGCCGAGCGTAATCATAATAAAGTCCTTCATACCCTTGGCGTTGCCGTAAATCATCTCGCCGATTGTGGCGGCGTTGGCATCGTTGGTAACGTAAATCGGGGTGTTCGGAAAGTGCTTGCCCATATCGCCCGCAAAGTCGAAAATGCGGAGAGACTCGGATCGGTCGGCGTCCTCGTCGGTGAATTTCCACAGATTGGCGGGCGTCTCGATGGTACCCTTGTAGAAATTGGCGTTAGGCGCGCCGATGCCTATGCCGATAAGTTCGAAATCGAAATTGACGCTGTCGGCGAGCGTCTTCATCGCTTCGCAGAGGTCGGCGATGTAGGACGGGTAGTCCTTGTAACGGGGATATGCCTTGGTGGAGATGACGGATTCGGCGTAGAGGTCGCCCTTTTCGTCCACCAATCCGAAAGCGGTATTGATACCACCGATATCTATACCGAATGCAAGTTTCTTCATATTTCAGAGTTTAATAGTTTCTTAATTCAAAGGTATGTAAAATTTTGCTCCCCGCAAAATTTTAAGTATTTTTGGAAATAATTTGGCGCAGAGCGCGTCGCGTTGCCGACGTCGGGCTGTGCCGCAAACTATGTTGTGATATGAAAACCCATACTGCTGAGGCACTTGCGCAGATGTTTGAAGACCATCTTTCGTCGTTGCGTCTGCCCGATGAACCCGAACAACTCTATCAGCCGATACGCTATGCGCTCGGCGAGGGCGGCAAACGTATGCGCCCGACGCTGTTGCTGCTCGCCTACAATATATTCGCCGACAATCTCGCGCCCGCACTCGATGCGGCGGCGGCGATAGAGATTTTCCACAACTTCACGCTCCTGCACGACGATATTATGGACAATGCAGCCGTGCGGCGCGGTCGTCCGTCGGTCTATGCCAAGTGGGGCGAAAATGTGGCTATTCTCTCGGGCGATGCGATGATTATCAATGCCTATTCGCATCTGCAACGTGTGCCGGCACAGGCACTGCCGCGGGTGTTGGAGGCGTTTGATACTATGGCGGCGCAGGTGTGCGAGGGGCAGCAGTACGATATGGATTTCGAACGGCGCGACAAGGTGTCGGTGGTCGATTATATGCACATGATAGAACTCAAAACGTCGGCTTTGCTGGCAGGTGCGACGACCATCGGCGCGATGCTGGCGGGTGCGTCGGACGAGGATTTGAAACGGCTCTACCGCTTTGCAATCGAACTCGGACTGGCGTTCCAGTTGCAGGACGATTTGCTCGATAGTTACGGCGACGAGCGATTGGGCAAGAAAATCGGCGGCGATATTTTGGAGGGCAAGCAGACCTATCTGATGGTTACGGCGATGTCGAATGCCGACGAGGAGCAGCGCGAGGTGCTGCGCAAGACGGCACGACGCACGGATTTGACCGCCGAGCAGAAAATCGCGGCAGTCAAGGCGGTGTATGATGCACTCGATATTCCGCGCCTCACTGAACAGCAGATAAATGTCCGTTTTGCGCGTGCCGTGTCGATGCTCGACACGTTGAGCGTTCCTGCCGACCATACCGCCGCACTGCGCACATACGCCGAGAGTTTGATAGGAAGGAAGAAATAACAGAGGTTTAGTGGTAATATGAGCGAAGCGAATTAAACGACAAAGTCATGCCACACTCGTTGAAAACGAGTGAGTTGGCATCTACCTTTGTAAAAAAGATGAGTGCATACGTTTACATACTTACGAACGAAAACAAATCTGTGCTGTACACCGGCGTAACCACTGACTTGCAAAAACGTATGCTGCAACACCGCAATCATACATTCGGTGGATTTACAGCGGATTACAACTTGACAAGATTGGTATATTTCGAGGAAATCGGCGATGTGCGCGATGCAATAGCAAGAGAGAAACTAATAAAAATGTGGGCAAACCGCAGAAAGGTAAAATTGATAAACACTATGAATCCTGCATGGCGCGATTTGATGCCTGCGACAGACGAATAATACAATGGTAGATGCCAACTCACTTGCTGACGCAAGTGTGGCATGACTTGTGTTTTATTTGCGTTGCTGCGCGCAACGCAAAAGCCACTTGAAAAAGATATGAAACGAAGCGATATAGAAATAATGGCTCCTGTGGGGAGTTACGAGGCGTTGAGGGCTGCCATTGCTGCTGGTGCCGACTCGGTATATTTCGGGGTCGGGCAACTCAATATGCGTGCGCAGTCGGCAGCGAACTTTACGCTCGACGATATGGCGCAAATCGTCGCCATAGCCCACGAGAGCGGCGTCAAAACCTATCTGACGGTCAATACCATAATCTACGACGACGAACTCGCACTGATGCACTCGGTCGTAGATCGCGCTCGCGAGGAGGGTATCGATGCGATTATAGCCTCCGACCTCGCCGTCATTCTCTACGCCTATCACACGGGCGTGGAGGTACATATCTCGACGCAGTGCAACGTGTCGAACAGCGAGGCTGCCAAATTCTTCTCGCAGTGGGCGGACGTGGTCGTGCTTGCGCGCGAGTTGAGCCTCGAACAAATCGCCGAGGTGCATCGCGCCATAGTCGAGCAGGATATTCGCGGTCCGCGAGGCGAGTTGCTGCGGATAGAGATGTTTGCCCACGGCGCGTTATGTATGTCGATTTCGGGTAAATGCTACCTGAGCGAACACGAAACGCATTGCTCCGCCAATCGCGGTGCCTGCCGGCAGATTTGCCGTCGCAAATATACCATAACCGACAAGGAGAGCGGCGAGCAACTCGACATCGACGGTCGCTATATACTCTCGCCCAAGGATTTGTGTACGGTCGATTTTCTCGACAAGTTCATCGGCGCGGGCGTCGGCGTGCTGAAAATCGAGGGTCGTGCACGTGGCGGCGAGTATGTTAAGCGGGTGGTCGAGGCGTACGACAAGGCTCTGCGCGCAATCGAGGCGGGGACATACTCGCGCGAGTATGCCGAGACGCTGAAAACCGATTTGGCAAAGGTTTTCAATCGAGGTTTCTGGGGCGGTTACTATGCGGGTGCGAAGGTGGTCGAACACAGCACCGCCTACGGGTCGTCGGCTACGCGCCGCAAGGAGTATGTCGGCAAGATAACCAACTTTTTCAAAAATATCTCGGTCGCCGAACTGACGGTCGAGGCTTCGACTTTGGACGCGGGCGACGAGATACTGATTATGGGCGAAACCACGGGTGTGGTCGAACAACACGCCGAGCAGATTTACATGGATAATCACCCCGTGTCGCAGGTGCGTCAGGGCGATGTATGCTCAATCAAGACCGTGCAACCCGTCCGCCGCGGCGACAAACTTTACAAGGAAGTGAAAAGGGATTAAAGCGAGGTATTGTAATAGGTTTATAGAAACAGAACACGACCGAATGGTAAAGTCCCCTTTACAGAAAGGGGATTTAGGGTATAGGTAACGACAAAACATTTTTCGTGTCGAGGAGTTGCCAAAGCAAATAGAGAAACAGGAAAGTAATAACATAACTCATACATATTCTGACGAAAAATGTTTTTGGAAAATGCAAGTCAAAAGGGCTGGATCGAGGTAATCTGCGGCTCTATGTTCTCGGGTAAGACCGAGGAGCTGATTCGTCGCCTGCGTCGCGCCGAGTTCGCACATCAGAAGGTGGAGATTTTCAAGCCGTGCATAGATGTACGCTACTCCGACGAGGACGTGGTATCGCACAACGCCACGACGATACGTTCGACGCCTGTCGATTCGCCGCAAAATATACTGTTGATGTCGTCGGACGTCGATGTGGTGGGCATAGACGAGGCGCAGTTCTTCGACGAGAGCATAGTCGATGTCTGCCGCCAACTCGCCAACCGCGGCGTGCGCGTCATCGTGGCGGGACTGGATATGGACTATCTCGGCAATCCTTTCGGACCTATGCCGGCATTGATGGCGACTGCCGAATATGTTACCAAAGTACACGCCATCTGCGTCCGTTGCGGCAACTTGGCACACCATTCGCACCGACTGGCGAAGAACGACAAACTGGTGATGCTCGGTGAAAAAGATACCTACGAGCCGATTTGCCGCCACTGTTTTGCGGAACTGACGGAGAAAGAGCAGTGATTAGTGGTTAGAATAAAACACAATCTTTACATTAGCCTATAAAACAATAATTCTGCACAAGAGTCGTTAATAAATACCGAAAAAGCGAACAACAAAAACACTATACAAAACAATGAGTGAAGTAATAAACATCAAGGAACTCAACGAGCGCATCGAACGCGAGAGCCTCTTCGTCGATACTCTGCGGACACAGATGGGCAAGGTCATCGTCGGGCAGTCGCATCTGGTCGATACGCTGCTCATAGGTCTGCTCTCGAACGGACACATACTGCTCGAAGGCGTGCCGGGTTTGGCGAAAACCCTCGCCATAACGACGTTGGCAAAGGCTGTCGATGCCGATTTTGCGCGTATTCAGTTCACCCCCGACCTGTTGCCGGCGGACATCATCGGTACGCTAATCTACTCGCAGAAAACAGAGGAGTTCGTCGTCAAGAAGGGTCCGATTTTCGCCAACTTCGTACTGGCAGACGAGATTAACCGTTCGCCTGCCAAGGTGCAGTCGGCATTGCTCGAAGCGATGCAGGAGCGACAGGTAACCATCGGCGACAAGACCTACCGCCTGCCCGAGCCGTTCCTCGTACTGGCGACGCAGAACCCGTTGGAGCAGGAGGGTACCTACCCGCTGCCCGAGGCGCAGGTAGACCGTTTTATGCTCAAAGCCAAAATCACCTACCCGAACAAGCAGGAGGAGCGCGACATCGTGCGTATGAACCTCTCTGGCGCAGGTATGCCGCAACCCGACAAGGTCATAGAGCCAGAGGATATAGTGAAGGCGCGCAAGGTGGTCGAGGACGTCTATATGGACGAGAAAATCGAGAAATATATCGTCGATATAATTTTCGCCACGCGCGAGCCTGCCGAGTACAATCTGCAAAAGTTGCAGTCGCTCATCGCCTACGGCGGTTCGCCGCGTGCAAGCATCTCGTTGGCGAAGGCGGCGCGTGCCTACGCATTCATTCGCCGCAGGGGATATGTGATTCCCGAGGACGTGCGTGCCGTATGCCACGACGTGTTGCGCCACCGTATAGGCTTGACCTATGAGGCGGAGGCGGAGAACATTTCGAGCGAGGAGATTATCACCGAGATACTGAACAACGTCATAGTGCCGTAGAGCGATGCAGGAGCAGGAGAACGATATCCTGAAACGGGTTCGCAAAATCGAAATCAAAACCCGCGGACTGTCGAACGAGATTTTCGCAGGAAAGTATCATACGGCATTCAAGGGGCGCGGTATGTCGTTTGCCGAGGTGCGCGAGTACCGTGCGGGCGACGACGTGCGCGACATCGACTGGAACGTTACGGCGCGTTCGCGCAAGCCTCACATCAAGGTCTATGAGGAGGAGCGCGAACTGACGATGATGCTGATGGTCGATGTGAGCGGCTCGGGCGGTTTCGGCTCGGTCGAGCGTACCAAGCGCAACGTCATCACCGAGATAGCCGCAGTGCTGGCTTTTTCGGCGGCGCAGACGGGCGACAAAGTCGGTTGCATACTCTTTTCGGACAAGGTCGAGAAGTTCATTCCGCCCAAAAAGGGACGCAGCCACCTGCTGATGATTATCCGCTCGCTCATAGGCTTCGTACCCGAGAGCAACGGCACGGCGATTTCGGAGGCTGTGCGCTACCTGACCAACGTGAACAAGAAGCGTTGCACAGCGTTCATACTCTCCGATTTCATGAACCCGCCGAGCGATGCGCAGGCGTTGGAGGACGCGCTCAAAATCGCAAGCGCACGCCACGATTTGATGGGCATAAGGGTATGGGACAGGCGCGAGGCAGAGATGCCCGATGTCGGCATCATCGAGTTGAGCGATGCCGAGACGGGGCGCAAGGTGTGGGCGGATACATCGTCCGCAGCCGTGCGCGACCACTATGCCGCCTCGTGGCGCGAACGCGAGGAGCATATTCACCGCCTGCTCAAACACAACCGTATCGATACGGCGGACGTGGCTACCGACGAGGACTATGTCGCCGAACTGATAAAACTCTTTAAGCAGAGATAGATGATTCGTAATATAAGACATACGCTTGTCGCGCTGTGCGCTCTTTGCGTCATTCCGCCCGTTGCGGCGCAGAACGACCGACCGCATGTCAGCGCGCGTATTACGCCCGACAGTATAATGATAGGCGACCGCTTCACGCTCGAAATCGAGGTGGAGCGCGACCGTGTGCAGGTCGTAGAGTTCCCGCACTTCACCACAATCGGCGAGCTGAACGAAAAGACGGGTGAACCGAGCATCGAGTGCATCGAGGAGGCTCCTGCCGATACTCTGGCTGTCGATGGTCGCCGCCTGCGCCTGCGCAAACGCTACACCATGGCGGCATTCGACGAGGGCACCTATTCGTTCGGGCGGGCGCGGGTGCTATATGCCGACAAAAACATAGTCGATACGCTCTACTCGGACGATTCGCTGCGCATAGCCGTAGCGACGTTCCAAATCGACTCGACATCGCACGCCGTGTTCGACATCAAACCGCAACGCAAAATGCCGTTGCGCTTCGGCGAATTTTCGGGCTATCTGATGTGGGCTTTGCTGGCACTGGCGGTCGTCGCGCTCGGTGTGTGGGGCTTTATCGTATGGCTGCACAGACACGGACGCAGGTTTGCCGACATATTCAAGCCTGCACCGCCGCTGCCGCCGCACGTCGTGGCAATTACCGCGCTCGAAAAACTGCATAACGAAAAACTGTGGCAGAATAACCGCCACAAGCAGTACTATTCGGGATTGAGCGACATCTTGCGAACCTACATCGCGGGTCGTTACGGCGTGGGGGCTATGGAGATGACCACCGACGAGATTGTCGATGCGATGAAGGAGATCGACCTGCCGCAAAAGAGCGCGATGGATTTGGTCGCCGTATTGCGCGACAGCGACCTCGTGAAATTTGCCAAAGCGATGCCCGAAGCCGCCGAGAACGAGGACGCCTACAACAAGGCATACTACTTCGTCGAGGAGACCAAACCCGTCGAGGAGCAACCCGCAGCGGACGAGGACGCACCGACTCTCAATGCCGATGCGACCGTAAAGCGAAAGGAGGCAAAACAATGAGACGCATAATGTTAATCGCCGTTGCCGCCCTGCTTGCAATCGGATCCGCCTCGGCGCAGCGTATGCCCGAGCGACACCTCGTGCGCAAGGGCAACCGACAGTTCGCGCACGAAAAGTACGACAAGAGCATCGAATCCTACACGCGGGCGGCGGAAGCGGCTCCGACATCGTTCGAGGCGGCTTTCAACCTTGCCAATGCGCAGTTCCGCGCCAAACGTTACGATACTGCCGAAAAGGGGTTGGCGCGTTTGGTCGCTGATTCGACGCGCAGCGACATCGACCGTTCCGAGGCGGCTTACAATCTCGGCGATGCGCAGTTCGCACAGCAGAAACTCAAAGAAGCGTTGGCAAGTTACCGTCAGGCGATGCGCCTAAATCCCGACGACAAAGAGGCGAAATACAACTACGCCTATACCAAACGTCTGTTGGAACAGCAGGAGCAGAATCAAGACCAAAACAAGGAGAACGAGAACAAGGACGACAAGAACGACAAGGATAACCAAAACAAGGACTCCCAAAACCAACAGCAGCAAAACGGCGACGACCAAAAGCAAAACGGCGACCAAGACCAAAACCAAGACAAGGACAAGGAGCAGAACGGTCAGCCGCAGGAGCAAAAGGGCGATGACGAAAACGGGCAGAACGGCGAACAAAAACCGTCGCCGAGCGGCATTTCGGAACAGGAACGAGAGGCAATGCTCGAAGCCATACAGACACAGGAGGACAAGACGCAGGACAAGTTGAAAGAGAAAGCAGGAGTGGTTATCCGCGGCAAGAAAAACTGGTAAAAAATGGAATTTGCTTCACCTAAAATACTTTGGCTGTTGCTCGTATTGGTGCCGCTCGCCGCGTATTACGTTTGGCGGACAATGCAGGGCGACGCCACCATACGCATCTCCTCCGTCGAGGGGCTGCGCACGGCTCCGCGCTCGTGGCGGTACTGGTTGCGCCACGTCCCGTTTGCGTTGCGATGTGCGGCTGTCGCACTGATTATAGTGGCATTGGCTCGCCCGCAGAGTGCCGAACACAACACCACGACCGATGCCGAGGGTATCGACATCGTGCTGGCTATCGACATCTCGGGTTCGATGCTCGCACGCGACTTCAAGCCCGACCGCATAACGGCGGCGAAGGAGGTTGCGGGTTCGTTCATAGGCGACCGCTACGGCGACCGCATAGGTCTCGTCGTTTTCGCGGGCGAGGCATTCACCCAAAGTCCGCTGACGACCGACCAGAGTTCGTTGCAGACACTGCTTGCGCGTGTGCGCAGCGGCGTAATCGAGGACGGTACGGCGATAGGCAACGGTTTGGCGACCGCCGTGAACCGCCTGCGCGAGAGCGATGCCAAGAGCAAGGTCATCATTTTGCTGACGGACGGCGTGAACAACCGCGGCGAAATCGCACCGCTCACCGCCGCAGCCATAGCCAAGGACTACGGCATCAAGGTCTATACGATAGGTGTCGGTTCGCGCGGCGAGGCACCCTATCCGATGTTCGACGACCACGGCAACTTCGTGCAGACGGTCAATATGAAGGTCGAAATCGACGAGAAAATCCTTCGCCAAATCGCTCGCGAGACTGGCGGCGAGTATTTCCGCGCCACCGACAAACAGACGCTCCAATCCATCTACGACCAAATCAACCGTATGGAGAAGAGCCGTGTCGAGGTAAATGAGTACACCGTTCTGCACGAGGAGTTTCTCGCGTGGGCGATAGCCGCATTAGTGGCTCTCGTGCTTGAATTTGTTACAGGTCGAATTGTTTTAAGACGCATACCGTAATGTTCCGATTTGCTAATCCCGATATATTGTGGCTGCTGTTGCTCGTGCCGGCGATGATTGTCGCCTTGTTCGTTTTGGCACGCGCACGCCGAAAGGCTCTCGATCGCTTTGCGGCGAACGAGGTGCTCCGAGAGTTGATGCCAGACGTCTCGCAAGGGCGCGTAAGGCTCAAATCCGCACTCTTTATCTGCGCCGTGGCTTTGGTTGTCCTCGCCGCCGCACGTCCGCAGTTCGGCTCGAAACTGCGCGAGCAAAAGAGCAAGGGTATAGAGATGATGCTCGTGGTCGATGTCTCCAACTCGATGCTCGCCGAGGATTTCACGCCGAGCCGTCTCGACCGCACGCGCTACGCCATCGACAAACTCTTCTCGTCGTTGCAACAGGATCGCGTGGGTATGGTCGTATTCGCAGGCGAGGCAAAGGTGCAGTTGCCCATAACGACCGACTACCGTATGGCGAAGTCGTTTGCCCGCAAACTCTCGCCGTCGCTCGTCTCGGTGCAGGGTACCGATTTGGGACAGGCTTTGTCGCTTGCGACGCTCTCGTTCTCGAATGTCAAGGACAAGAGTCGCGCCATAATCCTTATCACCGACGGCGAGGCGCACGATGCCGATGCAGTCGAGGCAGCCCGCCGTGCCGCCGAGCAGGGAATACGCATTTTCTGCATCGGAATAGGTACTCCCGAAGGTGCGCCGATTAAGATAGGCGGCGAATTTATCCGCGACGAAAAGGGCGATATGGTCGTCAGCCGTCTGAATGAAAAGATGTTGCAGGAGATAGCCGACATCGGCAACGGCGGTTATGTCCGCGCCACCAATCAGGCGTTCGGTCTCTCCGAAATCGTCGATAAACTCAACGAGATGGAGCGCAGCGAGCAGACGTCGTTGCAATTCGACGAGTACAACGAACAGTTCGCCGTACTGCTGTGGATTGCCTTCGCTCTGCTCTTGCTCGATGCCATTATCCTCGACCGTCGCAATCCGAAACTCCGGCGGTTCAATATCTTCCGGGGATAACAGTAAGGTATCAGATAATTAAAAATGCAGACAAAATATGTTTTGTCTGCATTTTTAATTATCTTTGCGGTAATTGGAAAATAATGAACTAAAATGCCGAAATTGTATGGTAACGAAACGGCGACGCGCAAACCTGATTGGTTGAAGATACATCTGCACAAAAGCGATGCTTTTGCACAGACCGACCGTATCGTGCGCGAACACTCGCTCCATACGATTTGCAGCAGCGGACGATGTCCCAACAAAGCCGAATGTTGGAGCCGGCACACGGCGACATTTATGATTTTGGGCGATGTCTGTACGCGCAAATGTCGTTTTTGCGCAACACTCACGGGCAAACCGCTGCCTCCAGACCCTGCCGAACCGCAACGAGTGGCGGAGAGCGCAAGGCTTATGGGACTTCGGCATATCGTAGTAACTTCGGTCGCTCGCGACGACATTCCCGACAGGGGAGCCGACCACTGGGCAAAGACGGTGGCGGCAGTGCGGGCGGAGAATCCCGATGCAACTATCGAACTTCTTATTTCCGATTTGGATGCCGACCCTGCCCTTTTGGACACGGTAGCGGCATCGAAGCCCGACATCATCGGGCACAACATCGAAACAGTCGAACGACTCTCGCCGCTCGTCCGTTCGCGGGCGACGTACGAGAAATCGCTCCGCACGTTGCATTATCTCGCCGAGGCGGGAGCGACGGTAAAGAGCGGACTGATGGTCGGTCTCGGCGAAAGCGATGACGAGGTGATGAGGACACTCGCCGACCTGCGCAAGGCGGGAGTGCGAATCGTTACCATAGGTCAGTATCTGCAACCTACTGCGGCGCACTATCCCGTGGCGGAATACGTCTGTCCGCAGCAGTTCGAGCGGTACCGACAGGCGGCTTTGGATATGGGCTTCGACTTTTGCGCAAGCGCACCGCTCGTGCGCTCGTCGTATTTGGCAGACCAAGCCCTGCAAAGCATTCGCAAGTAGAGCGAAGCGGCGCGATGGGAGTGCGGGCGGACAAACCGCCGACCCTGAACGCAAGGAGATAGGAAGATGTACGCAATCGACTATAAGGATTTGGGCGTTATGCCCTACGGTGAGTGTCTGGATATGCAGCACGCACTGTTCGAGCGTATGCTCGCACGCCAGCACGAACCCGACGACGGCTCGGCAGGCATTGTGCTTATGGTCGAACACACCCCCGTCTATACGCTCGGCAAGAGCGGCAAGGAGAGCAACCTGCTCGTCAATGAGGCGCGTTTGCAGGCTCTCGGCGCGGAGTTTCATCATATAGACAGGGGCGGGGACATCACTTTCCACGGGCGCGGACAGTTGGTCTGCTACCCGATTCTCGACTTGAACAGGCTCGGTATAGGGTTGCGTCGCTACATCGAAATTTTGGAACAGGCGGTAATCGATACCGTCGCCTCATACGGCATACGCGGGCGCAGACTCGCGGGCGCGACGGGCGTGTGGATTTGCGACGATTATGCCCGCGACAAAGGGGCGGAGCGCGAAAAGGTAACGTCCGAAAATACACCCGCCGAAGAGAGCGAAGGGCGGAATTGGCGCAAAATCTGCGCAATAGGAGTGCGCGCTTCGCGTTATGTAACAATGCACGGTCTGGCACTCAACGTCTCGACCGACCTGCGCTGGTTTACGATGATAAACCCGTGCGGATTTACAGACAAGGGCGTTACGTCGATAGCGAAAGAGACGGGACGCGAGGTCGGCACGGACGAGGTCAAGAGCCTGCTGTGTACCAATTTGACACGACTTTTGGAAGTCGCAATTAAAGATGGAAAAAATTGAAAAATATATAAAAAACGAAGATTATGCCCATAGAGAAAAAATGGGAGGTCAAACCGCAGGGAGATCCAAAGGCGGTGGAGCGTATCGCTGCCGCAACAAAGATTGCCCCCGTGTTGGCTAACCTGTTAGTACAACGAGGCATAGACACAGTAGAAAAGGCGCGTAAATTTTTCAATCCGCAACTGTCGGACCTCCACGATCCTTTCCTGATGAAGGATATGGACAAGGCGGTCGAGCGTGTCGAGCAGGCGATAGCCCGCGACGAGAAGATTATGGTCTACGGCGATTACGACGTGGACGGCACGACGGCGGTAGCGTTGGTTTACAAGTTCCTGCGCCACATCGGGCATCGCAACCTGATATTCTACATTCCCGACCGTTACACCGAAGGTTACGGTATCTCGGTCAAGGGTATCGACTTTGCGGCACGCAAGGGTGTGCGACTGATAATCGCACTCGATTGCGGCATCAAGGCGGTCGAAAAAGTGGACTATGCAAAGCAGAAAGGCGTGGATTTCATCATCTGCGACCACCATCTTCCGGCAGAGGAGATTCCTCATGCCGTAGCCGTTCTCGATCCGAAACGTACCGATTGCCACTACCCGTTCGACGAATTGTCGGGTTGCGGCGTCGGCTTCAAACTCGTGCAGGCTTATGCGCAGAAACACGGTATGCCGTTCGACGATGTGCGCCCGCTGTTGGATTTGCTGGCTGTCAGCATCGCCTCCGACATCGTGCCGCTCGTGGACGAGAACCGCGTATTGGCGCACTACGGATTGAGCATTCTCAATTCGTCGCCCAACGAGGGTCTGGCGTCCATAATCCGCATTTGCGGGTTGGAACACCAGAACATCACCATCGACGACATCGTCTTCAAAATAGGTCCGCGCATCAATGCCGCAGGACGTATGCGTATGGACGAAAACGACGAAAACGCCATACCTTCGGGCGGCTATGCGGCAGTGAAACTGCTTGTCGAGGGTAACGAGGACGCGGCGCGCGAATTCGGCGACATCATCGACAACTTCAATCAGGATCGCAAGAATATCGACCGCCACGTTACGCAGGAGGCTCACGACTATATCGAGAGCCACCCCGACCTCAAAGCGCGCAAGAGTACCGTCATCTACAATCCGAAGTGGATGAAGGGTATCGTCGGCATCGTCGCATCGCGCCTTATCGAGACCTACTACCGTCCGACCGTCGTTCTTACGATGAGCAACGGGCTGGTTACGGGTTCGGCGCGCTCGATTCCGGGCTTCGACCTCTATCAGGCTGTTGAATCATGCTCCGACCTGCTCGAAAACTTCGGCGGACACATGTACGCCGCCGGCTTGACGATGAAACCCGAGAATGTCGAGAAATTCGCCGAGCGATTCAACGACTACGTCGAGAAAAATATCGACCCTGCAATACTCGTGCCGCAGGTCGAGATAGACAGTATGTTGTTGTTCTCGGACATCACACCGCGTTTTCACGAGGAGTTGAACCGTTTTCAGCCATTCGGACCGGGCAACAATTCGCCCGTATTCGCCACTCGCAACGTCATCAACGGCGGCGATGCCAAACTGGTGGGTGCCGAGGCGGAGCATCTGCGTATGGATTTGATGCAGATGCAGAAGCCGAACACCAAGTTGCAGACCATCGCTTTCGGACAACCGTCCCACTACGAGTGGGTGCGCGCAGGCAAACCGATAGACATCTGCTATCAGATTGTCGAGAACCACTACCGCGGCAACGTAACCACGCAACTGCGCATCAAGGACATAAAACGGTCGAAAGTGTAGTGGCTAGTGACTAGTGGTTAGTGGCTAGACCGTGCGGCGCAAAATATCATTAAACAAGGACGAGGCTGGTTAGATACCAGCCTCGTCCTTTATTCTAGCCACTAATCACTAGCCACTAGCCACTAGCCACTAGCCACTGCTCTGCCCTACTCCTCATCGGTATCGGTGTAGGCTTTGAGCAGTTTGTCCTGCACATCGCTCGGCACCTGTTCGTAACTGTCGAAGCGCATCGTGTAGGTCGCCGCACCCGAGGTGAGCGACGAAAGCGTCGTCGAGTAGCGATACAATTCTGCCAACGGCACGCGGGCGTTCAGACGGTCGAATCCCTTGTCCGACTCCATACCCATAATCATCGCGCGGCGGTTTTGCAGGTCGCTCATCACGGCACCCATATACTCGGTCGGCACAAGCACCTCGACGTTGTAGATAGGCTCCATAATTTTAGGCGCGGCGTTGCGGAATGCCTCCTTGAAAGCGTTGCGCGCGGCGAGTTTGAACGATATTTCGTTGGAATCCACAGGGTGCATCTTGCCGTCGTAGATGATTACGCGAATATCGCGTGCATAGGAACCCGTGAGCGGTCCTTCGTCCATTTTCTCCATGATACCCTTCAAAATGGCAGGCATAAAGCGAGCGTCGATGGCTCCGCCGACAATCGAATTGTAGTATTGCAATTTGCCGCCCCATTCGAGGTCGTACTCCTCCTTGCCCTTGACATTGACGTTGATCTCCTTGCCGTTCACCTTGTATTTGGTCGGTTCGGGCATACCCTCGTAGTAAGGCTCGATGACCATGTGTACCTCGCCGAACTGACCTGCGCCGCCCGACTGTTTCTTGTGGCGGTAATCTGCCTGAGCGACCTTGGTAATGGTCTCGCGGTAAGGGATTTTAGGTGCGAAGAACTCCATCTCGATTTTGTTCTCGGCAGCGATGCGGTTGCGGAGAATGTTGAGATGATGCTCGCCCTGTCCCTGAATAATGGTCTGTTTCAACTCCTTGGAGTATTCCACCAGTACGGTCGGGTCTTCGAAGCGGACATCGTTCAAAATCTTGCCCAACTTCTCGTCGTCCGCCTGCACCTTGGCACGCACTGCGGCGCGGTAACGAGGCTCGGGGAATACGATAGGTTCGATTTCGACAGGAGCATTCACCGCCGAGAGCGTGTCGTTCGTGCGCGTACCCTTCAACTTGACGGTGCAACCGATGTCGCCCGCCGCAAGTTCGGTAACTTTCACGCGGTTTTTGCCCGCAACGGCGAATATCTGCGAGAGTTTCTCCTTGTTGCCCGTGCGCGAATTTACCAACTCCATACCCTCGGTCAGCGTGCCGCGAATCACGCGGAAATAGTTGATCTCGCCGATGTGTCCCTCCATCTGGCTCTTGAATACGAACAGTACGACAGGTGCGGTCGAATCCGCCTCGATGAGCGAACCGTCCGTGGCAGGGAATGCCGGTGCCTTGGTAGGACCCGGAGCGACGTTGATGATGAACTCCATAAGTCGCTTGGTGCCTATGTCGCGTTTGCCGCTGGTGCAGAATACGGGCATCACGGCACGACGCGATACGCCGATTTTCAGACCCGAACGAATGTCGTCCTGCGTGAGCGTACCCTTGTCGAAATAGAGTTCCATCAGCGCGTCGTCGTATTCGGCAGCCGACTCGACGAGTTCCTTGTTCAGAGCCTCGGCGCGCTCGCGCTCCTCGGCAGGGATTTCCAACTCCTCGCGCGTGCCGTTTTCGTCCTTGAAGCGGTACATCTTCATCATCAGCACGTCGATGAACGCATCGAAGCCCACGCCCTGATTGACAGGATACTGCACGACTACGGGCTTGACTACCGAATCCGCCTTGATGCTCTCCAAAGCCGCCTCGTAGTTGGCTTTTTCGGCATCGAGTTGGTTGATGACGGCGATAAGCGGCTTGTTGAGTATGCGGGCATAGCGCGCCTGAATCTCGTTGCCTACCTCCCAGCCGTTCTGTGCATTGACGAGCATCACGCCCACGTCGCCGACCTTGAATGCCGAAAAGAGGTTGCCGCAGAAGTCGTCCGAACCCGGGCAGTCGATGATGTTCAACTTGCGGTTCATAAACTCCGTGAAGAGTATGGTCGAATAGATCGAGCGTTTGTATTCGTGCTCGATGTCGGTGTTGTCCGACAATGTGTTGTTGTTTTCGATGGTACCTCGGCGATCGATGACTTTGCCCTCGAACGCCATAGCCTCGGCGAGGGTGGTCTTACCCGAGCCCGGTGCGCCGACAAGAACGATGTTCTTAATCTCTTTCGATGAGTAATTTTTCATAAGTGTATATAAAGTTTTAAGGTATTTTCACGCCTTGCCCCAAACGGGTTTATAAATTTAGTAATAATTTTTGAAACACCAATAAACGAAACAAAAAAATCGCACCGTTGAGTGCGATTTTCTCGTTTGATGTATGATGGAAGCGTTGCTGCGTGCCTATTTCCCGACCACGCTTTCCAACTCCTCGACAGTAACAGGGATTCTCTTGTCGCCGATTATGCGACCGCCGTTGTCCGTAACCTCTATGTCGTCCTCGATGCGGATACCGCCGAAATCGCGATAGGCGTCCAAGGCGTCGTAATCGACTATTCCTTTGTACAGCCCCTCGCTGCGCGACTTGTCGATAAGTGCCGGAATAAAGTATATGCCCGGCTCGTCGCTCATCACCGTACCCTTGCGCAGACGCCATGCGGCGCGGTAAATGCAGGTCGCCGAAGCCTCGGCGCGATCGCGAATCGACGCGAAGTCGAAACTGCGCTCGCCCATGGCCTCGCAGTCATGGACGTCCATACCCAAGCCGTGCGACAGTCCGTGAGGCATAAACATATACATTGCCCCTGCCTCGACAGCGTCCTCCGCCGAACCTTTGATAAGCCCCATATCGCGCAATCCCTCCGCCAGAATCAGATAGGCGGCACGGTGCACATCGGCATAGCGCGCACCCGTGCGCATATACTGCGGAGCCTCGTTGTGGGCTCGCAATACTATATTATATATGTCGCGCTGACGGTCGGTAAAGCGACCGCTTACAGGATAGGTTCGCGTGTGGTCGGAACAGTAGTTCGCAACCGACTCTCCGCCAGCATCGCACAGCAGCAGGCGACCGTTTTCGAGTACGCCGTCGCAGTTGAGATTGTGCAGCGTCTCGCCGTGCTGCGACACGATGGACGGGAACGACACGCCCAAGCCCTGCGACTTGGCAACGCCCTCTATCGCGCCCGCAATCTCGCGCTCGACCACGCCCGCACGACACATACGCATCGCTGTCAGGTGCATATCGTAACCTATGTGGAACGCCTTTTCCAATTCGGCAATCTCCTCTGCACTCTTCACCTCGCGCATCTCCGCCACGGCGAACATCAAATCTACCGACTTGCATGCGTGCAATCGCTCGACGGCTATGCCGAGCAACGACGAGAGCATAATTTTGGTCTCGCCGCGATATGGCGGCAGGTAGTGAATGCGACGTCCGTGCAACTGTGCCGCGTCGATTGCCTTGCGCAACTCCGCCATCGGGTGGCAATCCTTTGCCTCGATGCCGACCTGCGCACCCAAATCGGTAAGGTGCGGTTGCGGTCCTGTCCATATAATGTCATCTACCGTGAAATCGTCGCCATAGAGCGATGCAACGCCCGTCTCGGCATCTATTACGCCGACGATGGTCGGTACATTCAGCCCGAAGTAGTAGAGGAATGTCGAATCCTGACGAAAATAGTAGGCATTGTTGGGGTAGTTGTTCGGTGCGAGCGTATTGCCCGGAATGAGAATCAGCCCCTTGCCCATGCGACGTGCCAACTCCGCCCGTCGCTCTTTGTAAGTCATTGAACCAAACATATTTTTACATTTTTATTGCTATTTGTCGATTGACGAAAGCCGCTTGATGCGGGCACCGATGGCGTTGAGACGACCTTCGATGTCGCGGTAGCCGCGGTCGATTTGCTCAACGTTCTGGATTATGCTGGTGCCGTCCGCACTCATCGCAGCGATAAGCAGCGACACACCTGCACGAATATCGGGCGAGGTCATCGTGGTCGCCCGCAACTGTATGCGGTGGTCCTGCCCGATGACGGCGGCGCGGTGCGGATCGCACAGTATCACCTGCGCGCCCATATCTATCAGTTTATCGACGAAGAAGAGTCGGCTCTCGAACATCTTTTGGTGAATCAGCACCGAACCCTTTGCCTGTGTCGCCACAACGAGGAACACCGACAGCAGGTCGGGCGTGAGTCCGGGCCACGGCGCATCGGCAATGGTCATAATCGAACCGTCGATGAAGTTCTCTATAATGTAGTGGTCTTGTTGAGGCACATAAATATCGTCGCCGCGACACTCGATTTCGATGCCCAGTCGCGAGAACTGTGCGGGTATTATGCCCAAGTTCTCCAACGATACGTCCTTGATTGTCAGTGCCGAACGATTCATTGCCGCCATACCTATGAAACTGCCCACCTCTATCATATCGGGCAACAGGCGATGCTCCGTACCGCCGAGTTCGTTTACGCCCGCAATCTCGATGAGGTTGGAACCTATGCCGCGAATATGCGCACCCATACGGTTGAGCATACGGCACAACTGCTGAATGTACGGTTCGCAGGCGGCGTTGTAGATGGTAGTCTTGCCTTTGGCAAGTACGGCTGCCATAATGATATTTGCCGTACCAGTAACCGACGCCTCGTCCAAAAGCATATATGCACCTTTGAGCCGTTTGGCGTGTACCGAGAAGAACGAATCCGAGGCGTTGAAATCGAACTCCGCGCCGAGATTCTGGAAGCCTATGAAATGGGTGTCCAGACGTCGTCGCCCGATTTTGTCGCCGCCTGGTTTGGGAATATAGCCCACGCCGAAGCGGGCGAGCAGCGGACCGATAATCATCACCGAACCGCGCAGTTTGGCGCAACGCTTGCGGTAGTCCTTGGTTTTAAGGTATTCGAGATTGATATTGCTTGCCGTGAATGCGAAGGTATCCTCTGCCAACTCCTCGACCTTCACGCCCATCGCCTTCAACAGCCCGATGAGTTGTTCGACATCGAGTATTCGCGGAATGTTGCTGATAACCACGCGCTCGGGAGTGAGCAATGTTGCGCAGATGACCTGCAATGCCTCGTTTTTCGCTCCTTGCGGAACTATTGTTCCCGACAGACGATGACCGCCTTCGACCTTAAAAACTGCCATAAAAGAGAATATTCTACAAATTTATCCTCAAAGATAGCGAATGTTCCGAAAAAATCAAAAGTCAGGGCAAGATAAAGCGGAGACAACCGAGACTATGAGAATTAGGAGTTCTAAGAGATCTAGGAGATCTAGGAGATCTAACCTGCGGTGCAGAGCGCAAAGCAAAATAGTAGCCACCAGTCACTAACCACTAACCACTAACCACTAACCACCCTCCTGCTATCCTAGAACTCTTAGGTCTCCTAGACCTCATAGAACACCCCGGCACGTGATGAGAAAACCGTTATACCCGATACCACTATCTCGGGCAAACGACCCTTACTCCCCCCTTGATGCAGTCGATGGTGAGCGGGAAATCCGCGCCGTGCTGCCCATCGACGTCGGTCAGCGGCGAGAGCGGCGAGGTCATCTCGATGTGCGACGAACGTATGTGTCGCACGGCGAAATTCGGACGACCGTTTATCAGATAGAGCAACATCGCCCACCCGCAGGCGAAGATATTGCACTTGTCGAGCATCAGCATATCGAACACGCCGTCGCGCACCGACGCATTGCGCGCCAAGCGGAATCCGCCAGCCGTTTCTCCGTTGAAAACCAGCGTGATGAGACTGCGAATGTCGAACTCTCCGCCGTCGTGTTTGACATGCAGCGGAATGAACTCGCGATGGTGCAATTCGCGCTGTCCCTCGATTAGATACGCCGCCTTGCCTATGCGATGTTTTATGGCGTCGGGCGTGTGTTGCGAAGTGGTCGTGAACAACCCGAAACTGAATACGTTGATGAAATAGAGTCCGTTCACGCAACCGCAGTCCAGCCGCTCCTCCTGCCCGCCGACAATTTGGCGCGCTGCCTGCACGAAATTCCTGCGCATACCTATCGCCCCCGCAAAGTCGTTCGCCGTGCCTGCGGGAATGATTCCGAGCGGCAGGTCTATCCCGCGCGCCTTCATCGCATTGACGACGTAATTTATCGTGCCGTCGCCGCCGCACACCACCACGAGGTCTATCATCTGCGGTTCCACTCCGTCGAACGGGTTTTTGCCGAACTCGATAAGCCGCGACCACGGCTCGTAACCGCCCGCAAGGAATACCTCTTCGACCGCGTCCAACCGCTTTTGGATTTTGGCGTGTCCCGCCTTTATATTATATAGTATCAGCGCAAGTTTCATCTCTCTGTTGTTTTGTGTTCTATTTGTCGCTTACCGCACCCGTCTCGATGGTCGAGAAAATCTCGTAATCATCCCTCTCTCCCGCTCCGTTTTCGGGTGCGAGAATGAAATATACCTTCACGCTGTCGCGCATACTTTTCGCCATCTCGACGGCGCGCCGCTCGCCCAGTGCCATAAACATCGTGCCGAGCGCGTCGGCTGTGGTGCAGTCGCGCGTGATTACGGTCGCCGAGAGCAACCGCGAGCATACGCTTTCGCCCGTCAGCGGGTTTATCGTGTGGGCGATTTTGCGCCCGCACGAATCGGTGCGAAAACGGCGATAGTTGCCCGAAGTGGCTAATGCAGCGTCGCTTACATCGACCGTTGCCTGCATATACGCGCCCGGCGAATCGTTGCCGTCGAACGGCGAGTCGATTGCCACGCGCCACTTGCGCCCCTTGGCATTCACTCCCCGTGCACGAATTTCGCCGCCTATCTCCACTATGTAGTCCGTCGCCCCCTCGCGCTCCAAAAATTCGGCAGCCAAATCGACCGTGTAACCCTTGGCTATCGAGTTCAAATCCAACTGTACCCGCTCGTCCTCCTTTACTATGCGGTCGCCCTCGATGCGGAATCGGCAGAAGCCGACGAACTGCAACAGCGAATCGATGTTCGGCTGTTCGATTTCGCCCTTTGCGGCAAAACCGTAAGCCTCCGTGAGCGGCTTGACCGTTATGTCGTACATACCGCCGCTTATGCGGTTCACCTCGCGGGCAACGGCGATGTTGCGCAGTATGTGGCTGTCGAGCGTGTCGGTCTTTCCCGCATTGATGCGGCTCAACCGCGAATTTTCGTCGAAAATCGACATCGAAGCCTTCGCCTCGGCGTCTATGCGCATCATTCCCTTGTATATCTCCTCTGCCGAACGGTCGGTATGCGCCACGACGTGGAATGTCGTGCCGAGCATCGCACCGTCCACGGTAACGTAGCGCGTTGCGGGTGTGCAACCCGCCGCCGCGACCGCAACCGATGCGAGAAAAAAGAGTATTTTCGCCCCATTCATACGCGGCAAAGTTACAAAAACGCCAGCGTATTGCCAAACACCGGGGTGGCTCTCTGCAACGAATTGATATAAATATAAGTAGCCGAATTTGGTTATTAACAATAAAAGGTCTATATTTGCACCGCTTTGACGCTATTCGTAGTAAGGCGAATGCGAAGAAGTGTTAATCATTAAATAAACAAAATTATGGCTTATTTAACAGCAGAGAAAAAGCAAGAACTTTTCGGTCAGTACGGCAAGTCTAACGTGGACACAGGTTCTCCTGAGAGCCAAATCGCCCTGTTTTCGTACCGTATCAACCACCTTACTGAGCACCTCAAAAACAACCGCCACGACTTCGGCACACAGCGTTCGCTGCTGCGCTTGGTAGGTAAGCGTCGTCAGTTGTTGGAGTACTTGAAGGAGATTGACATCGAACGTTACCGTGCTATCGTCAAGACTCTGAACCTCCGTAAGTAAGAGGCGAGAAAATGAAGGCAGCCGCAAAAAGTTGCCTTCATTTGCTTTATTTTTTTCGCATTGATTTTCGGTCGAAACCCGCAGACATATAATTGGGATTGAAGCAGGACGAGACGCAGACGAGAAGAGAGAAACAAATTATTTTTTGGACGAATAAAAATTATGGAAGAGAAGAAATTGTACAATGCTGTACAAAAGTTTATCCCGCTGTCGGGTGGACGCGAGATTATGATTGAGACCGGCAAACTCGCCAAGCAGGCGGACGGCTCGGTGGTCGTCAAGCAGGGCGATACGATGTTGCTCGCCACTGTCGTGGCTGCCAAAGATGCCAAGGAAGGCACCGACTTTATGCCTTTGCAGGTCGAATACAAAGAGAAATTTGCAGCCGCAGGTCGCATTCCGGGCGGATTTATGAAACGCGAGGGCAAGGCGAGCGACAACGAGATTCTCGTTGCGCGTCTTATCGACCGCGCTTTGCGCCCGTTGTTCCCTGCCGACTATCATGCCGAAGTTTACGTTACCGTAAATCTTATCTCGGCTGATCCCGATATACAGGCTGACGCACTCGCAGGTCTGGCTGCGTCGGCGGCACTCGCCGTGTCGGACATTCCGTTCGGCGGTCCTATCTCCGAGGTGCGCGTGGCGCGTATCAACGGCGAATATGCCATCAACCCTACATTCTCGCAGATGAAGGATGCCGACCTCGACATTATGGTCGGCGGTACTATCGACAATATCCTTATGGTCGAGGGCGAGATGAAAGAGGTTTCGGAGGAGGTTATGCTCGGTGCAATCAAGGCTGCTCACGAGGCTATCAAGGAGCAGTGCGCAGTGCAAATCGAACTGTCGAAGGAGTTGGGCAAGGACGTCAAGCGTACCTACTGCCACGAGACAAACGACGAGGAGTTGCGTCAGCAGATTATCGCCGAACTCTACGACAAGGCATACGCCATCGCCACGAGCGGCACCATGAAACACGAGCGCGAGGAGGCATTCGACGCTTTGGAGGCAGAGTTCGCTTCGCGTTTCACCGAGGAGGAACTCGTCGAAAAGGCTCCGCTGATTCACAAGTACTTCCACGACGACGTTCAGAAAAAGGCTATGCGCAATATGATTCTCGACGAGGGCAAGCGTCTGGACGGCCGCCGTTGCGACGAAATCCGTCCTATTTGGTGCGAAGTCGGCTATCTGCCGCGCGCCCACGGTTCGGCAATTTTCACCCGTGGCGAAACGCAGTCGCTTTCGACCGTTACGCTCGGCACGAAACTGGACGAAAAGATGTACGACGAGGTACTCCGTCAGGGTACCGAGCAGTTCGTACTCCACTATAATTTCCCGCCGTTCTCGACGGGCGAGGCAAAGGCAGCCCGCGGTTTGAGCCGTCGCGAAATCGGACACGGTCACCTCGCATGGCGCGCCTTGAAGCCGATGGTTCCCGTTGGTGAGGAGAATCCGTATGCAGTCCGCGTCGTTTCCGACATCTTGGAGTCGAACGGTTCCTCCTCTATGGCTACCGTCTGCGCAGGTACTCTTGCGCTGATGGACGCAGGCGTCAAGTTGAAGAAACCGGTTTCGGGTATCGCCATGGGTCTTATCTCCGATAGCGCAACGGGTCGTTGGGCTGTGCTGTCCGACATCTTGGGCGATGAGGACCACCTCGGCGATATGGACTTCAAGGTTACGGGTACCAAGGACGGTATCACCGCAACGCAGATGGACATCAAGGTCGATGGTCTCTCCTACGAGGTGCTCGCCAAGGCTTTGGAGCAGGCGCGCGTAGGTCGTATGCACATCTTGGGCAAGATTACCGAGTGCATCGCCGAGCCTCGTGCCGACTACAAGCCGTTTGTTCCTCGTATCGAGCAGATTACCATCGACAAAGACTTCATCGGTGCCGTTATCGGTCCCGGCGGAAAGGTTATTCAGGAGATTCAGAAACTCACCAATACGACGATTACCATCACCGAGAACGAGTCGGTCGGCATCGTCGATGTGTTCGGACCGGACAAGGCGTCCATCGACGGCGCAATGGAGCGTATCAAGGCTATCGTTGCTGTTCCGGAGGTCGGCGAGGTCTATACGGGTCCTATCAAGTCGATTGTCGCATTCGGCGCATTCGTCGAGATTCTGCCGGGCAAGGAGGCTCTGCTGCACATCTCCGAAATCGACTACAAGCGTTTCGAGACCATGGAGGAGACGGGTCTGAAAGAGGGTGATATAATAGAGGTAAAACTCATCGGCATCGATCAGAAGACGGGCAAACTCAAACTCTCGCACAAGGCATTGCTGCCTAAACCCGAGGGTTGGACGGAGCCGGAGCGCGAGCGCAAGCCTCGTGAGCCGCGCGAACGCAGAGGAGAGCGTTCCGAGCGCAGTGGTCGCGGCGAGCGTCGCGAACGCAGCGACCGTGGCGAACGTCGTCCGCGTCCCGAGCGTAAGGACGAGTAGGGAATAACCCATATTTAGATGCAGGAGCAGTCGAAAACTGCTCCTGCATTGTTTTTTGTCTCGGGTATGACGGAGAGCATATCGGGTGCTTACATTTCTAAGAGATTTGGGAGAACTAAGAGTTCTATGAAGCAGCAATGCGTGTTTCAAAGACGGTTCTGCCTATCTTAGATCTCTTAGAACTCATAGTTCTCTTAGAAAAAAGCGGCACGTGATATGACAGCCGTCATACCCGAGACACTATTTCCGGCAAGAATTTTGCATCTTTCCTCATACGAAAATTGCGGTGATTTTCGTTGCTATTATGAAAAATATGTATAACTTTGCCCTATGAAGCCGAAAAGCGGGCTTATCCCGCACGAAGTGAACGAATTAAAACAAAAGAAGATATTTAACTAATTCTTAAACACTTTCATTATGAAAAACTTACTTAAAGTTACGACTGTGTTCGCGGCGGCTGCGTTGCTGCTGTCGGGATGTAATTGCTTCAAGAAGATGGCGAAAGACCCATCGGCAATTAAGGTAACGGCTACACCGGAAGTTTTGGCGTACAACAACGGCAAAATCGCTGCCGACATCAAGGCTGAGATTCCTGCCAAGTATTTCGACAAGACCGCATCTCTGAAAGTTACCCCTGCAATCGCATTCGAAGGCGGTTTGGTAACGGGCGAGACCGTTCTGTTGCAGGGCGAGAAAGTTCTCTCCAACGGTATGGTAGTAAAGAAAGGCGAGGCGATGTCGATTAACCGCCACGTCGAGTTCAATTACCAGAAGGGTATGGAGCGTTGCGAGTTGAAGTTGCTGGTCGAGGTTAAGTGCAAGAGCGGCAAATGCAAGGAGTTCACTCTCATCAATGCCAACGACGGCGCAATGCCTACCAAAGAGCAACTCGCTGTTTTGGCAAAGGGCGGCAAAGAGGCTGAGGCTCTGAAAAAGGAGTTCGGTCGCACGATTGCCAAAGGTCTGAATATGTTGCAGAAAGACTTGGATTTCTCCGAGGCTATGAAGGCAGAGGCGAACGCTTATAAGAACGTTACCACTACCGTAGTCAAGGCGGACATCGTCTATAAAATCAACTCGGCAGTAGTTGCCAAGAAGGCTGTCAAGACCGACGACATCAAAGCCCTGAAAGAGAACGTTGAGGCTAACAAAGCCAACGAGCGTGCAGCACAGACCGTATTCGTAAACGGTTACGCTTCGCCGGACGGTCCGGAGAACTTCAACGACAAACTCTCCGACAAACGTAGCAAGTCGGGCTTGAAGGCAGTCGAGAAACTGCTCAAAGATTCGGGTCTGAACATCGACGCTGCCGCTTACGGCGAGGACTGGGACGGTTTCCAGGAGGCTGTTGCCGCATCGAACATCGAGGATAAAGACCTCATTCTCCAAGTTTTGAAGATGTACTCTTCGTCTGCCGAGCGTGAGAAGGAGATTAAGAATATGTCGTCCGTATTCAACGCATTGAAGACCGACATTCTCCCTAAACTGCGTCGCGCACAAATCGTAAACAGCGCAGACATCACGGGCAAGACCGATGCCGAGATGGTTGCTCTTATCAACGAGGGTAAGGTTGCCGAACTCAACCTCGAAGAGTTGCTCCACATCGCCGAGGCAGAGCCTGCTGTTGCAGAAGTCGCTTTGGTTGAGGCTGCCAAGACCAACGACGCTCGCGCGTTGAACAACCTTGCAGTCGTTTATGCACAGAAGGGCGACTTCGACGCTGCTCTTGCCAACCTCGACAAGGCTGCCAAGGCAGGCGACAAGTCGGCTGAACTCAACACCAACTACGCACTGGTTTACCTTGCAAAGGGTGAGACCGCCAAGGCTGAGGAGTATGCCAAGGGTGCCGACAAGGACGTTAAGGCTTTGGTTGCTGCCGCCAAGGGCGAGTATGCTGCCGCATCGAAGGATTTGAACGGCTACAACGCCGCTATCGCATACGTTCAGGACGGCAACTACGCTGCCGCATCGAAGAGTCTTGCAGGCGACAACTCGGCAAAAGCAGACTACCTGCGTGCCGTAATCGCAGCCAAGACAGGTAAGGTGCAGGAGGCAAAGAGCCAACTCAACAGCGCAATTGCCAAGGACGCTACTTTGGCAGAGAAGGCTAAGAACGACGTAAACCTCGACGCCATCAAATAATCCGACGTTCGGGTACGATAAACGGGACACCATTTCGGTGTCCCGTTTTGTTTTAGAGGCTAGAGGCTAGAGGCTAGAGGCTAGAGGCTAGAGGCTAGAGGCTAGAGGCTAGTGGCTAGTGGCTAGTGGCTAGTGGCTAGTGGCTAGTGGCTAGTGGCTAG
>CAVKRC010000028.1:0-27692 GCA_963658625.1 bacterium
GAACCGCTGTACAAGGTTTTGCAGACCTTTGCCTAGCCACTCGGCCATCAGACCAATTTCGCCAACCGCGCCCGTATTCCTGCGCGATTGGGTTTGCAAATATAGAAAGATTTATTCGTTTCACCAAAAAAATCAGTATCTTTACGTCTGAAAAAACGGAATTTGCACTCCAAACCGCTTTCGGCGTATGGTAATCGAGGATATAGCCCTGACTTTCGTGCCGCAACTCGGCGTGCGCGGCGTGGCGCATTTGTTGGACATCTACGGCTCTGCCGCAGAGATATTTGCCGCGTCCGAAGCCGACCTTGCGGAGCGAGCCGAACTGCGTCCCGACATAGCGCACTCGATTGTGCACAAGGCGGGCTTTGCCGAGGCGGAACGCGAAATGCGCTACTGCGCCAAACACGGCATAAGAATCATTGCCTCGACCGATGCCGACTATCCGCCGATGCTGCGCGAAGCGGTCGATTTTCCTCATATCATCTATCTTACGGGCGATGTCGAGGCATTGCTCTCGCGCCATACACTTTCGATTGTCGGCACGCGCAAGATGACGCCCTACGGCGAACGTATGTGCAACGAAATAGTCGAGGGTATCGCCGCCAAATTTCCCGATACGGTCATTGTCAGCGGTTTGGCATTCGGCACCGACGCTGCGGCACATCGTGCGGCTCTTGCATTCGGACTGCGGACTGTCGGCGTACTCGCCAATGCCCTGCCCGAAGTGGTGCCGGCGCACAACGCCGCACTCGGGCGCGACATGCTCGCACACGGCGGAGCGATTATGGCGGAAGTCTCGTCGCAAACCAGACAGAACGGCAACCTGTACATACCGCGCAACCGCATCGTCGCAGCACTCGGCGAGGGGCTTATCGTGGTCGAATCGCCCGTAAACGGCGGCTCGATGTCCACAGTCAAGGATGCCGACGGCTACTCGCGGACGGTTATGGCTGTTGCGGGACGCGCCACCGACACGATGTCGAAAGGTACCAACGCGCTGATTCGCAACCGTGTGGCGCAGATGGTCAATTCCGCCGACGACGTTATCGAAGAGTTGGGCTGGCAGTGCGACACCTCTCCGCAGACGGAGCATTTTCGGGCGGAGATGCGCGAACTATCCGATACGGAACAACGTATTTGGGCATGCCTCGGCGACGGCAGCGAGGCTGTACCGTTCGACGAAATCGTCCTTCGCAGCGGCTTGGACGTCGGCGAATTGAGTGCGCGACTGCTCGATATGGAACTCTCGGGCGACGTGCGCTGTCTGCCCGGCAAAATGTACGAAAAATTGAGATAAGATGCTGATAGATACCCATTCGCATATTTACGAACCCGAGTTCGACGCCGACCGCGACGAGGTTGTCGCACGAGCGAAGGCTGCGGGTGTCGGGCTGATGCTCCTGCCGGCGATAGATGTGCAGAGCGACGCACGAATGTTCGCCACCTGTCGCGAATATCCCGACGTTACGGTACCGATGATGGGACTGCACCCCACGTCGGTAAACGACAATGCCGAATGGGGCAACGAATTAGACCGCGTGGAGAGGTATCTCTCGCAACCTCCGCAAGGCATCGCGCGCTTTTGTGGCATAGGCGAAATCGGGCTCGATTTCTATTGGAGCAGCGACTTTGCGGCGGAACAGACCGAAGCCTTCGCCTCGCAGGTCGAACTGGCGATAAAATACGATTTGCCGATAGAGGTGCATACGCGCAACGCTTGGACGCAGATGCACGACATTATCCGTTCGTTCCGCGGACGAGGATTGCGCGGCGTTTTCCACGCATTTTCGGAGAGCGCGGAGCGCTACCGCGAGTTGCGCGGATACGGCGATTTTATGTTCGGCATCGGCGGTGTTGTAACGTTCAAAAAGAGCGTCGTGGCAGAGACCGTGCGCGAAATGAGCCTCGACGACATCGTTTTGGAGACCGACTGCCCCTACCTTACGCCCGCACCCTACCGCGGCAAGCGCAACGAATCGTCATACGTCAGCTTCGTCTGCGACAAGGTCGCCGAACTGCAAGGCGTCGCTTCCGATGAGGTCGCCGCCCGCACCACGGCAAATGCAAAGAGAATGTTTCGCGTGTGAGAAATATGAAAAAACCTAAAATACTTATCATCTATACCGGCGGTACGATCGGTATGCGGCAGGACGAGAACGGTACGCTCGTGCCGTTCGATTTCAACTCCATCGAGGAGGAGTTCCCTTCGGTGCGCCAACTCAATGTCGATATTGCTGTCGATAAAAAGATGACCCCCATCGACTCGTCGAACGTTACCCCCGCGCGGTGGGCTGAATTGGCACGCATCATTCGCGATAACTATGCAGAATGCGACGGATTCGTGGTGCTTCACGGCACCGACACGATGTCCTATTCCGCCTCGGCACTGAGTTTTATGCTCGAAAATCTCGCCAAGCCCGTAGTATTTACGGGCAGTCAAATCCCTATGGGCATTATGCGCACGGACGGGCGCGAAAATCTGATTACCGCAATCGAAATCGCCGCAGCCCGCCGTCCCGACGGCAGCCCCGTGGTACCCGAAGTGTCGCTCTATTTTCAGAATCGGCTTATGCGCGCCAACCGCACCTCCAAACTCTCGGCAGAGGCACTCAACGCCTTCGACTCGTGCAACTACCCGCCGCTGGCAGAGGTAGGCGTGAACATCTTTTACAACAGCGACGACATTCTCCGTCCGAGCGAAAACGCACGAAACGAACCGTTGCGCATCTCCGAACGGTTGGACGAAAACGTCGTAATCGTCAAACTCTTTCCCGGCATCACCGAGCGGACACTGCGGGCGATGCTCGCAATCGAGGGACTCAAAGGCGTGGTGCTCGAAACATTCGGCACGGGCAACGCTCCTACCGAGGAATGGTTTCTGCGCACGCTCGCCGAGGCTATCGGACGCGGCATAACCATCATCGACGTTACGCAGTGCCGTAGCGGAGCGGTCGATATGCAACTCTACGAAACGGGGTTGCGCCTGCAAAAAATCGGCGTCGTCTGCGGTCGCGATATGACCTGCGAGGCAGCCGTTACGAAACTGATGTGGCTGTTGGGCAAAAATCTCCCGAAAACGGAGTTTTTACGCCTGCTGTCCGAACCGCTTCGCGGAGAATTTACCGCATAAGGTTGCACGAACTGAAAAAATTTTTGTATATTTCGGACTGATAAACGGGTTCTTTTGGGGAGCAACGTGCGTGAGTGTTAGTCTAATGCGCTGATTGTGCGCGTATTGGATTGATTTTTCGCCATTGGCTGAACAATCGCGCGGGGCGTCCGAAAAGGCGGAAAAAGGTTGAGAAACTAAAAACAAACACATAAACTAAAACGAAAAACAAATTTTTTAACTTATTAAAACAAACTATGAAAAAGTTATTTTTGGTTTTGGCAGCGACTGCTTTGACTTTCAGTGCTGCAACTGTTTTCGCACAGGAGCCTGCGGCTGTTGAAGAGACGACCGTCAAGGTTGAGGAGACTGCTGCTCCCGCAGTAGAGGAAGAGGCTGTTAATCCGGAGGTTGAAATCGCCGGCGAGTCGATGCACCACATTTTGATGCAGAAGTTCCTCGAAGGTGGTTGGGGCTGGATGCTTCCAGTATTGTTGTGCTTGATTCTCGGTTTGGCTATCGCAATCGAGCGTATTCTCTACCTGTCGCTCTCGACAATCAACACCAAGAAGTTCATCGCCAAGGTTGAGGAGACTTTGAAGAACGGCGGTATCGACGCAGCCAAAGAGTTGTGCCGCAACACCAAGGGTCCGATCGCTTCGATTTACTATCAGGGTTTGGATCGCTACAATCAGGGTTTGGACGCTGTCGAGAAGTCGGTCGTATCGTACGGCTCGGTTCAGACGGGTCAGATGGAGAGCGGTTTGAGCTGGATCGGTCTGTTCATCGCCCTTTCGCCTATGTTGGGATTTATGGGTACCGTTGTCGGTATGATCGAGGCATTCGATGCTATTCAGGCAGCAGGTGATATCTCCCCGACGCTCGTTGCCGGCGGTATCAAGGTCGCCCTGCTTACTACGTTGATGGGACTTATCGCAGCCGTGATTTTGCAGTTGTTCTACAACTACATCATTTCCAAAATCGACGGTCTGGTAAACGATATGGAGGATTCGTCCATTATTCTGATGGATATGCTCACCGTTTACAAGAAATAAGTAACCATTCAACTACTGTATTGACTTAAATTATGAAAAAGACATTAAATATCATATTGGGTATCCTTATGGCCGTTACGGTTGTATTGCTCGGTTGGGCAATCGCAACAGGCGGTTCGGAAGCCGCCATCAGTGCCAACCTCATTTGGGGTTACATTCTGTTGGCAGCAGCCGTCCTCGCCGTGGTTTACTGCGCCGTCAAGGGTATGATTAAGAATCCGGCAGGAATCAAGAAGGCGGTTGCTTCGATTGCGATTATAATCGTGGTTGTAGGCATCTCGCTCGGCATTGCATTGAGCCACAAGGGTCTTGCGATTCCTAACTCCGCCGGAGGCTTCTTCGATGATCCGTTCGTACTGGTACTGACCGAATCGAGCATCATCGTAACCTATGTCGCACTTGTTGCCACCATTCTCGCAGCCATTTTCTCCGAGATTCGCAACGCAGTTAAATAGAAAGGACAGTCTTTATGCCGGTAAATAAAAGAAAGGTACAGGAAATCAATGCCGGTTCCATGGCGGATATCGCATTCTTGTTGCTCATATTCTTCCTTGTGGCAACAACGATGAATGTCGATACCGGTCTGGTGCGTGTATTGCCGCCTATGCCCGACCCGAATGTAAAGCAGGAGGACATCAAGGTCAAGGAGCGCAATCTCTTCCTTGTGTTCGTTTCGGGTAGCGGTAACATTATGGCAGGCGGTAAACTGATAGACATTCACCAGTTGAAGGACGCCGCCAAGGAGTTTATCCTCAATCCTCTGAACGATGCCAATCTGCCGGAGAAGGAGGACAAGACCATTGATTTGCCTGACGGACAAAAGTGGGTATATCCTGTAAGTCAGGGTGTAATCTCGCTCCAAAACACTCGTGATACGAGTTATCAAGACTATATCCATGTGCAGAACGAACTCACGCGCGCATTCAACGAAATCCGCGATGAGGTGGCTTTGAGCAAGTTCGGTGCACGCTTCGGCGATTTGGACGAGGACCAACGTAAAGCAATTACAACAGCCGTTCCGTTGAAGGTATCCGAGGCGGAACCGCGTAAAATGACGAAGTAGTATGGCAGTAATGAAGAAAAAGGGCGACAAATCGTTGCCTCCTATATCGACCGCATCGCTTCCGGACGTAATCTTTATGATTCTGTTCTTCTTTATGGTATCGACGACCATGCGCGATCAGGAGTTGCTGGTGCGCTACAAGTTGCCTGATGCTACCGAGGTGCAGAAACTCGAAAAGAAATCGCTCGTAAGTTATATCCACATCGGCGTTCCGACGCTTGCAATGCAGGCGAAATTCGGTACTGCGCCGAAGATTCAACTCAACGATTCGTACAAGACGACCAAAGACATCTTGGACTTCGTTGCAGGTGAGCGCGACCAGCTCAACGAGGCTGACCGCAGTTCGATGACCATCTGCCTGAAAGCCGACGGCAATACCAAAATGGGTATCATCGCCGATGTCAAACAGGAGTTGCGTCGTGCCAATGCGCTCAAAATCTCTTACGCATCGTCGAAGGTACTCAGTTACTAACGCATTCGATGTAATACGCTGTCGGCGGAACCTTAACGGGTTCCGCCGACACTTTTTATTCTACCGCGACAGACACTAATTGCCGCAAATCATCACCACGCTGCCCGCAAATATCAGCAGACCGCCGACGATAACCCGCAACGAAAGCGGCTCGTGCAGAATCAGCACCGAGAGCAAAATCGTAAACACCACGCTCAATTTGTCGATTGGTGCCACGCGCGAAGCATCGCCCAACTGCAACGCCTTGAAATAGAAAAGCCACGAGAGACCCGTAGCCAAGCCCGAGAGAATCAGAAATGCCCATGACCGCGAACCGACCGCACGCAACTCGCCTGTGCGCCCGCTCACAAATACTATAAGCCACGTCAGCACCAAAATCACGGTTGTCCGAATGGCGGTTGCGAGATTGGAGTTGATGTCGCGCACTCCGATTTTTGCGAAAATCGCCGTCAGCGCAGCGAACACAGCCGACAACAGCGCGTATATTTTCCACATACCACCTTGAATTTTCGGCAAATGTACACCATTTCCGCACACGTTGTAACGCTTTTATATGCCTCAACAAAAAGAATTATTCCTCACCTATAAGCCATCGGGCAATATCGCATATCGCAATGCCTTCATATTGATATGTTTCGTGTCCGGTACGAGCAATTATCATTTTCGGATAAGCATCCTCGATTTTTAGCAAAGAGGCTGTCTCCCGTTCAAAAGTCGAAGGCGCGGAAATGTCGTCGGCAACCTGTATATAGATTTTTTCGTTTTGTTTCACAGCAACAAAATCTATCTCTTTTTTATACAAAAATCCGGCATAGATTTCATAACCGCGCCGCAATAATTCCGTCGCGACGATATTTTCATACACTCTGCCATAGTCCAGATTTTTTGTTCCCAGTTTGGCATAACGGAATGAATGGTCTGTCAAATAATACTTATCCTGCGACATCAGATAACGTTTTCCGCGTATATCATACCTGCGTATCTTGTAGAATACAAAAGCATCGCACAAGTATTTGATATATGCTCCGACGGTTTTGTCATTGGTTTTGAAACGCTGTTTCTCCAAAGTATCGGCAATGTTTCGCAAAGACGAGATATTCGAGATATTATCAAGCATAAAATCGCTGATATTATCCAGCAACACTCTGTTGCGTATCTTATATTTTTGACAAATATCACGGACAACAAGCGTATCGAAAACCTCTTTTATGTATTTGTATTTATCCCGAATATCGGAATAAAGATATGAACCGGACATTCCGCCCTCCTTGGTATAGGCTTCAAATGCCGATTGCAAGTCGGGATAATTGAAATATCGACAAAATTCGCAAAACGAAAACGGGAATACCTCGATTTCGAATGTGCGTCCCGTAAACAATGTAGCCAAATCGCTACTCAACAGAAAAGCATTGGAACCGGTTATGTATATATCGAACTTCTCACTCGCATGAATGCTGTTTATCGCACGCTCAAACCCTTTGCACATCTGCACCTCATCGATGCAAAGAAAATTTCTCACCCCATGAATATACGCCGATTGTACATAGTCGTTCAACGCATGATACTCTGTAAGTTGCTCGAAATTGGTACTATTAAAATCTATATGTACTATATTGGCATCGGCGAATGTCGCCTTTATATGTTCAATATAACTATCCAACAATTTTGATTTACCGCTTCGCCGTATTCCGGTTATTACCTTAATGTCGGGAGTACCTGTCGCCGATATAAGTTTATCGAGATATTTCTGACGCACTATTAGTTTCATATTCAATCAATTATTCAATTCTATTTCGCAAATTTAATAATTTTTTCGTTTTGCGAAATACAACTGTACAACAAATTGATAATCAGCAATACAAAAAACCGCAAACAAATAGATTTTGTCTGCGGTAACAGTGTTTGTCGTTAGATGATTTTACGGCATCAGCACCGACGAGTCGCCATACGACAAAAAGCGGAAATCGTGCGCAAGAGCATAGTCGTAAATGCGGTGCCAGTCGTCGCCCACGAATGCCGAGACGAGCAGCAGCAGCGTCGATTTCGGCTGATGGAAATTCGTAACGATGTTGTTCACAATGCGGAAGCGGAATCCGAGCGGCGTAATCATTATCTGCGTGGCGGCTTTCAGACGGTCGAGTCTGTGTGCCTCCATATAACCGACAATCTCGTGCAGAGCCTCCTCGCCCGTATATTCGGCAGGGATGTCATACGCCTCCCACTGCCCTATAACCTCGTCCGTGCGCGGGTCGCCCGCTGTGCGGATTCGCCACGCCAACACAGGCAGCGACTCCAACGTGCGCACCGATGTCGTACCGACAACCACCACGCGCCCGAAATTATCGAGCAGTTTGCGCAACGCATCTGTCGTAACGTCGAAATGTTCGGTGTGCATCGGGTGTTTGGCGGCGTCCTCGTCCTTGACGGGCAGAAACGTACCCGCGCCGACATGGAGCGTAACCTCGTCGAAGCCGAATCCGCGCTCGCGCAGCGACGCAATCAACTCGTCCGTAAAGTGCAATCCCGCCGTCGGTGCCGCCACCGACCCCTCGAATTTGGAATAGACCGTCTGATAGCGCGTGTTGTCTATCTCCTCGCTCTCACGATTGAGGTAGGGCGGAATCGGAATCCGTCCGAGATATTCGAGCAACTGCCCGAAAGTCATATCGGCGTCCCAACGGAAACGCACGATATGTTCGCGCCGTCCGCGTTCCGCAATCTCGGCACGCAGCGAACACTCCGCACCGTTGTACGAGAACGGAATCTGCACCTCGCCCTCTTTCCACTTTTTGAGGTTGCCGACGATGCAACTCCACTCGCACTCTCCGCGCACGGCAAAGGCGCGCTCGTAGTCGGCAGGCGCGTGCGGTTCGAGACAGAACACCTCGACCCGCGCCCCCGTACCTTTGTGCATCACCAATCGCGCCCGCACGACCTTCGTATTGTTGAATACGAAGAGCGAATGCTCCGGCACTACATCGCCTATGTCGGCAAAATGTCTTTCCGAGATGTCGCCCTTGCGATAGACGAGCAACTTGGAACCATCGCGCCTTTCGAGCGGGAATTTGGCTATGCGCTCGTCGGGCAGCGGATAGTCGAAATCGTTTATGTTTATATGTCGTTCCACCATAATATCGAATACAAGTCATGCCACACGCGCAAAGCGCGTGAGTTGGCATCTACCTTTGTGCTTATGTTAAAAATGTGCCAAAACCCACAAGCCTTGGCACATTTTCAGTATATAACCGTTACCGATTATTTTGCGAAGCCTTTGCCGATAGCGAGGAAATCCTCCGCTTTCAATGCTGCACCGCCGATAAGACCGCCATCTACGTCAGCCTTGGCAAAAATCTCGGCAGCATTTGCCGGCTTGCACGAACCGCCGTAGAGGATAGGGCACTCGTCGGCAGCCGCGCCGAACTTGCCGCGCAATACCTCGCGGATATAGGCGTGAATCTCCTGTGCCTGCTCTGCGGTAGCGGTCTTGCCCGTACCGATAGCCCATACCGGCTCGTAAGCGATTACGAGGTTGGAGAACTGCTCGGGAGTGAGGTTGAATACGACCTCCTCGATTTGAGCCTTAACCACGTCGAAATGACGGTTCGCCTCGCGCTCTTCGAGATTCTCGCCCACGCAGTAAATCGGGGTGAGGTTGTTGGCGTAAGCCTGCTCCATCTTCTTGTTCAGCGTAGCCGAAGTCTCGCCGTAGTACTGACGACGCTCCGAGTGTCCCAAAATGACGTATTTGCAGCCGAGTGCAGCAATCATCGACGCTGCCACCTCGCCCGTATATGCGCCCTTAGCCTCTGCTGCGCAGTTCTGCGCACCGACAGCGATGTCCGAGCCTTTGACAGCCTCGACAACCTGCGAGAGGTGGGTGAACGGAGGGCAAACGATGAAGTTCACGCACTCGCAAACCGTGCCGCGACCTGCGACAACGTTCTTTGCCAACTCAACGCCTTCTGCGGGAAGGGTATTCATTTTCCAGTTACCCGCAACGATTTTCTTTCTTGCCATAATTGTTTTGTCTATTTTTTGGTTTATGTTTTTCTTTCTTTTTTTAATTTAAGAGTTCTAAGAGAACTACGAGATCTATGATTGTTGCCTGCTTCTCCCAGAACTCTTAGTTCTCTTAGATCTCCCAGAAAAAGCCGCACTTGACTCGTTTCCCGTTATCCCCGATACTCTGCTATTGCCCGCACCACTTTTTCACATCGTCCATGGACGGTGCTTTGAGTCCCAATTTGTTTTTCTTGTTGAACCCGCACAGGTCGTTGAAGAACTTGCCTGCCGAGAGTTTGCGCAGCGAATCGACGGTGGTATAGCCCATTTTCTGAATCACAGCCACCCACTCCTCGGGTACGCCTATCTCCATATACTTTTCCGGCGCGTCAGCCACAGGCTTCTTTTCGGGACGCATGGTCGGGAACAACAGCACGTCCTGAATCGAGGTTTGCCCCGTCATAAACATCGTCAGACGGTCGATACCTATGCCCATACCCGAGCAGGACGGCATACCGTACTCCAATGCGCGGACGAAATCCATATCGATAATCATCGCCTCGTCGTCGCCCTTCTCCGACAGACGCATCTGCTCCTTGAATCGCTCCAACTGGTCGATAGGGTCGTTCAACTCCGAGTAGGCGTTGCACAACTCCTTGCCATTTACAAATAACTCGAAACGCTCGGTCAAATCCTGATTGTCGCGATGACGCTTGCACAACGGCGACATCTCTATCGGATAGTCGCATACGAATGTCGGCTGCACGAGGTCGCCCTCACAGTAGGTGCCGAATATCGCATCTATCAACTTGCCTTTGCCCATAGTGTCGTCGATTTCGACATTCAAACGCTTGCAAGCCTCTCTGATTTGCTCCTCGCTCTGCCCCGTGATGTCGTAACCCGTCTTCTCCTTGATGGCGTCGGTCATCGTCAGACGACGGAACGGAGCCTTGAACGAGATGGTGCGACCATCTATCTCCACATCGGTCGAGCCGTTTACCGCCAATGCCACGCGCTCCAACATCTGCTCGGTGAACTCCATCATCCAACGGTAGTCCTTGTAGGCGACGTAAATCTCCATACAGGTGAACTCCGGATTGTGCGTGCGGTCCATACCCTCGTTGCGGAAGTTGCGACCGAACTCATACACGCCGTCGAATCCGCCGACAATCAGTCGTTTGAGATACAACTCCGTGGCGATTCGCATATAGAAATCTATGTCGAGTGCATTGTGATGCGTAACGAACGGACGCGCCGAAGCACCGCCCGGAATAGGTTGCAGTATCGGCGTCTCCACCTCCAAATAACCCTTCGAATCGAAAAACTCGCGCATCGTCGAGATTATCTTGGCACGCTTGACGAACACCTCGCGCACCTTCGGATTGACCACCAAATCGACGTAACGCTGGCGGTAACGCACTTCGGGGTCGGTCAGCGCATCGAATGTCTGCCCGTCCTTCTCCTTGACAACGGGCAGCGGACGAATCGACTTGGATATGACCGTAAATTTACGGCAGTGAACCGACAGTTCGCCCGTATTGGTGCGGAACACGAAGCCCTCTACTCCGATGAAGTCGCCGATGTCGAGCAACTTCTTGAATACCGTGTTGTAGAGCGTCGGATCGCCTTCGGGACAGATGTCGTCGCGACGGATATAGACCTGAATGCGCCCCGTGTGGTCCTGCAATTCGAAGAACGATGCGCTGCCCATAATGCGGCGGCTCATAATTCGTCCCGCTATGGCTACATTCTCGAATTTGTCGGGCGCGGCATCGAAACCGGCGGCTATGCCGGCAGCCGTTGCCGTAACCTCGAATTTCTCGGCAGGATAGGGATTGATGCCCAATTCGCGCAGTGCGTTCAACGATTGGCGGCGGAGTTGCTCCTGTTCGCTGAGTTGTTCCATTTTATATCGTTTTTTATTGTTTTTCCTTCAATTGCGATGCAAAGATAACTATTTAATAGCGATTTCGTTTACTTTGTCCGCTTTTTGATTAGTCGGTCGGCGTTTTCCCACGCCCACCACATCGTCGTTCCCGCCACTGCCCCGACTGCCGAGCCGAGCAAAAGATCCATCGGGAAATGGCAGGCGAGATAGATGCGCGAGTAGCATATCAGCAACGTTATGACGACTATCGCCGCCGTGTAAAGTCGGTTGCGAATCGCCATCGCCGACATCACCGCCATAGCCACCACCGTCGCCGCGTGGGACGATACGGTGCCGAACCGCCCGTGCGCATACGACGGGACGTGTACCAACCCTTCGAGCGACTCGGTGAACATCGGTCGCGGACGCGCAGGGAAACTCTCCCACAGGTGTTTGAGCGGTCCCGAGTGCTTGAATATGCCGCAAAGCATATCGGCAAGCCCCATTGCCGCCGCCAGACAGACGACGAATGCCGCCGCACTGCGCCAACCGTATTTGCGCCAAACGACAACGAGTATAAAGATGTATAGCGGAATCCACATCGCGGTACCCGATACGGTCTCCATCACGGCGTCCGTCGCCGCTCCGCCATCGAAATTGAGCAGCAGGAAAAGATTATGGTCAAATGTGTACATTCGGTATTGCTTATAACGGGTTTCTTATCACGTGCCGCTTTTTTCTAAGAGAACTACGAGTTCTAAGAGATCTAAGACGGCAGTAATGTTTCGTACTATTTTTTATTAGTTGTTGTTTTGCCTTTTATTTTTCACTTCCTGCTTCCCAGAACTCTTAGTTCTCCTAGATCTCCCAGAAAGGTAAGCACGTGATACGCTACCATTATTATCTTCTGCGGTCAGAGACTAATGCGATATAATAGAGTACCGACGCTATCGCCGACAAAGCCGCGACGAGGTAGGTACGAGCCGCCCAGCGCAGGGCTACCTTCGCACCGTCCAACTGTGCGCCCGCGAGGGTGCGGCTGCTTTCTAACCACTCCAATGCGCGCGCCGAAGCGTTGTACTCGACGGGCAGCGTAACAATCGAGAATACTGCCGACATGGCAATCATCGCTATGCCTATCCAGCAGATGAGGTCGCTCGACGACGAAGCGGTCATAATCAGTCCGAGCATAATCACCCATATCGCCGCACGCGACGAGAAACTTACCACCGGCACCAATGCCGACCGCACAACGAGCGGCGCATAGCCTTCGGCGTGCTGCACGGCGTGTCCGCACTCGTGGCAGGCAACGGCGGCAGCCGCAACGCTCCGTCCCGAATAGACGCTGTCGGAGAGATTCACCGTCATAGTGGCAGGGTTGAAATGGTCGGTCAGATGCCCCGCGACATGCGTTATGCGCACATTGTGTATATTGTTCTCGCGCAACATCTTCTCGGCAATCTCCGCGCCCGTCATTCCGTCGGGCAGGGCGACCTCCGAGTATTTTTTGAATACCGATTGCAGACGCGACTGCACGATGAAGCCCGCAATGGCGATAACGATTATCAGAAAGAAAGCCTCCGAGGTTGTAAAGTTGGAGATAACCTGATTTTGTGCCGCATCATAGGCGGCAAGCATTGTTACGAACATATTAAACCCGTTTTAAGTTCTTTGTGTTATGACGTACAAAAGTAGGAAAAATTGTTTACTTTTGCCAAAATAATAATCAACGGGGACAATTACAATACCGTGAACGCAAGCCGTTTTATAGCACGCCGCATGAGCGACCGAACCTCGGCACAGGGGGCAATGACACACATCGCAGCCACTGCCGTAGCCGTCAGCGTGGCGGTGATGATTCTCACGTTAGCTGTCGTGTTCGGCTTTCGGCGCGAAATGGCATCGTTCATCTCGCGTATGGCGGCAGAGGTTACCGTAACCGACATTCGCTCACTGCGTTCGGGCGAGAGCCTGCCGATAGAGGACACTACGCATCTGCGCGAAATCGTCGAATCGGCAGCGTGTGCAACGGCTGACGACGTGCATATCGACGCATACATCGCCCGCGGCGGCGTTATCCGCACCGAAAACGGAGCGGCAGGTGTATTGCTCAAAGGCACGGAATCGGCAGCAGGCGTGGCGGGCTTCGGCAGTTGCCTGACGCAAGGCGCATTGCCGCGTTTCGAGACTAATCGCCGCAAGGAGTTGATACTCCCCGAATCGACCGCGCAAAGGCTCGGCGTAACGGCGGGCGGCAAAGTCGAGTTGCTCTTTATGGAGGAGGACGGCACGCCGCGCCGCGAGGTGTTCAAGGTCTGCGGGCTCTATTCGACGGGTATGGAGGACGGACGCGCGGCAGTCGCACTGACCGATATGCGCAACGTTCGCAAAATCAACGGCTGGACGGAGGAACAGATTTCGGGCTACGAGGTGCGCACAGCCGATTTCGACCGCGCCGACGCCGTGGCAGACGCCATAAACGACGCCCTGATACTGCGCTACGAGGGCGAGGACAATGTGGCGGCAGTAAGCGCAAGAATGCTCTACGACGACGTTTTCAACTGGCTCGGCACCCACGACGTGAATGCGGCGGTCGTCATCACGATTATGTTCGTCGTGGCGTTGTTCAATATGATTACGGCGTTGCTGATTCTGATTTTGGAACAGACGCGAATGATAGGCATACTCAAAACCATGGGTATGCGCAACAGTGATTTGAGACGTATTTTCGTCGAGCGGTCGGCGCGTATCGTCCTGCGCGGCATTGCGTGGGGCAGCATCGTCGGCATCGGCTCGGCTCTCGTGCAGCAGTGGACGCACATCGTAACGCTCGATGCCGAGGGCTACGGCGTATCGGCAGTGCCGGTCGAATTGGGTGCGGGGTGGATTATCGCCCTCGACGCAGGTTTCGCCGCCGCCATAGTACTGCTCTCGGCAGTCGCCACCACGCTCGTAGCACGCATACGTCCCGCAGAAGCAATAAGATATGAATAGAACTACCGACACCGAAACCAAGCACGAACGGGTACGCCGTATGTTCGACGACATTGCGCCGACATACGACCGTCTCAACCACATTCTCTCGTTCAACATCGACCGCCTGTGGCGCAAGCGCGTGGTGCGCATAGTGCGTCGCACGGGAGCCAAACGCATACTCGACCTCGCCACGGGAACGGGCGACCTCGCCATCGCCATGGCACGCCGCATACGCGACTGCTCGGTGTGCGGAGCCGACCTCTCGCCACAGATGCTTGCCGCAGCGCAACGCAAAATCGAGCGCATAGGTCTGGACGAGCGCATAACGCTCACCGAGTGCCGGGCAGAACATATCGACCTGCCTGCCGCGAGCGTCGATGCTGCGACCATCGGCTTCGGCATACGCAATTTCGAGAATCGCGAAGCCTCGCTCGCCGAGTTGATGCGCACCATAAAGAGCGGCGGCACGCTCGTCATATTGGAGTTTTCCAACCCGACCTCCCCGATTGTGCGTTGGGCATACAGGCTCTATTCCCACTGCCTGCTGCCCGTTGTCGGGGGTATGATTTCGCACAACCGCGACGCCTACGAATACCTGCCTGCATCGGTGGACAAGTTCCCCGCGCCTGCCGAGTTTCGGGCGATGCTCGAACGCGCAGGCTTCACCGACGTGCGCTCGCGCTCGCAAAGTTGCGGGATAGCACAGATTTACATTGCAAAACGACCTTAATATGAATAAATTACGTTATACTTTAATCCTGCTCGCCCTCCTCGCACTGGTGGGCTGCAACAAGCAGGCGCAACGCGAACGTCTGCGCGAAAAGATGCGCATCGAATCGGTCGAGGGCGTGAGCGGCAATATGGAGAACGGGTGGACAATCCGCCTGCGCGTCCGCAATATGACGGGCTACTCGCCCACGCTCACCGATGCCAAAGGCACGGTCTATATGAACGAGCGCAAGGTGGCGAACCTGCGACTTATGGAGGCGGTGCAGATTCCAAAACGCGCCGAGAGCGCAGAGGTGGCTCTGCCCGTGGCGGTTTCCCTCTCCAATCCGCTTGCGGCGTTCGCATTGGTCGGAGCGGTGCGCAAAGGCAACTACGATGGTATCGACATCGCCTTCGAGGCACAAATCCGCGTGATGTCCGCCACCCGCACCATAGCCGTCGAGCGTATGCCGCTGAAAGAATTTTTAAGTTCAGTGACTAGTGATTAGTGGCTAGTGACTAGTTTTCTTTCTTTGCAAAAGTCATTATGATTCATATTTTTATTTATCGCTCTACACCGAATGGTCTAGCCACTAGTCACTAATCACTAGCCACTAAAAAACTATGAAACACACAACCATACTCGCCCTGTTCGCCCTGCTTGCAGGCACGGCGACGGCACAAAACCTCTCCGCATTCAAGCAGCACCTCGCCTCGCCCGTGCAGGTCGATTCGCTGCAAACCGTCCGCAACACCGTGCGCGTGGTCGAACACGGCTCGGCGGCAGACCTCGTGCTTCGTGCCGAGGGCAGCGAACGCAAGAGCGTCGCGGGCTACCGCATCGTGATTTTTATGAGCAACGCACCTACGGCACGCGCCGAAGCGATGGCTGCGCGCGAGAGTTTCGACGCGCTCTATCCCGACGAGGCGAGCCACGTCCTCTACGACAATCCCTATTTCAAGGTCGCCGTGGGCAACTGCACCACGCAGGAGGAGGCGATAATGCTGATGGAGCGCGTGCGGGGCAATTTTCCGAAAGCGTTTTTGATGCGCGAGCGCATCTCCGTCGCCGAACTCGTGCGACGATAATCGCCCGAAATATCGCACATTTACGGGCTTCGAGCGGTACATCGCGATAGATAAATATGAATTTTTTACACATATTCGACAAAAAAAGCGGAAAAACTTGCATTTTTTATTTGGAATCCATACTTTTGCGGTCGAACATATGTTCTAATTTTAATTTATCAAATGCTATGAAAAAGATTCTTTCATTGGTTGTTTTGGTTGCTGCTGTCGCAATGGTAGGTTGCGCTGGTAACTGCAAGAAGAACGCTGCTGCCGCTGAGGAGAACGCTTGCTGCTGCGAGCAGTGCGAGAAATGCGAAGAGTGCAAGGCCGCTGAGGCTGAGGCTGCTCCTGCTGAGGCTGCTGAGGCACCTGCCGAGGCTCCCGCAGAAGAGGCTGCTCCTGCACCTGAGAAATAATTGCAGAGTAACCAAACAGGGAAGTTTCCGATTGACGACACTCGCAGCGTGAGCCGCCGGTGTCGGGCATTGAAAACAAGGGGTTCGGGTATCACGGAATGTGATTCCCGAACTTTTTTGCTGTTGTTTTAATGGACATTTGCTTCCTTCGTATGTGTCCGGCGCGAAAGTCAGATACGCAAGTATCCTCCCTCCGCGCCGACCACAAGAGCGTTGCAAATGCCTCATTAAAGCCAACAGCGTGGTATGTAACGTGAAAGATTTTGCCGTTTGTTGGTCTGTTCGTAAAATTTTATTACTTTTGCGCTCGAAAGCAGGCGGTTATGGGGAGCATACTGCGGGTATGCGCTGAGTGCCGCCGAAGGTAACACATTAAAAAACAAAACATTATGAAAACAATCAAATTGCAGGCTGCCGCTCGTGCCGATTTCGGCAAAAAGGCAGCCAAAACCGCTCGCCACGAGGGACTTATCCCTTGCGTAATCTATGGCGGCGGCGAGAACGAGGCTTTCACCGTAGATGCGAAAGCCGTTAAACCGCTCATCTACACGCCGAACTCCTACATCGTCGAGATCGAACTCAACGGCAAAACCGAGAAAGCCGTTCTGCGCGACGTTCAGTATCACCCGGTACGCGAGGAGATTCTCCACATCGATTTCTACCGCGTTCAGGAAGGCAAGCCTGTTTCCATCGCCATTCCGGTACGTCTGACTGGTACTGCCGAGGGCGTCAAGGTCGGCGGTAAGTTGGCTCTGTCGGCTCGTAAACTCGTTGTCAGCGGCTTGGCAGAGAACCTGCCCGACGAGTTGGTAGTCGATGTTACTCCGCTCCAAGTAGGTCAAACGATTTTCGTAGGCGACCTCAAATTCGAGGGTTTGCAGTTCATCTCTCCTGCGACGCAGGCGGTATGCGCAGTCCGCGTAACCCGTGCTTCGCGCGGTGCCGATGCTGCTGAGGCATAAATCGTCGGTATAGAATGAAATACTTGGTTGTAGGGCTGGGCAATATCGGTGCCGAATACGCCGAAACCCGCCACAACATAGGTTTCAAAGTGTTGGACGCCTTGGCTGAGGCGTCCAACATCTCTTTTATCGCGGGACGCTACGGCTCGACTGCCGAGTTGCGCTACCGCGGTCGGAGCGTTACGCTGTTGAAGCCCTCGACCTATATGAATCTGTCGGGCAAGGCTGTACGCTACTGGCTCGACACGCTCAAAGTCGAGCGCACCAATCTCCTTGTCGTGGTCGATGACATCGCACTGCCGTTCGGCGAGTTGCGTATGCGTCCGAAAGGGAGCGCAGGCGGACACAACGGGCTGAAAAACATAGCCGAGATGCTCGGCACCGAGGACTATCCGCGTATGCGTTTCGGCGTCGGCGGCGACTTCGCGCGCGGGCATCAGGTCGATTACGTCTTGGGCGAGTGGACGGCAGACGAGCGCGCCAAACTGCCAGAGCGGTTAAAGGTCTTCGGCGACGCAATCCTCTCGTTCGTCTCAATCGGTATGGAGCGCACGATGAACGAATTCAACAAAAAATAGGGAGTCCGAAACTCCCTATTTCTTTTTTGCAATATCCGCCGCAAACAACTTCCACCCCGCCTTCACATCGTCCTCATCGGCAGGCACACCGTTCTCGACCGCCGACATCGCACCGACTATGCGCCGCATAACCTCTCCGTCCGACGTATCGACTATCGCACGCACATCTACCCCCGACGCCTTTCCGACGCGCCGAACATACGCCGCCGTATCGTTCTCCGACGGCGGCGCGTAGCGCGCAATCATATCGGCAATACACCGACAGCCATAGCGCAGAGAGTAGGTATGCAGCAATACGAACATCGCCCGATAGCCCCACGCCATACTCTCGAACCGACGGAATCCGTCCTTGTCGCCCTCGCTGCACTCGCCTTTGTAACGCACTGCCGAACAGCGGATATTGCCCGGATTACGATTGCGCAACCCTCGCGGCAAAACCTTTTTACTCATCTCCAATCTCCTTTCTTATTCGTCTGTGTACATACTTCCGCAGCCACCCGAACAACGCCGCGTCCGAGAGTACCGATGCGTTTTCGAGGAACGACCACATCTCCACGCCGCACACGAATCCCGTGAACATTCGCGTCAGGTGCAACTCCATAAAATCGAGCACGCACACCTCGATAAGCCACGCCATACCTATCGCGATAATCACGAATCCCGCCTTGCGCACCGTGCGCCACGCCTCGCGGCTCTCGAAATACCACCGCTCGCCCGCGTCCAGACGGACACGGCGGTCGGCTGCGACACCCGTCAGAAAATCTATGCCGATAAAGAGTACGGCACACGCCACAAGCGGCTGCACGGGTGCGAACAGCGCGGCAAGTGCCAATAGCGTCGCGTTAATATATCTGAACAATCCCTCCATCTATCGTGCATCTTTTCATCGCGTCCTGCGACGCATCGTACTCGGGAAACTCCGCGGCGTGCGCCGACAAATAGTCCGACAGGCGCGCAAGCAGTGCCCTGCGGCGTTGTACCAACGAGCGTTGCAACTCGGCAGCCGCACTCTGCACCGCCGTCTGCGAGCCCGAACAGTCGGGTAGCACAAGCCCCATCTGCCCCGTGCGCACATTCAGCGCGCGCTGTACCATCGTCCTCACGCCCATCGCCAACGCTGGCGCGACATAATCCGCCAGCAATGCCGCATATCTGCCTGCCGCCAATGCCCTGCACAGCGCAGAGCCTGCAACTGGCTCTATGTAGCGGTGTTCGGCAGCGGCAATATCGGCATCGAGAATCGCCTCGGGCGCAATGTATTCGCCGTCGGCAAAGGCAAGTGCCACCACTTGCCCGGCTGTAATCATCGTCTTCATCTATCCGATTTTGGTTACGTTATACTTGGTTATCTCCGAGAGGAACACCTGCTGTGCAGGGTCCTCCGCATCGTAGTCCAGCCCGTCCGCCTTGCGCGCCTCCCACACACGCATATAGATAGGTTTCGAGCGTGTCGGCGGTCGATTGACTATTTGCAGCGACGAGGCATCGACACCCAGCACCCTGCCGATAATGCGCACCACAGGCTCCATAATCTCCGCCTGTTCGCTCAAAATGACTGTGTTGAGCGCGACCTCGTACTCGTGCAGTATGCGCTCCGCGTTGAATCCCGACGAGTAGTCCAACCCGCTGAGCGAACGGAACCACGAGTGCGCCACCACGATGTCGCCCACCGCTTGGTCGTGCAACTCCTTCCAGTCGCCCTCGTTCTGCGACGCAATCGGTATGAACCGCGAATGGTCGTTCTCGGTGCCGTCCTTGATTACGAACATCACCTGACCCGGATTGCCTGCGAAACGTTCCTGCGCCATACGCATCAACTTCGACGCCTCCGCCTCGCCATCTACCGTATTGTCGAGCATCATCACGCCCGACAACTGAAACGAATTGTCCAATCGCGAAATGTTCCAACGGTCTGTCTTGTAGGCTATTGCCGACACATTCATTCCCGCTATGTACGGCGGCACGCCGTAGTGGGCGAACATCGGCTCGTAATCCTTGTAGTGTACTATCGAGCGCAGCGTCCCGTCCTCCTCGCGTTTTTCGAAGGCAGGGTAGAGCGGCAGCGACACCGCCTCCTTCATCGAAAATGCGTCCCAGTTGTGGTGCAGCAGAACGTGCTTCGAGTCGCGCGCAAGCCGACAGCGCGAAGCGTCCTGATGATACAGCGCAAGGAACGAGTGCGTCTCGTCGGTAACCACCTCCAAAAAGGCGTTGCCGAACAACGATTTGTCGAACGCGATTTTGGCGATGACCTGCCGCAGGCTCTCGCCGCAGCCGTTCGCACGGGCTACGAACCTGCCGAGCAGCGGCTGTTCCGTATCGTAGGCGAATCCCTTGCCCGTGATGTAATCCGCCTTGTCGTTTATTATGCGGCGGTGCGTAGTCGAGCGGCGCGACATGGCGGACAACGCCGCAGGAAAACGGTTATCGCTGCCCCAACGCCAGTATTCGCCGCTCACTACGGGCGCAGCGACGGGCAGCAGCGGCTCGGCAATATTGCCCACGCCGCAAATGTGGTGTTTTTTCATTTGAATAATAATTGTGATTGGGTATGATGGGCAACGTCTCACGTGCCGTTTTTCTAAGAGAACTACGAGTTCTAAGAGATCTAAGATAGCAGCAATGTTTTTTATAGTTATGCTATGTTTTTTAATGTTTCCTGCTTCCTAGAACTCCTAGTTCTCTTAGATCTCCTAGAAAACATTAGCACGTGATAAGATTCCCGTTATACTTGACTTGCCAACTCCCCATCTTCTCCCCTCAGCGTCAGCGTAACTGTCGGAGTCTGCGAAAGGCGGCAGTGCGACGCGCTTTTTAGCGACACGAGGCGCAACGGTTGTTCCGTGCCGAACGTCTCCGAACAGCCTCCCAACAACCGCCTGCCGTCATTGAGTACGATGTCGGCGACAAATCCTTCGTGTGCCGCACGCTCCGCGAAGTCGGGTGCAAGCCACGCCACGGCATCGTTGCGACGGGCTACGAGCGTCAGCGTATGCACCACCGACACCGCGCCTGCGTCGGAGGCGGCGCACTCCTCGAACGACGACATGTCGTCGAGCAGTGCCACTTCCACCCCCTCGCACTCGAACGCGGCAGTGCAATGCCCGTCATCGAATACGACGCCTGTTGCGTCGCCCGGCGCATACAGCACCGCCCTTGCAACTCCGCCTACGGGTTTATAATCCCTGTTCGAGGTTGCCATGGCACGCTACTCCTCCTGCGCCATGCAGACCGACACCAAACGGGCGTCCAGAATATCCGCCCCCGCAAGGAACACCGCACGCTGACGGTTCTCCATCTCGTCGGGATTGTACCACATACGCACCTCGTTTTCAGGCATATCGGCGGTGTTCAGCGCAAGCACCATATTGCGACGGTCGGTCAGTATGCAGAACTCCTTGCCGTAGGTCTGCTCCTCGCTGTACTTGCCGAGCGCAACCTCCACGACGGGAATGCCGTGATAGAACAGATGCTCTCTGCCGTCGATGCGCTCGCGGTATGCCGAATCGGTACCCGCAGCGTCCAGTTCGCTCTCGTAGCGACGCACCAGCCCCGAACTTACGAAATAGACCAAATTGCCCTCCGAGCGCAGGCATTTGAGTTCCTCCGACGAGAGATTCCATGCGGTGTCGAACAAGTCGCTCACCTTTTCGAGATCGTCCGGAATGTAAGTCCTCATCGCAATCTCCTTATTCTTGTCCTCTACCTCGTCCGCCTCCTTTATCGCTTTCAGGAAGCCGTTAAATGTCTTCAACGACGACACCTCGCCCGCCGTGTCGCCCAACCACATGGTCGCGCGCACGCTCTCGGCAATCGCCTGACGGAACAGTTCGGTCTCCGCCTTTTCGAGGTCGGTACCCGTCAAATCGCCCATATTCACGTCGGCATTGCCCGTAATCTGCTCGAACACCATCGCGAAGTAGTCCGATGCCGAGAATGCCGTCTCCGCCTTGACCTTCTGCATATCTATCGTTTTTTGCAGTTTGCGCGATTTCGCTCCGCCGCTCCAACCGCTTGCATACTTCTGCAATACGTTGTCGGCACGGCTCCACACCTGCACGGTCGTAGGCACTGGCATATTGTAAATTACTCTGATTCCCAACTCCTCCGCGCTCTTACCGCAGAACGACGGACGGAAAAAGATTGTTTCCACTTCTTGACCCTTGTAGGTCTTCGGATTTTCGATAAGCATTGTTTTTAGGTATTAGTTAAGTTTATAAGTTATTTAATGTCAAGGATATCTTGAATCTCGGGGTATTTCCCGTGTTACCCACCCCCTAAATCCCCCGCCTGTGCGGGGGACTTGGCAAAGCCAAGTCTAACCTTTTGCGTTGCGCGCAGCAACGCAAATCGAATAAGCATCGTACCACACGCGCATTTTGCGCGTGAGTTGGTATCTACCTTTGTTTATGTCTTGCAATAGTTTCCTGCTATCCTAGAACTCCTAGTTCTCTTAGATCTCCTAGAAAAAGCCGCACGTGATACGAAACCCGTCATACCCCCTACACATTCTCCCTCATTCCCTTTGCGTCCGCGTCATACGCCTTCGCATTGGCACTCGGTCGAATATCGAGGTCGGTCGGATCCTCGCACTCGTGCAACGTGGTCGGTGCGGCACTCTCCTGCCCCTCGTCGAACGCCACGACCGACTGTGCGGCGGGCTGCTGCACGAAACCCGTATGCAGAATGTTGGTATCTTTCGGCAGCGGCGCGACTGGCATATCGCCCGCCTTGTCCAACCCGAGCATACGCACCACACGCTCGGCGATGTCGCGCACAAAACTCTTGTCCTTGATGGGCTGTTCGCCCATAATCCGGTCGGCAAGCCCCGCCTCCACGGTCTCGGCAGGCGTAAGCCAGCGACCCTCGCCGCCGTTCTCGCCCATCAGAGCGGCAAATTCCGACGCCTCGCGCCCCGACCGCGCCGCGTAAATCCCCGCAATGCGTTCGTCGGTTTTGCGCAACAGGTCTATGCGCCCTGCAAGGCTTTCGGCATTGCCCTCGACAGCACACATCGAGTTGTGAATCAGATACAGCCCGTTGGCTGAAATCTCGCGACACTCTTCCGATGCCGCCTGCGCGATGATGGTCGCCGCCGAAGCCGTGTAGCCGTAACAGCGGGTCGTTATATGGGCATCGAGCGCGCACAGAGCCTCATAAATGAGCATCGCGTCGTTCACATCGCCGCCCGTCGAACGGATATTGACAATGACCGCGGGCGACCGTATCTGCGCAATCTGCGCCACCTGTTCGCGGAATCGGGCGTATGTCGCCACCTGCCGCGCATTTTCGTCGAACTGACACTCTTCCGACAGACCTATCACGCCCTCGATGTCGATGACGCACTCCTCCGCCGAATCGGTAATTTTGATTGTTGGTTGTTTTTTCATTTCGTTAAGTTTTTGGGGTATAACGGGTTTCTTTTCACGTGTCTGTTTTTCTTTGTTATTGCGTATAACGGTTATCTTATCACGTGCCGCTTATTTCTAAGAGAACTATGAGTTCTAAGAGATCTAAGATGGCAGCAATGTTTTATTGTTGGTTATTTTTTATAGTTATGCAATGTTTTTTTAATGTTTCCTGCCTCCTAGAACTCCTAGTTCTCCTAGATCTCCTAGAAACGTTAGCACGCGATGAGATTCCCGTTATCCCCGACAACCCCTTCCCTGCTTCCTAGAACTCCTAGTTCTCCTAGATCTCCCAGAATCGTTAGCACGTGATGAGAACCCCGTCATACCCGATACACTACCTCTCATACACTATCTTCCTCACCTTCTCATACGAGCACCCGAACTGGTCTGCCACGGCGTCCATTGCCCTCGTTTTGTGTTCGCCTGCGAGGTAACGTCGCTCCACGGCGCGACGTATGGCGCGATATTCGAGGGCAAGCACGTCGATAAGCCCCTCCTGCCACAGCCGTTCCAAAGCCGCGTCCGCCGACATATTCCTGAGTTCGATTATGAGCGGCGTCATCAGTCGCCGATGTTCTCCTTTGCGTTCAATCATCTTCATTCAATCTTTCGAATACACACTCCGTCGAAGCCTTTGCAGGGTCGTAATCCGCCACGCCGTGCAGCCTGTACAGCCCGCTCTGCACGCCTGCGAACAGTCGGAACCGACTGCGGAACGACGGCTGCGCCCCTTCCGCTACAAGCAACTGCTCCATCTCCTCGGGCGACAGCCTCAGCGACACGCGCAGATACTGCCGTTCGCTCTCCCGCTGCAGAGCCTCGTCATAATAGCGGTGCAACCCCTGCGCACCGCCCCTGTCCTCGAATCCGAGCGTGAACGGCTCGCCGCCCGCCGTCCCGCAGAATGCGGCATAAGGATAGGTCGCCTTTTCATGCGGAAAGACCCACCGCTCCCCTTCGGGCAGAGGTTGCAACCCGCAGTAGCGCACAATGTGCATCGCAAACCCCTGCTCCGCACCCTCCTCATCAGCCCCGATGTCGCCCACCTGCATCATCTCGGCACTCGGCGCACCCGCCACCCTGCCCGTCGCATTCACCGTCGGCACGAATAACGCCACCCTCATATCCTCGCTCTTGGGTTTGGTGCCGTACAGCGGATTCTCCGCCCGCCACTCGCCCAATACGGTCTCGTTTTCGGCGTTGAAATCGGCAGTCGCCGCATCGCCATCGCCGTACCCGAACACTCTCCACTGCGGCGCATCTATGCCGATGTCGGCAAACGCGACAGGTTGCGACCAATCCGTTTTCGCGCTCCAATCCACCGCCTCACCTTCGCCGTAAAACTCCTCCGCAGGCTCCGCATAGACCTTGCGGGCGCGGTTGTCGGTGAAAAAGCGCAGGTTGAACATACGCGCCACCGCCGCCAGAAAATCGAGTTGCGTGGTGCGTCCCGCCGCTATGTCGGCAAACCGCAACCGCGAACCGTAACCCGCCTCGGTCGAGAATACGGGACGCAGCGAACAGCGCGTCGAAAGCGTCAGCGTCATACCGGCGTCCGCACCGCCGAATACGATTTTGTCCAACAACTGCTTCGACCCTGCCGCCATTTTGCGGGCGGGAATGCGCACGTCCGCCACGACGTCGGTCTTGCCGCTCTCCCCGACATAACCGTCGTACATCGCCCAGTCGCCCCCGTATTCGGCATACGCCACAGCCGACGAATCGCGATACAACAGCCTGCACTCCGTCGATACCGCATCGGCAGGAATGGCAACCGACGCCGAACGTGTTGCGAACGAGGCGAGTATTGCAGCCCCGCAACCGAACATGTACTCGCGCCCCTCCTTGTGGTCGAACACCACCACGCGGTAGCGGTTGCCCGCCGTCGGTGCCGCACGACGGTCGGCAAAGGTGTTGGCAAGGGCGAACTGCACCTTCACCCCGTCGAGAGCCGTTATGCAGTCGAATCCCGCCAACCTCGTCCGCGACGCTATTCGGTAGTCGGTTGTGTATTCGAGGTGCAGACAAAACCCCGCCGTCGTCGCCACCGCAGGCACGAAACAGGCATACCCGTCCTCATCTATCCGGAAGCAGTCGCCGTTTGTGAATGTGTCCGCCATCGTTCTGCCCTCCTCATCTACCGCCGTAGGCGAAGCGGTATCGACCACGTTGCCCACCGAGTGCAGAGCCACGCTCGGCGAGGCATAGACGCGCCCCAGCGCATCGGCAGTCGCCGACACCGCCGCCTTGCGCCGTGCGAGAAAGTCCATACGCGCCTTCTGCCGCGTCGCGTCCGCCTTGCGATACGAACCGCTCACATAGAGTGACCGCCACGCCTCGCTCTCGAAAAACCGGCTCTCCAACCCATATCCCGCACTCTCGAACATCTCCTGCACCAACGCCGCGACCGAGATGAACGGGTGATAGTCGTCGGTCAGCATCACCCGCTGCGCCTTTACGAGCGACGACGACACAGCTGTCTCCGCCTCACCGCGACATACTGGCAGAAATCTCACCGCCTGCTCGCCCTCCCACGTCGCAGCGATGTCGGTCGGCGTCAGGTGCATATCGAAATCTATCGCCGCCTCGCCGAGCGTGGTGTGCGCCGCCCGTTCCGCCCATGTCGCCGCACCGCCCGTTATGCGTACCTCATAGCCCTGCGCCCCGCGTTCCAGGCGTGAGGCAATGAGTACTGCCGTACCCTCCATCAGCACCGCTGTGCCGAACTCTATACGCGCCTCGTGGTGTTCGGCATTGAACCGCTTTGCGGCATAGATGTCGCGCGAGTGTCCGAACAAAGAGTCATTCGCAGGCGTACATGGCAGCAACAGCGTCAATGTCCGCCCCTCGCGACCCGCAGCGACATCGGCAAGACGCTCCGCATCGAAACCGCACGGAATGGCGACTTCTGCCGCCAAATCGCACTGCCGCCCGTCTATATAGAGCCTCATCATCGCAGCACCTCCTCTCTTCCCATGCGCAAATCTACCTCCACCGAATCGGGACGCCCGAACTCGTAGAGCGTTGCCGACGACGAGAGCACCTCCACCTCGCTATCGACCGCCTTGCCCTCTATCCACACCTGCGGCGAGGCGACTATCTCGGCTATCGCCTCCGCCACGGCATGCGGCTCGTATGCCGATGTCAGACGCAGCGTCTGCTCGGTCGTGCAGGCTACGGTGCGCCCTGTTCCGTTTTCGCTCTCCACGCGCCGACGCACGGCATTGCGCGTCATGCTGCGCACTATCGGGAATGTGTAACGCTCCACCGTTCCCGCCGTCGAGAGCCACGCAAGGCGCAGGTCGGCACCGTATCTGCCCACCACCGTGTAGCACAGCGACGGTATCTCGCGCCCGTCGCACTCTATCGCGATTTCCGCATTGCGCGTATCGGGCGCGAAGTCCGAGGTGTCTATGCAGAGCGCGACCGCACCCGACGCCGATGTGTGCGTAAGGAAAATCTCGTCGCCGCCCGAGGTACGAATCGTAACGTTGAACACCGACCCCTGCCCGCCGAACAGACGCAACTCGTCCCGCTCGCCCACGGCTATTTTGCGACGGCGCGTCATCGTGGTCAGCGATGTCTTCTCTCCTACGGCTATGCGGTTGCCCGCCACTGTCAGCACCCGCGAGCGCACTCCGTCCGCCTCTACGACGTAGCGACCGCTCGGAGCCTCGACCAATGCCGAGCCTTTGGTACGCATGGGCAGGGCTTCGTCGGCAAATCGGCGCACATACGGGGCTATGTCTATGGTACCCGACTTGACGTGGCGCAACACTTTGCTCCCGACCAGGTCCCCGCTGTCGGCGTCGATTACATCGACCTGCACATCTTTCGCTTCGTCGCTGCCCGTATCGAAACAGTATAACAACCCCTCGCACACAGGGGCAAAATCGGTTGGTTGAATGGTGAATTGCATAATGTATTGAAGTATAACGGTTTTCATCTCACGTGCCGCTTTTTTCTAAGAGTTCTAAGAGAACTAAGAGATCTAAGATGGCA
>CAVKRC010000029.1:0-25857 GCA_963658625.1 bacterium
GCAAGAGAATATGTTACTACTGCTATTGTATCTTATCCAATTCACTGTATTAGATCCTTGGGCTTTGATTGTTGCATTGTTGTTGTTGTCTATGGTTATTACCCAACTACTATTAGTGGATGGCGAAGTCTCTGTTCTAATCCAGTTTTTAGAAGTACTTGCTGCATATATATAACCCGAACCAGTATTGAATGCAAATGACCCATCGGTTTTGCCTGTTTCCAAAGTAAACACTTGAACATTGTCCTTGCCAGTCAAGTCTATGGTATTATTGCTCTTTGTTATGGCTTCCTGTCCACGATTATTTGAGTTCTGTGTGGTGCTCATGGCGTAATTTGACTTTGCCGCAACAATAATCACTTGGTCTCCTGCCGCAAGCGTCGAAGCATCGGTAACAAGCGTATAAACATTGCTCTCTTTGTAACCTTCCTGCTTAACATTGATAACCGCCTCGTCGCTGTGCTCGCCTTCGGTCAAAGTGATTGTTATAGTTCCTGTACGCTCCTCTGCTGATTCGTTCGCCGCGATGGTGTACGAAAGTGTCGTATGGTCGTCGGAAAGCGATGCCTTAATAAAATCTGCGCTGCAAACAACATCAAATTTGGCATCTGCCGTAACATTTTCGGCAGTAACCGATATTGTGCCGCTTGCCTCTTTGGCAGTCGCTTCGATTGTCGAATCCGCAACTTTGATGATAGGATTTTCCGAGAACAAGTTTGGCTCCGATGCCTCATAATCAGCGAGCGTACCATACGGTGCAGTCGCCACGGATTTAACATAAAGCACATATTCGGTATCGGCGGCGAATGTATCGGTAAGGCTTAATTTCGTATCGGTTGTGTTGTCCGATTTAACTATTTCTTCACCTTTCTTAACTACCCAATTATACGATGTCGCGCCATCTACTTTGTCCCACTCTGCTTCGAGCGCGGTTGCCGATATGGATGTAATCGTTACCGATGCAGGATTGCCGATAATCGTTGCCGTAGCCTCGCCTGCGGCAGATGACTTATATGTATCGGTGTCCGAAGGATTGGCAACGACCGCAATCGTATATTCGCCAGCTTCCGTAGCCTCGATTGTGTGCGAATTTTGAGTTGCAGTCTCTTTTACCGACTCGGTCGCATTCGGTTTGGTATATGTTACGGTATAGTCTTTGGCATTTGCCACAGCGTCCCAACTTATCTCAATCTTGCCCTCGTTCGTTCCTGTTGCGGTAACAACCGGTGCTGCAAGAGCCTCGCGAGATATATAAGGAATTAATGTAATTCCATTCGCTGTTTGAACAGTTTTGTAGAACGCCCAATATTTGTTGTTTGGTGTATTGTTACGACTCAAATATCTCTCCTCCGATGTAGATACTATTGTAAATGTGTCGTTCTTTTCATCTCTTTCTATGATTACTTTCTCTGCATCACCAATATTATCAACAAGCGTCGCATAATTCTGCCCGCTTATCAATGCGAGATAAGTTCCTTCACTTAAAGATTTGATTGTATAGTTTATCCCCGCTTTTTCTATTACCCAGGCATATTTATCTATTGCATTGTCAAATGTAGTAGATTCTGAAATAGCAGTTAATTCGCTATCTACCGCAATAAGCCTAGTCTTGTTACCTGTGCCAGTAATTTCTGCTGATAAATACCAATATTTCTGATCTGTTGTTGTTTGAGATAACATCAAATAAGTACCCGAATAGTCTTCAGATATTGATTCCCATTTGTCATCAGAAATCGTACCTGCCACTTTGTAGAGTTTGCCGGCTTCGTAGTTTATTGCATTTGCACTTGTGTTTCGAGATATTATGGCAACATAGTTTTCTGTCTCTATTTCTACTGTAACCGATGTTACTCCGCTTACAGGCAGCAGATTGAACCAAGCCTTGAAATCCTTTGCCGTAGGCTGATTGTCGGCATCGTAGGTGATTTCAATGGAATTTTTAGCATTCGTTGTTTTGACTATGCTTGGGTTTTCGGTAACATATGCGAGTTGTACCAAGTCCGCAGCAATTTCTTTGCCGTCATTGACCGAAAGTGTTACCGAAACGACCTTTTCGTTTTGCAGTTCGGCTTTGTTTGTCTTAAAATGGAAATAAGCAATGGCGGTCTGTCGATGCATTGAAAAAACTATTGTTTCTCCATTTTCATATTCGCCGGCGTTCGCTGCATTCTGCACATCCACCTTATCGGATGCCATAATATCATATTGGCTATTGTATGCATTGTCGTATTGTACACGACTGCTTCCAAATGGAATCAGCACATTGTCGCTGGCGTTATTGGAAGTGTACGGATAATATGCATAATATTCCCATGCTTCGCCCGATTGTGGACAATTAACAAATGTTGTTTCAAATGAATTGTTTTTTCGCTGTCCGATGATATTATTGTCCGTATAGTCATTTGCTTCGCTATCCATTGCATAAGCATGGATTCCTATTTGGTCGGTGTCTTCCCATGCCGCAGCGAAATTTGCATCGTCGTCAGAGGTGAGTGTCGCACGGGTTTCGTCGATGACATCGGCTTTGAATTGTACTTTAACACCTTTGACGGTCGGTGTTGTAACTTCGGTCGCGTCCTTGGAGCAACCGGCGAATGCCATTGCAACTATTGCAACGGACATCATTGATTTGAAAAGATTTTTCATAATCGTAATTTGCAATAGTTTTTGATTAGAATGACCAGTTTGTTGCGCCATCATCGATGACATTGTCGCCCGTTATGTCGTCGATGCCTTCGCCGGGACTGCCTGCGAAGCCGTTTTCGGCAGGCATTTCATAGATTTCGATTTCGGGAGCAGCGTAAATCCCCCCCCCGAATTGGTTGAAAGAGTGTTTCATAAGCATAGTATTATGTGTTATTGATTCGTGCATTGTGCGGGGTGTGAGGTGGTTGAAAGTCGATATATGAGGCGGGAATCTCCCTTTGCATTTTGTGGACATCGCAAGCGATGCAGGTGCGGGGATTGTGATAAAGTCCGTCTCATAATACAAGGTACAAAGATAGGGTATTTTCTTTTTGAATATGCAAAATTTTATGCAAAAAATAAACAAATAATTAACAATGGCGGAAAAAAGCGTCGTGGCACAACCGAGCAAGCAATCGGGGTGCTGATACCCGATGCAGGTCTATGCGATGGTTGCCCCCCCTACCCTGCTCCATTTTACGAGCCACTAAAAAAATTCCCTTCATCGTATTGCGCATTTATTATTTTGTTATCTTTGCAATAGCGTGAGGTATTGTGCGCTGACAAAAACGAAAAATTTACACAAACAATAGAGACGATGAAAAAGTACAATTTCAATGCAGGTCCGTCGGTGTTGCCCGAGGTGGCTTTGCAAAATGCGGCAAAAGCGATAATCGATTTCAACGACACGGGGCTGTCGATTCTCTCCATCTCGCACCGTACCAAGGAGTTCGAGGAGGTGCTGGCTTCGACCAAGTCGCTTTTCCGCGAATTGCTCCATATCCCCGACAACTACAAGATTTTCTTTGTCGGCGGCGGCGCAAGTACGCAATTTTTCCATATTCCTGCCAATTTCCTCAAAACCAAAGCGGGCTATGTCCATACAGGTGTTTGGACGAAAAAGGCGATAAAGGAGGCAAAACTTTTCGGAGAGGTCGATATTGTCGCATCGTCCGAAGACCGCAATTTCACCTACATTCCGAAGGGTTTTGAGATTCCTATGGATTTGGACTACCTTTATATATGTGCCAACAACACGATTTACGGCACCGAGTACAAGACCGACATCGACTCGCCCGTGCCGCTTATCGCCGATATGAGTTCCGATATTTTGAGCCGTCCCGTCGATGTGTCGAAATACGCGATGATTTACGGCGGTGCGCAGAAAAATCTCGCACCTGCGGGCGTTACGTTCGTGATTATCCGCGACGATATGCTCGAAAAGGTCGTGCGTCCGCTGCCTACTATGGTGAATGTGAACACGCACGTCGATAACGATTCGATGTTTAACACGCCGCCCGTATTTCCGATTTACGTTATGAATGAGGTACTCAAATGGCTCAAAGGCATCGGCGGTGTTGAGGAGATTCACCGTCGCAATGTTGAGAAAGCCACGATGCTCTATGACGAAATCGACCGCAACTCGCTGTTCCGCCCGACTGTTGAGAAGGCAGACCGTTCGCTGATGAACATCTGCTTCGTGATGGCGGAGGGCAAAGAGGATTTGGCTCCCGAGTTCCTCGAATTTGCCAAGGCTCGCGGTATGGTCGGCATCAAGGGACACCGCTTGGTCGGCGGCTTCCGCGCGTCGTGCTACAACGCCTGCCCGAAGGAGGCTGTCGAGGCGCTGATTGCTTGTATGCAGGAGTTTGAGGCTTTGAAAAAGTAACAGCGATGCCGACGATAGTGCCTTACACATACGAGAAAAAGGAGGAGCAACACATTTATTTCACATCATTGATTGAGGGTATGAAAATTTTGATAGCAACCGAAAAGCCGTTCGCCAAGGCGGCTGTCGAGGGAATAAAGGAGATTTTGACGGCGGCACACTACGCGGTCGCCCTGCTCGAAAAATATACCGACCGTGCGCAACTGCTCGATGCGGTGCGCGATGCCGATGCGCTCATAGTGCGTAGCGACAAAATCACTGCCGAGGTGATGGCTGCCGCGCCCAATCTGAAAATCGTCGTTCGCGCGGGTGCGGGCTACGACAATGTCGATACCGCCGAAGCGAAGCGTCGCGGCATCGTCGTGATGAACACGCCGGGACAGAACTCCAACGCCGTGGCGGAACTCGCCATCGCGCTTATGATTTACATCTCGCGCAACAAGTTTACGCCGGGTACGGGTTCGGAGATTCAAGGCAAGACGCTTGCCATTCACGCCTACGGCAACGTGGGTCGCTTGGTCGGTCGCAAGGGTAAGGCATTGGGTATGAATGTCATTGCGTTTGACCCGTTCATCTCCGATCCGCAGGTCTTTGCTGCCGACGGCGTCGAGCAGGTCGGCTCTGTCGAGGAACTCTACCGCCGTGCCGATTTCCTGTCGCTGCACATTCCTGCAACGGAGCAAACCAAGAAATCCATAGGCTACGACCTCGTGAAGTCGATGCCGAAGGGCGCGACGCTCGTCAATACGGCGCGCAAAGAGGTTATCGACGAGGCGGGGCTTATTCAGGCACTTACCGAGCGCGAGGATTTGAAATATATCACCGACATCGCGCCGGAGGCGAATGAGGAGATGGCGGAAAAATTCGGCAAACGCTATTTCGCCACGCCGAAGAAAATGGGTGCCGAGACTGCCGAGGCGAATATGAACGCGGGCTTGGCTGCTGCACGCCAAATCGTCGATTATTTCGTAAACGGCAACACTCGTTTTCAGGTAAATAAATAGTTTAATTCTGCGGCACAATATACTGTTCATCGGTATGTTGCACCCGCGCTTCTTACAATAAGACTATGGTCAGAATCAAACCTTTCCGGGCAATCCGCCCGCCGCGCGAATATGCGGCAGAGGTGGCTTCGCGCCCCTACGATGTGTTGAACTCCGCCGAAGCGAAAGCCGAAGCGACCGAGCGATCCCTGCTCCATATCATCAAACCCGAAATAGACTTCGAGCCTATCGCCGACGAACATTCGCAGGCGGTTTATGACAAGGCGGTCGAGAATTTCCGCCTGTGGCAGGAGCGCGGCTGGTTGAAGCAGGATTCGAAGGAGTGCTACTATGTCTATGCGCAGACGATGGACGGACGCACCCAGTACGGACTCGCAATGTGCTGCCACTTCGAGGATTATCTCAACGGCGCAATCAAAAAGCACGAACTCACCCGTCCCGACAAGGAGGAGGATCGTATGAAGCACGTCCGCAACCAGCAGGCGAATATCGAACCCGTATTTTTCGCCTACCCCGACAATGCCGAAATCGACGCGATTGTCGCTGCCACGGTTGCCCGCCCCGCCGAGTACGATTTCGTGGCTGCTGACGGTTTCGGACACAAACTCTGGGTTATCGACGACGATGCGGCAATCAACCGCATAACCGAGATATTCGCCTCGATTCCTGCACTTTACGTTGCTGACGGACACCACCGCACGGCGGCAGCAGCGCGCGTCGGACAGGAGATGATGTCCAAGAATCCGCACCACCGCGGCGACGAGGAGTATTGTTATTTCCTCGCCGTAACATTCCCCGAATCGCAACTGCGCATTATCGACTACAACCGCGTCGTCAAGGACTTGAACGGCTTGACGGAGAAGGAATTTTTGCAGGCTTTGACGCAAAATTTCATTGTCGAGAAAAAAGGCACGGAGATTTACAAACCGACCGCCCTGCACAATTTCTCGATGTATCTCGGTGGCGAATGGTACAGCCTGACCGCCAAGGCGGGAACCTACAACGATGCCGACCCTATCGGCGTACTCGATGTTACGGTGCTGTCCGATTTGGTACTTGACAAAATTCTCGGCATCAAGGATTTGCGCACGTCGAAACGTATCGACTTCGTTGGCGGTATCCGCGGCTTGGGCGAACTCAAACGCCGTGTCGATAGCGGCGAAATGAAGGTCGCCTTCGCACTCTACCCTGTCTCGATGAAGCAACTTATCGACATCGCCGATACGGGCAACATTATGCCGCCGAAAACGACATGGTTCGAGCCGAAACTCCGTTCCGGCATCGTTATCCACTCCTTCAAGGAGTAACGGTTGCATCGCACCAACGTGTTCAACTATTATTTTGCGGGGCTTTCAAAGCCCCGCAAAATCGTTTATCGCAGCCATAAATCCGTAAATCCCGTACAAAGTACTTTCCACAAAACATTATTTTGCGGAATTACTCCCATTCAAAATACCCTTTGGCAAAAAAGCACTATATTTGCAGGAATATATAAAATTTTTTAACATCATTTATTATGAAAAAGTTTCTTTTATTTGCAGTATCGGCGGTTGCGTTGTCGATGCTGACCGGTTGCAACGATTCGTCCGATAGCGACAACGTTACTCCGTCCGTCCAAATCAGCCTCTCAAATGCGGATATTACTTCGCTCTCCATTAACGTCAACCCGGTAAATGCCGTAAAATGTGCATACACCGTTATTGGTGATGGCGAAACTGTACCTTCGGCAGACGAAATCCTCCAATCGGGTAAACCTGCTCATGCGAACGAGGCTTCGGTAATCGTTATCGACAATCTCGAACCGAACACCCCTTATCAGGTTGTAGCTGCCGTTCAGAGCATTTCGAACGAGAAGGTTGCCGAATCGGAAATATTCTCGACTGCCGATGTCCCTGCCATAGCATTCGATGCAACCCGCGCCACGGGCAAACACTATGGAACTACCAACAATCTCGGCGTTACATTGCGTACGCTCGACAACGGTATCGACTACGAACTTTCGCTCGACATCTACGACGATTCGGCAAAGACTACAAATGTTCTCGGCAACGGTACATATACTCTTACAAATGATTCCGCGAATGCGACATTCAATGCCGAATACAGTTACGTTCAGATGGGCAACGATCAACTCAAATTCACGAGCGGAGTTCTGACCGTAGAGACCAATGCGACCGACAACACTTACAAACTCGAATTGAGAGCGGCTCTCTCTAACGGCGAATATTTCCACGCCACTTTCGAGGGTACGATAAGCGGATTCACGCTCAAATAGTCGTATTCGACCGATAAAAAAGAGATGCTTCACGAATTGAAGCATCTCTTTTTTATGCAATATAGTCGAAATATCTTTCTATTTCTCCTGCGTACAACGCACGGCACAACCGTGAGCGCGATACATACCGTGTCCGCTGTCGGCATACGAACCGCCCAATATGTAAAAACATGCGGCATTCGTTCCGCGCATATTGGTCGTGCGCATCCAATATATGCCCTGACCGCCATTCTCCGCATCGTAAACATAACCCAAACGACCGGCATCTTCATCGCCCCAGCGGGTGCCGCACAACGGCCACCAGAATTTTTCGCCCGCTTCGGTCGTATGGTATCGCCCGCCATCGTTGTCATCGAACACGTTATAATATCCTATTCCGCTCCATGCATCGTCGTCGGGAACGCGATAGCCCGCAGGACACGGATCGTAATTGGTTTTCGAGCCATTGCTCATATTTCGCCAAAGAAAATCGTCCCGCACCGACATCCAATCGCGGATATACTCATCGGTATAAAGCGATTGATCGGTATATATGAACGTGGTAGGATTCGCAACGGCATACGCCACCGTACCGATTGTGTCGCTGCTCAATACGGTCTTCCAATCTAACGACAATGAAGGATTGAATATGGTTTTGCCTCGGGCAGCATCGAATGCGGTATCGGTACGGGTTTCATTCGCGTCGCCGCCATAGAAAGGATCTTTGCGCCCCCACTGATATTTCAAACCGTATGTTTTCGCTCCGTCGGCAATCGCCGCGCTCGTTGCTCCGAGATTGCGATCCATAAATAATTTGCCGTTGTCCAAGCGTTGAATCGACGGTTGGTCGGTGAACCATATATGCCAACTCCACAAAATCGTACCCGATTCATCGAAAGCCGCAATCAAAGCATTTCCTTTGCCTGCGCCCGCCGAGAAAGAGATTCTGCCCGACTTGTACTGCACATCGCCGAGCAATGCGCCCTTATTGTCATCTGCGGCATACCATACCCAATCGGCAGAAGCGACCCCCTGCACACTGTATCCGTCGATATATCTGGCAGCAAAACTGTATGCTCCGCTTTCGGTAACGATAAAACTGTTGGCGTATGTGCCGTTTGCCGTCAAATCCGTCGTCTGATCATCGACATCGTCCGTCCCCCCCCCGCCGTTTTCCGACTTTTCACACGCGGAGAACAAACACAATATCAACGGAATGACAATTCCGCAAAGTCTCCGAATTTTCAAATTAGATTTCTGCATATTCCTATTATTAAAATCATTCGCCAGCAAAGATACGCAAAAGTTATGCAATTCGAGGCTTAAATACGCTCCGCTCGGCATTTTGTTTTCGTTGGGTAGGTTTGAAAGCCCGAGTTCCGCCAATCCGAAATTTTTTCCTATTTTTGCGGGATAATCTGCCGCAAAATGGAGGATAGCATAAAAATAACGGGCGCGAGGGTTCACAACCTCAAAAACATCGACCTCGAAATTCCGCGCAACAGCCTCGTGGTAATCACGGGCTTGTCGGGTTCGGGCAAATCGTCGTTGGCTTTCGACACCATCTATGCCGAGGGACAACGCCGTTACATGGAGACGCTCTCCACCTATGCACGGCAGTTTATCGGTACGATGGAGCGTCCCGATGTCGATAAAATCACGGGATTGAGCCCTGTGGTCGCCATCGAACAAAAGACGACCAACAAGAATCCCCGTTCGACCGTCGGCACTGTAACCGAAATCAACGATTTCCTGCGACTGCTCTTTGCCCGTGCATCGCGCGCCTACTCGCCCGAAACAGGCGAACCGATGGCGCACTACTCCGACGAGCAGATTTGCGACCTTATCCTGCGCGACTATTCCGACCGCAAAATAGCGTTGCTCGCACCGATTGTCCGCAGTCGAAAGGGACACTACCGCGACCTGTTCGAATCGCTTGCCAAGCGCGGGTACATCTATGCCCGCATCGACGGCGAGATACGCGAGTTCGGTGCAGGCGAGCGGCTCGACCGCTACAAGACCCACTCCATAGAGTTGGTAATCGACCGTCTGACAGCAGGCGAGGCGGTGCGCGAACGCATAATGACATCGCTCAAAGAGGCTATGCGGCAAGGCAAGGGGACAATGGCTTTGCACGATTACGAATCGGGTACGTTGCGCTACTACTCGCGTCATCTGATGTGTCCGACCACGGGCGTGGCTTTCGAGGATCCCGAGCCGAACACCTTTTCGTTCAATTCTCCCAAAGGGGCTTGTCCGCGATGCAACGGCTTGGGTGAGGAGGCTGTTTTCGACATCGAAAAGATAGTTCCCGACGACAAACTTTCGATTCGCGACGGCGGCATCGCTCCGCTCGGCAAGGCGCGGCAGAATCTGATTTTCACGGTTATCGAGGCATTGGGCAAGCGATACAAATTCACATTGGACGATCCCGTCGGCACCATATCGCAGGACGGAATCAACGCCATACTTTATGGCGATCCCGAACCAGTAACGGTCAATCTCAACGACTTCTCATATCAGCACGGAATGCAGATGCGTCAATGGGAGGGCATCGGCGAGTACATCAACGAAACACTTGCCAACGAGGACGACGCTCCGCGCTATGGCGAAAAATGGCGGTCGCAATTCGTGGTCTATCGCACATGTTCGCTCTGCGGTGGAACGCGCCTGCGCGAGGAGGCGTTGAATTTCCGCATCGGCGACAAGAATATCGCCGACCTCTCGGCAATGTCGATTGCTGCATTCTCTGATTGGATTCGGAACGTGCAGTCGCTTATGACCGAACGCGAATGGACTGTTGCACAGGAGATTGTCAAGGAGATTCGCGAACGGTTGCGGTTTCTGGTCGAGGTAGGTCTTGGCTACCTTTCGTTGAGCCGTGCAGCACGGACGCTTTCGGGTGGCGAGAGCCAGCGCATACGCCTTGCCACGCAAATCGGCTCGAAACTCGTCAATGTCCTCTACATTCTGGACGAGCCGAGCATCGGTCTGCACCAGCGCGATAACCGCCGGCTTATCGACACGCTCAAAGAGTTGCGCGATGCGGGCAACTCGGTCATCGTGGTCGAGCACGACGAGGATATGATGCGTGCCGCCGACTTCATAGTCGATGTCGGTCCCAAGGCTGGACGTTTGGGCGGGCATATCGTCGCGGCAGGCACATTCGACGACATATTGAAATCGGACGGCATTACAGCCGAATATTTGAGCGGTCGTCGCCGTATAGAGATTCCGCAGACTTTGCGCGAGGGCAACGGCACGAACATAGTCATTCGCGGTGCGCGCGGTAATAACCTCAAAGGCATCGATGTCTCGTTCCCGCTCGGCAAATTCATCTGCATTACGGGCGTGAGCGGTTCGGGCAAATCGTCGCTCATCAACGAGACACTCGTACCGATACTTTCGCACGAACTCTATCGCTCCTATAAACGTCCGCTTCCATACGACAGCATCGAGGGCATCGAGAATATCGACAAACTCGTCGTGGTCGATCAGTCCCCTATCGGACGCTCGCCGCGTAGCAACCCGGCGACCTATTCGGGCGTATTTTCCGATATTCGCAAACTGTTCGAGCAGACGCCCGACGCGCAGATTCACGGCTTTAAGGCGGGACGTTTTTCGTTCAATGTCAAGGGCGGACGGTGCGAGGAGTGCAAGGGTGCAGGCGTGCAGACCATCGAAATGAATTTCCTGCCCGATGTCTATGTCCGCTGCAAGGCGTGCGACGGCAACCGCTACAATCACGAGACGCTCGAAGTGCGTTACAAGGGCAAGAATATCAACGACGTACTCAATATGACCATCAATATGGCGGTCGAGTTTTTCGAGCCGATTCCGTCCATCTATACGAAGTTGAAAGCCATTCAGGACGTAGGTCTCGGCTATCTCACGCTTGGACAGCCATGCACGACGCTTTCGGGTGGCGAGAGCCAGCGCATAAAACTCTCCTCGGAGCTTGCCAAGCGCGATACGGGGCGGACGCTCTATGTGCTCGACGAGCCGACCACGGGGCTTCATTTCGAGGATATTCGCCTGCTGTTGGGCGTGCTGAACAAGTTGGTCGATAAGGGCAACACGGTCATCGTTATCGAACACAACCTCGATGTCATCAAGGTCGCCGACCATATCATCGATATAGGTCCCGAAGGCGGCGAGGCAGGCGGTGAAATCATCGCCACGGGTACGCCTGCCGACATCGCCGCATGCAAACGGAGTTACACGGGAGCATTTCTCGCAAAAATGCTCGCCGATAACCGATAATTCACCTATTTACAAATCATTTAATTTATCTACACGATGAACAAACAACCGATTGACGGGAAGCCGATTCCCTGCTTCAAACGTTGGTTGCGTGCGAACTATGCAGTGTTCGCAAGCCTCCATCGTCAAGTAACCATCGGCGTACTTGCAGTCGGAATGTCCATTCTCGTGCTTGCGGCAGAGGAAGCCGCTGCGCAGACCGACACCGTGTTCGTATTCGGCAACACCCGAATCGACGAGGTCGAGGTCGTGGGAAGCAAGCAAAGCCCCTCGCGCAGCATACTGCCGCAAACGCCGTTGTTCAATCGCTCGGTCGAAGTCGCCGCGCCGCTCTCCACTTTGGAGGAGGCTCTGCGCGTCAGCCCGTCGATTGATGTGCGCGAGCGCAGCGGCAAAGGCACGCAGGCTGACATTTCGATTCGCGGCGGCTCTGCCGACCAGACCATGATGATGCTCAACGGCATCAATTTCACCGATGCCCGCACGGGGCATCAATCCCATGCACTGCCCATCGACCTCGACTGCATCTCGGGCATCGAACTCGTCGATGGCATTTCGGGCGTAGGCGCATACGCGGGCGCGATAAACGTCCGCACCCAACCGCTCTACCCCACCTATCTCCGTCTGATGCTCGAAAGCGGACAACACGGTTACTTTTATTCCAATCTTTCGGGTGCCGTTACGCGCGACCGCTTCACGCTATTTGCTGCGGGGGCGTTCCGCCGCAGCGACGGCTACACCTACAACACCGATTTTCGCAATGCCAACGGCTATCTGCGTATGACATACGATGCACGAAAGGCGGGATTTTTCGACTTTCAGGCAGGTGCGCAGGGTCGGCGATTCGGCTCCAACGGGTTCTATGCCGCCTACAACCGCGACCAGTTCGAGCAGACCTCGACGGCACTCGGCTCTTTGCGCTGGGTCAAGGACTGGGGGCGTGTGCGACTGACCGCCGACGCAAGTTACCGCAAGAATTTCGACCGCTACGAGTGGCACCGCGGCACGCCGACCAACTACCACAATACCGACAACATCGGCGCGGAGTTGTGGAGCGACGTGCGCTGGGTGGCGGGCATCACCTCCATCGGCGGCGACTATATGTACCACCATATTTTCAGCAGTAACCTCGGAGAACTGCTCTCATCGCCGCGCGGACACTACAAAAAGGCGAAATCGCGCCATGTCGGAAACCTTTGGCTGCGTCATGTCAAACAATGGACACGATTCGATGTCGCAGGCTCGGCGGGCGTAAGTTTTACGCCATACGGCACATCTGCTCTATGGGCAATCACGGGCGCATACCACGCCGACGTTTGGCGCGTCGATGCGGGTGCCGAGCAGTCGATGCGACTGCCGACCTTTACCGACCTCTACTACACGTCGGCGGCTCAAATCAACAATCTCGACCTCGTTCCCGAGCGGGCGATAACCTACCACGCGGGGGCTTCTTATACCCACGGCAAGTGGTACGCCAAGGCGCAACTCTTTTACCGCGACGGGCGCAATGTCATCGATTGGGTTTGGCGCGACGAATTGGAGATAAACGGACAGGTGCTGTATAACAAGTGGCACTCCGAACAGCAATCGCGGCTCGGCACTTTCGGCATCGAGGCTGCGGGCGGATATACTGCCGACAAAGGCGTCCTGCGCCGTGCGACACTCTCATACGGCTATCTTACCACCTCGCGACTGAAAGATGTCAAGACATCGAGCGTTTTCGACTATATGCAGCACAAACTTTCGGCAAGCATCGAAGTCCGCCCCGTCAAGGAGTTGTCTTTCGCTCTGACAGGTACGCTCTACGACCGCTACGGCTCCTACAATGCCTATTTGCGCGATGCGCACGGCAATCTGCTCTACGATGCCGACGGGCGTATGCAGACCGAGACGCGCGATTTCAAACCCTATTTCCTTTTGGACGCACGCATTCGCTACGAAATCGGTGCGGTTGCTCTCCACTTGGATTTGTCCAATATTACCGACACACGCTACTGCGATTTCGGCGGTCTGCGCCGACCGGGCTTTTGGCTCACTGGCGGCGTAACGTTCACCATAAAGTAGAGCGCAACTGCCCGAAACAAAACCGCGATAAGGCTCTGCACCCTATCGCGGTTATTGTTTTACGAAATCGACTTTCCCTATTTGCTTATATGCGCAATGGTCATCGCCCAAATGGTGTTATCGTTACTCTTCGTTTCAAGCGTCTGCGGCTCTTTGTTTTTCCAAACATACGACTTGTACGACTCCTCATATGTAGTCATATCCATCGAACACTCGTTGCCCGCAACATAAATATCGTCGCCATCTACGGCGAGAGCCGTTCCTTGGCACGTCGATACTTCCGATGAAATTTTCTGTGCGCCCTCTTTTGTCCATATATAAGGGCAGATATTTGCAGCCGAACCCGTTTCGGTCATATTGCCCTCGATAATATAGTCGCCGTTCTTTACATAAAGTCCCGTAACCTCTGTGCCGACATAGCCGGTAAAGTCGGTTACACGCTCGCCATTTGCCCAAAGCACGCCTTTCCAACGACCGCCCGACGGCTTCTCGGAGCCTGCGGCATAGAGCGTTCCGTTATCCATATACAAAGCATTGACCTTCGCCACGGTCGAACCATCAGTAAGGCTCTGCGCCACGCCGTTTTTCCAAATCGTGGCCACACCGCCCTGCTTGTTGTCGGCAGGCTGGATATAACCGCCGATATATACATCGTCGCCATCGACCCAAATGCAGTATGCCAAAGCATCGGTCGTGCCGTCCGTCAGATATTGCATTTCGCCGTTTTTCCAATAAATTACACGACGGTCGTAAACTGGGGTGTCGAAACCTGCAATGTGTACATTGCCATTCGACACGGCAACCGCAATAGGCGAAGTGGCATATTTGCCGTCACTCAATACGGTGCGCTCCACCTGTGCCGGATTTTTGTCGTTGAATTTCCAAAGAATACCCACATTCTGATTATACGGCTCGTAGTAACCATCGTCGATTAAATCGCCCACAGCCTCGCAACCTACTACATAGATATTGTCTTTGTCATCGGCGCATACGCTGTTGCAGAACCCGTCATGCGAACCATCAGTCAGCAATGATTCCGCACCATTGCGCCAAACCGCCGCATAATAAATGCCCTTGTCCGTTACGGCGTCCTGACCAACGGCATATATTACACTCTCACTCGGCACTCCTGCCTGCTTTACGGTAATCGTGGCTTTTACGTCGCTGCCTGTCGAGGCGATTTCATAACCAAATTCGCGTGCCGCTACCGATTCATTCGCTGCAATAACGAACTCGACACCCGTTTCCGATACATTTGTCGTAATCCATTCCGATTCTGCGGGGGGGGGAATAATGCTCCACGCGACATTCGACTCTACGTCGATTTTTACGGTCGCACCTTCGGCAAGTGCCGATATGACCGCCGAAAGACCGGCTTCGTCTATTGCAACAACGGCATTCTCCGACGACAGTTTAATGGCAGGTACGATTTCACCGTTCTCGCCACCCTTTTCGCAACCTGCGAGCATCATGCACGCAAGGACTGCAATAGCAAAAAGTTTCTTCATAAGCATTTCGTGTATTATAACCTAACTCGAAACAAAGATATGAAAACAATATGCATATATATCCGCGTGAACGCATATTTTTTCAACAACATATCAACGAGGTGTTATTTGCAGAACTCGCCGATTTCCATATAGAGGCGTTGTACGGGAAGCCCCATAACGTTGTAGAACGAGCCGTTAATGCCCTCTATGCCTACATACCCTATCCACTCCTGAATGCCATATGCACCGGCCTTATCCAACGGTCGATATGTCTCTACATAATAGGCAATCTCCTCGTCGGTCAGTGCGCGGAATCGCACCTCGCTCCCGACCGAAAACGAATGCGTTCGCTCCGTCGAGCGCAACGTAACACCCGTAACGACCTTGTGCGTGCGCCCTGAGAGCATACGCAACATCTCCCGCGCTTTCGTTTCGTCGGCAGGCTTGCCCAAAATCGTACCATCGACAATCACCACGGTATCCGCAGTCAGCAAAATGTCATTCGGCGCAAGCATTAGCGGACACGCCCGGCTTTTGAGTTGCGACAAATATACCGGTACTTCGTCCGCCTTCATATCGGCAGGATACCTCTCTTCGCATTCGAATCGCGGAGCGCACTCGAACTCCAATCCGCAATCCGCCAAAAGCTGTTTGCGGCGCGGCGAACCCGAAGCGAGTATCAGCCGATAATTTTTCAGTCTCTCGTGTAGCAACATATCCCCTATTTTATTCCGAAACAAAGCAGTTGTCTATCGCCGAAGCCGACCTCGATTCGGTCGCCTGCCACGACCTCTGTCGAAGCGGATATGCCGACATAGACCATATCGCCCGTTTTGAGTGTGGCGAGTTGCGACGCACGGGCGATGCCCGCATCTATCAGCGTGCGCAGATTTTCGACATTTACACAGCCTCGCTTTTGTCCGAGTACGAATTTCAATTCGGTTGCCTCGCCGATTTCCGACACCTCGATCCACTCGGGAGATACGGCAAACGAGCGGTCGAAGCAATACGCCTCGTCGCAAGGTCTGCCATCCGCAATGGCGCGCTGCATAATGTCGCGAGCCACGAATGCCACACCCGCACCGATTACCGAGTAGCAACGCGCGGCGAATTTGGTGTCCAAGCACTTTGCCAAGCGGTCGATACGCACCAACGCACCGCAACCGCACACAATATCGTCCGAAAAATGAGGCAGATAGAAATCGTCGTTTTCGCGCAATACCGCCGAATCGGGGCGCACGGTCAGATACTCGCCACCCGCCTTTTCAAGACCGCCCTCGACACAAATTATCTTCATTTTGCTACCGATTTCAAATGTTCGACCATATCAGCTGCAAAGCGATCGCTCGCACCTTCGCCACCGATTATCGCACGCAACCGGGCAAAATCGCCGAGCATTTTTTCGCGTTTGCTGCCGCCTTCGAGTATCGAGCGCAACTCGGCTGTCGCCTGCCCGATGTCGAAGCGCGCCGTAACTATTTCGCGCACAGCCTCGCGACCGAGGTTGATGTTCACGAGCGAAATGTACGGGATTTTCAGCACATACGGGCGTAAAATTTCGTACAGTTTCGGCACTCGGTATAGCACCATCTCGGGAATCCCCATCAACGCCGTTTCGAGCGTCGCCGTTCCCGACGTTACTACCGCAGCCTCAGCCGCATTCAGCGTTTCGTATGTCTTGTCGCACACATAGCGCACGCCAGAATCGCCGATTATATCGTCGTATATCTTGCGATCGAGCCACGACACACCCGTAACCATGAACTGACGTGTCGGGAACTGCCGGGATAATGCCACCATATCGGGCAGATTTGCAGCAATTTCCGTGCGCCGACTGCCAGCCAGCAATGCCACAATCGGGCGATTGTCAAGCCCGTTTTCGGCACAAAACCGCTCATGCGTCGGCAACGACGGACGCCTTTGAGCAATGGCATCGACAAGCGGATTTCCCTTGAAAATCGGCTCTATTCTCTTGCTGCGGAAATACTCCGTCTCGAACGGGAAAATCGTATATAGCCTATCGACATATCGGCGTATGCCCTTGACGCGAAACTCCTTCCACGCCCACACCTTCGGCGCGATGTAGTAGAACACGCGTTTTCCGCGCGAGTGCGCCCATTCGGCTATGCGCATATTGAAACTCGGGTAGTCGATAAGGATTATCACATCGGGTTCGAACTTCTCTATGTCGCGCTTGCATTCGGCTATCTGCCCGAATATCTTGCGCAGATTGCGCAATACCTGCGCAATGCCGAAAAACGAGGTGTCGCGATAATGTTTGTCGAGGTTTTCCGCCCCGCCGACCTCTGCCATACGGTCGCCGCCCCAAAATCGGAACTGCGCCACTGCGTCCGCTTTGATGATACCGCGCATAAGATTGCTGCCATGAAGGTCGCCACTCGGTTCGCCCGCTATAATGTAGTATTTCATACGCTACTCCTCCCCCAACAAATCGGGGCGCAATGCCCGCGTCCGTTCATACGACTGCTCCTCCTGCCATTTCTCTATCTCTGCGAAATTGCCCGATGTCAGCACCTCGGGTACCTTCCACCCGTTGAAATCGGCAGGTCGCGTGTAAATCGGCGGAGCCAACAGATTGTCTTGGAAACAGTCGGTCAGAGCCGACGCTTCGTCGCCTATCGCACCCGGCAACAGCCTTACGACCGAGTCGGTAATAATCGCCGCAGCCAATTCGCCGCCTGTCAGCACATAGTCGCCTATTGAAATTTCGCGCGTAATCAGGTGCTCGCGAATGCGATAGTCGATACCCTTGTAATGTCCGCAGAGTATGATGATGTTTTCGAGCGTCGAAAGGCGGTTCGCCTCATGCTGATTGTACTGCTCGCCGTCGGGCGATGTGAAAATCACCTCGTCGTAGTGTCGCTCGCTTTGTAATTTGCTGATACAACGATATACAGGCTCGATTTTCATCACCATTCCCGCCTCGCCGCCGAACGGATAGTCATCTACTGTCCGCCTCTTGTCGTCGGTGTAGTCGCGCAGGTTGTGAATGTGGATTTCGACGAATCCGCCCTCCTGCGCCCGTCGCAGAATCGACTCGTTCAGTGGCGACGCGAGCAACTCGGGAACGACCGTAATTATATCTATCCGCATACCGTCCGCTATTTGTAATTCACATCGCCGTTCAGAGCCTCGACCACGAACGGATTGTACAACACCTCGTGTCCGATGGTCGATTTATCGCCGTGTCCGGGATATACAGCCACCTCGTCGCCGAGCGGAACGATACGCTCGATTATCGAGTGCATCAACGCCCCGTAATCGCCCCACGGCATATCCGTCCGACCGATGCTTTCGCGGAACAGGGTATCGCCCGTAAAAAGCGACTTGCTCTGCGGTTCGTAGAGTACAACCCCGCCCGGCGTATGCCCCGGTGTCGCGATTACCTGCAACGCGGTGTTGCCGAATCGCACCTCCTTTTGCCCTGCAAGGTCTATATCTATTTGCGGTGCTGTCGTAGCCTTTACGCCGAACATAGCCACACTCTCGTCGAAGCGGTCTATCCACACTTGGTCGGCTTTCGAGGTGGCAAACGGCACGCCGAAAGTATCCTTTACGAACTGCACGCCCATCGTATGGTCGAAATGGCAATGAGTATTTACCGCCAACACGGGCGTAAGTCCCTGCTCGGCTATAAAATCTGCCAACGCCTTGTTCTCGCGTTCGGTCGAGTTGCCGGCATCTATGATTACGCATTGCCCAGTCTCGTCCCACACGACGTATGTGTTTTCCCGAATGGGATTGAATACGAATTTGATGATTTTCATTGTACGCTAATTTACGCACAAATATAAGCATAAATACCGATTCGCCCAACTATCGCCCGCAGTGCGCTCTCCGCAGGAGTACGAATGTCGCCACCGCAAGCATCGTCAATGTCTCCGACACTGGCATTGCGAGCCAAATTCCCGTGTTGCCCAACGCCAATGGCAACAGCACGAAACTCGGCACGAGCAACACCAATCCGCGCAGGAGTGCGAACACCGTAGCGGGCACCACGCGCATAACGCTTTGAAAATACCCTATCATTGCCAAGTTTATCACGAACGGCACGAAGCCCGCCGCAAAATATGGGAATCCCTCTATTGCTATCCTTGCCGCCGCATCGTCTCCGCGCAGGAACAGCCCGACCAACAACTCGGGGAATGCACTGAACGCACCCGCCACCAATGCACCGCACGAAAGCGCGGTCAGTACCGCGATGCGCTCTGCCGCAGCCACACGCGCAAGGTTGCCCAATCCGAAATTGTAACTTATAATCGGCTGCGCTGACTGCGCAATGGCATTGCCGACCATAAAGACGAATGGCAGATAGTAGCACACCACACCGAACGCTCCCACGCCGTCGTCGCCCATATAGTGCATGAACGTAAGGTTGCCCACCAGCATCAACATCGCCATCGTTGCCTCGCCCAACAGTGCCGACGAACCTATACGGCAGTGGTAACCGATATTGCGCAACGACAGCCGCAGGCTTTTCGCGCTCAATTTCGGAGCATACGGGCGCAACGTTTTGGCATACCTCGTGAGATCTGCCAACGCCATAATTCCGCCTATTGCCTGACTTATGGTCGAGGCGAACGCCGCACCCGCGACACCGCCCTGCAACGGAAATATGCACAACCAATCCAAAAAGATATTTGCCAAAGCCGATGCCACACTGCACCACATCGCATAGTTCGGCGCGCCGTCCAATCGCACGACGAACAACCCTACCGCCACCCACATTTGCGGAATCAGTCCGGGCAGAAACCACATCATATAATCTTTAACGAGTGGCAACAGTGTATCGGACGAGCCGAGCAGCCGTGCCACAGGCTCGCAAAAGAACATTATGGCAGCGATAACGGGTACCGTGAAGGCAGTAACGAAAATCAGAGCCTGCGTAACGTTCAGCCTCGCCGCCTTTACTCTGCCTGCCGACAGGTGTACCGACGCTATCACCGAACACCCCACGCCCGACATAAGCCCGAGTCCCGTAAAAATCATCAGCAACGGAATGCCGATATTCACCGCCGCAATGCCGTCACTCCCGACACCGTGTCCGATAAAAATCCCGTCGATGGCTGTCATCGCCGATATGCTCAGCATACCGAAGAGTGTCGGCACGAAATAACGGCGGAAAAGCGTTGCCACGCGCAATGTACCCAAATCTACTGCATCTCTTTCCATAAAAAATCTCTATAATTTTTTGCACAAAAAATGCCGAATAAGACTTATGGGTTTTACCCGGTCATCTTATCCGGCAGTTCTTGCCTCCGATGAGGATTACAAAACTCTCTTACGCGGTTTTCAACGCCGTAAAGATACGATTTTATATCTCTGCCACAAAATTTATTCGAGTACGAATTTCGCACTCACATCATACGACAACTTGATGGTCTTGAAGTCCAGCGATTCCTCCTCGGCACTCGCCTCGAACGAATCGGCTTTGGCAGCCAGAGCCCGCATAACCAAACCGTTGTTGTAGTAACGCGGTGTAACGTCGCTGTTCGAATCATAGATGTAGAAGCACTTGCCGACCTTCTGCCCGACAGCCTCCGCCAAAGCGGTTGCCGTTGCCTTGGCATTGCGCATAGCCTCGGCGCGTACCTCCATTTTGAAATCCTTGATTTTCGAGTGCGACACACGGTCGATATTGATATTGGATATGCCCAATTTGCCCAAAGCCGCGTATGCCTTGGCGACCGTCTCCGACGAATTCAATTCGAGTTGATATTTGGCAGTCGAGAGCGACGAAGTCTTTTTGAAATAGGCACTCGAAAAATCTACCACCTTCAACTGTTTTTCCACATCTACGCCTATACCTTTCAGTGCCTGAATCATATCGTGGCGTTGTTTGGCAATGGCGACCTTACCCTTGGTGTCGCTCTCGTCCAAAACTATCGAGAGATAGAACTCATCGGGCGTAACCTCCTTTTCGGCACGACCGTTCACCTGAATATAACTCGGATAACTCTCTGTCTGCTGTGCGAATACGGGCATTGCCATCAAAGCAACCACTGCCGCAATAATCATCTTTTTCATAACGATTTGCTTTTTTTATTGTTAAACAATCTGTTTATATAACGTTGGTTATACGAAAAAAGTATCTATCGCCGTACTAATTTCACCACATTTTCCACATGGTGCGTATGCGGGAACATATCCACAGGCTGCACTGCGACCACCTTGTATTGCCCGTTCATTAATGCCAAATCGCGTGCTTGCGTGGCAGGATTGCAACTTACATAGACTATGCGCTCGGGCGCGGCGGCGAGTATCACATCTATCACGGGTTCATCGACGCCTGCACGCGGCGGGTCGAGTATGATGACGTCGGGACGACCGTTGCGCTCGATAAACGCTTTATCCAATACCTTTTTCATATCGCCCGCATAGAACGTCGTATTCTCTATACCGTTAATCGCAGAATTGACCTTCGCGTCCTCTATCGCCTCGGGAACATACTCCACACCGACCACTTTTTTGCACCGGCGGGCGCAGAAATTGGCAATCGTACCCGTACCCGTATAGAGATCGTAGAGCGTATCGGTGGGTTCGAGGTCGGCGAACTCGCGCGCCACCTTATACAATTCGTATGCCTGCGCCGAGTTGGTCTGATAAAACGATTTGGGTCCCACCTTGAAGCGCAACCCCTCCATCTCCTCGAATATGTGGTCTTTGCCCCAATAACATACGGGCGTCTGGTCGGTCAGCGAATCGTTCCATTTCTCATTCACGAAATAGATGAGCGAGGTGATTTGCGGAAAACGCTCGTGTACAAAATCGAGCAAAGCCTTTATGCGCGGTTGGTCATTCTCATTGAATATGACGCTCAACATCACGTCGCCAGTCGAGGCGGTGCGGATAATTATGCCGCGCATAAGCCCCTGATGTTCACGCACGTTGTAGAACGAATAACCGTGCTCTATGCAGTAACGTTTTATCTCGTCGCGAATCTCGTTCGACGGATCCGCCTGCAACCAACATTTGTTAATGTCCAGCACCTTGTCGAACATATTGGGAGCGTGGAAGCCCAACGCGGGTGCAGGTGCTATCTCGCCGCCTGCGGCAATCTCCTCGTAGGTCAGCCAACGGCGGTCGGCAAAGGTAAATTCGAGTTTGTTGCGGTAGAACAACTGTTTGGCAGAGCCGAGGCACGGGCTGATTTTGGGCAACTCCACCTTGCCGATGCGGGTAAGTTGGTCGCGCACCTGCTCGGTCTTGTAACGCAGTTGCTCATCGTATGGCAGATTCTGCCACTTGCAACCGCCGCACACGCCAAAGTGTTCACACACAGGCTCTACGCGCTTGTCCGACCGCTTGACGAACCGCACGACCGTACCCTCCATAAAACGACGATGCTTGGCGCGTATCTGCACATCGACCACATCGCCCGGCACGGTCATCGGCACGAATACTACCGCGCCTTCGTATCGCCCAATGCTCTTACCCTCAGCGGCTAACGCGGTTATTTCAAGTCCCTCGATAAGGGGATATGACTGTCTTTTTCTTGCCATCTTGTTCTGCTGTTTTGCGAGTGCGAAATTAAGAAATTTTGGCGGAAAAACAATGCACGGGTACAATTATTAAAAAAATTACATATTTTTGCGGCGGGTTAAAAAGTCAGGTTATGACCAAGATTGTTTCATCGGGCAAACGCACTGTACACCAATGGCTTCCCGTTGTAGGACTGGCGTTTGCGGCATTCATTTTCAACACGTCGGAGTTCGTGCCGATTGGCTTGTTGAGCGACATTGCTCGCGATTTCGGCATCACTGAATCGCATGCGGGACTGCTTATTACGGTCTATGCGTGGTTCGTGGCTATGGCGTCGCTGCCGCTTATGTTGCTCGTTTCGCGTATGGAATACCGCAAATTGTTGCTCGGTTTGTTCGCACTATTCATTGCGAGCCACATTGCATCTGCTTGTGCATCATCGTATTATATGCTTATGGCATCGCGTATCGGCGTCGCGAGCGCACACGCCGTCTTTTGGTCGATAGTCTCGCCGCTGGCGGTCAAGGTCGCGCCCGAAGGACACCGCTCCGCGGCACTCGGAATCGTCATAACAGGCTCATCGATAGCGATGATAGCGGGTTTGCCGCTCGGTCGCACGATAGGTCTGATAGCAGGCTGGCGAATGACATTTTTCTATATCGGTGTGGCGGCAACGGTGATAATGCTATTTATAACTGCCGTATTTCCAAAGGTTTGCAGCGACAATGCCATATCGTTGCGCAGTGTGCCGTCGATGCTTCGCAAGCCTGCGCTGATGGGTATCTATTTGCTTACGTTAGTGTTGATTACGGCTCAATTCACGGCATACAGTTATATCGAACCGTTCCTCGGGCAGGTTGCGCAGATGAGTGAGGGTGCAATTACTTGGATATTAACGCTTTTCGGAGCGGTTGGCATTGTCGGCAGCATCATATTCTCGCGATATTACGATCGCCGTCCGAATTTGTTTATTCGCTTGGCAGTCAGTGGAATAGCCATTGCATTGGCACTATTGTATCCTTCTGCGGCGACACACGGAACAGTCGTTGCTCTGTGCACATTTTGGGGGTTGAGCATCACGTTTTTCAACCTTGTGTTCCAAGCTGAGATTATCCGCGTCGCACCGCAATCGACGGCAATCGCAATGGCTGTATATTCAGGTATTTACAATGTCGGTATAGGTGGCGGAGCGTTGGTCGGCGGAATGGTGTGCGCCGACTTGTCGGTCGAATATGTCGGGTTCGTCGGCTGTGCGATTGCACTCGTCGCCGTCGTGTTTTGCTTCACAAAACTGCTTCCGATTCTACGCCGAGTAGAAAAATAGGAAAGAAAAAGAAAGAAAAGGAAAGCGATTCCCGTCGAAATCGCTTTCCTTTTCTTTCTTTTTTGTCCGTTTCCTTTCCTTTTTTAGGGGAAGGTGTGAAAAATATTCGTACTGTTTCCGTTTTTGCGAAAAATTGCGGATTTTTTGTCGCGCATCGCCAAAATCGTTATATTTGCATCGGCGTATTCGCAAGAATATGTCAAGACATACCAAGCGCAAGTTTTTTACTTTTGTTTTTCCGAAATCGCCAAATTTCAAGAAAGACACTCGAAAGTAAAGTTTGCGCCCGCGTTTCGACGTGGGCTTTACTTTAATTTGAGTGTTAGGTGTTTGGCGATACCTGGAAAACGAATTAGGAAAGGCTCACGTTTCTTATGTCTGCTTACGCGGAACTTTTTGTTTAACAACTTTAATAAAATTATTATGAAAAGCAGACTTTTTACATTGCTTGTTGCAATGGTGCTGTGCGCATCGGGCGCATTCGCACAACAGCGTACCGACAAGTTCGAGTACCAAGAATCTTCGGCTCGAAACCTCGAACCCGAGCAGTCGGTGATGATTACGCCGATGATTGCCGATATGGAGGTGGTCGCCGACAAAATCTACTACACCGAGAGCGAGGCATTCGCGAATTATGCCGTAACACCTGCAATCGTGTCATTTATTCCAGAGTTCAAAAAGGTGGCTTTGAGCCGTGCGGCACGTGCATATAAAGCCGATGCTATAGTGGGAGCGACGGTAGATGTGGTTACCAATGCACAGGGACGGTTGGAAATCACCATTTCGGGCTATCCTGCACGTTACACCAATTTCCGCAACGCTACGACCAACGACATCGCTCTCGTTGGGCAGGCGAAAAACGTGGTCGGCAGGCAGAATGACGAGATTCTGAAAAATCCCAAAGGTCAAACCCGTATAACACTCGAAAAATAGCAGTTATGAAAAAGTTTCTTTTTACTTTCGTTTTCATGCTCGTCGCCCTCTCGGGCTATTCGCAGTTGGTGCAGAGTTCGTCGTTGGTCGTAACGCGCAAGGCTCTCGATCCCGTCAAGCGCGGGTGGCAGCAATCCATCGAGGCGTCGTATCAAACCCAAATGAGTTTGACCGGTGGCGATATGCTCGGTTTGAACTATATTGGCGGTTACCGTTTCAACAATGCTCTGTTTCTCGGTTTCGGAGTGGGTCTGGATTTCAAAATCAACGAGGCTCTGCCGAAGAAAGTCGATAATTTGATACTCGATATAAACACCGTCAATATCCCGCTTTATATACATTTGCGTGCCTATTTCCTTAAAATGCGCGTGTCGCCGTTCTTCGCTCTGTCGGTGGGCGGTCGTCTTTCGACCAAACACAAGTTTGCGTTGGAGTTGGGCGATGTAAAATACAACACCTGCGGGTTGCTGCTTAATCCGCAACTCGGTATCAATTTCCGCACCTCGAACAAGGGTAATTTCTATATTGCGGCAGGCTGTGGAGTACATACGATGCCGACGCTTGATGAGGTGAACAATATCTCGATTTCAACCAAATCGAAATTGCAGTACGGTATCAATGTTCGCGCAGGTTTCACTTTCTAAATAGTTTATTATGAAAAAATATTT
>CAVKRC010000030.1:0-25716 GCA_963658625.1 bacterium
GCTAGTGGCTAGTGGCTAGTGGCTAGTGGCTAGTGGCTAGTGGCTAGTGGCTAGTTAAATGTATAAAAAGATATAAAGTTAGTAATAATTTATAAATAGCGATAGAGCAGGTTCGATACCTGCTCTATCGCTTATTCTAACCACTAATCACTAGCCACTAGCCACTGAAAATTTTGTCTCAAAGGCAAAATTTTCTATATTTGTATTAAGAAAAACAACTTTCCCTGTATGAAACGCATACTTATAGTCGGTGCAGGCGGTCAGATAGGCTCCGAACTTACTCCCTACCTGCGCTCCATCTACGGCTCGGCTAATGTCGTAGCCACCGATGTCCGCGAATGCAAGGCATTGGCGGAGGACGGACCGTTCGAGGTGCTCGACGCACTGAACCCTACCAATATGGCTTCGGTCGTTGCGCGCCACCGTATCGACACGATTTTCAACCTCGTCGCCCTGCTTTCGGCTGTCGGCGAACGCAATCCCCAAATGGCATGGGACGTCAATATGGGCGCACTGCTCAACTCGCTCGAAGTCGCCCGCCAACACCATTGCGCGGTCTTTACGCCGAGTTCAATCGGCGCATTCGGACCCACCTCGCCCAAGGACGGCACCCCGCAGGATACCATTATGCAGCCTACCACGATTTACGGCATCTGCAAGGTTACGGGCGAACTGCTGGGCAACTACTATGCCCACAAATACGGGCTCGACACCCGTTCAATCCGCTTCCCGGGCATCATCTCCAACAAAACGCTCCCCGGCGGCGGCACCACCGACTACGCCGTCGAGATTTACTACGAGGCAATCCGCCATGGTCGCTATACCTGCGCCGTGCCGCACGACGTCTATATGGATATGATTTATATGCCTGACGCCCTGAAAGCGGTCGTCGAACTTATGGAGGCAGACCCGTCGCGCCTGCGCCACCGCAACTCGTTCAATATCGCCTCGATGAGTTTCACTCCCGACATCATCGCCGCCGAGATTCGCCGCCATATCCCGTCGTTCGAGATGACCTACGACATCGACCCCGTCAAGGAGGAGATTTCGCGCAGTTGGCCAAACAGTCTCGACGACTCTTGCGCCCGCGAGGAGTGGGGTTGGTCGCCCGATTGGGACCTTGCCCGCACTACGGAGGATATGCTCGCCGCCGTCCGCCGCAAACTCGCCGCCGAACAATAACCGACGCCAACGAAAACAAACAGCGGGACTCCTAAAAGTCCCGCTGTTTTCATTTTCCTCGCTTATGGAGATTGCTATTTCCGCAAGTCGCTGACCGCGACTTGCGTCAAAAAACGTGTCATTGCGAAGCCGAGCAAGTAAGTCGGTTATGACCATGCTCGACTGTGGCAATCTACCACTGTTATATAACAGTGCTGATACTTGTAGTCCGCCCCTACAACACCTGCGACATCACAGGCAACGGCTTCTCTATATTGTTCGGGTCGCCCGCAATGCGCGAAACGCATTTCACGTTAGGGTAGTCGAACCACTTGTTGTTCACCTGATACTCCGAGCAACACCTCTGCCTTACCACGAAATCGACCGTCGGATTCTCCAACGTTACCGTAAATTCGATGATTTTCTGCGCCGTCGTGTATGCCATATTGTATGTTATGGTCTCGTTGCTGAGCGCGAGTGTCTCGGTCTTGCATTCGAACGCAGGCACAGGCTTGAACTCCTGCCCGTCCTTGTATTCTATCAGCCAATACTTCGCTCCGTAACTGCCCGGGTTGTATGTGTAGATGATATGCAACTGCGTCCCCTCGGCGAACTCCTGCCCAGTGGTGGTCTCGAACTGCCAGTAATCGCCCGGCATAGGTCCGCACATCTGCGGCTGACCGCCGTTCGTGGCTTTCAGTATGCTCAACCCTGCGCAGTTGCCCTTGCCCGACCACTGCGTTTTGTCTATCTGCACATACGATATTTTGCCCGAGCCGGTCTCGTTGGCTTTGTAATATCCGCGTTCGCCCGCTTCGAGCGAGTAACGATATATGCCCGCCGTCGTCTGCCCCGTCCATGTCATCGAGCAACCGTCCGCGACGGCTCTGTCGGGCGAAAAATACCACTTAGCAAGCACCTTCTTGTTGGCATCATCACCGCCTTCGTCGGCAGGCTTCTCGAAATACGACAGGTCGGTAACCGTGTACGGGTGTTCGCACGCCTCGTGCGCCGCAGTCTGACACACCTTCGCCGTCGTTTCGGAGATTGACGACGGGTGATAAGGGTTGCCCACTACGCTCTGTCCCATAATCTTCTCGAACCACAGACAGCCCACCGTGTAGCGTCCCGTCGTATAGTTCAGATGCCACCCGTCGCGATTCATATTGTCGCCTATGTACGATGTTCTGGCATTCTGCACGGCGTCCATGCTGTTCATAAACAGGTCGAACTCCGGGTGCGCCGCCAGCACCTCTTTTGTGGCGGTTCCAATCATTTGATTCATCACATCTTGGTCGAATCCGTAATAACTGAACTTCTTTCCGGTATAGCCCTTCTGCGCAGCCCACGGCGCGTGATATATCAACCTCGCTTTCGGGCATTTCTCCTGCACCGCCTTGACGAGGTCGGTGAGGGCAGGCTCCATCGAATGGGTGATGTCGTTGTAGGTCGTGTTGTAGAATCCGTGATAACCCGCACCCTCCTGCATGCTTATAAATGTCCAATCCTCATCTGCAAGAGCTTCCGACATCTTCACGTTGTCCGTTTTCGTCAGCGTACCGGCTACTATCTTGCGATAACTGTACGCCGCCGCGTCCGTCGCGGCATTGTCGGCATGCTTGTCGAGCGGACAGCCGCCTATGTAGAGGTCGCCGATTACCACTTTCTGATTCACGGCTGCGAAGAGCGGATACAACTCCTGCTCCACCGCATCGGCAGAGAAACTGTTGCCGATGGCGAGTATCTTTATGACCTCGGGAAGTGCAGGCTCCGCTTCCGCTGCTATTTTTTTGAACGGCTTGATGTGGTTGCGCTGAATCGCCACCTTGTTCGACGTCGATTTCTCGAACGACGTGCCGTCCGTGTATTTTACCGTAACGGTGATGCCCTTCTCCAATGTCTGCGGAACGAGCGCGATGTCGAACACGCGCGGAGTTTCGGACAGAGCGACCGGCGACGAACATACGAGCGAGATGGTTTCCGACTCGTCGCCAACGATATTCGCCGACAGGTCTGTGCCTATTTTTGCGCGACCTGCCAAATGCTCTCCGTTATTGCCCTTCACCACAATCTCGCCGACCGATTTCGAGCCGGTAAGCCGCAACTCTATCCAGCCGACAACACTCTTGAACGTCAGATTGTCGTCATCGCTGCGTGCGACCATTACATTGCCCGGATTGTTGCCGTCGTACTGCGTGGCGGGAACCACAACCTTTACCGAACCGTCCGTCTCCGCCTCGTTGCTGTCGTTGCTCGGATATACGGCGACAATCTGCGCCATGCTTTCCCCTTCGCCGAATTCGATTACCGGTATCAGCGTACCTTCGGTATCTCCGTCCTTGCCGTCGAATTTCCAACACGCGGGGGCTGTGCTTTTGTAGAATACGGTTACCAAATCGTTCGTGTTCCATACGAGTTTGTGTCCGTCGGTAAGTTTTACACGCGACGCCTCGGCTGCTATTGTTGCGTGAAGCGAATCGGGGTGTTTTACGACAATGCTGTTGCCGACGGCTTTCGTGCAGGCGGCGAACATCGTTGCCACTGCTGCAAAAATCATAATCTTTCTCATGGCTACCAATCTGTTTCGGGATCTGTTACGGGTGATTCGAGGCTTGCCGCAAAACCTCGTTCCAACGATAGTTTCAATTCTCGTATGTGCGGCGCACGATACGAACCGATAAGTTCCATAGGCTGTTTACAATTTTATAAGTTTTAGGTTTGTCAAAGTTAATGAATTATTCCGATAAATGAAAATTGCCATCACAAACCCTATACCCCTTATCGCCCCTATAAACCCTGTTTTGCCTTATTAAGCCTTATTCAGCCATATCACCCCCTCTTTTCCCCCACATCTGACTACTTCCCGCCCTGCAAATCCCAACTTTTGGTAATTGTGTACTCCGCCGCCTTGCCCTACCTTTGCAATGTCCGAAAGAGATGAATCGGACAAGTGTTTTGAAAGTGTTTTGATATTGAGCGACAATGCTCTGATATTGAGCCGTACAGTTAATGTTATTTTATTCGGAGCATTCGGTGCGATCGCCATACCGCCCGATGCAGCAAACCCCGACACCGCAATGCCGGGGTTTTGTTTTATTTTTTTCGGAATAGTATGGTTTAGGTTTGTTGCTCCGCAAGTCGCGCGCAGCGACTTGCGTCAATAAAAGCGTCATACCACACGCGCAATTTTGCGCGTGAGTTGGTATCTACCATTGTTTTATAATGTCCCCTGCTTCCCAGAACTCCTAGTTCTCCTAGATCTCCCAGAACCGTCAGCACGCGATAAGACCCCTGTCATACCCCTTCTAGCCACTAATCACTAGCCACTAGCCACTGAAAATTTTGTCGAAAAGACAAAATTTTCTATCTTTGTTCCTGATAATACATATTTTAGTGAAAGTGTTTCGCTAATCCCCGATACGAAATCCGGAAAATTTCAATCACGACAGGGACCCAAGCAACACTCGACGCCTTGTATCGGTCGCGATGCGGCATCTCTGCCCGCCTGCCGATACGGGTATGGTGTCTTTATGTTGTGGTGTCGTTTCGGAATCCGCCTCGGGATAACGAACGGCTCCACACTTTCTTTTTATAAAACAGAAATTAACTGACCCCGCAGGAGCCCCGCGGTCGCAAAACAAAAGATTATGAAAAGATTTTTTCTTTTGACCGTCGCCCTTGTCGCCACTATTTTCGCGGCTTGCGACAAAGACGACACGCCGCAGGCAATCGAATTTACCGACGGCACGCAACCGACCCAAACCTTCTATGCCGACGACACCGCCAAGGCGGGCAGCGTCCGATTCCACGCTACGGAAGCGTGGACGGCAGAGGTTGTCGAAACCACACGCACCGCCGCCGATTGGCTGACATTGAGCCGATACAGTGGTAAGGCGGGCGACTGCGAAATCGCCATCACCCTTGCCGAGAACACTACGGGCAACGACCGCACCGCCGAAATTCGCATCACCTGCGCCGGCACTACGACGATAATCACCGTAACCCAGCACGCCGACAAGAGACCCGACGCCCCGCAGCCGCCGACACCTTCGACCGAAAAGCGCATCAGCAAAATAACGGCGACAGACTACAATAATTCGGTAGTCGAATCTTACGATTTCGAATATGACGCCCCAAACCGCCTGTCCGCAGTAAAGTACAGCCTGACTGAGGTCGGCAGTTTGCGTGATGTGAACGATATAATATTCGAATATGCAGCGAATACAATCACATGCAAGGTGCTGGTTCAGGCGGGTACGGGCAAGGAAGGAGATGAGACGACCGTATGGACGCTCGATGCCGACGGGCGGATAGTCTCGGGCAAATCCGAAGATAAACTGTACAAGACAACAGCCGAGCAACATTTCGAATACGACGTTGCGGGCTACCTGACGTCGTTTACAAAGCGTTGGGACGCAACCGATTCCGCAGACAACCGACTCGGCTGGACCGACGGCAATCTCACCTCGTTCAATTTTTCGCGCGGAAATTATACCGGAAATGCGGCCATGACCTATTCGTCGTATGCCACACCCAAAGGTTTCGATGTAAACTGGTTGCTGTACAGGACGGAAGCCACTTATGTCGGTTTGGATGGCGAAATGGCATTCATACAGGGCTTGTTCGGCAATACGAACAAAAATCTTGTCGCGACCGTTGCCGATACCGAGATACAAACGGGCGAATATGGTTATAAAAACGAATACGGTTACAAATACGAATATACATTCGACGACGATGGTCGTCCGATCCGTGTAGAGCGACGCGATTCGACAAACTCCGAACTCGACACCGTCTGGACTATCGAATACTCCCGCTAATCCGTCCCGCCATCTTATTTAACTATGCTTAACTACGGGTGCGCGGGAAGGCGCACCCGTATTGTTTTCCCTATACTCCTTATTTACCCTATTAAACCCTATAACCCCTATTAGCCTTCCCGCAAGTCGCGTGTAGCGACTTGCGTCAATAAAAGCGTCATACCACACGCGCAATTTTGCGCGTGAGTTGGTATCTACCATTGTTTTATAATGTTTCCTGCTTCCCAGAACTCCTAGTTCTCCCAGATCTCCTATAAACGTCAGCACCCGACAAGAACCCCGTCATACCCAATACCCCCCCCCAAAAAAAAAGACAGCCCCTGCGAGTCGCAGAGGCTGCCCAAAAGAATAAATGCAGACGCCCTATTTTGCGTAACTTACACTTCTCGTCTCTCGGATAACGGTAATCTTTACCTGTCCCGGATATGTCATTTCGTCCTGTATCTTCTTTGCAATTTCGTGCGACAGATTCTCGCTTTCGGCATCGGTAAGTTTGTCCGCACCGACGATTACGCGCAACTCGCGACCCGCCTGAATGGCGTAGGTCTTGACAACACCCGGATACGAAAGCGCAATGTCTTCCATCTCTTTCAATCGCTTGATATACGACTCGATAACCTCGCGACGCGCACCCGGACGCGCACCCGAAATCGCATCGCACACCTGAATAATCGGCGCGATGAGCGACGTCATCTCTATTTCGTCGTGGTGTGCACCTATGGCGTTGCAAATCTCCGGTTTCTCCTTGTACTTCTCGGCGAGTTTCATACCGATAATTGCGTGTGGCAATTCCGGTTCGTCATCAGGTACCTTGCCAATATCGTGCAACAGACCTGCACGACGTGCCGCCTTCGGATTCAACCCCAACTCGGCAGCCATAATACCCGCCAGATTAGCCGTTTCGCGCGCATGCTGCAACAGGTTCTGCCCATACGACGAACGGTATTTCATTTTACCGATAAGACGAATCAACTCGGGGTGCAGACCGTGAATGCCCAAGTCGATGGTCGTGCGCTTGCCGACCTCGACAATCTCCTCCTCGATTTGCTTTTTGACCTTGGCAACCACCTCCTCGATGCGGGCAGGGTGAATGCGTCCGTCCGTAACCAACTGGTGCAGAGCCAATCGCGCAATCTCGCGACGCACAGGATCGAATCCGCTGAGGATAATCGCTTCGGGCGTGTCATCGACTATGATTTCGATGCCCGTCGCCGCTTCCAACGCACGGATGTTGCGACCTTCCCTGCCGATGATGCGACCCTTGACCTCGTCCGAATCGATGTTGAACACCGTTACCGAGTTCTCTATCGCCGTTTCGGTCGCTACGCGCTGAATCGACGCCACGATGATTCGCTTCGCCTCTTTCGTCGCCGTAAGTTTCGCCTCCTCGACTGTCTCGTTTATGTAGGCTGCGGCTTCGCTCTTGGCTTCCGCCTTCATATTCTCGATGAGAATGTTTTTCGCCTCCTCCGAACTCATGCCCGAAATCTGCTCCAATCGCGAATTTTGCTCCGCCATCAACTGCGCCAACTCCTCTTTCTTGTGTTCGAGTGCCTGCATCTGACCCTCCATCTTCTCTTTCAGACGGTCGTTGTCGGCGATTCTGCGCTCCGCCTCGCGCTGCTGGTTCTGCAACTGCGCCTCCATCTGCTTGGCGCGCTGCTCGCTCTGATTCAGTTTCTGGTTGCGCTCGTTTACCTGCTTGTCGTACTCGCTTTTGAGTTGTATGAACTTCTCTTTGGCTTGGAGCATTTTCTCCTTCTTAATCATTTCGCCCTCATTTTCAGCCTCTTTCAGAATCGCGCCCGAGCGTGCCTTGACGGCATAAAAGGTCGCGAATCCAGTTACGGCTGAAACCGCAGCGGCAATGACTGCAATCATTACTATATCCATAATTTTCTTCTAAAACTGTTTTTTTATGTGTTTGTAATCAGTTAAATTGTCCGTTTCATTATGCACTCTGCCGACCGCCCGAGCGGTGCGGCAGGGTACAAAAAAAACCGCACGATTCCTTCTTTTGTTTGACGAATCTGCCGATAAGTCATGTGTGGGGCTTACAAATCGTCGCAACCCTCCATCGGTACTTCCGTACTCACCTTCGAGAGGCTACAAGGCCCGGTTTTGACGCATCGAATCTACCCCAATGTAAAAAGTGTTCAGTTTCGCAAAGCTTAGGAATCTATGCGGGTGTTTTCCTGTCGTATGTGCAAAGAACGATGTTCGTTTTCTTTCCTTTTCTTTCTTTTTGTTGCAGTTTTCGTGCCACATCACACGAAATCGGCTTTCGTTTCCTTTCTTTTCGTTTCCTTTTTTTCTACTGCCCGTACACAAGTCGCATTTTGTGAGGCCTCATTTGCCCCTTCCTCGTTCCGAAATTTATCGGTTGAGATGCTGCTCGACCTCGTGTGCGAGTTCCGCCAACTGCTTCAAATTCTCGTCGCCGATTTCGCGACTTTGCGCAAGGCGGATATTGGAAACGGCGAGTTGCAACGCGGCTATGGCGAGACAATCGTATGCTGCATATCCGTCTATATGAGCCTGTTCGTACTTGGCGACAATACGATTGACCTCGCGCTCGGCAAGCCGATAAATCTCCTCCTTGCGGGGATCTATCTTCATCGAGTAGGTCTTGCCTGCGATTTTCAACTTTATGTCCAGTGCGCGCTCGTCGTTCATCTCCATGCTCCTATTATATCTCATTTGAAATCAATGCAATGCACTTGTCCACCTCCCGCAATAAACGGTTTACCTGCGCTCTTGCAGCCGATTTGTCGCCACCGCTTTTTTCGAGAGCCGCACCCAATCGCAGGCGGGCTATCTCCTCTTTGTTCGCTTTCGCCTCTTCCTGCAAGGAGCGGATGCGCAGAGCCTGTTCCGCGTTGGTTTTCAGCACCGAACGCAGTTGCTCGACGGCATCGGTGTGCTGCTGCATAAGCCTGCGCACATCAGCCGTGAGGGCATCTATTATCTCCTTGTTGGTCATAAAAAGCGGTTTTGTCGATACAATACAGCACTCAAAGGTACGAATATTTTTCGGTAAATGAAATGTTTGCGGGCAAAAAAATATGCGTGTGGCTGATAATCCCGCCGAAGACCCGCATATTCCGAGCGTGCCGCAGGAATCGCGGTGCGCGATGATGCAGTATCGTGCAACATATTGACCGCCAATCTCGTAGAATTTAGGACAATGCCCCATGGCGGTGTTGCTCAATTAGGAGAACTTTTATTATATTTGTGGTGCTATATAAACCACGGAACATGGAACAAAATTTCTCACAAATGGTTACGGATATTTCCGCGCACATACATTCGGAAGAGCATCAGCAAAATGCAAAACACACTTGGACAAAAGGCGACCGCGTATCTGTATTCAATGGAACTACGGGCAATGAACGATGGAGATTTGTCGGTGAAACGGGTAGCGCAGATGGAGTGCTGTCGCGCATGAACGGCGAACCGAGCCAAACGCCATTCGGTGGTGTTGTGGCTACATATCCTTATAATTTCCATAACAAACTGACCGATGATGGTAAATTGTGCTTGGAGATTCCTAAAACACAAAGTTCTTTCGCAAATCCGTCCGATATGGAAATTATGGTCGCATTCGGAAACAATACAGGATTGGAGTTTCATAACATTATGAGTTATGTCGAAATACGACTTACAGGAGATGCAACCATCGAGAAAATCGAACTGCGTGGCAACAATGGAGAGAGGCTTGCAGGCAATGTGCAAATTGCAAAAGATTTGAGCGTTGTGTTTGCTGATGATGGTTGCGAGACAATTACGCTTGACTGTGGCGATGGCATTATCTTGTCCGATACTCCGACATCGTTTTACATCGGATTATTGACAAGCAATTTTGAGAAAGGATTAACTATTACTATCTGTGATAGTGAAGGCAAAGTAATGTATCACCAAATAACCAAACCAATAAATCTTCATCAAACAGAATATTTGGCAGAATTGCAATATGTTGGCAAAATCCCATCAAATTGTATCTGGTACACATCATCCTGTGGAAATATTGCACATCCGCATGATAATTCAAAATTTAATGCGAATATAATTTCAAATATATATGAAAAAGGCAAAGGTGTTATATTGTTCGACAAAGAGCTTACTGATATTGGCAGTTGTGCATTCGAAAATTGTACAGATCTAATCAGCATTACAATTCCAGATAGCGTTACCAGAATCAGCGAAAATGCATTCCATTATTGCACAGGGCTGACAAGTCTTACCATTTCGGACAGTGCTACATCAATTGGAGATTGTGCATTCGATGGTTGCAGTAGACTGACAAGTGTTATTATTCCCGATAGTGTTACGAAAATTGGTAATTCTGCATTCTATGGTTGTTGGAAGCTAAAAAGTATTACAATTCCTGATAGTGTTACGATAATAGGCAATTCTGCATTTTGGGGTTGTATGGGGCTGAGAAGCATCACAATTCCCGACAGCATTACAGCAATAGGCAAGTCTGCATTTAGCTGTTGCAGTGGACTGACAAGCGTTACTATTCCCGACAGTGTTACAGAAATTGGAGACTCAACATTCTATGGTTGCACTAGATTAACAAGTATTAAAATTCCCGACAGCGTTACGGCAATAGGTGAAGCTATATTTGGTGGTTGCACGGGTCTGAATAGTTGTTATGGGAAATACGCATCGGAAGATAATAGATGTTTGGTCATTGATGGCAAACTAATTGCATTTGCGCCAGCTGGACTTACAGAATATATTATTCCCGACAGCGTAACGACAATAGGCGATTCTGCATTCGATGGTTGCACAGGTCTGACAAGCATTACGATTCCCGACAGCGTTACAAAAATCGGCAATTCGGCATTCTGTGGTTGCACGGGTCTGACTAGTATTGCTATTCCAGATAGCGTTACAAAAATTGGACGGTCTGCATTCTTTGGTTGCACAGGTCTGACAAGCATTATTATTCCCGATAGTATTACCGAAATAGACAGTTCTACATTCTTGGGTTGCACGAGTCTGATGAGCATAACCATTCCCGACAGCATTACAGCAATAGGCAGTTCTGCATTCAAAGATTGCAGAGGTTTGACAAGTATCTCTATTCCCGATAGTGTTACAGAAATAGACAATGATGCATTCAAAAATTGCTCGTATATAATAAGCATTACTACTGGAAATGGCGTTACATCAATTGACTGGATTACCCAGATGGACTGTGCTGGATTACAATGTATTAATATAGGCAATCGAGTTAAAACAATTGGAGCGAGCGCATTTCGATTATATGATAGTCTGACAGATATTACGATTGGCAATAGCGTCACTAAAATTGGAGATTCGGCATTTTCATATTGCAAAAAACTTACAAATATTGTCATTCCTGATAGTGTTGAAGAAATAGAAAGTTGTGCTTTTTGTGATTGCATAGAGTTAACAATCGCAACCATTGGTAGGGGTGTTAAAAAAATTGGTGATTCCGCATTCAGAGATTGTACAAGTCTGAAAAACATAACAATTCCTGATAGCGTTACGACAATTGGGAATTCTGCATTCGATGGTTGCACCGGTCTGACAAGCATTATTATTCCCGATAGTATTACCGAAATAAGCAGCTCTACATTCTTGGGTTGCACGAGTCTGATGAGCATAACCATTCCCGACAGCATTACAACAATCGGCAGTTCTGCATTCAAAGATTGCAGAGGTTTGACAAATATCACTATTCCCGATAGTGTTACAAAGATTGGCAACTATGCATTTGACGGCTGTTTGGGGCTTAAATCTGTTAATATTAACGGAGCCACGTCAATTGGAGAGGCTACATTTAGAGGATGTATAAATCTTGTCCTATATACAAAAGGGATACCGACACCTTATAATTCGCTCGATACACATTATGTTCAAGAAGATTTGTCTGATTTATATGATGATTACAATTATGAAGATGACGAAGACCATGAGTTTGATTCTTATGTTGCATTAGGCGGAGATCCTGAAAAATACAGAAAAGGTTGTCTTGATGATTATATGGATGGTATGGGTTTATAAGAGTACTATATAGAACTTTATTTCAATCGCATCGGGCAGGAATGTCCGATGCGGTTTTTTATATAGGGGAGAATAGGGGTAGATAAGGTGGATAGGAATTATAGGGTTTTATAGGGCGGATAGAGTTTATAGGAGAACTATGAGGTCTGGGAGATCTAGGAGAACTAGGAGATCTATGAGTTATAGGAAGCAGGAAACATTATAAAACAATGGTAGATATCAACTTACGCGCAAAATTGCGCGTGTGGTATGGCTCTTTTATTGACGCAAGGCGCGACTTGTGGCGTAACGGATAGGGCGGGGAAATAAAAAAAAAGTCAGGCAACTCGCCCGACCTTAATATTAGAAAACGCCCTAATAAAAAGACGATACTATTATATATATCTATTCCATATATTTCTCGATGGCGGTGCAGATGCGGTCGAAGACCTCGTCGATGGTGCCGAAACTGTGCACGTTTTCGTACTTGTCCTGTGCGCGGTAGTGGTCGGCGACGATTGCCGTCTGGTCCTTATAGACTGCGATGCGGTTGCGGATAATATCCTCCGACGCATCGTCGGCACGTCCCGAATCCTTGCCGCGGAGCAGAATGCGCTTGACGAGTTCCTCCTCGGGAACGTCCATATATATCATCACATCGACGCTCTCGCCCATCGACGTAAGCAGGCGGTCGAATGCCTCTGCCTGTGCCGTAGTGCGCGGGAAGCCGTCGAAAATAATGCCCTTGCCCTCCTTGTGTTTGAGCAGGTAATTGCGAATCATACCCACGACAATCTCGTCGGGAGCGAGTTCGCCGCGCTCGATATAGCCCTGCATCTGTGTGCCGAGCGGGGTGTGGTCGGCAATCTCTTTGCGGATTATATCTCCTGTGGAGACGTGCGCCAATCCGTATTTCTTTTCCAAAAGTGCAGATTGCGTGCCTTTGCCGCAACCCGGCGCACCGAAAAGTACAATATTAAGCATATGTTAAAATATCTATTGTTATTTGAATAACAGTGCAAAGATACCCATTATTTCGGCAATAGCAACGATTTATTAAAAAAACTTAATAGTCTGAAACTCGGCAAGGTCGCTATTTTGTGAATTTTTCTGTGAAAATTTTTCGTTGTAACGTATTGTTTTTCGGAAAATTGTTATTACATTTGTTTAACGTTGTAAAACGTTTTAGCACGACGGGTTGCAACCAACTTAAAACAACTAAACTAAAACCTAACTAAAACTTCAAATCTATGAAACGAATTTTACCGTTCATTGGTAAATCGGTTCATTCCCTGATCGGCAAGGGGGGGGGTAAATGGCTGAGCCTGATATTGCTGGCGATGGCTGCTTTGCCTGCATCCGCCCAAACCCGCACAATCAGCGGAAAGGTAACCGATTCGGCGACACAAAAACCCATTCCGGGAGTATCGGTAGTTGTCGAAAACTCTTCAATCGGTACCTCGACCAACGTCGATGGTACTTACACTCTCGAAATCCCTGCGACAGCCAAGACGCTGACGGCTTCGTGCCTCGGCTATGAGGAGGTGTCGCACGAAATCGGCAAGCGTACGGTGGTCGATTTCGTAATTACGGAGAGTCATCAGAAAATCGACGATGTCGTAGTGGTCGGTTATGCAACTCAAAAGAAGGTGAACGTAACGGGTTCGGTCTCGATGGTCGATTCCAAGGCTTTGGAGTCGCGCCCTATCGTATCGACCTCTGCCGCTCTGCAAGGTCTGATGCCGGGCGTTACCGTAACGACGCAGTCGGGTGCTCCGGGCGATGACGGCGGTTCGATTCGTATCCGCGGTATCAACTCGTTCGGCGGCTCTTCGACCGCTCCGCTCGTGCTGGTGGACGGTATCGAGGAGAGCCTCGACAATGTCGATCCCAACCTTATCGAGAGCATCTCGGTGCTGAAAGATGCGGCTTCGTCGTCCATCTACGGTTCGCGTGCGGCGAACGGCGTCATTCTCGTTACGACCAAGCGCGGTTCGAAGGAGAAGTTCACGCTTACATATAAAGGTTATGTGGGCTGGCAGGCTCCGACCGATCTGCCGAAGACGGTGAATGCCGTGCAGTTCCGCGAACTGACCAACCTGATGAACGAGAACGACGGAATGCCGCTGACGTATGACCCCGATGAGTTGGAAATTTATCGTCAGAATATGGGCAAGGACGTGGATAAGTATCCGAATACCGACTGGCAGAAAATCCTGCTCAACGGTTCGGGCTTCATGCACAACCACACCGTATCGCTCGGCATAGGTACCGACCGCGTGCGTATGCTCACCACGTTGGGTTATACTGACAAGGAGGGTATCATCAAGCGCACCGACTTCAAGCGTTATGTGTTCCGCCACAACGCCGACATTCTGTTCAACGACAAGTTGTCGATGAAACTCGACCTCTCGTTCTCGAACGGCGACCGTCGCTACTCGCCTTATCAGAGTACCATATTCAACTATATGAACACCCGTCCTGCCGACATCCCGTGCGTATTCTCGACAGGTCTGTACAACGGTCTAGGTCTGCTCGGTCAGAACCCGCTCGCCGAGATGATGGAGGGCGGTCAGAACAAGACCAACAACCTGCGTCTGTCGGGTGCCATCACGTTGGAGTACAAACCGTTGAAGTGGCTTGCCATTTCCGGTATGATCGCTCCGCGCTATGCGACGACCAACGCGCACAACTACAAGAAGGCGGTTACGACCTATCAGGATCCGGAAGGAACATCGACTTTGGTGCACAATCCTAAGACATCGCTCACCGAGACGGGTTCGCGTTCGTTCTACGGCAACTACAACGCGATGTTGAAAATCGACAAGGATTTCGGCGGTCATAACATCAAGTTCATCGCCGGTGTCGAGCGCAACACCTACGATTATAAGTATCTGAAAGCCTATCGTGAGGTATTCAACTACGACTACGACCAAATCGATGCGGGCGAAATCGAGAACCAGCAGACGGGCGGTCGCCGCTATCAGTGGGCGATACAGTCCTATTTCGGACGTATCAACTACAATTTCAAGGAGCGTTACCTGTTCGAGGCGAACTTCCGTGCCGACGGTTCGTCGCGCTTCACGAAAAAGAACCGCTGGGGTTACTTCCCTTCGGTATCGGCTGCATGGCGTCTGAGCGAGGAGCCGTTTATGGAGAAGGCGAAAGAGGTCCTCTCCAACGCCAAAATCCGCGTGTCGTACGGTACGCTGGGTAACCAGAACCTGAGCGGCGCGAGCGACACGGCGAACTACTATCCTACTTCGTCGAACCTCAACACGGGCAACGTCTCGATGGGCGGCAACATTCACCCTATCGTATCGCTCGATACGCTCGCCAATCCGGACATAACGTGGGAGACCACATCGGTATTCGACGTGGGTGTGGATTTGTCCTTCTGGAACAAATTCAACATCACTGCCGACTGGTATCTGAAAAACACCAAGGATATTCTGATGACGCTCGATATGCCGCTCGGCGTAGGTTTGGCGGCTCCTTACCAGAATGCGGGCAAGGTACGCAACACCGGTTGGGAGGTAAGCCTCGGCTATCAGAACAAGTGGAGAGATTTCTCGTTCGGCGTGCAGGCTAATGTTTCCGACGTGAAGAACAAGATTATAGATATGCGCGGCAAGGTCGCTTCCGAAGTAGATGGTGCATACGGTGTATTGCGCAATCAGGAGGGACACTCCATCGGCGACATCTATACGCTCAAAGCCATCGGCATAATCCGCACGCAGGAGGAGGCTGACTGGATTAACGCCAACTGTCCGCAGGAGAAGGGCGACGTGAAAATCGGCGATATTCGCTATGCCGACATCAACAAGGACGGCAGAGTCGATTTGAACGACAAGACGTTCGTCGGCAGCACCATTCCGCGTTACACTTACAGCCTCAACCTCGATTTCGGTTGGAAGGGCATTCACCTGAGCGCATTGTTCCAAGGCGTGGGCAAGGTAGATGGCTATCTGCGCAACTATTATGTATGGCCGAGCTTCTACGGCGGTACGTTCCGCACGGAGTATCTCGATTCGGCGAACGAAAAGAACCCTTACGGCAAGACGCCTCGTCTGTCGGCAGGTTATGCCAACACGCAGGAGTCGTCCTACTGGATGAGAAGTGCAGCATACCTGCGTTTGAAGAACCTGCAACTGGGCTACGAGTTCCCGAAACATCTGACCAAGAAAATCGGCATACAGTCGCTCTATGTCTATATCAATGCACAGAACCTGTTTAAGATAACCAACTTCTACCAAGGATACGATCCCGAACTCGCATACGGCGGCTCGGCAGGCGGCGATTTCGACGTTGTGTCGGTCGGAAATGCAAACAGTTATCCGCAGGTTCGTATCTACACCATCGGTCTTAACCTTAAATTCTAACGAACCAATATGAAAAAGATATTTTTATCGACCATAGTTTTAAGTCTGTTCGCACTCTGCGGCTGCGATCTCGACCGCAAGTATCTGAACGGACCCGACACCTCGACATTCCCCGCTTCGAAGGCGGAGGTCGAAGCGGCAGTGCTTGCCACATACAGCGCGCTCGAAAACTGGAACATATCGAGTACCCCGTTCCCGGGTTTGGAGGACAATACCACCGACATCGGCGTATCGCGTGTCAATACGGCGTACTACAACGACCAATTCAAATCGAAGGTCGCGCTCAACAACGTCGTCGTAACGCGCTACTACAAGAACTTTATGATCACCATCGGTCGCTGCAACCTGATACTCGAAAAACTCGAAGCGGCGCGCGGCGTTATTCTGACCGACGAGGAGTACAACTCCTACAAGGCTGAGATGGTAACGATGCGCGGTTATGTGCAGGATTTGATGTGCCAGTTCTGGGGCGATATTCCTTATATCGACCGTTCGCTCGGACTGAATGACACATATACCCGTATGCCGCGTGCGGAGGCTACCGCCAAGATTCTCGAATGTATGAATGACGAGTTGCTCGACTGTCTGCCGCTGAACCAGTCCAAGAAGGATTACGGCACGGCGCGTATCGGTCGCGTGTGCGCTTACGGTATCAAGGCTCGTATTTGCCTCAACTGGGGTATGTATAAGGAGGCTGCCGAGTATGCGGACAAGGCTATCAAACTCGCATTGGAGGCAGGACACGCGCTCGAAAACTACAATACTGCTTACTGCGGTGCGAGCCACGACGAGGGTGAACCTTCGGCTGCCAATCTATTCGGCATAAGCGGTCACCACAACAGCGCGGAGTGGATTTGGTCGATGCAGTTCGACGTTGCAATCACGGGCAATACTCACAACAGCGGTTACTACAACGCTCCGCGTACGCTCGGCGGCTGCTCTTATTTCGGTCCTACGCAGGCGTTTATGGACGCAGTGCAGTGCATCGACGGCAAGTCGATTCTCGAATCCGATTTATACGACTACCAGCACCCTTGGAAGAATCGCGACCCGCGTCTCGACCTCTTCTGCGTTCGTCCGGGTTCGCGTATCTTGGGCGTGCAGTTCGAAACCAACCCTTCGATTAAGAAGGTGATGAACTACAATACGGGCAAGGAGATTGCCAACTCGTCGGCAACGGGTACCAAGTCGGAGTACGGAACCAATGGAAAGAAGGGTCCGGGCGGTTACCTGTGGCGCAAGTATTCGGATATTACCGACCTTATCAGCAACAACTACTCGTTCGGTACCAAGTCGCTTTGCGTGCTTCCGTTCCCGCTGATGCGTCTGTCGGAGTTGTATTTGATTCGTGCAGAGGCTAATATCGAGAAAAACGGTGGCGATTTGGCTCTTGCCAAGAGCGACATCGAGGCTGTACGCAGCAAGGCGGGTATGCCGGCAGTGGAAGCGACCGACCAAGCAGGTCTGCGCAGTGCATTGCGCTACGAGCGTATGGTCGAGTTGTGCAACGAGGGCTTCCGCTGGTTCGATATTCGTCGCTGGAAAGCCACGAACGACCCGACGAAGCCGCTGGCAAGCGAGGTACTCAACGGTCCTATCTATGCGCCTGCATTCGACGGTACGCTTTCGAACGCCAAACCTGTGAAGATAGACGAGAACTGGCATACGGTCTATGCAGAGAACTCGACTTGGGACGGTTCGGATAAGATAAATCTCCGTACCTATGCGACTGCCGAGTATGTCTATCCGAAGAACAACTTGTGGCCGATTCCGGAAGAGGAGTTGTCGGCAATAAAACTCGACCAAAACGACGGTTATTAAAATAAAGGGTTTTCATTAAAGTTTGATTAAGGGGGTCGCTCCGCGTTGCATTGCGCTTCGCGGAGCGATTTTTTGTGCGGAATTTGCTTTTTACGATGTAATATGTTATATTTGAACGGAATTGGTGTGGTTAAACCTCAAAACCTTACGCTTATGAAAACAAAAATCGAATCCGCAGTAAATTGGTTGTTGTCGGGACTGCTCACGCTGTTGGGCTTCGCCTCGTGCAGTACGTCATGCGGCGGCTCGGGTATTGCCGAGTACGGCACGCCGACGGCAGGCTATCGCGCTTTGGGCAGAGTTACCGACGAGGCGGGCGAGCCTGTCAAGGGCATAGAGGTTTCGCGGGTCGCACGCGGATTGACCGCCGACAAAACCGTAATCGGGCTTACCGACGAGGACGGACGGTTTGCCGACAAGGATTATGCGACCGCATCGTGCGGCGACATCGAGGTAACGTTCACCGACATCGACGGCGAGGAGAATGGCGGAAAATTCCAATCGAAAACGCTGACGCTCGACGATTTCGATGCTACCAAAGTGCGTGACGGCGAGGGCTGGTATAACGGCGATTACGACATTGCAGCCGACGTAAAACTGACCAAGGAGGAGTAGGGCGGTTATGGAACATCTCGCGTTCCGCAGGCGACTGGCATTGGAAATCGCGCGAAAAATCGAGAACGACAACATTCGGCGGCACCCGCTGCGGCAACTCTTTTGGGAGTGTACGCTGCGGTGTAACCTGCATTGCCGTCATTGCGGCAGCGACTGCAAAAGGCAGGCGGGTGTGGCGGATATGCCCAAGGAGGATTTTCTGCGCGTGCTCGACAGCGTTGCGGCGCATACTAATCCACACGATGTGTTTGTCGTTATAACGGGCGGTGAGCCGCTGATGCGCGACGATTTGGAGCAGTGCGGGCGGGCGATTTACGAAAAGAGCTTCCCGTGGGGTATGGTTACCAACGGACTGTATATGACGCGGGAGCGTTTCCGAGCGTTGAGGGCGGCGGGGCTGCACACGGCGACTGTGTCGCTCGACGGATTCGAGGAGGCGCACAACCGTATGCGCGGCAACCCGCGCAGTTTCGAGCGGGCGGTGGAGGCGATACGGATTATGGCGACGGAGCCCGATTTCGTGTTCGATGCGGTAACGTGCGCCAATCGGGACAATTTCGGGCAGTTGGAGGAGTTCAAAGAGTTCCTTATCGACTTGGGGTTGAAACGGTGGCGGATATTCACAGTATTTCCCGTTGGGCGCGCGGCGCAGAATGACGACCTGCAACTCACAGCAGAGCAGTTCCGCTCGCTGATGGAGTTTATAAAGCGCACGCGCAAAGAGGGGCGGATTGCGGTAAGTTACGGTTGCGAGGGCTTTCTTGGCAACTACGAGGGCGAGGTGCGCGACCGGTTTTTCGCTTGTCAGGCAGGCATAACAATAGGTTCGGTGCTTGCCGACGGCTCGATTTCGGCTTGCCCGAGCATACGCGCCGATTACCATCAGGGCAGCATCTATCACGACGATTTTTGGACGGTCTGGAACGACCGCTTCGCTCCGTATCGCGATCGCGAATGGGCTCGCAGGGACGAATGCACCGACTGCCGCCTTTTCCGCTACTGTCGCGGCAACGGTATGCACCTGCGCGACAGCGACGGACGGTTGCTCGTTTGTCATCTGAAACGGTTGGACGGATAATTTACGACAGGAACAAATCGAAATAGTCTTTCAAAACATATTTCTTGCTTCGTTTACCTTTGGTAATTTCGTCCAATATGCCGCTATCTGCCATTACCGCTATCAGATTGTAGGCGGATGCAGGCGTGATATTCAGTTGCTCTGCGATGGTGGCTGCGTCGGTGATAGGATTTTTATACATCTGTGTAATAAGTTTCATCGCATTGGCAGAACGGACACCAAGTTGCTGTACCCGTTGCTCATAAGTTTTTTCCAGTTGCAATATGCCGTCAAATGTATTGACGCTTTTTTCTGCCGTCTCGATAATGCCTTGCAGGAAAAACTTAATCCAGCCTTCAATATCATTATTGTTGCGAACATTCATTATTGCCGAATAGTATGCGTTACGATGTTTTTCGAGGTAATCGGACAAATATAACACAGGGCGTTTCAGCAAACTGACACTAACCAAATAAAGAGTGATGAGCAATCGCCCGATTCGCCCGTTGCCGTCGTTGAACGGGTGTATCGTCTCGAACTGATAGTGAATAATGGCTATCTTTATGAGATCGGGGATTTGGATTTTGGGCTGATGAATGAACATCTCAATGTCCGAAATAAGAGGTGCAATCTCAGTGCATACCGGCGGTACGAACACGGCATCGGATATATTGTTGCCGCCTATCCAGTTTTGTCCGGTACGAAATTCGCCCGGTTGCTTGTATTCGCCTCGAACGCCCTGCATTAAAACGGCATGTGTCTGTTTTATCAGACGGGCGGATAGCGGTAGTTTTTGCAGTTGCGATATGGCGTCATTCATAGCCTTTATATAGTTGTGTACTTCCGTCCAATCGTCGCGCTTGTCCAATGGCACATACTCTTCGGGAGTCAAAGCCTCTTCCATATTGGTTTGAGTACCCTCGATTCTGGTCGATTGTGTGGCTTCTTTCAATATATGCATCTCTATAAACAGATCGATGTTGGGAATGTGATTTGAATACATGTCCAATCGCCCAAGCATACGGTCGGCTTTGCTCAAAAGCAACAACAATTCCATATTGTCGAATTTCCACTCTCTGTTTATCGTATTCGGGTGAAAACTGCAGTAATATCCTTCATCGACATAGTGTCCGGCAACAAAATCTTTCATAAGGCTTATTCTAAAAATCCATAGCAAATTTATAATAACTTTTTCGCTATTCAAAAAATGACGGTGTTTTTTTGAATAAGACATTGGCTATTATAAATTATGCCCCGTTTTTTTGAAAAGATTGTGTACCTTTGCGGAAAGAAAATCACTTTTTACAGGAAATGGCAGAGCAGAAAGGACGCACCGAGATTGCCGAGTTGGGCGAGTTCGGGCTTATCGACGAATTGACAAAGGGTTTCAAACCGACATGCAAATCGACCATAATGGGCGTGGGCGACGATGCGGCGGTAATCGAGGCGTCGAAAGATACGGCGATAGTGCTGTCGAGCGACGCGATGCTCGAAGGGATAGATTTCGATTTGACCTATTTCCCGCCCAAGCATTTGGGTTACAAGACTGTAACGAAAGGCATAAGCGACATTGCGGCGATGAATGCCAAGCCGGAGCAGATTACGCTTTCGCTCGGCATATCGGCAAAAATATCGGTCGAGTTTCTGCGCGATTTCTATTCGGGCGTGGAGTTTGCCTGCCACGAGGCGGGAGTCGATTTGGTCGGCGGCGACACTACGGCATCGGTTACTGGCTTTGTCATCAACATTACGGCGGTAGGTCGCGCCAAAAAGGAGCGAATCGTCTATCGCAGCGGGGCTAAACAAAACGACCTCATCTGCATAACGGGCAATTTGGGTGCGGCATTTATGGGCTTGCAACTGCTCGAACGCGAGAAGCGCGTGTTGGTGGACATCGATAAACCGCAACCGAAATTCGAGGGGTACGAGTATCTGCTCGAACGCTATTTGAAACCTCGTGCACGTTACGACATAGTCGAATCGCTCGCCGACGAGAAATTGGTGCCGACTTCGATGATAGATTTGACGGACGGTCTGGCGTCGGACGTGATGCAGATTTGCAAGGCGTCGCATTGCGGGGCGCGTATCTATTTGGAGCGCATACCGCTTGCCAAGCAGATGTCGGCATTGGCGGAGGAGATGCATATCGACCCTGTCGTGGCGGCGTTGAACGGCGGCGAGGATTACGAATTGATGTTCACCGTGCCATTGGCGGAGAAAGAGCGCATAATGAATGTCGGCTGCATCGACATCATCGGTCATATCACGGCGGAGAATACGGGGGCTTACCTCGTAACGCCCGACGGCGGCGAGATTAAACTCAAAGCGCAGGGATTCAAGGAGAAAGAGTAGGCGGTTACGCCACCCAATGGTAGAGCAGTGCCCACGTTATGAAGCGTCCGCACTTGCCCACCAGCATCCAAAATGCCATAGGAACGAACCGCACGCGGTAGAAACCGAGTGCGACGGCGAATACGTCGCCGATGAATGGTACCCACGTCAGCAGGGCTACGACGGCTCCGTAGCGGTCGATAAAGTGCTGTTGGCGTTCGAGACTTGCGCGACTGACGTGCAGGCGTTCTATCCACTCCCATTTGCCGATGCGACCTATGGCGTAGGAGGTCAGTCCGCCGAGCCAGTTGCCCGCCGTGGCGACGGCGATGGTGGCGACGGCATCGGCTCCTGCGGCGAGCATACCGACTAAAAGCACGTCCGCACTGAACGGGACGATGGTCGCGGCGAGAAACGAGCCGAGAAACAATCCGAAGTAGCCGAGTCCGAAGAGCCAATCCATTTTTTTGTTGATTTTTACGGCGGTAAAATTAGTGCTTTTCGGATAAAAAGCGAAAGTTTTTGTTGCACGAACGGAAAAAATGCGTACCTTTGCCACGCTAAATATTTAGCAGACAATTAAACAAAACAATTATGAACAATTACGAAACCGTTTTCATTGTTACGCCGGTGCTCTCTGAGGCTCAGATAGCAGAGGTTGCTGACAAATTCCGGGGTGTTATTACCGAGAACGGCGGTCAGATTGTGAATTTCGAGAACTGGGGTTTGAAAAAACTCGCTTACTCGATTCAGAACAAGACCACCGGTTTCTACTTCCTCGCAGAATTTACGGGTGAGGGCTCGATTGTCGAGAAACTCGAAACCCAGTATCGCCGCGATGAGCGCATCATCAGATTCTTAACTTTCAAGCAGGACAAGTACGCCGTAGAGTATTCGGAGAAGCGTCGTGCGAAACTTGCCAACAAAAACAAGGAGGAGTAAACTATGGCACAGGAAAACAATCAGGCAGGCGAACTCCGTTACCTCAATCCGGTATCGGTCGATGTCAAGAAAAAGAAGTATTGCCGTTTCAAGAAACTCGGCATCAAGTATGTTGATTACAAAGATGGCGAATTCCTCAAAAAGTTCCTCAATGAGCAGGGTAAGATTCTGCCTCGTCGCTTGACGGGAACTTCGCAGAAATTCCAGAAGAAGGTCGCTCAGGCTGTGAAGCGTGCGCGCCACCTTGCAATTCTGCCATTCGTAACCGACTGTATGAAATAAGGAGGAGGCAACTATGGAGATTATATTGATTAAAGACGTAGAGAAACTCGGCTATGCCAACGACATCGTTAAGGTAAAAGCCGGTTATGCCAACAACTACCTCATTCCGCAGGGCTTGGCAAAGGCTGCCACCGAGTCGGCAAAGAAGGTATTGGCTGAAAACCTCAAACAGCGCGCTCACAAGGATGCCAAAATCCTTGCCGACGCTCAGGCTTTGGCTGAGAAAATCGCCAACCTGCCGCTTTCGTTCACCGTTAAGGCAGAGGACGGCAAAATCTTCGGTTCGATTACTTCCGCCGACGTTGCCGAGGCTCTCGCAGCCAAGGGCATCGATGTTGATAAGAAAAATATCAGCGTAGAGGCAATCAAGACCGTAGGCGAGTACAAAGCTGCCATCAAACTCCACCGCGAGGTTAAGGCAGAGGTTGCTTTGCACGTCGCAGCCGAGGAGTAATCGGGGCTACACCTTATATAACGATTCCCGTTCCGAAAAGAACGGGAATTTTTTTGTCCGGGCATCATTACCTCCTAATGATGCAGAATACGAAGCCCGATGCCGGTTAAGGCATCGGGCTTCGCTTTCTTTTTTCTCCGAAATTACGCTTCGAATCGCTGTTCGACCTTCGCCCAGTCGATTTTGCTCCATAGCGTGGCAACGGCATCGGCGCGCGCATTGCGGTAATCGATGTAGTAGGCGTGCTCCCACACATCTATGCAGAGCAACGGCACAAGCCCATGGCGCAGCGGATTGTCGGCATTCGGTGCGTCCATAATCTCCAATTTGCCCTCGCGGTTGCGCACCAACCATACCCAGCCCGAGCCGAACAACCCCGTGCAGTGGCGCAGCATCTGCTCGCGCAGCAGTTCGAACGAACCGAAAGCCCGCTCGATTGCGGTCGCCAACACCCCCGTCGGACGCTCTTTCGGCGCAGGTGCGAGTGCCGCGAAATAGAAATTGTGGTTCCACAACTGCGCCGCATTGTTCAGTATCGCACCGTCGGCTGCGAGAATCACCTCTTCGAGCGACCCCAAATCGTCGTACTCCGACCCTTCCAACAACTCGTTGAGTTTGGCGGCATATCCCGCCGTGTGCTTGTCGTGGTGGTAGTGCAACGTCTCCTCCGAGAGTGCGGGTGCCAACGCCGTATAATCGTACGGCAACGGCTCCGCCATAAATTTCTGTTCCTTTTTCATAATCGTAATCTTTTGTTTTTGATTGGTTTCGTTTGTTCGGTTCTACTGCAAATATAATGCAAATTTTTTACCGATATTCTCAAAGTTTATCGTAAAACGATACGGCGGCGCGATTTATTATAATCGGTATTGCCCTCGCTTTACGAAAAACGGAATTATCTCCTTTGGGCTTGTTATATCTCCGCAAGGAGCGAGAGCGACGCGGCGTAAGACCTCTTTGTCATCACGAGGAGCGTAGCGACGTGGTGATCTACCATTGTGTAGGGTATCTGCAAGGATTATTGATAACAGCGGTAGATGACCACGCCGTTCGCATAGACCATCATTGGGTATCATACCGTCAGCAATTGCTTCGGCTCGTCATGACATTGTTTTTTTACAAGCCCAAAGTAGATAATTCCGAAAAAATAGTCAGGCGTTTCTCAACGGCTGACTATCCCGGAACTTGCGTCCCTCAAAACTACTAACCCAAACTTAATAAAATAGAAGAAACCTCACTGCGGACGTGCAGTTGTTCGCCGCAGTCATTATATTGCTTTGCAATCTTCATACCAATAACGCAAAACCCGCGCAAAAAATTGTGCCGACTATGCAAAATCGGCACAATTTTTATCAAAAGTTAAAGTGTATTTATAAGTCTTCGCCTTTTGCTTGGTTGTCTAAATTATCATAGTACATAGATATATAGTATTTACCATAGTGTTCAGAAATAGTGTACCAAACACAACCTTTGACCTCCATATCTATTGGCATAAAAGTGGCATCATATCTTTTGTTGTGTACTGTCATCTCGTATGATATATCATCTTTGTCTGTTAATTCATCTCCGCTAACACAAAGGTATTTACCGTTATTTTTGAATTGATTATACAGATTATTGTATCTAATTTTTATGCTTGCTTCATTTACAGGATTGGCGTCGGCTATGTATATGCGATACACCTTGTTGTTGTTAGTACCAATGAATATATTTACATCATATCCATTGAATTCTCCTGTAAAACAATCATTTTTTGCATTATACTCAAATCCTTTTGCTTTAAGTGATTCAATCATCTGACTTTTGTAGCCATCGATTGGAATGCCTAAAAAT
>CAVKRC010000031.1:0-25307 GCA_963658625.1 bacterium
GCATATAACTGATAAGAGGAAGCGATAATTCTCTTATTAAATTATATCCAACAGAGTCAGAGTTTATGTATCCTCGAGGACCTGTTATTTGATTTTGTAGTGTAGCACTAAACGAAATAACATCTCCAATTGTTTCTATTTTGTTGTAGCGACGATTCCACAACTCCTTAAAATTCATCTTATCATTATATTCCTGCGAAGGATTATTGTATTCCTCTTTGGTCGCTAATAAATATGATATTAAATCCTTTTTAGCAACAAAACAACTTATCTCATTTGTTTCAAAGAAGTCTGTAATAATAGTCTTTGAACCTATATATAACTTGGCTTCTCCATGTCCTCGACCAAGTTTGTTTGAAGGAGCGACAAAGCAATCGGGAATAGTTACTGCTGAATCAAACGTGTCTATTATTCTATATGTTTTGTTATTTATTTCGATATTCCTCATAATCATCTTCCATATTGGGTTATATCTAATTGTTTTAACAACGCTATTAATACATCAACGACTATACTATTTCCTGCCTGTTGATACATAGAGGTATCTGAAACAACTATCTTAAAATCATCTTTGAAGCCCATCAATCGCAGGCATTCTCGTGGTGTAAGTTTTCTAATTCGACCTTTATGGGTTACATAATTATCTACACCAGCACGATGCATTTTATGCATTGATTGTAATAACGGTCTAGCAATATCTAAATCTGTTTCTGTCGAAGTCTTAAAGTTCTTAGTTCCTGACGATAGAACATATTTAGCGACTTTGTCTGACAAATAGTACTTCTCTTCGACATCTTTCACCTCAAAAATAAATTCATCAAAATCTTCTTCGCCTGCCGCAGGGTGAAAAATAAAATCCCCATGCCAATTAAACTGCTGGTTACGTTTTTGGCATAATTGCACATCGCCATTAATTTGTGTATAGCACTTTATTCTATTTTTTGTACTTGTTACAAATTTTACACCTTTTTCTTTCAGAAAATATTTACTCGAAAAACTATCTTCCAAGAAATCATACATGGTATACTCCAATGGAATAGGTTGTGGATATACGAATTCTGTTGGTTCTTTAAATCCGATGCAAAACATTCTTTCGCGATGTTGAGGTATTCCATAATCTTTACTATTCAATATTTGCTCATGAATATCATATCCTAAATCACAAAATACCTGCTTTATTATTGACCATGTACGACCTTTGTCGTGAGTTGTTATTCCTTTTACATTTTCAAATATAAATATTTTGGGCTGACACTCTTTGATAACTCGTGCAAATTCATAGAATAATGTCCCGCGTGTATCACCTAATCCCAATCGTTTACCCACCATAGAAAACGCTTGACATGGAGCACCTCCAACCAATAAATCTACTTGATCAAGATATTTCTTAGCATCAAAATTGTGTATGTCTGAATGCCAATTCTGTTCGGCTATATCATAGTTTGCAAAATAACTTTTTTTACATTTCTCGTCAATATCACCAGCAAAAACTATTTTGTGGTTAATTTTTAGCCTTTTAAACGCTTGTTCGATTGCCCCTATGCCGCTAAAACATGTCGCCAAATGCACAATACGGTTCGGTTGCGAGAATATATTATCTTTCCACATGTTTATCAAGTAACTTATTTTGCTTTCTTCTCCCCGAACAACGCCTTTACGAATTCGTGGCGGTCGAATACGCGCAACTGGTCTATGCCCTCGCCTATGCCGATGTAGCGCACGGGGATATGGAATTGGTCGCTGATGCCGATTACCACGCCGCCCTTCGCCGTACCGTCCAATTTGGTGATGGCGAGCGACGTTACCTTCGTCGCCTGCGTGAACTGACGTGCCTGCTCAAAGGCGTTCTGCCCCGTCGAGCCGTCCAACACGAGCATCACCTCATGCGGCGCATCGGGGATAACCTTCGCCATCACGTTGCGTATCTTCGTAAGTTCGTTCATCAGCCCTATCTTGTTGTGCAGACGACCTGCCGTATCTATCAGCACCACGTCCGCCTTGTTCGCCACTGCCGAGCGCAACGTATCGTATGCGACCGACGCAGGGTCCGAGCCCATATTTTGCCGAATCATCGTCGCTCCTGCGCGCTCTGCCCATACGCCCAACTGGTCGATTGCCGCCGCGCGGAATGTGTCCGCCGCACCGATATATACCTTCTTGCCTGTCTTGGTGAGTTGCGCCGCGAGTTTGCCTATGGTCGTGGTCTTGCCCGCGCCGTTCACGCCGACGACCATCACCACATACGGTTCGCCCTCTTTCGTGTCCAATCCGAAACTCTCGGCATTGCCCTCCGCCTCCTCCATCAAACGCGCAATCTCATCGTGCAGAATCGATTGCAGTTCGTCGGAATTGATATACTTGTCGCGAGCCACACGCTCCTCGATATGGTTGATGATTTTTACGGTCGTCTCCACACCCACGTCCGAAGTGATGAGTACCTCCTCCAAGTCGTCCAGCACCGAAGCATCGACGGTCGAACGCCCTGCCACGGCACGCGCCAGTTTAGAGAAAAGCCCCTGCTTGGTCTTTTCCAACCCGCGTTCCAACTCTTGCCGGCTCTCCTCTTGGGCGGCAGGTTGCGCCTCGGCGGATTTTTTGCTTTTGAATATATCGAATAATCCCATAATTACGTTTGACTGATATGCAAAGATAGTTATTTTGCGAGATAATTAGTATATTTGCCATAACTAAAAATGCCGACTCCGCTATGAGAAAGATAATTGCATCGACCATATTGTTTCTGCTCGCCGCCTTTTCCGTGTCGGCGCAGGATTTGCTCGTTCGGCGCGACGGTACGCAGACGCGCGTCAAGGTGCTGGAAGTTACCAAGAAAAAGGTCAAATATGTCCGTTTTATGACCGAATCGCCCGTCTATACTCTGCCTGTCGGCGACATCGAATATATCGAGTACCCCAATGGCGACCGCGATACGTTCAAACCGAAAGAGGCAAAACCGACGACGCCTGCCGAGAGCGACAGTCCGAGAAAGTGGCGCGGTCCCGTGCGCCCGCCTGTCTCCTACGACGATGCGCACCAGCCGGCAGACCGACCTGTTGCCGATACATCGCTTCCCGTCTATGACGCGGGCGACATCTATTCGCGCGACGGCGTTACGGGCATAGTTGTCGTAACGACCGACGGCGGTCGCCACGGTGTGATTATGTCGTTAGACGAGGCTTGCCTCGCATGGTGTTCCTTGCCGCGCCGCGAACTGAAAGCAACGGGCGCAACCGATTTGCAGGACGGCGAGAAAAATATGCAGGCTCTCGGCGCATTTATCTCTGCCAATTCATTGTCTTGGAGCGATTTCCCCGCATTCGACTGGTGCCGCTCCAAAGGTGCGGGGTGGTATCTGCCTTCGATTAACGAGGTGTGGTTGCTCGGCACGATTTACAACGGCGGTTCGCGTATGACCGTCAAGAAAAAGGTGCGCAAATTTTTCAACGACACCCTGCGCGCCAACGGCGGCAAACCGCTGAACAACATTATGTTCTACCAATCATCGACCGAGACCGCCGATGCGCGCTACTCGCTCTATTCCCACCTCAACCTCGAAAAGCCCTACACCGCCGATGGCAACAAGGGCGACAAACTCTTCGTCCGTGCATTCCATAAATTTTAGGGGCTAAAAAACGAGTGCCCGCTTGGGAAAGCGAGCACTCAGTTTTTCCGAGAACCGTAGAGTTTCTACTTGTTCTTCTTATCGTAGCGTTTTGCGTAACGGCTCATAAACTTATCGACGCGACCGGCGGTATCCACCAACTTCATCTTACCTGTGTAGAACGGGTGCGATGTGTTGGAAATTTCCATCTTATACACGGGATAGGTTTCGCCATTGACTTCGATGGTCTCCTTTGTCGCAACGGCGGACCTGCACAAAAACACATGGTCGTTCGACATATCCTTGAACGCCACTAACCGATAATTTTCCGGATGAATTCCCTTTTTCATCTTTCGTGTGTTTTGTTAATTATAATTAAGTACTTAATGCAACTGCACGAGTTGCGACCGCAAAGATAGCAATTTTTTCTCATTCGCAACTCTTTTGCCGATAATTTTCTTTTCATCGAAACCGACGAATCGGGTACAACGGAAAATGTACCCGATTCGTCCACTATTTCCGATGTATGTCGTACCTATTTCATATTCATCTTGAAGAACTCCATGATGGCACGGCACGAATCGAACGAATCGGTCGCCCAGTTATGTCCGCCGTTGCGTACCTCATAGAACCATACCTCTTTGCCCGACGGCGCGCCGTAGTAGCGGTGGAGAGTAACTCTGTTCTTTATTTGAGGCAACTCGGTGGTCTCCTCGTACATACATTTGTTCGCCGCAGCAATGGCTCCGACAGCAACCGGCACGGCAAGATATGCGCCCCAACCGTATTGGTTCGTCGGGTCGCCTTCCCAGCGCGAAGTCTTGTCGCCCGTGCCGTGCACCTCCATAAATGCCACGGGTTCCTCGTAGTTGTGCCGCTTGGTCATCTCTACCAGCGTCAATCCTGCCATCGAAGCGATGGCTGCAAACTCCTTCGGCTTGCGATAAGCCATAAGGTAGCACATCTCGCCGCCGTTCGACATACCGCAGAAGAACACGTTTTTCGCCGACAGGTTGTAGGTCGCCTGCAAATGTTTTGCCAGTGTGCAGATAAATTCGCAGTCATCGACCTCCATTTTGTCTATCTGCCACGGATAATAGACATTCCAACCGTTTTTTTTCTTGGGATCGGACGTTGCCTGCGGATAGCATACCGCCATCTTGTACTCGTCGGCAAGTGCCTTGAATGCAGGCTGGTAGCCGTCGGCATTACCGCCGTAGCCGTGAAGCACGAACACGAGCGGCGCATCGGCAGGCAGGTTGTCCGGCAGATAAATGTGATATTTTCTGGTCAGACCTTGGTCTGTTATCGTCTCGGTCTTTATCGACGCCGCACTCGCCGCATTGCAGAATAAGAGTGCCGCAAATAAGGTTATTATTATGTTTTTCATATTGCTTAATGAGTTTTAAGGAAATTCCAAATTTGGTTATATACTTCGAATTCTTCGTCGCACCAACCGCTGCTTGTACTTTCGACACTGTACAATTTCACATCGCACCCCGATTGCCCGCCGAAATAGCGGGTACACGATACGCGACCCTTGCCTTCGCGCGGCAACAATTCGGAAGTTTCGAAAGAGATGCATTTGTCGATGGCTGCAATCGCTCCTACGCTCAACGGTACGGAGACCGACTTGCCCTCCACGCCGTTCCATTTGTAAACGGGATTGTCCACAGCGTGTACATGCACGAACGATACGGGTTTGGCGAATCCGTCCGTCTTGTATGTTTCGACATCTATTGCACCCGAAATGCAACCGTATGCCGCAAACGCCTCCGGCATTCGCATCGCCGCCGTGTAGGACAGCCCGTTGCGATAACTCAACAGATACATTTTCGATGCCTCTGGGAACGACTCCTTGACGGCGTTAAGGAACGCCACGTCCCCGTCATTGCCCGTCGCGATTATGCAGAGAATGTAGCGACCGATAAGGCAATGCTCCGCCGCCTTGAAATTGACATTGGGCTTTTCTACCGAGAGCGTACGGAGTTCCGTATCCTCGGCAAGCACTACGACGACAGGTGCGTCGGCTTCTATATCTTCGGGTTTCACCACGACTGCCTCATGTCCGGCAATCGACTCGGTCGCATATACGAGCGACGATTTGTCATTGACCTGCGTATTATTGTCCGTGTTGCTCTTTTCGCAAGCGACGGCAAACAGCAATGCCGCGATTACAATATAAATTATCTTTTTCATAACTTTACTCTACAAATTTTGCATTAACGGTATAGGCTTTGCTGCCCGAGCCTTTGATATATGTTTCGTAGTTGTCGGCAGTTATCGGAATGACCGTCTTGCCGCCGTCGCAGGATATGCTGCCGCCGAGAATCTTTATCGGCTCAGCCTCGGTACCGAAAACGATTACGGCACTCTCGCTGTAATTGTAGCCGATGGTCAGACCGTACCACTTGTCGTTGCCCCAGTCATAGACGATGTCGCAACTTACCACGCAGCCGCGTCCTTCGCCTTCATAACTATCGACGCCGCCGTGCTGACCTATCAGACCGCCGATTTCGACCACCGCCTCCTCGTTGTTGATGTTGCTCAGTGCGCCGTAACTTTCGTTATACTCGAACTTGTGCTTCTGCGACAGGAATCCCGATATGCCGCCTATGGTCGCGTCGCCGTAAGGAATGGTACCCGTAATCTTGCCGCGGTTCTTGCAGTAGGTTACGTTGCCCGTGCCGCCGTTGATGCCGCCGACACGCATCTCGTCTTGTGCGAACACATCGATTGTGCCGTTGTTCTCGCAACGGGTGATGAGGTTGGTCTGCTTCGCGTTTTCATATCCCGGATACCCGACGATACCGCCGCATGTAGGTACTGCACCGTCGCAATACGTTATGCAATTGATATTTCCGTAGTTCAGACACTCCGTAATGTTGGCACCCTCTGCACCCTCTGCGCCCGAGAATGCACCGCCCGAAATACCGCCGAGGTTTATCGGATAGTTCTTGCTCTTGTAGATGGATTTGTCCGATGTGGTTACGCAAACATCTATGTTGCCTCTGTTTTCGCAGTATGAGATTTCGCTGTATGCCATACCGACGATGCCGCCCATGCGCGGACGATTGGTTCCGCACGTTACGCCGAGATTTTCAATCGCCGTAATGTCGTAATCTATATCGCCGTAGTTTTTCGCCCCGGTTACGGGAGCATTCGCCGCAAGATGAGCCACCACTCCGCCGATATGGGCAGGCAGGTTGGTTATATTCTTGACGCTGCCGAAATTCGACAGATACGGAACTGAGAAGGTTACTTTGCCGTGATTCTCGCAACCGCCGATTTTGCCTTCACTGTAAGCAGCCAGACCCGAAATCAATGTACCGTACGATGCTGCGGAAGAGGTATAGGTAACGGCTCCATAGTTTTTGCAGTTATCCAGTTCCGCGCTGTTGATTGCCACGAGACCCGATATTATCACGGTCGCATCGCCTTCGCTCGTCAGTTCGATGGATACGGCACCCTTGTTTACCACATTCTGTATGGTTCCCGTTGCCTCGACTGCCAGCGAAGCGAGCGAGCCGGCTTTGACCGCCGCAAATTTGCAGGTTTCGTCGATTGTCAAGTTTTGGGCATTGGTAATGGATGCGAACAGTGCGTGATTCGTCGAGATGTTGCTGAACGTGCAGTTGTTGCCGTTGAGCGTGCCGGGGAATACGACACCTTCCGGCAGGGTCTTGCCCGCAAAATCGAGATTGGCGGCAATCCTTATCTCGTCGGTTGCCTTTGCCGTGCGCAATGCGTCGGCATCGTTGAGGAAGGCTATAAATTCGTCGGCAGTGTTTGCAACCATAGGGAACTTGGCTTTTACGAGAGTCTCCGTCTGCTTGATTTCGGAGTATTCCGATTCGCTTTTCGAAATCGCTTCGACAGCCTTGATGCGAATCATGTAAACCGTCGAGCCTTTCAACTCCTTGATTGTATATTCAAGAACATCGCCGAGTTCGACTGCCGTACATTGCTCGGCATCTTTTGCCTTGTATTCGAGAACGTATCCCGATGCCTTCTCCACTTTGTTCCATTTTACTACAATCTCGTCCGCCGTGGCTTCGGCAGCAGTGATGACCGGCTTTTCGAGATCGATTTTGGTTGCCTCGTAAGCAACTACCTTGACGATGATGTTGTCGAGATACATACGGTGCTGCGACGAACCCGGCTTCGAACCGTCTTTACGAACGGGACCTATGCCGATACGCGCACCCGGAGCCACGTTTTTGAGGACGATTTTTTCGGTTGTGAACGTGCGTCCCGCCTTGATTTCGAACTCGGCGGCAGGCGTAAGGCTCTCTATCGCAGGAGTTACCTCGTATCCGCCCGCTTTGCCCTTGTGTTGCGAGTCGTTCAGCACATACACCGCACCCGTCGTCGGGTCGGAGTCGTAACGTGCTTGGTCGAATGTCAGTTCGACGGTAGCCACCGATTTGAGGTTGGTCAATGCCGGCGTACACATAAGCGCGGTCTTGTTGCCCGCTCCCAATTTGATATGGGCGGTTCTGCCGCAGATAGGCGATGCGCTGTCGTTCGCTGTTTCGAGACAGATACCCCATTCGCCCAGACGCGAGTTCTCGACGGCATGTTTCATTGTATTGAACAGCCCGATTTCGACACCGGGACTGACCAAATACCACTTCCAGTTTCCTCCGTTTACAGGGTTTTCACCTTCCGCCTTGTCGAACGCGGTTGCCTTGTTGCGGTCATCTGCCGAGTAGGCTGCCGAACCGCGCAGATAGTTGCCGCCCCATACGAGTTCGCTGAAATCCTCTGCCAACGCCGTGCCTCCTGCCTCGACAGGCTCGGCAGCATTCGGTACGACTACCGTAAACTCCGAAGTCGTCCCCTTGACGGGAGCGGACGCGATGTTGTCGGCGAGGCTCTTCACTACGAACCAGTAGTCGGTGCCTGCGTCCAGACCCGAGAATTCGAACTGCGGCGAGCCGTCGGCAAGGTCGCCGTCCCAAATGTCGCTGCCGGCATCGGTTTGCCACGAAACCACGAGCGTCTTGCACTCCGCGTCCTTGTAAATGCCGAAACTGTATGCCGTCTTGCTGTCTTTGTCAATGTCCTTGAATCCGCTGACGCTCCATGTAAAGGCGAGCGACGACGATGTCGCATAGGCGAGTTTGACCGACAATACGGTACCCTCTATTTTTAATTTTACGATATTTCCTTCCGAATCCTTGGCAAATACGGGTGCCGTATTCCCCCCCCCGTCGGGATATGTGGCATACACCGATGCCGTGTAAACTCCGGTAGGAAGGTTCTCGAACAGATGGCGGCAGGCATCGGCGTCATTCGCTGCCCGCGTTATCGAAACAGGCTCTCCCTCATCGTCGGGCGTAAGGGTCGAGGTGAAACTTTCGGCTCCCGCCTTAATCGCTGCCCGACCGTCGAAGACGAGTGCGATGCTGTTCTCTCCGCACGCCTCGTCGTCTATGACGACAGCCTCGGGAGAGGGATAGAAAGGCTCTTGCGGATCGACGTTGCTTTTTTCGCAAGCGACTAATCCGACAGCCATACTCATTAAAAACAGTGCAATTTTTTTCATAATTAGGTTGTTGGTTGGTTTATTGATTGAATTTGTTTGGAATGTGCCGTTTGTCGGCGACACTACGCATCTTGATGCTCGGCGACCATACGTCTTTGCCTCGCTGTGCGTTGCATACAGGCTCTATCGTCCGTCTAACAGTCTCGAAATCGGGCGACGAATATACGGACAAAGCCGTGCCGCCGAAACGATTTTTCTCATAATTGTGAAGTTTTTAGGTTAAACATTAAAGCGGGTCGCCGTATTCCGTTTATGCAAAATACGCCCGCTTCGGACTTTCGTCCTCAGCGATTACAAAGTTATAACTTTTTTTGCATTACTGACAAATCATTCGCGAAGTATCTCGCAAAAAGATTACCTTTGTAGAAACCAAATTTGAAACCGTATGAAAAGATTGTTCATCGTACTCGTTGCTGCAACAGTGCTGGCGGCATGCTCGCACCGCGAAGCGCAAATCATCACCTCTGCCGACGCTGTGGCTGACGGCGAGTGGATTTGCCTGCGCAAGGATTTCACGCTGCTCTCGACTTCCGACTTGGAACTGCGTATCGCCGCCGACACCAAATACTGGCTGTGGGTGAATGGCGAACTTGTAATCCGCGAGGGCGGGCTCAAACGCGGACCTACGCCGACCGACTCCTACTGCGATGTATTGCACGATGTCCCGGGTTTCCGCTTCGGACGCAACAGCGTCGCGCTGCTTGTGCAATACTACGGCAAATCGTCGTTCTCGCACCGTGCCTCAGCCACTCCGGGCTTGTGGTTCGAACTTTCGACCTCACTCGACCGCGTGGTCAGCGACGAATCGTGGCGCGCCGTGCGTTACGATGCCATGTACGCGCCTGCCGATGAAAACCCGGCCGGTCAGCGTCAATACCGTTTGGCGGGAGCGAACGTGGGCGTAGATGCCCGCAAGGAGGTCGATTTCGCCGACCGCAAGTTCGATGACTCGGCTTGGCAATACGCCGTGGTCGTACCGCGCGAACAATCGGGCTGGGGCGCACTCGTCGAGCGACCGATACCTATGTGGCGTTGGAGCGAACTCGGCGACTACACTTCGGTGCGTCGCGAGGGCAATATGCTCATCTGCCGACTGCCATACAATATGCAGGTCTCGCCCTACATCAAATTGCGCGCCGAGGCGGGCAAGTTAATCGACATACGCACCGACGATTACCAAATCGGTAAGGCGCGGCAGTTCCATGCCGAATATATCACGCGCGAGGGCGAGCAGGAGTTCGAGGTGCCGATTTGGATAAACGGGCACGATGTCCGCTACATACTGCCCGACGAGGGTGTCGAGGTGCTCGACGTGAAGTGGCGCGAGAGCGGTTACGACAGCGATTTCGCAGGCTCGTTCCGTTGCAGCGACGACTTTTTCAACACATTGTGGCACAAGGCGCAGCGCACGCTCTACATAACCATGCGCGATACCTATATGGATTGTCCCGACCGCGAACGCGCCCAATGGTGGGGCGATGTCGTCGTAGAGTTGGGCGAGGCAGGCTATGTCTTCGACGAACGCGCCCATCTGCTGACGCGCAAGGCGATTCACGAACTTATGGGCTGGCAACGTCCGACGGGTGAGATTTTCTCGCCTGTTCCGGGCTGGTATGAGCAGGAACTGCCGTGTCAGATGCTTGCGAGCGTGGGTTACTACGGCTTCTGGACATACTATATGCTCACGGGCGACCGACGAACCATCGAAGATGTCTATGATGGCGTACACCGCTACCTCTACGATGTGTGGGATACCGACGGCGGGGCGATGGTGCGTGTCCGTCGCGGCGGCTGGTTCTGGGGCGACTGGGGCAGTAACATCGACAAGGAGGCGTTGCAAAACTGTTGGTATGCGCTGGCTCTCCGAGGTATGGAGCAGATGTCGCTGCTGACGGGTCGCCGTACCGAGGCGATGTATGCGCGACAGTTGCAGACGGTTATGGCTTCCACATTCAACAACCGTTTCTGGCGTGGCGACCACTATGCGACCAAGAGTTACAAGGACGAACCCGACGACCGTGTGCAGGCTATGGCGGTGTTGGCTGGTTTCGTGCCTAAGGAGCGTTACGAGACCATGCGCCAATTCTTCCGCGAGCATTTCAATGCCAGCCCTTATATGGAAAAATATGTCCTCGAAGCACTTTGTCGTATGGGCTGCTACGACGATGCACTGGAACGTATGCGGACGCGCTTCCACGATATGGTCGTTTCGCCCGAATACTCGACGTTGTGGGAAGGCTGGCAATACACGGGCGGCGAAGGTATGACCTACGTTTCGGGCAACGGCACCTACAACCACGCTTGGAGTGGCGGCGGGCTGACCATTCTTTCCCAATATATCGCAGGTATAGAGCCTCTTGCACCGCAATTCGAGCGTTTCGCCGTTTCGCCAAACCTTGCCTCGCTCCAATGGGTCGAGACCATCGTGCCGACTCGCTTCGGCGATATAGCGATGAAGGCGGTGCGCGAGGACGACCGACTGCATATCTCGCTGACCGTACCGGAGGGGACTACCGCCGAGGTGCGTGTGCCGCAGGGGTATGCGCGCTTGATGTGCAACGATGCCGCAGGTACGGTGCTGACGCTCGGCGCAGGCTCCCATGAAGTGTTTGCCGAACCCATAAACGACACTGTTGCAGACAAATTTTGACGGAATGCGTACATCTTTGCAAAATTTTGCTACCTTTGCATCGCGTATCAACCTCTTATAACAGGGCGAAGAAGCAAAGCGGGACGGCAGATGTCGGGCGCGGCGTATGAAAGTATGCTGTCGGTCGGGCGGAAGTCGGCTCGGGGATTACGGGGCAATCGACCGCGTATGGTAGGTTCGACGCAGCGATAATGTTGAGCGTATAACGTAAATTTTTGTTGCAACAATGAACAAGGATTCATTAATCAAACTCGTGAACGACAAGTTCTGGTCGAAAACCGACGCGGACGTTCCGTCGTTCAAGGCAGGTGATACGATCACCGTTACCTACAAAATCATCGAGGGAAGCAAAGAGCGTTTGCAGAGCTTCCGTGGCGTGGTAATCCAGATTAAGGGTTCGGGCAAGACCAAGATGTTCACCATTCGCAAGGTGTCGAACGGCGTGGGCGTCGAGCGTATCTTCCCGCTCTACTCGCCACATCTCGACCACATCGAGGTCAACAAGCGTGGTGTCGTTCGCCGTGCGCGTATCTACTATTTCCGCGACCTTACCGGCAAGAAAGCCCGTATCCGCGAGAAACGTGTGGTTACCAAAGACGCAGAATAGTCCCCGCGACTGTTCCCATGCGAATGAAGATGTCCGACCTTTACGGCTCGGGCATCTTTTTTTGTTTTACGGGGAATTTACCGCCTTCGTATGCGTCCGCCACGAAGGTCATATACACCGAGCATACTCCCTCCGCGGCGACCGCAAGAGCGTTGTAAATTCCTCCTTAAAACAGAAAAAAGCGGGGTGTGATGTTCCGTCTCGCGCTTGACTTTCCGACTGTTTTGTCGTATATTTGCAATGGTATGGACAAACAGGATATGATAACTTTTACGGATTTTCCCAAAGTGATTTTTGTGCATCGCTACTCCTCGCCCTGCGGCGAACTGCTGCTCGGTGAGTTCGACAACAAACTCTGCCTTTGCGACTGGGTTGCCGAAAAGCATCACTACAGGGTAGTAAGACGTTTGACGCGAGAGTTGAATGCAGCCGTATGCAGACTGTATTCGGGATCTCCCGTGCGGGGGAAGACAGTCGGTCGCGATTTGCTGAACAAAGCCAATGAACAACTCGACGAATACTTTGCCGGCGAACGCCGCCAATTCGACGTGCCGTTGCTATTTGTCGGTACCGATTTCCAAAAGCGCGTATGGAACGAACTGTTGCACATTCCATACGGAGAGACCGTCTCCTACGGTGAAATTGCCCGGCGTATCGGTATGCCGTCGGCTGTGCGTGCGGTAGCCAATGCCAACGGTGCGAATGCCATATCGATTTTCGCCCCGTGCCACCGCGTCATCGGCTCCGACGGCTCGCTGACTGGCTATGGCGGCGGTCTCGATGCCAAACGTTACCTGCTTGCATTGGAGCAGCCGCGACTTTTCAAATAACCGATTACAGGATTCCCGTCTCCTCGAACATCGCCCGATATGCTTCGGCTTTGCGGTCGAGCGCAAGCGGATAGGCGCGCGATGACGAGGGCATACGGTAGAATCCGATTTCCCGCCCGCCGACATCAATCGTCGTCTTTCCTGCGGGACGCGGCAGTACGCAACCGAACTGCGTCGCGAGCGTCTCGGCAGCCTTTTGCCCCGTGGCTGCAACAGCCCGACAGCAGGGTAGTTGCCCTATTAGTTTGGCGATGTCGGTCGGCTCCACCACTTCCAAAAATGCGTCCGACGCATTGTCTTTCAGCCGTCGCACGACCCGTGCCGTGTCGAAAATGGCGATGCCGCGCTCTTGGCAGAACTCGACGACCCGCCCGTAATCGAACCGCTTTTCTCCTGCTTCGACAAAGTGGTCGCGCTCACCGTAGAACAACAGACCCATAATGCGCCACATGTCGTTGTTGAAATTGGGATAGAAAAACTCCATCGACCACCTCTCGTGCTTCGGCGGGAAACTCCCGAGCATAAGCACCCGCGCCCCTGCGGGCAGAAATGGCTCCAACGGGTGTCGCTCGATGGGTATGATATTTGCTATTTTCATCTGCACAAATATATAAAATTTCGCAAGCAGGGCAAGCGTGATATATAAATTGCTTATATTTGTACTCGTAAAACAATAAACCGTTATGAAAAAATTTTGGAACATCGCCGCAGCCGTTATCGTCATCGGTCTGCTGTGCTTCATCTACTTCCGCTTCTATTTCGTCTTCGGCGAGGGCGTCAAGAGCGGCGAACTCAACTATGTCGTCCACAAGGGCGTGGTATTCAAAACCTACGAGGGCAAACTGATTCAGTCGGGTATCCGCTCGCAGGCGGCAGGCTCGATCCAGTCCTACGAATTCGAGTTCTCGGTCGAGAATGCCGAACTCGCCCGCGAACTGATGTTGCAGGGCGGCAAGACGGTCGAACTCCACTACAAGGAGTATTTCGGTCGTCTGCCTTGGCGCGGCTTCACCAAATTCATCGTCGATAGCATCGTAACCAAGCGTCCGACGGTCGGCAAGCCTGCTCCCGTCGCTCCGAACGTAGTCGATGAGGGAGCCGTAGCGGGCAATGCCGCCACGACCGAAGAGGGCACTCCTGCAACCGAAATATAGTCGCCGTAACCATGAGAGCGAAAGCGGGTTGTAAAATCAACATAGGTCTCGATGTCCTGCGTCGTCGCACCGACGGCTACCACGACATCGAGACCGTTATGTACCCCGTGCGCGAACTCTTCGACGAAATCGAGGTCGAGCGTTGCTCCGCAGGTCTGCATTTCGTACAGAACGGCATTGCGGTCGATTGTGCCGACGAACAGAATCTCTGCGTGCGGGCATACCGCCTTATGCAGGAGCGATTCGGTATCGGCGGTGCGGAAATCCGTTTGGACAAACGCATTCTGTTCGGCGCAGGTTTGGGCGGCGGTTCGAGCGATGCAACGACCACGTTATTGTTGCTGAACGAGGTTTTCGACCTCTCGCTCTCCGCTCCGCAACTCATCTCCCTTTCAGCATCGCTCGGCAGCGACACGGCATTTTTCGTGCGCAACGAACCGCAACTGTGCAGCGGTCGCGGCGAAATTCTCTCGCCCGTCCGCCTGCCGCTCTCGGGCAAATGGCTCATTATAATGAAACCTGAGGAGGGCGTCTCCACGCGCGAAGCCTACGCAGGCGTCCGCCCTGCCGTTCCGACCCTTCGCCTTGCCGACGCTCTGCAACGTTCCGTAGCACAGTGGCGCGATGTCGTGAAAAACGATTTCGAGCCGCATATTTTCGCCGCTCACCCGCGCATTGCGCAACTGAAACAATACCTTTACGACATCGGTGCCGAGTACGCCTCGATGTCCGGTTCGGGTTCTGCCGTATTCGGCATATTCGGGACGAAGCCCGACCCGCGACCTTCCGAAAACAACATTTTTATACATATCGAAAAACTATTATGAAACGAATTCTGATGACGGTCGCCCTCGCTTTCGCGACCGCAACGCTCTGCGCACAGACGCTCAATGTGGCGAGTTACAACGTGCGCACCCACACCACCAAGGATTACGAACACGGCGACGGCTGGACACAGCGCGTCGATTGCCTGTGCGATGTGATACGGTTCAGCGACTTCGACATCTTCGGAGCGCAGGAGGTTCGCTATGAGCAACTGACCGATATGCTTGCCCGCTTGGGCGACTATGCCTATGTCGGCGTTGCCCGCGACGACGGCAAACGCAAGGGCGAGTTCAGCCCTATATTCTACAAAAAGGAGCGATTCACGCTGCTCGACAGCGGTACGTTCTGGCTCTCGCCTACGCCCGACCACCCGTCGAAAGGGTGGGACGCCAAGTATCCGCGCATCTGCTCGTGGGGCTTTTTCAAGGATAAGGTGCTCCATCGCAAATTCTGGTTTTTCAACCTCCATATGGATCACAAGGGCATCGAAGCCCGCCGCGAGAGTGCCAAACTGATTGTCGAGCATATTGCCAAGACGTGCGGCAAAAAGGCTAACGTGATTCTTACGGGCGATTTCAACGTGGCACAGGACAACGAGATATTCCGCATCTTCGCCGATTGCGGTTTCCTCAAAGACTCCTACGAGGTCGCCGAGTTCCGTTTCGCACCGACCGGTACGTTCAATTCGTTCAAGCCGACTAACTACACCACGCGCCGTATCGACCATATATGGGTCTCCGACTCTATCGATGTCGAACGCTACGGCGTGCTGACCTACCATTTTTGGAGCGACGAGAGCGGAGCCGCAGCTTCCAATACCGACGCGCCGAAGGAGATCAAGTCCGAAAAACGCCGCGTCCGCCTGCCGTCCGACCACTATCCGGTCAATGTCTTCCTGCGCTTGGGCAAATAGTAAAGTATGACGGGTATCGTATCGCGTGCCACTTTTTTCTAGGAGTTCTGGGAGAACTAGGAGATCTAAGATGGCAACAAAGTTGTTGCCGTTGTTCTTAAAGCCTCCTGCTTCATAGAACTCTTAGTTCTCTTAGATCTCTCAGAATCGTTAGCACGTGATACGCTTCCCGTTATCCCCGATACCTCAAATGCAAGAAACCCCTGCAAACCGAAATTTGCAGGGGTTTCTTTTTCGTTAAGCCCGACGTGATTAGAACGGCAAATCGTCCACCTCCGACGACGATGCGCTTGCACTGCCGCCCGCATAATCCTGCTCGGTCGGCATCGGTGCCACATTGCCCGCAGGTACCGCAGGCGTAGCGGGTGCCGTGTATGCAGGTGCTGCCTGTTGAGGCTGTGCCGCCTGCTTCGGCTGTACTCGCCAAGCACGAATGTCGTTGTACCAGCGACCGTTGTATTCACGGGCATTGATGTCTATCGAGACGGTGAACTCACCGCCGACACTCAACCGTGCGACCTCGTCCGCCTTGTTGAAGAACGAAACGAGAATCCTGCGCGGATACTGCGTCTGCGGCAATACCTCGAACAAAACGTCCTGACTGGTCCAGTTGTTGTTGCTCGCTTTCGACACTCCGCTTCGTGCCGGAAATATCTCTACTACTTTGCCTTCAAAATCCATAGTGTTGTTGTTTTTGTTTCCGCAAAATTACGACAATTCGCCCGAAAAACAAACAAAATAGTAATTCATTTTGTTCCCCGATTTTGATAAATCGCCGTTACTCCCTACCTTTGTCCCGAATTGATCGCAAACACAATGATAAGCATAATAGCAGCAATCGCCTCCAATGGCGTAATCGGCAACCGCAACACCCTGCTTTGGCATATCCGCGAGGATATGCTCCGGTTCAGGCATCTGACGACGGGACACCCCGTCGTTATGGGTCGCAAAACCTACGAATCCATCGGTCGCCCGCTTCCGGGTCGTACCAATGTCGTCGTCTCGCGCGAGGTGTCTGCAATCGAAGGCTGCCACGTCGTGCGGTCGCTCGCCGAAGCGCAGTCGATGTTCCCTTCCGACGAGGAGATTTTCATTATCGGCGGCGCGCAAATCTATGCGCAGGCTCTGCCACTTGCCGACCGCCTCTATATTACCGAGGTGCACCGCTCTTACGAGGGCGATACCTCGTTCCCGCCGATAGACCGCTCGCAGTGGCGCGAAACAGCCCGCGAGGATTTCCCCTGTGGCAAGGAGTTTGCTTTCCCGTTTTCTTTCGTCGATTATGAACGAAAATAGGTATTTATACCTATAATATACTCAACCGTTTACGATAACTTTGCGCAAGCAAAGTTATCTGTTTTTATGGGCAAATATTTCGATATGCTTATGGAGGACGTCCGTGTCCGCGAGGGGCTCAACGCCTGTATGAATTGCGGCGTATGCACGGGTGTCTGTCCTGCGGCAGAGTTCTATAACTACGACCCGCGCCAGATAGTCTGCATCGTCCAGTCGCGCGACGACGAGGCGATAGAGGAACTGCTGCGCGGCGATACGATATGGTTTTGCGGGCAGTGTATGTCATGCCGCCCGCGGTGTCCGCGCGGCAATACGCCGGGCTACATCATTCAGGGTCTGCGTGCCCTCTCGCAACGACTCGGCTTTTTTGTCGAGAGCGAAAAGGGCAGGCAGCAGATTGCCCTCAAACGTGTTATCGGCGAGAACATTATGCGTACGGGCTACTGCATCGTACCGAAAATCGTTGCGCCCGACCTGCACCCCGAACAGGGTACGGTGTGGCGTTGGATTTACGACCACGACGAGGCTGTCTATTCGCGCTTCACGCCCGTCTATCGCACGGCAGGCGCGGGAGCATTGCGCAAAATCGACGACGAGTCGCTTGCCGAACTGCACCGCATTTTCGAGGTCAGCGGCGGCAAGGCGATGTTCGACGACATCGAGCGATTCTCCGATCGCAAGGCTCGCGAAATGGGTTACGACGGCGCGACGGACGAATATGTTATGCAGACTTACACGACAAATACATTGGAGGAGCAGTAGCGTATGAAACGAAGTAATTGGACTGAATATCAGAAGGCGATAGCGGACGACCGCTACTATTACGCCCGCAGTTGTATCCGTCAGAATTTCTTTCCGGGCAGCGAAAAGGCATTCCTCAAAATTATGCGCGACGAACTGGGCAAGGATATTTTCGACGACCCCGCCCATACGTCGTGTACGGGCATCGGCTACCATTCCGACATAGTGCCGCTCGAAACCATAATGACCGTCGTGGCGCGCCAGTTCTCGCTGATGAACGAAGCGGGTTACGAGAATCTAGTCGCCTCGTGCATCACCTCGTTCGGCATCTACACCGAAATTCTCGCAACGTGGGAGGAGTTCCCCGAGACTGAGGAGCGCACGCGCGAATACTTGCGCAAGGCGACGGGACGCGAATTTACCAAACCGAAAAACCTCGCCCATACCTCCGACATCGTTTTCCATTTCCGCGAGCAGATTGCGCAGAAGATGACGCGCCCGCTCGTGAATGTCAAGACGGGCGAGCCTCTGCGCGTGGTCGAACATATCGGCTGCCACTATGCCAAACTCTTCCCGTCCAAGGGTATCGGCGGCTCCGAATTTCCCTACGTTTTGGCAGGTATGATAGAGTCGTGGGGCGGCGAGGTGGTCGATTACCCCGAGCGTCGCCATTGTTGCGGCTTCGGCTTCCGCAACTACCTCGTGCAGGCGAATCGCGGCTACTCCATCGCCAACTCCCATAAGAAATTGGAGAGTATGGCTCCCTACCGCCCCGATTTCATCGTCTGCAACTGCCCGGGTTGCGCCATGTTCCTCGACAAATGGCAGTATGCCATTGCCGAGATGGACGGCACGACCTACGGAGCCAACGGTTGCGGCATACCGGTACTGACCTACGAGGAGATGGCGGGCTTGGTGCTCGGCTACAACCCTTGGGAACTGGGTATGCAGATGCATCAGGTCGATGTCGAACCTCTGCTCGACAAAATGGGCGTGGAGTACGACCCCGCCGCCAAATATCTCGGACCTAACGGAAAATATATAGGCAAACCCGATTCTGCCGTCGTCAATTGCAGCGCGCAGAATACGGTTTACGACATAAAACTATGACACACGACAAAGTAGTAATCATAGGCGGCGGCATCGCAGGTATGCAGACCGCTCTCCGCCTCAAAGAACAGGGCGCGGAACCCGTCATTATCGAACGCGATGACGAACTCGGCGGCAAGGTGCGCAACTGGTACGTTCTTTTCCCGACATTCACCCCCGCTTCCGATGTCCTCACCGACCTGCGCAAGCGGGTTGCTGCGGCAGGTATCGAGGTGCGGCTCGGCTCTGCGGTCGCCGATGTGCAGCCGACAAGCGTTACGCTCTCCACGGGCGAGAGCATCGAGTGCGATGCCGTGGCTCTGTGCAGCGGCTTCACGCTGTTCGATGCCCGCATCAAGGAGGAGTACGGCTATGGCATCTACGACAACGTCTTCACCTCCGCCGACATCGAGCGTATGCTCGCCGACAATCGCGTTGCAATGGTCTCGGGCAGTACTCCCAAGCGCATAGCCTTTCTCCACTGCGTCGGCTCGCGCGACGAAAAGGTCTGCCAACGCCACTGCTCCAAAGTCTGCTGCATCACGGGCGTCAAACAGGCTATCGAACTCAAAAAACGATTCCCCGACGCGGACGTATTCAATTTCTATATGGACATTCGTATGTTCGGTGCAGGCTACGAGGAACTCTACCGCGAAGCGCAACAGACCTACAATATCCATTTCGTGCGCGGACGTATCTCCGAGGCGAGTCCTATGATGGATTCGCGTGTGCAGATTAAGGCAGAGGACACTCTCACGGGACGACCTCTGCGTATGTCGGTCGATATGCTCATACTGCTGGTCGGTATGCGCGCCAACGACGACAATGCCCGCTTCGCAGCCTCGGCAGGTCTCGTGCAGTCGCCCAGCGGCTTTATGCAGCCGCAGGATATGTTCCTCAACAACACGGCAAGTCCCCGCGAGGGCATATTCTATGCGGGTACCGTCTCCTCGCCCAAGACCATCGGCGAGACGCTAAACGAGGCTGTCGTGGCAGCCGACCGCATCGTCGAATATCTTAACCGTCGCAAGTAGGGTATGGCAACAATCAATTTCGGCTACGGCATCAACCGCCCACGCCTTATCGACATCGACCGCAACAACCTGCGCAAGAGCGACGAGATTCTGCTCGAAATGCCCGAGTTGCAGACCTGCATCGGTTGCGGCACCTGCACGGCAAGTTGCACGGCGGGCAACCTCACCGATTTCAACTTCCGCAAGGTTCATACGCTCATTCGCCGCGGCGAATATGCGGGCGCATACGAGGAGATGAACAAATGTATGCTCTGCGGCAAATGCCGACTTTTGTGTCCGCGCGGAATCAACACGCGCGGTGTGGTTATGCTTATCAAACGTAAATTGGGAGATTTCTGACGATGACATTCTTTGCTCCGTTCACACTGCCGTTCATCATCGGCGCAGGGGTGATGTTCATCACTCTCATGTGGAAATACATAGCGTGGTTCGCCGCCCTTCCCCGTGAAGACCGCCTTCGCGTTTTGCGCGGTCTGCCGACTGCGGCAACCTTGCGCTCCGTGTGGGACGTCGTGCGCGACTCTCTGCTCCACGTCAGCATTTTCCGTGTCAATCCCCTGCTGGGCTATATGCACGCGAGCCTCGCCTTCGGTTGGTTCCTGCTTATCGCTGTCGGCTGGGTGGAGACCGTCGCCTATATGGGCTTCACCTACGTTCCCTTGCAGGGACACGTCTTTTTCAAATACTTCGCCGCGGGACACCTTACCCACCATATCGCCGCATTCGACTTCCTGATGGACTTCCTGCTTTTGGTCGTACTGTCGGGTGTCGCGCTGGCATGGTTCAAACGTATGCGCTCGCGTGCGCTCGGTATGCGCCGCACCACGCGCCACACTTTGGGCGACAGGGTCGCACTCTCGTTTCTGTGGTTCATATTCCCGTTGCGCCTTGTCGCCGAGAGTATTACGGCTGGACTGTACGGCGGTGGCGGATTCCTTACGGGAACGCTCGGCGAAGGACTTCTGCACCTTTTCGGTCGTGATGCGCTCGCGTCGGTTTACGACCTCTCGTGGTGGGCATACTCCTGCTCGCTCGGCGGCTTTTTCGTCGCCCTGCCGTTCTCGCGCTATATGCACATCTTTACCGAGATCCCGCTCATTTTCCTGCGCAACTACGGTCTGCGCCCGACCGAAAAGAGTTCCTCTTTCGACAATTTCGAGGTACAGGCTTGTTCGCGATGCGGTGTCTGTATCGACCCCTGCCAACTCCAATCCGAACTCGGCATCGACTCCGTGCAGTCGGTCTATTTCCTGCGCGACCGTCGCCACGACCACCTCTCGCTTTCGACTGCCGCCAACTGCCTTATGTGCGGACGATGCGAAGCCAAATGCCCCGTCCATATCGACCTCAATGCCCTGCGCCTCAATTCGCGCGATGCCATGCGCAATATCCCCGACGAACGTCGCTACGACTACTTCGCAGGACAGGATAAATCCTCGGGCGAGGGTCGCGTGGGCTACTTTGCGGGCTGTATGACACTGCTCACTCCGCGCACTCTCTCGGCTATGGAGCGCATTTTCGAGAGCGCGGGCGAACAGGTTTGGTGGGCTGACCGCAACGGCGGCGTCTGCTGCGGACGTCCGCTCAAACTGTCGGGCGAGACCGACTCGGCGCGCAAGATGATGGAGTACAACACCGCCCTTTTCCGTCGGCACGGCATAACCACTCTCGTTACCTCTTGCCCGATTTGCCTCAAAGTATTCAAGGAGGACTACGACCTGCAAGGTATCGAGGTGCTGCATCACTCCGAATATATCGCCCGCCTGCTCCGCTCGGGACGGCTTTCGCTCCGCGCGGGTATGGCGACATTCACCTACCACGACCCGTGCGAACTCGGTCGTGGCGGCGGCATCTACGAGGCTCCGCGCGAGGTTATCGAGGCTGTCGGCATTCTTTCCGAAGCACCGCACAACCGCGCCGATTCGCTCTGTTGCGGCTCGTCGCTCGCCAATACCGCGATAAACGACTCCCAGCAACTCCGCATCGCCTCGTCGCTCACCGCCGAACTCGATTCGACGGGCGCGCAGACCATCGTTACCGCCTGCCCGCTCTGTAAAAAGGCACTTTCGCGCACTGCCCGCGCGCAGGTCAGGGATTTGTCCGAGATAGTCGCCGACGCAATAAGGAAAGCGGACGACAGCCCTGCAAATATGCAGGCGTAAATGCCGCCGTGCGAAAACGTTTGTATGATAATATGAAACCGGCACCGCGAAATTTTCGCGGTGCCGGTATTTTTGTTTGCAATTATTTTGAGTGCTTCCTTATAAGGTAATCCGCCCTCTCCACAATCGCCTGCGGCGTTATGCGGCGTATGCAGCGCACATCGCCCCATTTGCACGGCTTGTTGCCGTATATCGAGCAGGGGCGGCAATCCATCTCCTCCTGCAACACCCCCTCCTCGTCGCAGCCGTAGCCAAGGAATCCCAGTTCGGGGTGCGTCGCGCCCCATACCGACACGACAGGCGTCGCCGTGAGCGAACAAAGGTGCATGACGAGCGAATCCATCGACACCACGCAGTCGAGATTGGCTATCAGAGCCATCTCTCCCTCCAATTTCAACTTCCCGAATACCGACGTTACGTTCGGGTATTTTCTCTCCATTTCGAGCGCGAACTCCTGCTCCGCTCCGCCGCCGCTGTGGATAAATACGCGCTCGTAATGCTCCGACATCAGCGCAACTACCTCGCGGCACAAATCCTCCGGGTAGGTCTTCCCTTCATGTGCCGAGAATGGCGCAAATCCCACCCATTTACCCTGTTTTTCGCCCATCGGATTGGCGTATGCGGGCTTCTCCGTAATAGGTTCGGGATTGTCGAATACGAACCCGAGCCGGCGGAAAACATCGCAATAACGCACCACCGTATGTTTGAGCGGTACTGCATTCGAACGGCTGTAACCCAAGCGGAACCACTTTTCCACCCGTCCCTTGCGGATATGCGCCGTTTTAAGCCCCCACAGGCGCAACAGCCCCGCGACGACAATCGTCCGAATGACGAAATGGGTGTCCGCCACGGCATCTATTCCGCTCTTTTTCACAAGGCGGGCGAACTTCACCAACCCCTTCAACGAACCGTGTTCCTCGTCGGTGTTGAGGAACATGAAATCTACGTCCAAGCCCTTGAAAAACGGCTCGAACAACTTGCGCGTGGCGACGGTTACTTTAAGTTCGGGATAAGCCTTTTTCAGCGCACGAATCGCATGCGGCAACATGGCGACGTCGCCCATAGCCGACACGCGAATAACAAGCAGATGTTCGGGCAACCTATTTTGCTCCATATAGTACGGGATTGAGCGCAGGGTCGTTGTACATCTTCATCTGTTTGTAGGTCTTCATATACTTGCGTCCCGCTTCGATGTCCGCAATCAACTCCTCTATCGCCGTCGAAAGGTCGCGCTGCTGTGCAAGCAACACGTCCAATTTCTTCTGACAGGCGGCGCGATGCGCCTCATCTACGTCCTTACGCAGCGTCTCGCAACGCATGTGGTAGATTTTCAACGCCAGTATCGACAGACGGTCAATTGCCCACGCAGGCGTCTCGGTGTTGATTTTGGCATCGGGCGCAACCTTCACGTCCTTGTATTTGTCGAGCAGATACGAGTCGATGTACTCCACCATATCCGTTCTCACCTGATTCGAACGGTCTATGCGACGCTTGATTTTCAACGCCTCCACGGGGTCGATGTTCGGGTCGCGTATTATATCCTCCAAGTGCCACTGCACGGTGTCCACCCAATTCTTTTCATACAACAAATGGTCGAGCGTTCCCTTCTCGTAAGGGTTGAGCGACGGGTGATCCACATCGTCGAATTTGTGGTAATCCTCTATTACCCGTTCGAAAATTTTATTGGCGTTTTCGGTAAACATAACCTTCATTTAATAATTACTGTTTCTGTTCCTTTCCGATAAAAAATTGTTACCTTTGTCAAGCAACTTATTACAAAGATAATGAAATTTTCACAAAAAGCAATACTTTCGGCACTTTTCGTTCTACTAATCCCCGCCGCCGTCCCCGTCGAGGCACAAACCCGACAGACGCGCGAGGAGTATATCGCCCGCTACAAAAACATCGCCATCGCCCACATGGAGCGTTACGGCATTCCCGCGAGCATCACCATGGCGCAGGGCATTCTCGAATCCGACTGCGGCAACAGCCGTCTCTCCCGTTCGTCCAACAACCACTTCGGCATCAAGTGCAAAAAGTCGTGGCGCGGCGAGCGCGTCTATCACGACGACGATGCCAAGGGCGAATGCTTCCGCAGTTACCCGTCCGTCGAAGAGTCCTACCTCGACCACGCCGAGTTCCTCGACTCCTCGCCGCGCTACGATTCGCTTTTCGCCTACTCCTCCACCGACTACCGCAGTTGGGCGCGCGGTTTGAAGGCGGCAGGCTACGCCACCGCTCCCGACTATGCACAGCGACTTATAAAAATCATCGAGGACAATCGCCTCTACCTTCTCGATCAGGACAACGGCAGCCGCCGCTACGCCTCCTATATCGCTTCTGCTGCGGGCGACGACACTGCGGCGCAGTCATTCGAAACCCAAAGCACGGCAGCCTCCGACGAACTTGTCAATCCCGATGCCTACCGCGTCAATATCAAGATATTCAACGGCTACAACATCTACCGCACCAACCGCGTCTATTATGTCGTGGCGAAAGAGGGCGACACCTACCGCTCGCTCGGCACGCTGTTCCATATCTCCGAACGCGCCCTGCGCAAATTCAACGACGCACCGAAAACCGCTCCGCTCCGCAAGGGCGACGTGGTCTATATCGAGCGCAAAAAGGTTCGCTGGGAAGGCAACGCCCAAATGCACACCGTCCGCCACGACGAGACGCTGCATGCTCTCGCCCAGTCCTACGGTATCCGCGAGCACTCCCTTGCCCGCCTCAACCGCCTGCGCCCGGGCAGCGACCTCCATAACGGTCAAATCATCAAACTCCGATAACTGTTTAGTGGCTAGTGGCTAGTGGCTAGTGGCTAGTGGCTAGTGGCTAGTGGCTAGTGGCTAGT
>CAVKRC010000032.1:0-22879 GCA_963658625.1 bacterium
GGACAAAGGCGGTATAGGGCGGATTGGTGATGATGTCATACTTGCCCGCTTCCCAATCGTGCTTCAAAAAGTCGATCCCGCCTGTTCCGTAGCCTCTATCTATAAGGTCGAACGCATCGACTTCATAGCCCGCTTTTTTAATTTCTTCCGCCATAAATCCGCCACCGCAACAGGGTTCGAGAATCGGTGAGCAGAACGTTTCAACGCCCAAAATATCCCTCGTTACAGATGGGTGGGTGGCGTAGTAATCCTTCTTCTGTCTAACCGTCAACTTTTGGCGTTTTTGACTACCAATTTTTGACGGTTCTGCTTCTTCCAAAACGAAGGGCAAATACTTCTTGACGGTATTGACCGAATACCCTGTTTCTTTAACCAAAGAGACTAATGTTTTTCCTGTGCTGTAACATCGCCTCAAATCGTTTATGGTCTTTGCCACGCGTTCTGCATTTCGGTCAATACAGTTGACCTTTATGTAATACCGCACATTCTCCTCTGAGCAGCCATTCCTGCGGGCGTTATCGGCAATAGAGAGCGTCGGATTGTAGCGTATGTGGGATTTTATCATTCGATGTGGTCTATGATTCCGTAATCAGACATTGCAACGTAGCGTCATACTTCAACGCTTCGCCTCTTACCAATCGCGACACCGCCTCCTCGATTACCTTGAACGGCACGATATACCACTCTTTCGGTCGGGCTTCATCTGCCGACAACTGCAAACGCTCCTCCCTGAATAAGTGATGAATAGCATTCTCGAAGTCCACTGCCTTGATATTATACACCTGCCACGAGGCTACTATTTCGACATCTGCATATAGGAATGTCGAATCCTGCTTTGCATTGACAATCCGTTCCTCAACCTTTTGGGTAGTGAATCCGATTTTGTATAAATTTTTAATTCTTGAAATTTCGGGATTGGTCGATTTCGACCGCAGAACATAGATATATCCGCTTGGCGTGTCGGCATCGGTAACGGTAAATTTCTTTCTCAACAACTCTTCGTCCGACAATGACACATCTACGACCGAATAGCCGTCTTTATAGAGCGATTTGCCCAATGTCCGATACAGTATATCCGACTGTGTACCATTCTCATAGACGCACAGTGTCCGCCCGTCGAGTTTGCTGTCTTTATTGCGCGCGATATGCGCTATTCTTGCCAAAAGGACAAGCACACCACCAACAACGAAATATGCGCCCTCTTTGAGATGGTCTTCTTTGAATTTTACGAGCCGACATCGTCCGTCCCTCAACTTTGCATGAATCTGATGGAATCCCGCCTCGTACTTGTCGAAATCCTCACAAACCACATGCCGCGCCACATAATCGGGCTTTTCGGCATCTTTTTTCTTCATATAGTCGGGTACATCGAATACGGATTGCAACTCGGCAGGCACGTTGAATATCGGATTATCGAACAACTCCTCCAATTCCTCCTCCGCGCTCTTCTGTTTCTCGGCAAGCAGACCGCACCTGTCATAAGGCAGGCATTTGGCACGCTTCGATACGTCTTTGCGTATGGAATCCAACGTGCTTGCAAGTGTCCGCTCCTTTATGTCGCCACTATTTTGAGGCTCGCGACCATTGCTCTCCACAAAATCGACAATATCCAAAAACGATTTCACCAACCTGTCGCTCGATGTCGCCCGCTGTTGCTTTACCTTTACATCGTCGAATATCGGCAGGTCGAACAATTTTTCCAACTCTTTATCCCAATCCATCGCTTATCGTTTTGCAGACATACGTTCGCGCTTTTTGTTCGCCACATAGGCAATCGCTTTCGCAATACGCTTTGCCAAAGGTTCTGTATCGTTCAAAGTCGGTAGTTTGCCGCCATGCTCTGCCTGATATTTCGGCAGATACTGTTTCAACAGCAGAACAGCCTCTTCCGTAGTCATATCCGAACGCTGTTCCTCTATGACGAACTGCACGGTTTGCAGGAGTTCGGGCGTTACCGACTTCGACAAAATCTCGTATGCGCGTTGAAACGGATTGATTCGGTCTATCAGATTGATGGACAGTTTGTCCAACTCGATATATCTGTTTGCCACTTTTATGAATTTCTTGCCGTTGGAATCGGTCTCGACCTCCGCGCCCTGCATATTGGTCGATAATACGAGGTGTTGGCGCACCTGCTCGACCTCATCTTCGGTCAGTGCGGGATAACGCTCCTGTATTATCTTCGGCATCAATGCCTGCGTGATTATTTCGGGAATCGAACCGTCCGCCATTGCCTGCTTAACGATGTCGCTCTGCAATACGGCAGCCTTCAACTCGGTCATATCGTTGTCGATAATCGCCTTTGCCCGCTCCGAAGCCTCTGCCAATCCCTCGACGACGACCGTGTGGTCATCTTTTGGCTTGCCCTCTTCCTCGTCATCGCGCTTGGTGCGGAAGTCCCAACGCGGTGCCATCACCTGCTCCATCAACAGCGATGCCGTAATCGCCTTCAACATATCGTTTACCGCCTTGTTCACATCTTCCTGCGCAGCATCGGGGCAAGGTATGAGGTTGGTGAACTGCGCATGCGTTTTACCTTCGCAATCGCGTGTACAACGCCCTATAATCTGCACCACCTCCGTCAGCGAAGCACGTATGCCTATGGTCAGACACGCCTCGCACCAAGTCCAATCGAATCCCTCTTTCGCCGTGCCGAGCGCAATCAGTATATCGAGCGCATCGCGACTGTTCATTCGCTGCAAATAACTCTGCAATGCTCGGCGTTGAGGTATGTTGTCCTCGACAAGGTCGCCCACTCTTAGTTTTCTGCCATCGGGCGTGCGGACAGTCTTTATGAAGTGTTCGGCATCTTCATCGACCACCTCGCCAATCTCGGCTATAATATCCGCCACTTGGTCGTACTTCTTGGCATAGGCATCGCGCCCCTGCACCGCAGGAATATGTATCAGCGTCTTCTTGGTCGTGTCGAGAGCCTCCTTTATCGCCGTGATATACTTGCCTTGGAAAAATTGATAGCCAATACCGAGGCTTTTCAGATACTTGTAGCCGTTGAGTTGCTGATAGTAGTTGTAGTTCACCGCAGGCAGGAACAGTTGCTCGTCTTCGGGACGCAGAATCGGCACCGCATCGCCGCGGAAATACGAACCCGTCATCGCCATAATATGCGCCGATGTAGCGGTTATCAATCGCCGTATCAACTCGCCCAAGCCATTGTAAACATCTGCCGAACTATGATGAAATTCATCTATTCCGAAGAAACAGCCATCGACCTCCTCGTTCTCGACTTGGCTCATCGCCGTGCGCAGCGTGGCGTGGGTGCATATCAGTATGCGGTTGGTGTCGTTGTGCAGGAACTCCTTGAAGCGCATACATTTGTTGCTCTCGTCCTTGCTGTCGCACAGGTTGAAGTATCGGGCAACGCGCCAATCGTCGAAGAATCCGTACTTTTTCAACTCGGTACTCTGAAACGAGCGACCGATGCTCTTTTCGGGTACGGCGACTATCACCTTGCGAATGCCCTGATTCGCCAATTTGTCGAGCGCAACGAACATCAACGCGCGGCTCTTGCCCGATGCAGGCGGAGCCTTGACAAGCAGATATTTGCGGTTGCGTTGCTCATAAACCATACGCTGCATCTCGCGCATTCCCATCGCATCGACGCTTGCCGACGCACCCGTTTGGGCATAGTTTATATTTACAAGATTCTCCATATATCTTTTTGCGTTTTAGTTTCTGTATGGCACTTCTGATTTTATTATTTTATCTTTATGCCAATATACGCCTTTACTATTCAAAAATAGCAATATAGCTTCTTGCGTTCTATCAAAATCAGCAGTAGGACCGACCATTATACTATCCAAGCAATCGAAAGGAATTTGTTGTTCAACATAAGGTACAATCAACCCTTTATTTTCACGGAATTGCATATTGCGACCAAATAAATCTAAAACTATACGGCACTCTTTTTCATTTTGATACGCTTTATCTTTGAGAAAAGATGCTGTTTTTCTATAAATCATAGTTGCCATAGCACTTGCCCTAATTTGTCTAATTTCTTTGGCACTCAGATTTAAATCATCAGCATGTACTTTAAGACTTTGATATTGCAGATATGCTTGCCGTATGAGTTGTATTATCTTTTCTTGTGTATGATCATATACGCAATACCGAGGTTTACAATTTGCATTAATCTTGTGTTCATTGAAAACCAAAGCCAAGCCATTGCCATTTTGCGCATACATATTCCACATATTGAGGGAATCTTTCAATTTGGAAAATGATATTATAAAAAGTGTTGCATTTTGCCGTTCTTGATCTATTCTATATGATTCAGACTTATCTATTCCTAACAGATTACCAATACATCTATCTTCGGGAATATTTAGCTTTTGTTCCACTTGCACTATTGCTTTTCTAAACTGCTCTATTTCACACCTATATTCCGACGGATCGTTCATAAAATCACAATGCGTTGCCCACATTGTCAAATTCGGATTATTGACCTTGTCATAATCGTTCAGCATACCAAGCAATGCACCGCCTGTGGTATAGTGGTAAAGCAAATCTGTTTTAGTCTCCATAGATTACTGTTTTGAGCGTTAATAGTCCTATTGTTTGATAAGGCAACGTTTACTGTTGAGATAATTGATAAATGCACTGCATACGACCATCATATAGACAGCCTCATCTTTTGTAGGTTTATTTTCATCGACCATCAATGCGTGCCGTATTCCCGATTTAGCGTCATTGGTATAGTAGTACAATTTTTCAAAACCTTTCTTCATCTCACCATTTATCTTAATGCCTTTTGCTTGCAAATTATTCAAGGCATCGTCTAATTTGTGTTTACCCGTAATTTCTCGGCAACAAGCCTCCACGGCAGAAATTGATTCTTTTATAGAATTTCTGTAATCGGGTTCCTTTTGTGCCGCAGACAAATGTTTAAGAGCGGTTTGCATGTGTAGCAGCATAATCAATTGCTTCAATTTCTTCTTTTGAAGTAATAGGAATAATATGCAAAGTTGCGGCATCAACACGATAAGCATAGTTCTCTCGTTCAAAAACACCACAAATCTCATCAACACAACTATTGCAATAATCTTTGTTTATGCCATGTTCTTTATGCAATAAATAATCTAATGAGCATTCGATAAAATCAAAAAAACTATACCATTTTACTCCTATATCATTTAAGAAATCAAACATGATATTTTCTTTGTATGCAAGCCTGCTTTCTTTCAAAAAATCGCCATACATATATTTTTCAAATTCACAGAATGCGTAATAATCTCCGAATCTCAAAAAATCGTCAGCCTTGTCTTTTTCTTTCAGTTTAGTGTATGCATTTATTATCCCATTGCGGAATCCGTCCGTAATTCTCTCCGTAACAAGCACATCATCAACTTTGACATACCCATATCTTTCCGAAAACCATTTCTGTCTTTCCATATCTCTACTTCTTTTTAGTCATTCGTTCGTATGCCTTGAAAAGGTATTCGAGGCGTTCCTCGTCGGTCGCGAATGGCTCAGGGCGATAGCATCGTTCCACCTTCGCGTCCAACACCCGATGTGCCGTGCGCAAATCCAACGGCATGGTCTCGGGATTGTACATCTCCCCCAATGTCATCTCGCTGTGCGCCGCACGAACCACAATCACCTCCTCTGCCAATTCGGCAATCTTCGCCTTCTGCTCCGCCGTTATCTTCGGGAACGGGAATGTGTTATAACATAAAGTGTTTGTATATCGCAAATCCGATTTCATTCTTCCACAAACCGCACGAACCCACACATTGTGCATTTTTGAGGACAAAACTCCCAATAGCCAAGATTCTGCATTGTATATTACATAAGCAGAGTTTGAAACAACAGTATTATGGTCCAATAACCCAATAGGGATATATTCTCGTCTCTCTGATGATGTAGATGGAACAATAATCGAATCGGCATCAATATATTGAGGTTGTCTAAACATATATGGAAACTTCGCATATTCTCTCGTAGACGCGGTATTACTTGATAATCTCGACTGCCTAACCTGTTCCAATCGCACCTTAATGGGTTCGACATTACCAAAATATTCAAAATCCGCCTTGGTTAGCCATAAGCAATAGCGATTAAAAGAATTTAAGAAATCGTCTGCTCCCATATAGCCCTTGATAATTTTTGACAACTGCGGATATTCTTCAAGCATTTCGTCTCTTTCTATTTCCGATAGAATTAGATGTCCGCCATCTGATGGCTTGCTACCCATAATCATTTTAGGAAAATCAGAGATAGGAGATGGCGTTCTTCCAACAATCGCTTGCACATTTGGTATTAAATATGCGCTAATACAACTGACACGTGAGCATGTTTTATCATCAAACAATAATTTAGATGCAGAATTTACATTTTGAACACCCACTACGATACAAATAACAGCGGCGTTATTTTTAGCACTATTGCTCCACTTAAACGATTTGTGAGCAAAAGCGATTTCTTCGCCATTATCAAAAATATGCGACCATAGCAGAGCTACTTGTTCTCCTTGACAAATCGAATTTGTACTAACAAATGCATATTTCGCCTTTGAACAATTTTTTATATACTCACTTCCTAAATAGAACCACGATGCTATATAATCCAAATTCTTATAATTTTCAAAATGTCCACAAACATGTGCTAAGTCTGCTTTTTGTTCGACATCTTGCATACTACTTCCCAAATACGGCGGATTACCCAAGATATAGACCTCGTCATCGGCAGAGTGAGGGCAGACCGTGTTCCAATCCAAACGGCAGGCATTGCCGCAGACTATATTGCCGCTTTGGTGGAGCGGCAGAGGGTTGGGACGAGTGCCGAACTTGGCATAGAAGCGGTTGTTCATCTGATGCTCGGCGAGCCACAACGACAGTGTCGCCGTATCGCGGGCATAGTCGTCTATCTCTATTCCGTAGAACTGCGTCAGTTTGATGACGGAGAACGGCATGGAGGTTTGCCCTTGATTGAGTTGGCAGAGACGTTTCCAAATGGCGATTTCCAATTCGCGCACGCGCTTGTAGGCGATAATCAGGAAATTGCCCGAACCGCAAGCAGGGTCGAAGAACTTGATGCGCGACAGTCGGTCAAGCAGTTTGTTGAGTTGTTTGGCGTTGTCGCCGTTGCGCACGAACTCATCGGTCAGTGCATCGAGGAACAGCGGGCGGATAACCTTCATGATGTTCGGCACGGAGGTGTAGTGCATGCCCAAGCCCGAACGTTGGTCGGGCGAGACTACCGCCTGTATCATCGAACCGAATATGTCGGGGTTAATCTCGCGCCAATCGTATTCGCCGCATTTGAGCATCAGTATGCGCGTGCGGCGGCTCAATGTCGGAATCGGTATGCGTTCGCGGAACAGTCCGCCGTTCACATACGGGAAATCGGCAATCGGCTTTGCCCATTGGCTGCGCACGGCATCATCGTCGGCGGTAGTCATCGCCTCGAACAGTTGTCCGATAAACTCGCCAAGGTCGCTGCCGTCGGCTTTGGTACTGCCCTTGATGGCGTTGGTAAACATATTGTCGTGCGGAAACAGACCCGTATCCTCGGCAAAGTAGCAGAACAGCAGGCGCGACATGAAGATATTGAGGCATCGCATGGCAGTCTCATCGTTCACATCGTTGTAACGCCTGATGTCGTCGTAAATCTTCGCCATCATCTCGGCAGATTTCACATCTGCATCCGCCTCCTCGACATTGCGGAATTTCTCTATGCCCGCCAATGGCTTGAAGAACTCGAAATCTTTCCACATCACATCTATTTCGCATTCGTACAGGTCGCTCTCCTTGGGGTCGTAGGCAACGACCGTCTTGCCGTCCGATACGACATAGAGGCGAGGCTCCCGTTTTGTAATCTGCGGATCTTCGCGCATCGCATCGAGGCACTCATGCAGGTCGGCACCCGCTTCGACAGGGCGATAGGCAAGCAGTCTCTTAATGAGTAATGTCGTGCCGTCTTTGGCATCGTTGCCCTTGCCATCGACGATACGCTTGATGCTTGCATCGCCGTAGCCGCAGAATATGCGCAGGAGGTCGTAGCCGAATGTTGCGCCCGAAGTGTGTCCGACAAGGTGTTCGAGAGCCTGTTGAGCGTCGATATGCGAGAATGAAAGTTTCTTTGCCATGGTCTTATTTGTCGTTGGCGGTTATTGTTCGTGCGAGAGCGTCGAACTCTTCGCGGTTGTTTATGATGTATGCCTTACCGTTGTAGTTGATAACGCCGCAGAGTTGTTCCTTGTCGGCGGTTGCCCGAAACAGGTCGCGCACCGACATATCCAAACCATCGGCAATGGCTTTGAGGGTGGAGTATTGCGGGTTGCCCTGCAATGCACGGGTAAGGGTTTCGCGGCTGATACCGATTTTCTCGGCAAGGTCTTTCATCATCATTCCGCGCTCTTTGAGCAACTCCTTTACGCGCAATTCATCGGTTATGGTTACTTTGGTTTCCATCTGTCTCTGAAATTGATATATACATCTCTCACAAAGTTAGCCAAAAATCTGCAAGTTTCAGCATCGGAGTTGCTTTTTGTTGCACAAATTGACTTTAATGGCAATTTTATCTGCGAATCATTTGCATATAATTGATTTTAATTGTATCTTTGTTACAGCAAAAGGAAAGAACAGTAGATATATAAATCAATTACAATAAAGAACATGAAGACAATGGTAGTAGTAAACGGAATGACAGCACACAGAGCAAATGTTATTATGGCTCGCACAGGCAGTGCGCCGATGGGTGTTATAAAGGCACAGATGATAGACCTGCTGAAAGCAAAACTGCATACGGGTGTGGCGCATTTCATTTATATGAAACGGAACGGCGAAGTTCGTGAGGCTTGGGGAACAACGGCAAGCAACCTGATGCGGGCAACGCAGAGTGGCACAGGATTGTCGGGCGATGAGGTCAATACGGTTAAGTATTGGGACATCGATAAAGGCGCATACCGCTCGCTCCGTTACGAAAACCTCGTTCAAGTGTTTTAGGCTATGGCAGAGTATATTCTTTCAATTCTGCGTTCGCAACTGATGGTCGTATTCTCGTGGGGCTTTCACAGCCCTGCGAGATTGGCGGGCGATGCAGGGTTGGCATTCCGAGTAAACGGCTATAAGTATTCGGGCATGGTTGAGGTTCTATATGATAATAGTTCTGATACTTTTATTGTACGCACGTTAAATCACGATGGTACAGCAAAGGATACAGTTACCGATGTATACATAGACAATTTAGTATATATTATAGACCATTTGGTCGAAACAAAATAAGCACATAAAATGGACGAAATCATAAAATGGAATAATAGTCCAATAGCCGATGGTGGCAAATGCGAACATATCACCCTTGCAATAGATACATTCATTGCTCAATGTGATGTGCGGGAGATTAGTCGCAAACATTACCATAAAGAATTGCACATCTTTTTCGATTGGGTCGTAAATACAGGTCGCATAATAAGCAATCTCACTCGTGCAGATATAATCGCATTCAAAGATTCTTTACTGCAAACGCACAGTAATCTGACTATTGCAAGTTATCTTGTCAGTATTCGCAAATTCTATGAATGGACAGAGGGGTGCAAACTCTATCCAAACATCGCCAAAGGTATCAAAAGTTCCAAGCGCAAAAATGCTTATCTCAAAGAGCATCTGCGCGAAAATCAGATAGCAGAGTACCTCGATTATTTCAAGGGGAATGTACGCGATTACGCTATCGTTAATTTACTTCTGCGCACAGGCATTCGTACTATCGAACTTATCCGAGCGAATATAGATGATATTACCTACAAAAGCGGGCAACGCATTTTGAAAGTTTGGGGCAAAGGGCACGATGAACGCGATAGTTTTGTTGTGCTTACTGATAAGGCATATTATCCAATCCGAGCATATCTTGACACTCGCAAAACCGCGACACAAAAAGAGCCTTTGTTTACATCAACCTCACATAGAAATTTCGGAGGTCGTCTGACCACAAAGACTATTTCGTCAATTTGCAAAGCAGGATTTCGTGCTATCGGATTAGATGCCCGCGAATATACCGCACATTCGCTTCGACATACGACTGCCGTAATGTTGTTGAAAAATGGCAACCTTGCCGATGTTCAGAGCGTTCTCCGCCATAGCAGTCCCGCCACAAGTCAAATATATACCAAAAGTATTGAAGAGGAGTTGCGGCTCGCAAAACCATCAGAATATAAGTTGGATAATGCTTTCTAATATGTTTTTAATTCAAAAGCGGTAATAAATATAACTATGAATAGTGATTATTGATTACCTTTGTCAAGATGCTTACATGCTGATATAAATATGTAAACTATATTATAAACTAATCAAAATAGCTAATGAATAATAGTTTATGCAACAGTAAAATAACACGCATACTTTTCGTCTGCCTCGACAACATCTGCCGTTCTCCTGCCGCCAACGGCATACTCGAAGCGATGGTTGCCGGGCGAGGCTTGACCGACAGCATCGAGGTCGATTCGGCAGGCACCTATTCGGGACATGTCGGCGATTTGCCCGACCCGCGAATGCGCCGTGCCGCTGCGGGACGTGGCTACAATCTTACGCACCGCGCCCGCACCATTCGCGAGGAGGATTTTTACCGCTTCGATATGATTGTCGTTATGGACGACAACAACTATGAGACGGTTTGTCGCCTTGCACCCGAACGCAAATATATAAATAAGGTATTCCGTATGCGCGAGTTCACCACCGCCTTTCCCGATTGGAGTTATGTACCCGATCCCTACTACGAGGGTACCGACGGCTTCGAGTTGGTGCTCGATATGCTCGAAAACGGGTGCGAACAAATCATCGAACGGATAACGAAAAAAGAGGTCGAATAGACCTCTTTTTATTTAGTTTTGCACGGTCGGTTAGAAATCGAGCCCTGCGCAGAATTGCACCGCATTGCGTAGCGGATTGCCCTTGCCCGCCATAGCGTAGGCGACGTCGAATTGCAAGTGAAAAAAGCGGAAGCCGAAACCGACAGAGCCGTAATTCGCGTGTCGTGCGAAGTTGCCGCCTGCACGGAATTTGAGCATCTGCATAAGCGAATACTCCACGCCGATGCCGGCACGGAACTTTCTCAATGGCTTTGGCGAGAAGCAATAGCCCGCGTCAAATGCAAATTCGAGCGAATGCGAGTCGCGAACGGGCAGAAAGAGCGATGTACCCGCCGAAAGCGCGACAGGCAACTCACAGCATTTGTCGCCCCACCAGAAGCCCGCATTCGAGAGTTTCGCGCCTATGCCGACCTCCGCACCCTCGCTGAGGGTAACGGGGAGTTTAGACATCACGCCCAAATCGAAGCCTATGGCGTTGCCGTCCGCCTTGCCACCGTCGTTGCAGTGCATATAGCGCGCCGTGGCAGCCAAGGCGACGCGGTCACCGATTTTGTAGCCGTAGGCGAGGTCGAACGACTTGCTGTTTGGTCGGCGCGGAGCAAGAGCCGCGTCGCGCGGATCCCACGCGAGCCTTACGCCGAGCGCAAGTACGTGGCGTTCGTGCAGTTTGACATAACCTCCCACGCCCGTAAGTTGGTACGACCGTTTGCCCGTGAATAGCGTGTAGGCGAACGATGCCTGCACCGACTGATACTCGAACAGCGGTGCGGCAGGATTGCCGAAAGTAGGGTAGGCACTGCCCGATGTGCCGATGCCCGTATTGCCCATAGCCGTCGCGCGGGCGTCGGGATTTATCTGCAACATCTCCTGCGCCGATGCACCGACCACCGTCGCCAAAGCCACCAAAAAGAGCAATACCTTTTTCATAACCTTATTCGTTGTTAATGCTAAAATATATCAGCCCCGAGCGGGCTGATATATTTTAGCAGTTCATACCACCGCAGCAGTGGATAACCTGCCCGCTGACATAGCCCGAAAGGTCGGACGCAAGGAACAACGCTACGTTAGCCACGTCTTCGGGCGTGCCGCCACGACGCAAAGGAATCGTTTTGCACCACTCCTCGCGAATCTCTTCCGAAAGTTTGTTGGTCATATCCGAGATGATGAAGCCCGGCGCGATGCAGTTGGCGCGAATGCCACGCGGTCCCATCTCCTTGGCAATGGATTTCGCCAGACCTATCATACCCGCTTTCGATGCCGAGTAGTTGCACTGCCCCGCGTTGCCGCTTACGCCCACTACCGACGACATATTGATAATCGAGCCGCCGCGCTGACGAGCCATAACGGGCGTTACGGCGTGTATGAAGTTGAATGCCGATTTGAGGTTCACGTTGATTACCGCGTCCCACTGCGCCTCGCTCATACGCATCATCAGCCCGTCCTTGGTTATGCCGGCGTTATTGACGAGTATGTCGATGCGACCGAAATCGGCGACAACCTGCTCGACCACCTTGTGCGACTGCTCGAAATCGGCGGCATTCGAGGCATAAGCCTTTACGCGCGTGCCGAATTTTTCGAGATCGGCGACCGTTGCCAACACCGTGTCGTTCAGTTCCAAATCGGTAAATGCTATATCTGCGCCCTGCTCGGCGAATTTCATTGCAACCGCTTTGCCTATCCCGCGACCTGCACCGGTGATAAGGGCGACTTTCCCTTCCAAAAGTTTCATAATCGAAATGTTTTAACGATAAAAAGTAAATAATTTTGTCCCAAAGATAGGCAATTTTCGTGAAAATAGAGTTATCTTTGAATCAGTAAATATTGAACGAACATCAATCTCGCTGTATATGAAAAAGGTTTGTCTCGCCCTGTTCGCCTGCCTGTCGGCACTCTCCGCCTCTGCCCAATCCGCCGAGCCGTGGATTTGTACGACGGTCGGCACAAAATTGGTCTATACGGTTTCATTCGGCACCGAGCGTCTGGGCGAACTGACCAAAACAGTAACCTCATTCACGGACAATGTTGCCACGTTACGCACCACGCAGAAAAACAAGGCGGCGGTCGATGAGCGTTGGCATATCTATCCCGACTCTACCGTTCTGCACATCGAATTGCCGCAGGCGGTCGCGGATAATCTCAAAGCGATGAATGTCGAGCAAATAGAGAGCCACGCCGACAATATGGTATTGCCTTCGGAGTTGAAAGCGGGCGAGACCCTGCATGGTTTCGGATTCTCCGTTTCGGGAACGAAAGACGGCAAACGCGATACAATATCGGTTGTTGCCGACTCGATTCGCGTTATCGGCGAGGAGGAGATAAAAACGCCTGCGGGCAAATTCTCTGCCGTGCGCATCGAGTTGCAGTCGCGAACGGAAGTGGACGGCGAGAGTGCCGAAGTGCCTATGACGCAGTGGCTGGTGCGCGGCATAGGCGTCGTGCGACAGGAGACGCGCACGCAGGTAATGCCCGAATTTGTAATCGTCAAAGTGCAGGAATTGAAGAAAATCATAAAAGCCAAATAGTATGAAAACGGACACTCAACTTTTCGACCTTATTGCGCAGGAGCGCGAGCGTCAGATGCGCGGTATCGAACTCATCGCATCGGAGAATTTCGTCAGCGAGCAGGTACTCGCGGCAATGGGTTCGGTGCTGACCAACAAATATGCCGAGGGCTATCCCGCAGCACGCTACTATGGCGGTTGCGAGGTCGTCGATAAAGTGGAATCGCTCGCTATCGAGCGCGTCTGCCGTCTCTACGGAGCCGAGTATGCCAACGTACAGCCCCATTCGGGTGCGCAGGCGAATATGGCGGTATTCTTTGCCGTGATGAAGCCGGGCGATACGTTCCTCGGGTTGAACCTCTCGCACGGCGGACACCTTTCGCACGGCTCGGCAGTCAATATGTCGGGCAAGTATTTCAACGCCGTCAGCTACTCCGTCCGCGAGGAGGACGGGCGCGTTGATTATGACGAGATGGAGGCAAAGACTCTTGAACACCGTCCGAAACTCATCGTCGGCGGTGCGTCGGCATATTCGCGGGAATGGGACTACAAGCGTATGCGCGAGATTGCCGACAAGGTGGGCGCACTGCTTATGATCGATATGGCGCACACGGCGGGACTTATCGCCGCCGGACTGCTCGACAACCCCGTCAAATATGCCCATATCGTAACCTCGACCACGCACAAGACCATGCGCGGACCTCGCGGCGGCATTATCCTGATGGGCAAAGACTTTGAAAATCCTTGGGGACTGACAACGCCGAAAGGCGCGGTGAAGATGATGTCGCAGATACTCAACTCGGCAGTCTTTCCGGGCATTCAGGGCGGACCGCTCGAACACGTCATTGCAGCCAAGGCTGTCGCTTTCGGCGAGGCTCTCGACCCGTCGTTCAAGGAGTACCAGCAGCAAGTCGCCAAGAACGCCAAGGCTCTCGCCGCCGCATTTATGAAGCGTGGCTACAAAATAGTTTCTGATGGCACCGATAACCACCTTATATTGGTCGATTTGCGCCCTAAATTTTCCGAACTGACGGGCAAGGTCGCCGAGCGTGCACTGGTTGCCGCCGACATCACGACCAACAAGAATATGGTACCGTTCGACACTCGTTCGGCATTCCAAACGTCGGGTTTGCGCTTCGGTACGCCGGCGATTACCACGCGCGGACTTAAAGAGGATAAAATGGAGACCATCGTCGCGCTCATCGACCGCGTGCTGTGCGACCCCGAGAACGAGGCGAATATCGCCGCAGTCCGCAAGGAGGTCAATACTTTGATGGCGGATTATCCGCTCTTTGCTTGGTAGGCTATGCAGGAGATACTCGATTTTCTTTCGGCACTCGCGGATAACAACAACCGCGAGTGGTTCGCCGACCATAAGGCGGAGTACAAGCGGGCAGAGTCTGTGTTTGCCGACTTTGCGCTCGGCGTTATCGACGGCATCGCAGCATTCGACGATTCGGTGCGCGGTCTCGGCTTGAAGGATTGTACCTATCGCATCTATCGCGATACCCGATTTTCGACAGACAAGACTCCTTACAAAACCAATATGGGCGTGTTCGTTGCTCCGCACGGCAAGAAGGCCGGCTATGCGGGCTACTATCTGCATATCGAGCCGTCAGCCGAGAGCTTTCTGTGGGCAGGTGCGCATATGCCCTCGCCTGTGGTGCTTCGCAGTATTCGCGAGGAGATTATCGACAACGGCGAGGCGATAGAGCGCGCCATTGCGCAGAGCAACGGCTTTACGCTCTGCCGCGACCGCTCGCTCAAACGCAATCCGAAGGACTTTCCCGCAGGCAACAAGTACGACGAGTGGTTGCGCCTGCTCGATTTCGGCATAATGAAACCGCTCGGCACCCGCACCATTCTCGTGCCCGATTTCCTGCCGCGCGTGCTGACCGATTTCCGCTCCGTCTATCCATTCGTCTCAATTCTCAACCGCGCCGTCCAATACGCATACGAGGAGATGATGTAAAAAGGGAGTTTGTAAAGTTAGAAAAATATAAGAAAACGGAGTGTACTTCACAGAGTACACTCCTTCCAATAAAAAATCAAATATACGTCGCTTCGAAATATCGGTTTGATGTCTTTCCCGACCGCCTGTCAGAAAAACGGATCGTTTGTGCGCCACGCCACACCATACAATTCTTTACGACGTATGGGGAACATTTAGAAATTCATACCGACATTGATGTAGAACGAGTTGTTCTTGATTTTGGTTTTGACCGTCTCCCAATCGTCGTAATAGTCGCGTTCGGATATTTTCCACGACAATTGCTGGTGCTGCAATCCGAAACCGAATTGGAAATGTTTGATTCTCAAACCAACACCGAATGCACAGTTGAAACCGCCATTGAGTACCGATTTATCTTTACTCGTTTTGTAAAATACATCTTTGCTTGTCGGTATGGCAAAAGAATAACCGAGACTTAAATTGACGAATGGAGCAAACGTGTCATTGATAGGATAGATTCCTTTTACATTAAAATAGAGCGGAATCAAAACCGTTTTCCATTTACTGCTAACACCCTCGTATTCACTATCGCTAAATGAATCTCCATTGTATATATTTCCATACATGTATTGTACACCGAAACCGAGACCGGCAAATGCGTATTTATAGATTTGTACACCGTGCGTCATCGAGAATGCAGGACGGCAAAAATTGGATTTTACACTTTCTGCTCCATAGTCGCCAATGGAAAAGTCTGCTTTCGTGCCAACGATAAATCCCAAATCGGCATCGAACGAGTAGCGCACAAAGAACGGTTCGCGCTCGCTCTTTATTCGTGTTTTCGGCTGTCGTGATGCTTGCGAGTATCTTACGGGAGCCTGTTTCGGCTTTGCTTCGGGTTGAGTAGTCTCCTCCTTTGCCATTTTCTGAATCTCCTCCATTTTATAGACGAATATATTGTTGTTATCCGTCTTTATTTTGATGGATTCGTTCGGTGTTTGTTCGATAATGATTCCGTGGATAATCGAGCCGTTTTTAAGATATACGACATCTTCGTATTGGTTTTGTGCTGACGCATTTCCGATAATACCCATTATCAGAAATATGGATACTAAAAACAACTTTTTCATTTTCTTCTGTTTTATAACAACACTGCGGCTGACAAACCTGCCGAATGAAACAAAATCAACCTGTCAGATAAATTGATTTTGTGTCAGACAAGCAGTTTGCCGACCGCAATGGAAAATTTATTGAATTCTCTCTAAATAATAAGTGATTGTCTCTTTTTCTTCACCTTTCTTCTCTATTGTGCAAAGAGTCAATGAATTTTTCTCGACTTTTTTAACCATTATTTCGTAGCCGAACCACGAGCTTGGACTAAATTTCAAGATATTATTATCCAATGTATAATTGCCTGAATCGGTGTTATACGGATCCATGCGACAAGAAGTTTTGTATGAACCACTCTCATTTATTTCCAGTACTACACCCTCTTTGTTTTCTTCTGTTTTGTAGTCGCCATATTCATCGGTCTCTTCGTCGATGTCTCAGAATGATTCGGTTTTCAACTCCCACTTGCCGATAATGTTGGTGGTATTGATAGCAATGCCGTTATCTTTCTTCGAGCACGAAGCACACATCGCGATAACACAAATTATAGCCAATACACTAAATAAACGTTTCATAATTTTTCTTGTTTTAATAAATTTTGTTTTGTTGTTTAATGAAATTTTACGGGCAGTAAAGCCCCTGTTTGAAGATTAGTCTGCGGAGTCCGCAATAATTAAATAAACACCTTTCCCATAGGCAAAAATATTTTGTTGCCGTATCGACTCCTCTGCGGACGGTTTTTATTAAGGTTATTAAAATAAGAAAGCGTGGAGTCGTTCGTTTATCCGCTCCGAGGTTCTGGAATACCCACACGTCTGATAAACCACATACTCCACACCGGACAGACCATATCGGACGATATGAATCCATACTCGGTGATGGGTGTTGATTGGCTATCCTTTGACGTGTTGAAATTTTCCAGATTTCGAAGCAAGGATTAGCGAAACACTTTCACTAAAAATATGTCTGCCGATTACTCGGCTTTGCAAAGATAGAAAAAAGTTTTTGAAATTGTATCATATTGTGTTTGAATACCGCCAACTGAACGGCAGATTCCGTTGCCACCGCCTTGTCAGTTCCGTGACAGAATGGCAGACCGGGCGCGCAGAAAGCGGTGTGGCACATGTTTTGAACAGCCATAGGACGGTTCGATAAACCGAACGCAACGCGAAATAAAACAAACTAAAAATACAGAGATATGAAAAACGGAAAAATCGGGGTAACGACCGAAAACATCTTCCCCGTTATTAAAAAGTTCCTCTATTCCGACCACGAAATTTTCCTGCGTGAGTTGGTTTCCAACGCTGTCGATGCGACGCAGAAGTTGAAAACCCTTGCCTCGACAGGCGTATTCGGTGGCGAGTTGGGCGACATTGCCGTACGTGTGTCTGTGGACAAAGATGCCAAGACGCTGACCGTAACCGACCGCGGTATAGGTATGACTGCCGATGAGGTCGATCGCTACATCAACCAAATTGCCTTTTCGGGTGCCGAGGAGTTCCTTGCAAAGTATCAGAATCAGGCTATTATCGGACACTTCGGCTTGGGCTTCTACTCGGCATTTATGGTCTCGGACAAGGTCGAGATTTTCTCCCAATCCTACCAAGATGGCGCGAAAGCGGTGCATTGGAGTTGCACGGGTTCGCCCGAGTACGAGATGGAGGAGTTGGACGAAAAGCGCGACCGCGGAACGAGCATCGTGCTGCATCTTTCGGACGACTGCGCCGAATATGCTGACGAGACTAAGATCGGCGAGTTGCTGAAAAAATACTGCCATTTTCTGCCCGTGCCTGTCGTATTCGGCAAGGTCAAGGAGTGGAAGGACGGCAAGTATGTCGATACCGACAAGGACAACCAAATCAATATCACCGAGCCTTTGTGGACGCGCAAGCCTGCCGACATTACCGAGCAACAGTACAAGGAGTTCTATCAGGAGTTGTACCCGATGAGCGACGAGCCGCTGTTCTATATCCACCTGAACATCGACTATCCGTTCCACTTGACGGGTATTCTCTATTTCCCGAAAATCCGCAACAATTTCGAGATTCAGAAGAACAAAATCCAGTTGTACTGCAATCAGGTGTTCGTTACCGATCAGGTCGAGGGTATCGTGCCGGAGTATCTTACGCTGTTGCACGGCGTAATCGACTCGCCCGACATTCCGCTCAACGTGTCGCGTTCCTACTTGCAAAGCGATGCCAACGTGAAGAAGATTTCGGGCTACATCACCCGCAAGGTCGCCGAGCGTCTGAACGAACTCTTTACGACTATGCGCGCCGAGTATGAGCAGAAATGGGACGACCTGAAAATCTTTATCCAGTACGGTATTCTTACCGACGAAAAATTCGCCGAGAAAGCCCCTGCGTTTATGCTGTGGAAGAACACCGACGGCAAATACTTCACGGCGGAGGAGTACACGGCGACAGTCAAGGACAACCAGACCGACAAGGACGATACGCTCGTATTCCTCTATGTCGATGACCCTGTCGAGAAACACTCGTTCCTCGAAGCAGCCAAGGCAAAGGGTTACGATGTACTCGAAATGAACGGACAGTTGGACAGCCACTATATAAATTGGTATGAGTCCAAGCACGAGAAGACACGCTTCGTGCGTGTCGATAGCGACATTGTCGAGAAGTTGATCCCGAAAAAGGAGGATATGAAAATATCGCTCACCGAGGCACAACAGGAGATTATGCGCCCCGTATTCGAGAGCCAGATGCCGCAGGACGACAAAATCCACTACAACATCGCTTTCGAGGCGATGTCGGCGGACGAGGCTCCGGTCATCATCACTCAGGACGAGTTTATGCGTCGTATGAAGGAGATGGCGAAGATGAGCGGCGGCGGTATGAGCCAGTTCTACGGTCAGATGCCCGACAACTTCACTATTGCCGTCAATGGCAACCACCCGATTGTAATCGACATCTTGTCGAGCGTCGAGGCTGCTTACGGCGATAAGTTGAAGAGCATAACCAAGAAAATCGACGCTGCCGTGGCGGAGGAAAAACGCTTCGAGGAGGTCGTCAAGGATAAGAAGGAGGCAGACCTCACCGCCGAGGAGAAGTCGATGCGCGAGGAACTCTCCAAGAAGAGAGTAACCCTGCGCGACGAGCGCAACGAGCGACTGAAAGAGATAGGTCGCGGCAACAATGTGGTTCGCCAAATCATCGACCTTGCACTGCTGTCGAATGGAATGCTTAAAGGCAAAAACCTTTCGGACTTTATCCAGCGTTCCATCACTCTTATCGAGAGCGAAAAGAAGTAGGGTAGAGACCTGCCGTTAAACAAATTGAGCGCATCATTACCACATTTATAATGTTGCGCTCAATTTTATTTATGCCTGTCTGTTGGCTATCCTCTGTTGTTGCGTGTGCGGTATATAATAAGTATGCCTAATACAGCCGTCGCAAATAAAATCCCTGCCATGATGCTTGCGTGAACAGACCCGATTTCTTGGAGAATTTGTGTAAAAACCGTGCCGTCGTCTTTGTATTTATTATAATATTCATCATGTTGATAAGCATAGACGAACAACATTCCACCATACATTATCAATAATATAATTGGCATAATAATTGCGCAGTTTCCTATTGTCGACCATTCGCTAATCGATTTTTGTGTCATCAATTTACTTTTGCCCAATAACCTTTTTAAGTAAATATGCCAAAATATTAATATTGCAACAGCAATCAGAAATAAACAACCAATAATATCATCACTACTACCTATAATATAAATGCACACAACATAAAGTGCACCGAATGCACATATACATTTTGCCAAACCTATCGCAATTGCTTTGGCTCGATTAGGGCTTCTTTGTCCCATGTCGGATTCTTCGGACTGTTGTTCCGATTTCGCATGTTTGACTTCAATAACTCCACATATACAACAAAATAGTGGAAGCAATAATGATAATAAAAAACTGATAAAATCGTTCATAATAATAAATGTTCTTAATTGTTAAAATTCAGGTATTTCTGCCATCGATGGTTCTGTCAGGCGTATCTCTTCTTTGTTTTCTGGCGAAATAATGGCTTTGTACCAATATCTGCCGCCTCCTTTAGCTATATAAGATTTAACGACTTCGATATACCCTGCATATTCTCCACCGGTAATGACGCGAGACAAATATCCGCCGGAGATATTTTTGACCTCGCCATTTGCCGGGTCGTATGCATATACCCCGAAACTCGGAATCGTATCGCCTCCATTATTGAAATATAGAATGCTACCCTCTGCACTCCACGCTATACGACATATATCATCGCCGTTTCGGTAAATCTCATCGTACAAATCTTTGACCGTTCCGCTTTGCAAGTCGTGCAGGCGAATGCCGTATTTGAGGTGCGACTCGAATTCCAAACTTTTCAGTTTATTCTCTTCAATCAGCCTTTTTGTATAGGGATGCACCACCGTAACTATTTGTGCGGTATAGTGCTTGTCTGACGAATATAGCACCGGTGACTCTTTGTTGTAAGCTGCGGATTCGTCCTTCAATGTTTCCAATGGAGAGACGTTCGGATAATCTCTTCTGAAAGCAACCATATCCATTTTCAATACCGAATCCGGTCCTTCGTAATAGTAATAATCGGCAAATATTTCATCGGTAAAAGAGCCGACTACGGAATCCTGAATCGCATCGAAACACGGTCCGTCGCATCCTTGATAGTAGGCATAATCCGAATCATATACAAAACCGAGCAATTCTTCCCGATTCATTGGCGCGCCTTTTTGAAAGAGCGAATCTGCCCTCTGCTCCGCCGACAACTTGCGGTTGCACAAAATCGCATTCAAATCATTGCTGAAATCTATCAGTGCTCGTAACGAATGACCTCTGAACGGCGGAATAGGGCTTGTTTTATCGTCAATAACAGTCGCCTGTAATTTTGTCCGTCTCTCCTCTGTCTTGGCATGTTCGATCATATAATATAACAATATGATGCCGACAATGCCCAATGCCGTATAACTTATCCACTTTCTCATGTTAAACTAATATATGCCCGTCAGCCTGTCATTTGTAAAAACTAAACCATTATATTTAGTCATAAGTCCGAGTTCATCGGCAATGCCCATAAATAACCCAAGTGCCAATGCAGATGCGGCGTCTGTTTGTGAAGCAATAGCGGTTATAGCTATAGCTTCAACTTTATCTTTGTTAATCCACCATGTTTCGACAATGTCATTTCCGATTTTTTGACGGCTGGTGATGTCATATAATTGTAGGGGAACCACCTCTTTAACCATCTCTTTCGTCATGCTTAAACAGATATTGCCATCTGCCAATACGCTGCCATAATTTTGTCCATATTTTCGTATTAGTGCTTGTTTTTTTGCTTTTTTTTCTTTTTCAGCTTTTTGACGTGCCAATCTTTTTTCTTCTTCCTTTTGCTCTTTTTTGAGTTTTTCTGCTTCGCGCTCTTTTGGCGACATTCCGTCCACCCATTCGCCCGACTCTTTTTCGCCATTGGCATATATCATTGTTCCCTTTCCCGTAGGCTTGCCGTTTTCCAAATTACCGATATATTTGTTTCCATTTCTATAAATCATTGTCCCCTCTCCGTTCGGTCTGCCGTTTTTGAGAGCACCTATGTATTTTGTCCAATCTTTATTCCAATCTTTACAGGTAATCTCTTTATCGACACAACCGGTGTAAGTCGTGAAATCGCCATCAAATATGCAACCTGCAGGAATACTCCAATATACAATACCATGATCTTCAATCTCTGTCGGCTGTGCGTATGTGTATTTTCCCGTAAAAGGCTTGTCGTTTTTGAAGGAACCGCTGAATGTGTCTCCATTCCAATATTCTATTGTTCCATTCGACAATTCGCGTTTCTCTATTCGTCCAATGTATTTACTGTTGTTTTTGGATATTATTGGGTTGGTAAATTCCCCGGTATATGGGACACGCATTGCTATGAGCCGACTTTTTGTTTTGTCATATCGACTACCATTACTAAATTTTCCGATAAATTGACAACCTGCCGGACAAATCCAGAAGTCGTCTGGTAGACTTGCCGTTAACTTATATTCCACTGCGTATGTCATTTTACCGCAATCCGGCAACCCGTCTGTAAACGTTCCCTCGAAAATGGAACCATCGGCATACGTATATTTGCCACCATCGCCGTATGGAATCTTGGTCCTGTTCGCATATTTGCTGGACGAATAATAGGGTATCCTTATATAGTAACCTTCATATCTATCGCCATTTCTGTATTTGACTATTCCGTGTTTTATATTTTGTGCATTTGCCGACATTGCACCGAATATCAGCAATGCGGCAAGGATTAATTTCAAATAAGTTTTCATAATAGGGAAGGGTGTTAAGTTCTATAAAGTAGTTCTTCTCCATAACTGTGTCGGTGTTTTTCTGCCGAACGGATTTATGTCCGGCTCTTTTCTCTCGCCGATTTTATTAATCCCCAACTCTTCATCGTGCCCCAGGAGATATTTGCCGATTTGGGCATGCAGATTATGGAATATCCC
>CAVKRC010000033.1:0-22155 GCA_963658625.1 bacterium
ACTAGCCACTAGCCACTAGCCACTAGCCACTAGCCACTAGCCACTAGCCACTAGCCACTAGCCACTAACAATTACCTCGTCCCCGCTTCCAACGCCCTTACTTCGTCAGCCGCGGTATTGTTCACAAGCAGTACATTGTGCAACCGCGCAATGTCCGCCGCCAACCGCACCCGCGCACGATAGGTTGTCTGCGAACCGCTCAATTCGTAACTCTCCACCGTGCCTATCGGCAACCCTTCCGGGAAGTAGTGCGAAAAACCCGTCGTTACGACCGCTTCGCCCTCTTTGAGCGCGGCATACTTCGACACGTCGTCGAAATCGACCACCTCGGGGTCGCCGCCGCTCCAATGTATCGAACCCGAACAGCCGTCAGCGACCAAACGCCCGCTCGCTCGCATATCGGTATTGAGCAGCGTCATCGCCACCGAGTAGTTCTCCGAACAGTTCACCACATACCCGACCACAAAGCCTTCGGGCGAGAGCACCGCCATCTCTATATTCACCCCGTCGTTGAAACCCTTGTCGAGCGTAACGAAATTCTGCGGTCGGTTTATCGAATTGGAGATTACCCCCGCAGCGATATACTCGTACTTATGCATCGTCTCCGCCACGCCGTCCGCCCGTTCGGGCAATATCTCGCGACAGGCATCGAGTGCATTTTCCAACTCGGCGATTCGCGCCGTCAGACGCACATTCTCCTTGCGCAACGAGAAATAATAACCCACGCCGTCTATCGCGTCATACACGCTGCCGAACACTCTGTTCGACAGGGCGAGCAACCGCGATTGGGTGTATGGCGTCGAATGGGCGTATGAGCGTATGGCGACAATCTCCAAAACAATGAAAATTATCGCCACATACGATTTCTTTATGAAATAGAGCAGTCTGTACATTTACCCTCTCGTCGCTACCTTAATCCGCCGAACACCGCCGCCTTCCGACCGCGCCCTGCGCCACTGTTACGCTCCGACAACTACCCGCGCATAAGGAACGAGAAGCGGTTGATATTCTTCAACGCCATATTCGTTCCGCGCACGATCGAGCGCAACGGGTCTTCGGCTATATGGAACGGAATGCCCGTCTTCTCCGACAGACGACGGTCCAAGCCCTTGATGAGCGCACCGCCGCCGGCGAGATATACGCCGTTGCGATATACGTCCGAGTACAACTCGGCAGGCATACTTTCGAGCACCTTCATCAGCGCGGCGTCGAGTTTGACTAACGACTTTTCGAGCGCATACGAAATCTCGTTGTAGTTGAGCGACACGGTCTGCGGCAGAGCCGTCAGAATGCTCGGACCCGTAATCACATAGTCCTCGGGTTCCTCGTCCAATTGCGAAATGGCAGAGCCGATTTTGCACTTTATCTCCTCCGCCGTGCGTATGCCGATATTGATGTTGTGCTGCTGACGCACATAGTCCTTGATGTCCTCCGTGAACACGTCGCCCGCCACGTTTATCGACTGCGAGCAGACGATACCGCCGAGCGATATGCAGGCAATCTCCGACGTACCGCCGCCGATGTCTATAATCATATTGCCCTCCGGTGCCTCGACGTCCAGTCCCGCTCCGAGTGCGGCAGCCATAGGCTCGAATATCATCGTTACCTCGCGCGCACCTGCATGTTCCGCCGAGTCGCGCACCGCACGGATTTCGACATTGGTCGAACCCGACGGAATGCAGATCACCATTTTGAGCGACGGCGAAAAGAGCGAACCCGACGTCTTGATTTTGCTTATCATTCCGCGCAACATCAACTCCGTCGCACTGAAATCGGCAATCACTCCATCTTTGAGCGGACGAATGGTGCGAATGTTCGGATTCGTCCTGCCCTCCATCATCTTCGCCTCTTTGCCGACGGCTATGCATTTGCCCGAAAGCACATCTACCGCCACAATCGAAGGCTCGTCCACCACCACTTTGTCGTTATGCACAATCAGCGTGTTGGCAGTACCGAGGTCGATAGCCAACTCCTGCGTCAATGAAAACAGTCCCATAATTTATCTTTTTACTTTAATTTCAGCCATTTAGGATTGCGCGATTTTGCATTCTGCAAATTTCGTCGCAATCTGCACAAAGGTATAAAAAAGAATGAAAAACAGAGATACTTTTTTGAATGTTTCTCTAAAAAATCACTAACTTTGACCGTCGTTCGCAAGATTCCGCACCGGTTTCCGAAAGAGTAACAAAAGGAACAAATTTCCAACCCGAAAGGAACAGAAACGGACAGAAAGGAAACGAAACGAACATTGAAAAGGAAACAAAACGAACATACTACAATTATGAAGACAATCAAACTTGATACCGCCAAATGCGGCATCGCAATTTCCAACGAACTGAAACAGAGCGCAGTGGCAGCCAACGAACTGCTCCACTCGGGCAAAGGCGCAGGCAACGACTTTTTGGGCTGGATTAACCTCCCGTCGTCCATCGAAACGGCTGACATCGAAGCGATTACGCGCCAAGCCGACGCCTTGCGCGCCCGCGCCGAAGTGGTCATCTGCATCGGCATCGGCGGCTCCTATCTCGGCGCGAAAGCCGTACTCGACGCAATGAGCGATTCGTTTGAATTACTGCACATTACGCACAAGAATCCGATAGTTTTGTTCGCCGGTCAGAACATTTCCGAGGACTATATGGCAGAGATGCTCGCCGCCCTCAAAGACCGCTCCATCGCCACCATAGTAATCTCTAAATCAGGCACAACCACCGAGCCGGCAATCGCTTTCCGCATCGTCAAGGAGGAGATCGAGCGTCGCTACGGCAAGGAGGAGGCGAAGCACCGCATCGTCGCAATCACCGACAAGGCGCGCGGCGCACTTAAAACGCTGGCAACCAAAGAGAACTACCCTACATTCGTCATTCCCGACAATGTCGGCGGACGCTATTCGGTGCTTACCCCTGTCGGTCTGCTGCCGTTGGCAGTCGGCGGTGTCGATATAAAGGCATTGGTCGCAGGTGCGCAGGAGATGGAAAAAGCCACTGCATCAGGCACTTCCTACGACGAAAACCTTTCGGCGCAGTATGCCGCCGTGCGCAACGCACTCTACCGCGCAGGCAAGAAAATCGAGATTCTCGGCTCCTACGAACCCAAGTTGCAGAATATCAACGAGTGGTGGAAACAACTCTACGGCGAGAGCGAGGGCAAGGACGGCAAGGGCATATTCCCTGCAAGCGTTACGCTGACCGCCGATCTCCACTCTATGGGGCAGTATATTCAGGACGGCGAACGCTCACTGTTCGAGACGATTATCTCGGTCGCAAAACCTGCTCACGAGGTGCGCGTCGAGAGTGACGAGGCAAACCTCGACGGGCTCAACTATCTCGCCGGCAAGCGTATGCACGAGATTAACAAGATGGCTGAACTCGGCGTATGCCTTGCGCACGTCGATGGCGGAGTGCCGAATCTCCGCATCGAGATTCCGCAAATCGACGCCCATGCAATCGGCGCGCTCATCTATTTCTTCGAGAAGGCTTGCGGCATAAGCGGCTACCTGCTCGGCGTCAATCCGTTCAACCAACCGGGTGTCGAGGCGTACAAGAAAAATATGTTCGCCCTGCTCGAAAAACCGGGCTACGAGGAGCAGACCAAGGAGATAAAGAGCAGACTGTAAACAACCATCGATTAGAAAAGCAGGGAGGCATATATCGAATATGCCTCCCTGCCTGTATATATGCGTCGTCTAAAATTCCGACGTAAAGTGGAATCGGATTTTCGGGAATTTCTCCTGCGCAATGGCGAGCGCGTAACTCGTATCGGCGAGGAAAACGTCGCGTCCGTGTTTGTCGGTCGCCATATTGGTATGCTTGCGCCGTTTGAAATCCGCCAACTGCTCCGCATCATCGCTCTCTATCCAGCAAGCCTTGTAAATCGAAATCGGCTCCCAACGACACTTTGCACCGTACTCGTGTTCCAAACGATACTCGATGACCTCGAACTGCAACGCGCCTACCGTACCGATGATTTTGCGCCCGTTGAGCGACGAGGTGAATAGTTGCGCCACACCCTCGTCCATCAACTGGTCTATGCCCTTTGCCAACTGTTTGAATTTCAGCGGGTCGGCATTCTCGATATATCGGAACAACTCGGGCGAGAACGACGGTATGCCCGTAAATTTCAACTTTTCGCCCTCGGTGAAGGTATCGCCGATTTTGAAGTTGCCCGAGTCGTGCAGACCGACTATGTCGCCCGGATAGGCGAAATCGATGACCGACTTTTTCTCCGCCATAAACGCCGTCGGCGACGAGAATTTCAACATCTTGCCGCTACGGACGTGCAGGTAGTTCTTGTTGCGCTCGAACACGCCCGAGCATACCTTCATAAAGGCTATGCGGTCGCGGTGGTTCGGATCCATATTGGCGTGAATCTTGAATACGAATCCCGTCATTTTCGGCTCCGAAGGCTCGACGGTGCGCGTCTCCGTCGTCGAAGGACGCGGCGACGGGGCAATGCGGATAAAGCACTCCAACAGTTCCCGCACGCCGAAATTGTTGATTGCCGAACCGAAAAATATCGGCGCGAGTTTGCCAGCCAGATACTGCTCGCGGTCGAACTCCTCGTAAACGCCCTCGACCAGCTCGACATCGTTGCGCAGTTGTCCCGCATAACGTTCGCCTACAAGCGCATCGAGTTGCGGCGAGGCAATGTCGTCGATTTCGACCGTAGATGCGGTCGCCGTCTGACGCTCGTCCGAAGTAAAGAGGTTTATATTATGCTCATAGAGATTGTAAACACCCTTGAACGTAGGACCGCTCGAAATAGGGAATGCCAACGGACGCACCTTTATCTGCAACTCGCGCTCTACCTCGTCCAGCAAATCGAACGGGTCTTTGCACGGGCGGTCGAGTTTGTTGATAAAGACCATCACGGGCGTATTGCGCATACGGCAGACATTCATCAACTTGCGTGTCTGCGTCTCGACGCCCTTGGCACCGTCGATGACTATGATTACCGAATCGACAGCCGTCAGCGTGCGGTAAGTATCCTCAGCGAAATCTTCGTGTCCCGGTGTATCGAGAATGTTGATTTTCACACCCTCGTACTCGAAACCCATAACGGACGTAGCGACCGAGATACCGCGCTGCCGCTCTATCTCCATAAAGTCGGAGGTCGCTCCGCGCTTGATTTTGTTGCTTTTGACTGCACCCGCAACGTGGATTGCACCGCCGAACAACAACAGTTTCTCGGTCAGTGTGGTCTTACCCGCATCGGGGTGCGAAATTATCGCGAATGTACGTCTTCTTGCTATCTCCTCCTGTAATGTCATTTTTCTCCTTTTCTATCCGCTTATTTTACCGGCGGGTAATCTATATTGTAGTGCAAACCGACCGACTCCTTACACTCGCGCGCCTGCTTGACGGTCAGATATGCCACAGCAGTCATATTGCGCAGTTCGCACAACTCGCGGCACGGCTTGGTATGGTTGTACAACTCCTCAGTCTCCTGCCAGATAATCGCCAGACGCTTCATCGCGCGCTCCAAACGCAGGTTCGAGCGCACTATGCCGACATAGTTGGACATAATGCTCTGCAACTCCTTGCGGTTTTGCAGCACGAGCACCATCTCCTCCGACGTCGCCGTACCCTCGAAATCCCAGTCGGGAATACCCTCCTGAAAATCGACCTTGTCGAAATTCTGCGCCGCGTGTTTCGCCGCAAAATCGGAATAGACGAACGCCTCCGACAGCGAATTGGACGCCAGACGGTTGGCTCCGTGCAATCCCGTGCAGGAACTCTCGCCCAGCACATACAGACGTTTGATTGAACTCTCGCCGTTGTAATCGACCACCACGCCGCCACAGCAGTAGTGTGCCGCAGGGCATACGGGAATCATATCCTTGGTTATGTCTATGCCTATGCTCTTGCACTTCTCGTAGATGTTCGGGAAGTGGTGGCGCGTCTGCTCGGCAGGCATGTGCGTAACATCGAGATAGACGAACTCCTCGCCGCGCATTTTGAGTTCGTGGTCGATAGAACGAGCCACCACGTCGCGCGGAGCGAGCGAACGCATAGGGTGATATTTGTCCATAAACTCCTGCCCGTTCTGCAAACGCAGTATGCCGCCGTAACCGCGCATCGCCTCGGTGATGAGGAACGACGGACGCTCGCCGGGGTGATAGAGCGAGGTCGGGTGGAACTGTATGTACTGCATATTTTTGGTAAACGCTTTGGCGCGGTGGCACATCGCGATACCGTCGCCCGTAGCGACTATCGGATTGGTCGTGGTATTGTAGATGTTGCCGCAACCGCCCGCCGCAACGACCGTGAATTTCGCCAACACGGTGAATATATCGTTGGTCTCGGTATCGAGTACATACGCGCCGAAACAGGCGAGTCCGCGCGTGTGGCGCGTAACTATCTCGCCAAGGTGGTGCTGCGTGAGCAGGTCGATGGCGAAGCAGTGTTCGAGAACGGTGATATTGTCGTTGTTGCGCACCTGCTCGATGAGCGCGCGCTCGATTTCGGCACCCGTCAAATCGTTGTGGTGCAGAATGCGGTGTTCCGAGTGTCCGCCCTCACGGTGCAGGTCGAAACGTCCGTCGGGCGTCCTGTCGAAATTGACGCCCCACGCTATAAGGTCTTTCGCCGCCTCGGGAGCATTGCGCACCACAAGTTCCACGGCTTTCAAGTCGCACTTGCCTGCGCCGCACACGAGCGTATCCTCGATGTGCTTCTCGAAGGTGTCGGGAGCATACGTTACCGAGCATATTCCGCCCTGTGCATAATTGGTGTTGCATTCAACGAGTTCGCCTTTCGTTACGAGAGTAACGTGTCCGATACGCGAGGCGCGGAGTGCGAAACTCAAACCTGCGGCACCGGAGCCGATAACCAAAAAATCGGTTTTCATTGTCTTTGTAATTTATACGCGCACAAAGGTATAAAAAAATGCGGACACACCGCATTTTTTCAAAGTGGTTAGTGATTAGTGAATAGTTTCTTATACGAAAAAGGTTGTGCCGTTTCCGGCACAACCTCAACTAGCCACTATACACTAGTCACTAGCCACTTATTTCAACTTAGGACCTGCCTCAACGAGAGCCTTGCCTGCCTCGTTGGTAGTGTACTTGCCGAAGTTCTTGATGAAGCGACCTGCCAAGTCCTCTGCCTTCTTCGTCCACTCCGCTGCATCTGCGTAAGTGTCGCGAGGGTCGAGAATCTTAGGATCTACACCCGGCAACTCGGTCGGAACCTCGAAGTTGAAGATAGGAATGTTCTTGGTAGGGGCGGTCTTGATCGAACCGTCGAGAATAGCGTCGATGATACCGCGGGTATCGCGAATCGAAATACGCTTGCCCGTACCGTTCCAACCCGTATTTACGAGGTATGCCTTCGCACCGCTCTTCTCCATACGCTTAACCAACTCCTCTGCATACTTGGTTGGGTGGAGTTCGAGGAACGCCTGACCGAAGCAAGCCGAGAATGTAGGAGTAGGCTCGGTGATACCGCGCTCGGTACCTGCCAATTTCGCGGTGAAGCCGCTCAAGAAGTAGTACTTCGTCTGCTCCGGAGTCAGAATCGAAACCGGTGGCAGTACGCCGAATGCATCAGCCGACAGGAAGATTACGTTCTTTGCGGCAGGAGCAGCCGATACAGGCTTAACGATGTTGTTGATGTGATAGATAGGATACGAAACACGGGTGTTCTCGGTTACGCTCTTATCGTCGAAATCGATTTTGCCGTTCTCATCTACCGTAACGTTCTCCAACAGTGCGTCGCGCTTGATTGCGTTGTAAATATCCGGCTCCGACTCCTTGTCGAGTTTGATGACCTTCGCATAGCAACCGCCCTCGAAGTTGAACACGCCGTTGTCGTCCCAACCGTGCTCGTCGTCGCCGATAAGCTCGCGCTTAGGGTCGGTCGAAAGGGTGGTCTTACCCGTACCCGACAGACCGAAGAAGATAGCGGTCTCGCCCTTGGCGTTGGTGTTTGCCGAGCAGTGCATCGAAGCGATGCCCTTCAAAGGCAGGTAGTAGTTCATCATCGAGAACATACCCTTCTTCATCTCGCCGCCGTACCAAGTGTTGATGATAACCTGCTCGCGCGAAGTGATGTTGAATACTACGGCAGTTTCCGAGTTCAGACCGAGTTCCTTGTAGTTCTCGACCTTAGCCTTCGATGCGTTGTAAACGATGAAATCCGGCTCGAAGTTTTTGAGTTCCTCCTCGCTCGGACGGATAAACATATTCTTTACGAAGTGAGCCTGCCAAGCGACCTCCATGATGAAGCGGACAGCCATACGGGTATCCTTGTTGGCACCGCAGAAACCATCGACAACGAACAGACGCTTGTTCGACAACTCCTTCTGTGCGATAGCCTTAACGGCAGCCCAAGCCTCTTTCGATGCAGGTTTGTTATCGTTCTTGTACTCTTCCGAAGTCCACCATACGGTATCCTTCGAATTTTCGTCCATCACGATGAACTTGTCCTTAGGCGAACGACCGGTATAGATACCCGTCATCACGTTCACTGCACCCAACTCGGTAACAGTACCCTTTTCATAACCTGTAAGACCCGGCTTGGTCTCCTCTGCGAACAACTGTTCATAGGTAGGATTGTACAGAACTTCGGTCGTACCGGAAATACCGTACTTCAACAGATCTTCTTTCTTAAAAGCCATAATGTTTTTTATTTTAGTGATTAACCTCTTGCACTTTCGTATTCGGCGAAATAAGCCTCGCGCTTTCGGTACAATAACGACCGACGCCGTCATCTTATTTTTCCGATGCAAATATATCGCTTTATTTTTAATTGTGAAAAAAATAACAATAAAAATTAAAAATTTTCACGAAATCCCTTTTTCTCCCTTTCCGACGGGTTTCAATCTTCCGTCCGCAGTTAATAATCGGCAGTTCGTCGCCCTATTCGGGCAAAAATCGAAACTTTCGATTGTCGTTCACTCAATTTTTGTTATATTTGTAGGGTATGGCGGGAATCTATTTCCATATACCCTTCTGCAAGCGTTTGTGCGGTTATTGCGACTTCCGTCGCAGCGTCCGCCTGCAATATGTTCCGCAGGTCGTCGAACGTATGCACGAGGAACTCGACGCCGAGCGCGCTTTCCTGCACGACTGCAAAATCCGTACCGTATATTTCGGCGGCGGCACGCCGTCGCTGCTTGCTCCGCAGACGCTCGCCGACCTTTTCTCCCATGCCGCGCGTCTTTTCGACTGCTTCCGCACGGAGGAGATTACCGCCGAACTCAACCCCGACGACGTTACGCCCGAATATGTCGAACGACTGCGCCGCACACCTATCAACCGCCTTTCGCTCGGCATACAGTCTTTCGACGAGGCGGAGTTGCGTTTTATGGGACGACGGCACACGGCAGCGCAGGCGGAAAACGCGGTGAAACTCTTGCAGTCGGCAGGCTACGACAACATATCTATCGACCTCATTTTCGGTGTGCGCGGTTTCGGCGACGATGTTTTGCAACGTTCGCTCGACAAGGCGACATCGCTCGGCGTACAACACATTTCGGCATATCATCTGACCATCGAACCCGGCACCCGTTTCGGTCGCCTGCTCGTGCGCGGCGAACTGCAACAGGTCGATGAGGAGCGCAGCGAGCGCGAATTTCTCGCTGTCCACGACGCCTTGACCGCCGCAGGATTCGAGCATTACGAGGTCTCCAACTACGCCCTGCCCGGTTTCCGTTCGCGCCACAACTCCTCCTACTGGACGGGCGACGAATATCTCGGCATCGGCGCGGGGGCGCACTCGTTCAACGGCACCGTCCGCCGCTGGTGCGAACAGTCGGCAGAAGAGTATGCCGCGGGCATAGTTTACGGAGAGGAGACGCTCTCCGAGCGCGACCGCCTCAACGAATATCTGATGACCTCGCTGCGCCGTGCCGAAGGCATCTCGCTCGCCCATATTACAGAAAATTGGGGCGAAGCCGAATCCGCGCGTATCGATCTCGCCGCCGAGCCGTTCGTAAAGTCGGGCACCATGACGCGCGACGGCGACACGCTCGCCATAAAACCCGAGCATTTTTTGGTCTCCGATGCCGTTATCTCTTCACTGTTCGAGATATGAAACGATGTATAAAATAAATATAGGTAAAATATATTAAAAAATTTTAATAAAAACTTTTCGATGTCGCGACAAAGCACTATCTTTGCGACGTGTTAATCCGAAATAGATAAAACAATCAGATAATTATGAACGAAATCAAATTCTCGCCCGATACCTTGTTCGAGGTCAGTTGGGAAGTCTGCAACAAAGTAGGCGGCATTCACACGGTCATCGCCACCAAGGCACCGACCGTAACCAAACTTTTAGGCGACAAATACATAACCATCGGTCCCGATTTCTCGCAGGACAACGGCGTATCCGAGTTCGACGAGGACGCCTCGCTGATGAAGGCATGGCGTCAGGCTCTCTACGACAAGGGTATCCGCGTGCGTATCGGTCGTTGGAAAATCGCAGGGTCGCCCATCGCCATACTCATCGACTTCACCACGCTTTTCGCCCAAAAGGACGATGTGCTGAAAATGTTGTGGGAGACCTACAAGGTCGATTCAATTTCGGGACAGTGGGACTACATCGAGCCCGTGCTGTTCGGCTACCTCGCGGGACAGGTCATCGAATCCTATGTCGATACCTTCTGCACCGCCACCGACAAGGTCGTAGCCCATTTCCACGAATGGATGACGGCTGCGGGCGGTCTGTACCTGCGCAAGCATTCGCCATACGTCGCTACGGTGATGACCACCCACGCAACAGTTATGGGACGCTGCATCGCAGGCAACCGCCTCGCGCTCTACAACGATCTTACCAAGTTCAACGCCGACGATTTGGCGCGCCAGTTCAATGTCGTTGCCAAACACTCCATCGAGAAAATCGGCGCACAGTATCACGACGCATTCCTCACGGTGAGCGACATCACCGCCCGCGAGTGTAAATACCTGCTCGGCAAGGAGCCTGACGTCGTTACGCCAAACGGCTTCACCAACGATTTCGTATGGACGGGCAAGGAGTACGACGCCAAGCGCGCCGAGGCTCGCCGTTCGATGATAGAGGTTGCCGAAGCATGCCTCGGTTACAAATTCCAAGGCGACCCGCTCATCATCGGCACGAGCGGTCGCTACGAGTTCCACAACAAGGGTTTAGACATATTTTTCGACGCGCTCAAACGCCTCGAATCGTCGGGCAAACTCGACCGCGAGGTATTGGCATACGTTACCGTTCCTGCCGCCAACCACGGCGCACGCCTCGACTTACAGGCTCACTTGCAGGACAACAGCAAGCCGATAGACGCCTCCCAATATCGCTATTCGACGCACTACCTCGAAAACGTGGCATGGGACGAAATCGCCCGTTCGATTAACGGCAGCGTTCTCGACCGCGAGGAGTCGAAGGTCAAGGTCATATTCGTACCGACCTACCTCAACCGCAACGACGGTATTTTCAACAAGAATTATTACGAACTGCTCGTGGGTATGGACTTGACGGTCTATCCGTCCTACTACGAGCCGTGGGGCTATACGCCGCTCGAATCCATCGCATTCTCGGTGCCTACCATCACCTCCACGCTGGCAGGCTTCGGCGTGTGGGCTCTCTCGCAGGACGAGCACGAGGGCATAGTCGTCATCGAGCGCAACGACACCAACGGCGAGCAGGCTGCACAGGCGACTGCCGACGCCATACTGCGTTTCGCTTCGCTCAACGACAAGGAGGTCGCCGCCGTCCGCAAGAGCGCAGGCGAAATCTCCAAACACGCTCTGTGGAGCAAGATGTTCAAGCACTATATGGCAGCATACGACATCGCCATCGAGAGTTGCACCTCGCGCACCAACCGTGCAGTGTTGGGCGACGGCGGTGCCTACAACGAGCAAATCAATTTCGTGCGCCAGCAACTTACGACCGAGCGTCCTACATGGCAGCGTATGATGATTGAGAAGACGCTGCCCGCACGCCTGCACCCTCTCGAAGAACTTTCGCGCAACCTTTGGTGGAGTTGGACTCTCGGAGCGCGCGACCTGTTCGAGTATATCGACAAGGATTTGTGGGTCGAGGTCGATAGAAACCCTATCGCCATGCTCGACAAACTCCCGATGGAGCGTCTGCTCGAATTGGAGAATGACGCGACATTCCTCGAACGGCTCGATGCGGTATATACCCAGTTCAAGGACTATATGAACGAAAAGCCCGACCCGAAGGCTCCGAAGATAGCCTACTTCTCCATGGAGTACGGTCTGCACCACACGCTCAAAATCTACTCGGGCGGTCTGGGCATCTTGGCAGGCGACTACCTCAAAGAGGCGTCGGACAAGAATGTGCCTATGGTTGCCGTAGGTCTGCTCTACCGCTACGGCTACTTCACGCAGCGTCTTTCGGCACAGGGTGCGCAGGAGGCTACATACGAGGCGCAAAACTTCTTCAAACTGCCTATCTCTGCCGTGCGCGACGACGACGGCAGTTGGGTTACCGTTCAGGTCGCCTTCCCGGGACGAACGCTTAGCGCGCGCGTTTGGCGTTGTCAGGTCGGTCGCACCGCGCTCTATCTGCTCGATGCCGACTACGAGGCTAACATCGACGAGGACCGTCAGGTAACGCACTACCTCTACGGCGGCGATTGGGAGAACCGCTTGAAGCAGGAGATTCTCTTAGGTGTCGGCGGTATCCGCGCTCTCGTCAAAATGGGCATCAAACAGGACGTCTATCACTGCAACGAGGGACATGCCGCATTCATCGGCATCGAGCGCATACGCAACCTCATCGCACGCAAGAAACTCTCGTTCTCCGAGGCATTGGAGGTTATCCGTTCGTCGTCGTTATTCACGACGCACACGCCGGTACCTGCTGGACACGACGCATTCCCCGAGTCGATGATTCGTCAGTATATGTCCCACTACCCCGACGTATTGGGCATAACGTGGGAACAGTACATCAACCTCGGCAAGGTTCACCCGAACGACCCTAACGAGCGGTTCTCTATGTCGGTACTCGCCTGCAACCTATCGCAGGAGGTCAATGGCGTATCGTGGCTCCACGGCGAGGTGTCGAAAGAGATTTTGGGCAATATGTGGCCGGGCTATTTCAAGAACGAGTTGCACATCGGCTACGTTACCAACGGTGTCCACTTCCCGACTTGGGCGGCATCGAATATGCGCCGTCTCTACTCGCGCTACTTCCCTAAGGGCTTCGAGGGACACGACTACGACATTCCGGAGTGGCAGAAGGTTTACCAAATCTCCGACGAGGAGTTGTGGACGGAGCGTATGTTCCTCAAAAACCGCCTTATCAAGACCATCAAGCGTCGCTATACCGACCCGAACCTCGTTCGCTTCGACTCGCCGCGCCAGATAGTACAGGTATCCGACCGTTTGAAACCCGAGGTGCTGACCATAGGCTTCGCCCGTCGTTTCGCCACATACAAACGTGCCTACCTGCTCTTTACCAATCTCGACCGCCTCTCGGCTATCGTGAACAACAAGGAGCACCCCGTACAGTTCATCTTCGCGGGCAAGGCTCACCCGAACGACAAGCCGGGACAGGATTTGATTAAGCGCATCGTCGAGGTCTCCTCCATGCCGCAGTTCGTGGGCAAGATTCTCTTCCTCCAAAACTACGATATGGAACTCGCCCGCCGTATGGTTCAGGGTGTCGATGTATGGCTCAACACCCCTACCCGACCTCTCGAAGCATCGGGCACATCGGGCGAAAAGTGCGTAATGAACGGCGTTATGCAGTTCTCCGTACTCGACGGCTGGTGGGTCGAGGGCTACAAGGAGGGCGCAGGTTGGGCTCTGCCAATGGAGCAGACCTTCGCCGACCAGAGCCATCAGGACGAACTGGACGCCGAGATGATATACTCGACCATCGAGGAGCAAATCGTACCGAAATACTACGCCCGCAACGCCGACGGCATTCCTACCGAATGGGTTGCGTCGATTAAGAAATGTATCGCCGACATAGCGTCGAACTTCACGACCAACCGTATGCTCAAAGACTACGAGGAGCGTTTCTACAACTCCCTCGCCGCGCGCAAGCACGAGATGATTTCGGGCAACTACGTTCTGGCGCGCGAAATCGCCGCATGGAAGCGCAAGGTTTCCGCCGCATGGGACAATGTGAAGGTACTCGACGTTCAGCGTGCGCAGGTCGATAAGGAGGCTATGCTCATCGGCGCGGCGTACCATTTCGAGGTTACGCTCGACATCGCAGGGCTCTCGCCCGAGGACATCGGCGTCGAGTTGGTGGTTGCCAAGCCTATCGTGCCGTCGCAGCCTGCCAATGTCGATTTCTCCGTGCAACTCACCCGAACCAAGGTCGAGGGCAACAAGGTTACCTATTCGCTCGACTATGTGCCGAAGCGCACGGGTATCTTCGACGTGGCATTGCGCGTCTATCCGCACAATCCGCGTCTGCCGCACCGTATGGACTTCGCACTTGTCAAATGGGCATAGGCGAATACCGAAAATCGATACGAAAATGTTTGTTTATCGGTAATTTTTTACTAATTTTACGATACCGGTTATAAAAATTATAATTCAGCAATATGGCGGGACTTACTTTCGACAAACGGGAATTGGGTAATTTGGAGTATTCGCTCCAACGCGAGATGTTGGCGACCGACCGTCGCGGCGGCTATATGAGCACCACGATAGTGGGCTGCAACACCCGCAAGTATCACGGTCTGATTGTCGCCCCGATAGACAGCAGCGACAACACCTACGTCCTGCTCTCGTCGTTGGACGAGACCATCGTGCAGCACGACCGCTCGTTCAATCTGGCTCTGCACCGTTTCCGCGGTGTCTATGAGCCGCGCGGGCACAAGTACATCACCGATTTCGAGTACACCCCGACACCGACCATCACCTACCGCGTCGGCGGTGTGATTCTGCGCAAGGAGTTGCTGTGGATTCACAAGCGCACGCATCTTATGATTCGCTACACGCTGGTCGATGCCCACTCGGAGACCACCCTGCGCCTGCGTCCGTTCCTCGCCTTCCGCAACAAGCACGAACTGTCGAATGCCAATATGTACGCCAACGTGCGCTCCTACCCCGTAAAGAACGGTGTCAAAAACCGTCTTTACGACGGTTTCCCTTGGCTCTATTTCCAGTTGAGCAAGGACGATGCGCAGTTTATCCCCGCTCCCGACTGGTACTACGATTTCGAGTACCGCGAGGAGTTGGAACGCGGCTACGAGGGACACGAAGACCTGCTCACCACGGGCTACTTCGAAATGAAGATAAAAAAGGGCGAGAGCATCATATTCTCCGCCTCGGTCGATGAGATGCAGTCCGCCGACGCGATTCGCGAGGCATACACTGCGTCGATTGCCCGCCGCACGCACAAAATCGACTTCATCAGTTGCCTCCACCACTCGGCACGCCAATTCATAATCCGTCGTCCGGGCGACCGCACCGAGGTCGTTGCGGGTTATCCGTGGTACGGAGCCGAAGGTCGCGCCACCTTCATCTCCCTGCCGGGTCTGACGCTCGAACAGGGCTACAAGGAGGACTGTATGGCTGTGCTCGACACCATGGTACGCGATATGCACAACGGCGATTTCGCGGGCAACGCCTCTGCCGAATATGCCGCCGACGCTCCGCTCTGGTTCTTCTGGACATTGCAGCAGTTGGAGCGACATATCGACGCCAAAACGCTTTGGGAAAAGTACGGCTCGGCGATGAAGAGCATTCTCGCCGCCTACCGCAGCGGATTCTACGGCGGTTGCGTGGCAATGCACGAAAACGGACTCGTATGGGCAGAACACGACGGTCGAGCCCTGACATGGACCAATTCCATGGCAGACGGTCACCCCGTAATCCCGCGCGCAGGCTACACGGTCGAAATCAATGCGCTGTGGTACAACGCCGTCTCCTACTCGCTCGCTCTTGCCGCCAAAATGGGCGACAAAGCATTCGTTGCCGAATGGAAAGGCGTGCCGAAGCGCACCAAGGAGTCGTTCCTCGCGAAGTTCTGGCTCGGCGACGAGGGCTGCCTCGCCGACTGCTCCGACGGCAACACACCCGACCGCTCCGTGCGCAGCAATCAGATTATCGCCTGCGGTCTGGACTACACCATGCTCGACGACAAACAGCGCGTCGATGTCCTGCTGAAAGTGCGCAAATATCTGCTCACTCCCAAGGGCTTGCGTTCGCTCTCGCCGCAGGACAAGATGTTCGAGTCGCAATACAAGGAGAATCCTATCGAGCGCGAAGCCGCTGCCTGCAACGGCGGCGTATGGGTTTGGCAGTTGATGTTCTACGTCAAGTGCGCATTCGACTTGGAGGGCACCGGATTCCTCCCTACGGCTCACGAGATGCTCGACAATTTCGCCGACGACATACAGTCCTACTGCATCGGCTCCATCGCCGAGTACTACGATCCCAATCCGCCGTTCGCTCCGCGCGGAGCAATCTCCATGGCTTGGAGCGTGGGCGGCGTACTCTATATCAAGGAGTTGATTGACCGCTACGAGGCAAAGGCGAAGCGCAGCGCGTCGAAAGCGAAGAAAACGAATACTAAAAAATAATAGATACGATGAGGGTTTTGATGTTTGGTTGGGAGTTTCCTCCCCATATCGCGGGCGGACTCGGTACGGCATGCTACGGTATGACACGCGGCTTGGCGCGCAACGGTGTCGAGGTAACATTCGTTATGCCGCGCGCCTACGGCGACGAGGACAAACGTTTCGTCCATGTCGTCAATGCGAGCGACGTGCAGACCGTGTTCGGCAAGGTTGACGGCGATGTGCAGGACATTATCGACAAGATGTCGTTCATTCACATCGACTCCAACCTCGTGCCTTATCTCTCGCCCGAGGACTATGCCACCTACCACGACGAGTTCGTCAAGACGGGCGAAAAGCGGTGGGAGACCGCCGATGCGTGGAGCCAACGCTACACGTTTTCGGGCAAGTACGGAGCCAACCTTATGGAGGAGGTCGCCCGCTACGCCATGGTCGCCGCGCAGGTCGCCAAGGAGTTGGAGGGGCAGTTTGACGTCATTCACGCCCACGACTGGCTCACCTATTTCGCCGGCATCGCCGCCAAACGGGTGAGCGGCAAACCATTGGTTGTACATATGCACGCCACGGAGTACGACCGTTCGGGCGAGAACATCAACACGCAAACCTACGCCATCGAGCGCGCGGGTATGCAGGCCGCCGACAAGGTCATCGCCGTCTCCAACCTTACGCGCAACATCATCATCGAGAAATACGGCATTCCTGCCGACAAGGTCGTAACGGTACATAACGCCGTCCGATTTGCCGAAAAGGAGTCCGAAGTTCCCGAGCGCGGCGTTACCGACAAGGTCGTAACGTTCCTCGGGCGCATCACCTACCAAAAAGGTCCCGACTACTTCGTCGAGGCGGCAGCCAAAGTGCTCAAACGTGTACCGAACGTCCGTTTCGTTATGGCAGGCTCGGGCGATATGATGAACCACATCATTCGCCGCGTGGCACGTCTCGGCATCGCCGACCGCTTCCACTTCACGGGCTTCCTGCGCGGCGAGGACGTCCACCGTATGTTCCAACTCTCCGACGTCTATGTTATGCCGTCCGTCTCCGAGCCGTTCGGCATCTCGCCTTTGGAGGCGATGAAATCCAACGTGCCGGTCATCATCTCCAAGCAGAGCGGCGTGGCGGAGGTGCTCGACTACGCCGTCAAGGTCGATTACTGGGACGTCGATGCCATGGCGGACGCGATTTACGGTCTGATTACCTATCCCGCACTCTCCAAGATGTTCGCCAAAAAGGGTTTGGAGGAGGTTACCTCGCTCAAATGGAACAATGCCGCCGCCAAAATCAAGAGCGTCTATGAGGAGGTCATCGCAAAAGCAGAGAACAAATAGGAAATAATAAAAAGCAAAAGATATATGAAAACAGTTTGTTTCTATTTTCAGGTGCATCAGCCGTGGCGATTGAAGACCTACCGTTTCTTCAACATCGGCAAGGATCACAACTATCTCGACGATTTGACCAATCGCGCCATTATGCAGAAAATCGCGCGCGAGTGCTATCTGCCGATGAACGCGCTCTTCCTGCGTCTTATCAAGGAGAGCAAAGGGGCATTCCGCTGCTCGTTCTCGCTTACAGGTACGGTCGTCGAGCAGTTCAAGGCATACGCGCCCGAGGTACTCGACTCGTTCCGCGCATTGGTCGATACAGGTTGCGTCGAGTTGCTCGGCGAGACCTACTCCCACTCGCTCGCCTCGCTCTCGTCCAAAGAGGATTTCAAGGGACAGGTCAAGAGCCACGTCGCAATGCTCAAATCCGAGTTCGGCGTCAAGCCCAAGGCATTCCGCAATACCGAGTTGATTTACTCCGACGAAATCGGCGCGATGGTCGGCGAAATGGGTTTCAAGACGATGCTCGCCGAGGGTGCCAAGCACGTTCTCGGCTGGAAATCGCCCGACTACGTCTATGCGGGTGCAGGCGACCAGAGCCTGCGACTGCTGCTTCGCAACTACAAACTTTCGGACGACATCGCCTTCCGCTTCTCCAATCAGGGTTGGAGCGAATACCCGCTCACGGCGGACAAATTCGCCGAGTGGCTTTCGCAGGAGAACGGCGAGGTCATCAACCTCTTTATGGATTACGAGACCTTCGGCGAACATCAGAAGGCATCGACGGGCATCTTCGACTTTATGAAATATCTGCCGAAGGCGGTACTCAAACGCGGCGATTTGGAGTTCGCCACCGTCAGCGAGTGCGCCGCCAAGCACCAGCCGGTCGCCGTGCTGCACTGCCCTCACGTTATGTCGTGGGCGGACGAGGAGCGCGACATCACGGCATGGCTCGGCAACGATTTGCAGAACGAGGCGTTCGGCAAGTTGTACGCAATGAAGGATAAGGTAAAGGCTCTGCACAGCAAGGATTTCGACTATGTGTGGAACTTTATGCAGACCTCCGACCACTTCTACTATATGGCGACCAAGTGGCTGTCGGACGGCGACGTTCACTCCTATTTCAATCCCTACGGCTCGTCCTACGAGGCATTCATCAACTATATGAACGTTCTCTCCGATTTCGAAATCGAGGTCGATAAGGCTCTCGCCGCCAAACGCAAGCGCAAGAAATAGTGGTTAGTGGCTAGTGATTAGTGGCTAGAAAAATTTATGGGCTGGTATTCTCAACCAGCCCATAAATTTTATATCAAAGTCATACCACACGCGCCTTTGGCGCGTGAGTTGGTATCTACCTTTGTTCCACTTGTCTTTACTACTAAGTTATAAGCCCTACCACCCCTATAAAGCCCTATTTACCCTAAAAACAAATGGACAGGTATCGAACCTGTCCATTTGTTTAAGTCTATCCACTAATCACTAGCCACTTAAAAAGGCTATGCCTCCTCATATCCGTCGCTCTTGGCACCCCACATCAGCATAAATACCAGCATACCTACCACGGCAACAGCAATCATACCGACAAAAACATAGTTCCAGCCGAAGTGATCGACCATCACGCCCAAGCCGAGTCCCGATACGAATACGCTCAAATAGCCGAATATGCCAGTCAAGCCATTAGCAGTCGCGGCAGCCTTCTTTGTCGCTTGGTTGGCTGCGGCAATGCCGATAAGTGCCTGCGGACCATAGATAAAGAATCCCGCCATCGCCAGCACGCAGATAAGCACGAGCGGATGCACATCGTTAGGCAACAGGTAGAATGCCGTCATAAACACCGCCGTGCCGAGCATACAGAATACGCAGGTGCGGTGAGCGCGACCGGCAAACACCTTGTCGGTAATCCAACCGGCGAACAACATACCTATGATACCGAAAATCTCGAATATGGCGACCGTCCAACCCGCATACGAGTAGGACATATCACGTGCCTCGGTAAGGAATTTCGGACCCCAGTCAAGCACCGAGAAACGCACCACATAGACGAAGAAGTTGGCAATCGCCAGAATCCAAATCAGCGGATTGCGATATACCTTTTCGCGCACGAAACGCTTGTACTCGGCAGGATCGACCTCGTCGTCGCCGATAGAGGTTTTCGTACCCTCCAACTCGGGCAGACCGACCGATTTCGGCGTGTCGCGCAGGAATGCGAACAACCCTATCGCACCGAGCAGGGCAATAATGGCAGGCAGCCAGAAGCACCACTGCCATGCACCCGCATTGGTCGTCAGCGACACGATGTTGCGCAGAGCCTTTGCCTGTACCTCGGGCATCTGCGTCTCGGCGGCAATCTCGGCAGGAGCAATCTCCTTGTTACGCTCCACAAGATTCTTGACAGCCATATAGTTGTCGTGGTCGAACGCGAATGCGACCTGCTCCGCGCGACCGCCCTCATAATTAGGCTTGTAGATGTAATCGACGTATGCAATGGTCTTGTCGCCTTCGTCCGCAACGGTAATGCCCGACACCTTCGAGATGCGAATGTCCGATTTCTTGACATCGTCCTTAAAGTTGGCTGTCAGATAGTTGCGCGTCATCTTTTCGACCGCCTCACTGTCGTTGCTCAAATCGGCACCCATATTGCCCATAATGAAACCGCACAAGATGGCGAGCAGACCCGCACCGATGGAGTGCGAGGTGTTCCAAATCGACATCTTGGTAGCCAGTTCGTGAGGCGGAATCCAGTGCGACAGCAGTCGGGCGCACGGCGGGAAGCCGCTGCCTTGGAATATGTTGTTCAGCACCAACAACACGGCGAACGCCACCACCAAAATATGCGGAGCCACGCCGATTTCGATGCCGAGTATGCGCGGTGCGAAGCCGAACGCGAAACTTGCCAATGCACACAACAACAGTCCGAACGACATATGGTAGCGGGCATTCATACGGTCGGCGATAAGTCCGTTGCCGAAGCGCGAGAAACCATATACAAGTCCCACAATCGCGAGTATCATACCGAAACTCGTGTTCGAAATGCCGTACTCGGCGGCAAGTCCGGGCATGGCGAACGAGAAGTTCTTGCGGACGAAATAGAAGAGCGCATACCCTATCATCGTCGTGATGATGGTGCGCCACTGCCAGTATTTGAATTTTGAAGTTTGTTCAGAAGTCATGGTCGGTCAAGGTTTTCTTTTACAACTCTTTATGTGCTTCGGCAATCAGTTCGCCCAGCACCTCTATGCTGTCGCAAATAAGATGCGGCTGTTTCGGCGCGGCATCGGCTACATCGAGCGTCGTCTCGCCCGAAAGCACCAACACTCCGAATGCGTTGGCGTTGTGAGCCATCTCGATGTCGGTGTATATTCGGTCGCCGACCATCGCAATCTCATCGGAATGAAGCCCATAGCGATTCACTATGCCCGAAAGCATATTCGGGTCGGGCTTGCCGAGCGTGATGTCCGGCTTGCGTCCCGTGGCGTGCGTCAGGCAGGCGCAAATCGAACCGCAATCGACCAGCACGACAGGTTTGTCGGTCGGGCATACACGGTCGGGATTGGTCGCGATATAAGGAATGCCCTGCGAAATCCACCACGCAGCACGGCACAAACGATTGTACACCAGTGTCATATCGAATGCCGCCACAATCACGTCGGGCACATCGTTCGGGTCGTCGGCAGTCGAGACAAAGCCCGCCTTCTCGAACTCCGAAATCATCGACGGCGTTCCGAGCAGGAACAATCGTTTTGCCTTCGGGTAGTTGGTTTTGATGTAATCGATTGTGGCAAGGGCAGTTGTGTACATCTCCTCCTCCGTCGCCTTGATACCCAGCGTGTCGAGTTTGTGCAGGTAATCGGCTATACATTTCGACGGGTTGTTCGTCAGGAACGAATAATTTACACCGAGTGCGGTCAGTCCCGCGAGAAATGGTTTGGTATATGGGAACAACGACATTCCCATATAAATCGTGCCGTCCATATCGAGTGCGACGTGCTTGATTTTGCGCAGACGCGCCATCAATTCGTCGTGCGAATATATGGAGCGATATTTGTGAAATTCCGACATAATTTTATTGATTTTTGATTTTATGATTTTCGTTTCCTTTCTTTTTCTTTCCTTTTGAATCGTAAAATTAGCACTTTTTACCCGTTTTGCCAAACAAAAGGAAAGAAAAGGAAAGAAAACGAACATTCGACTGTCGCGAAATTACAAAATTTCAATCGCAACCGGTATCGGACATTGCTAATCGAAATATATCATACGTTTCAAAAAAATTACATATCTTTGTATATGATTAACACAAAATCGACATTGCCTATGAGAATATAAAACAAAGTATTTAACGGAATTTTTCTCG
>CAVKRC010000034.1:0-22007 GCA_963658625.1 bacterium
AATTTCACAAAAACAACCGTAAACGGTAAAGCCCCGCTGAAATATAAAAAAGGTCGTCCCATTTGGGACGACCTTTGATTTAAGAATCTGCAAGAGATTATTCGTAGTAAACAGTTACTGCGGAAATGCGGAGACCACCATTCTTGGTACTTGCAACCGTAAATGTCGGAGTGCCATTACCTGTCCAAGTCGCCGTGCCACCAGCCCAATCGGTCGTCTCGAAACTACCCGAATCGGCAGTCAGTGAGCAAACACCCTTGGAAGCGTTGTTTTGAGTGTACTCGAACTCAATTTTGGTGATCGTTCCACCCGTTACTGCAAGTGTACTCTTTGGATACATACGAACCGCAGTACCATTGTCATAGTATGCACAGTCATTGCTTGCGCCGCCTTTGCCGAAAGTAATTGTAATATCGTCCACCTTGGCAGTAGTAACAACTTCCTGATTAGCCCAACCTAACTGATTGCAGATAAATTCAGCCTCTTTTGCAACTGCTGCACCTGCCTTTTTCTGGGTTACTGCGATAGTCTTAACCTCGGCAACTGCACCGTCCTTCATTACATTGAGGGAGATGGTTGCAGTACGCTCATCGCCCGAGTTGTCCGATACGCTGACCAAAATGCCGTCCTCTGTTGCGAGAACCGTGCACCATGTTGCATCGCTCGATATTGTGCCGAGAGTGTAACCTGCACCGAGAGTAGCGGTGATGGTTTGTGCCTCGGAACCGGTAGCGGCAAAAGTGAGGCTCTCTGCACTCAAAGTGCACGAAGGTGCGAATGCTGCGAGTTCCTTAACTTGGTTGTTGCACAACTGTGCAGTACCTTTGTAAGATGTACCGAAACCGTAGAGAGTACCCTTCTGCTTGGCAATCTTAACCGATGCACCTGCCGTCCAGCGAGCATTGTTGAATACCGGCAGAGTGTTAGTGCCGTCGGTGAATGACATCGAGGCATTTGCTGCCGCATATTCCTGTACAGGCTCTACATTCTCGAATGCGAGGTACATATTTGCATAGTCTGCATAGTTGGCAGCGTAATCGGCAATGGTCAGAACTTTTGCTACGATTTCGTTAACCTTGTCGCTCTGAATCTCGACATCCTCGTCCTTGACACCGGCGAGCTGCGAAACGCCATTGTAAACGCTAACCGATGCGTGGTCGAGAGTGATGATAACCTCTGCACCGACGAACAGACCCTCTGCATCTACCGCGCGGTTCGAAACACCGCCATTGTCGTAGAAGTTGATGGTGCCACCATTCTGGCACGAGTTCGATGTGATAAGGAGAGTACCGTTCGAGAATGGGTTTGCACCGTCCGTAGCCATTGCTGCAACATAACCCTTGACGGTCTTACCCGTAAATGCGGCTGCGCCGCCTGCGATGGCTGCCGACAACTCATCGACTGTCCACTCCTCGGCAACGACTGCGTCCTTTTTGAACTCTACGGTCTTGGTATTGAGCGTACCTGCTACGAAAGTGAGTTCTTTTGCAACATTCTCTGCAACGGTGCAGGTTGCGCCGTCGGCTGTGGTAACGAGAATCGAGATAGCATCATTTGCTTGGAGAGCAAACGGAGCGACTGCCATATAAACGTCGAAAGTCTCGCCCTTGGCAATCTCGGGAGCGTTCTCTACATCTACCACAGCGTAGTTGTGTGCGTATGCAGCACCCGATGGGGTAAGTTCGCCCGTAGAGAGGTTGATGTAGTAGGTACCGCTGATGTTGGTGTCGGTAGGAACGCCGAAACGAAGACTTGCAACTTTGATTGCTGCGTCCTCGCCGTTCTTGACGGTGAACTTCATCAACGCGGTAGTGTGGTGGAACTTAACAGCCAAAGCCTCGGGAGCGATTGCGCCCTCGCTCATCCAGTACATAGGAGCTACGGCAGGAATGTGTGCAGCCGATGCGCCGTTCTGAACGACACCCTCTTTGCTGTAACCTACATTGTAGTATTGTGCAGTGCGGTGAGCCGGTTTGGTCTCGTCGGTGCTTAATGTAGTATATACCTCTACATATTTGCCCGACTCCAAAGTCGTAGGCCATACAGCGTAGAACTGGTTGGCAGCAGTGAAAGTGCTCTTCTCATTGGAGAACTTGCCGTCGGCGTAGTCGAAACCGTAGAGACGGCAACTGGTAAAGGTCGTTGTTTCAAGCACACCACCGAAGCCTACCTGATCGCCTGCTTCCCAAGTGGTCTTCATTCCATCGACGGTCGCACGAGTATTGTCTATCTCGGCAACGAACGAGAAACCTTTGCCGTCGTTAGGGAGAATAGTCTCCTCAGTGGCATCTTTTGCACACGATGTGAGAGTCAATGCGCCGAACATCAAACTCATCGAAATTAAGAATTTTTTCATAATTTTCATTTTCCCTTTTAAGTTTGACATTTGGTTTACCATTCCAGATTACCCTCTTGATAATCGTCTGCGCCGAAACTTGCCGACATGGCAAATCCGGATTCGATAGAGGTCTTGACCTCGCGGAGCGACGGTGCACTGTACGTCGTAACCGTTGTAAACGCTTTTTTTAACATAGTTTGATTGAATTAGAATGTTGTGTTTAACAAATTATTGAATGTTTATCGTTTTGTAGAAATCGTCGTTCTTTGTCGTCTGTATCAGGTTTATATTTGCTCTCCCGCCTTATTGTCCGCCCCTTGTTCTGCCGGCGGAATTGCTTACAAATCGTAATCAAAATCAACGAGTTTACCGACATATCGCAATCGTGCCGCGTGGAAATCATACTCGTCTTTTACTTCGCTTTGAATCTACCCGCAAAGATAAACTTTTTTGTCGTTTCCGTACAACATTTTTGCAAAATTTTTCTGCCTTTCTTTCGACATCGCTGTTGAAACGCTGTATGACTGCATTTCGTGCGACGAAAATTATTTTGTGCGACCGACTAACGGAAATTTTTGTTAATTTTGCGAATTGATTGCGACTGCCTTGCGGCTGTCGAATGAATAAGGACAAAAATTATACCGTTTAATATGCAGATTGCCGACAAATACTCTCCGCAGGAGATAGAGCAGAAGTGGTACGACTATTGGCTCGACCACAAACTTTTCCATTCGGAACCCGATGAGCGCGAACCCTATACGATAGTGATTCCGCCACCGAACGTTACGGGTATGCTCCACATGGGGCATATGCTCAACAATACGTTGCAGGACGTGCTGGTGCGTCGCGCGCGTATGCTCGGTCGCAACGCCTGCTGGGTGCCGGGAACCGACCATGCGTCGATTGCTACCGAGGCAAAGGTCGTAGCCAAACTGCGTGCCGAGGGCATCGACAAATCGTCCCTCACTCGCGAGGAGTTCCTGCGCCACGCTTGGGAGTGGAAAGAGAAGCACGGCGGCATCATCTTGAAGCAGTTGCGCAAATTGGGCGCATCGTGCGACTGGGATCGCACCTGTTTTACGATGGACGAGACGCGCACCGAGAGCGTCATCAGCGTATTCTGCGACCTCTACCGCAAGGGCAAAATCTACCGCGGCGTGCGTATGGTGCACTGGGACCCGTCGGCAAAGACCGCTCTGTCGGACGAAGAGGTTATATATAAGGAGTCGCAGGGTAAACTCTACTATCTGCGCTACAAGTTGGAGGGCACCGACCGCAACATCATCGTCGCGACGACCCGTCCCGAGACCATACTCGGCGATACGGCGGTCTGCCTCAACCCGAACGACGAACGTTACAAGGACGTGCCTGCCGATGCGCGCGTCATCGTGCCGCTGGTGGGTCGCTCGATTCCGATTATCCGCGACGAGTATGTCGATATAGAGTTCGGTACGGGCGCACTGAAAGTTACCCCGGCACACGATGTGAACGACTATATGTTGGGCGAGAAATTCGGCTTGGAGACCATCGACATTTTCAACGACGACGGCACGATTAACGACAAGGTCGGTATGTATGTCGGTATGGACCGTTTCGACTGCCGCAAGCAGATAGAGCGAGATCTCGACGAGGCAGGTTTGCTCGAAAAGGTCGAGGCATATACCAACAATGTGGGCTATTCGGAGCGCACGGGCGTAGCGATAGAACCGAAACTGTCTATGCAGTGGTTTATGTCGATGAAGGAGATTGCCGAGCCTGCGACGAAGGCTGTGGCGGAGGATTTGATTCGCTTCGTACCCGAAAAATACAAAAACACATACCGCCACTGGATGGAGAACATCAAGGATTGGTGCATCTCGCGTCAGTTGTGGTGGGGTCAGCGCATACCTGCCTACTATCTGCCCAAGGGCGGCTATGTAGTGGCAGAGACGGCTGAAAAGGCATTGGAATTCGCTCGCGAGAAGTCGGGCGACGCTTCGTTGCAGGCGAGCGACCTGCGTCAGGACGAGGACGTACTCGACACATGGTTCTCGTCTTGGCTGTGGCCTATATCCGTATTCGACGGCATACGCAATCCCGACAACAGGGAGATTAACTATTACTATCCGACCAACGATCTCGTTACGGGTCCCGACATCATATTCTTCTGGGTTGCCCGTATGATTATGGCTGGCTACGAGTATCGCGGTGAAAAACCGTTCGGCAACGTCTATTTCACGGGTATCGTGCGCGATAAGATAGGTCGCAAAATGTCGAAACAACTCGGTAACTCGCCCGACCCGCTCGACCTGATAGCCGAGTACGGTGCCGACGGCGTGCGTGTGGCGATGATGCTCTGTTCGAGCGCGGGCAACGACCTGATGTTCGACAATGCACTCTGCGAGCAGGGTCGCAACTTCGGTAACAAGATTTGGAATGCCTACCGCCTTATCAACGGCTGGACGGTCGATGAATCTCTGGCGCAGAGCGAGAACAACCGCTTGGCTGTGGAGTGGTTCCGCAACAAGATGAATGCCGCCTTGCGCGAAATCGAGGAGGATTTCCGCAACTACCGCATCTCGGAAGCACTTATGGTTGCTTACAAACTGTTCTGGGACGATTTCAGCGGCTGGTACTTGGAGATTGTCAAACCTGCATACCAAAAGCCGTCGGACAAGACGACAATCGAGGCGACGAAGCGGATATTCGAGGATTTGATGCTCGTACTCCATCCGTTTATGCCGTTCATCACGGAGGAGATTTGGCAGGACCTCGCACCTCGTAAGGCTGGCGAGTCGATTATGGTCGCTCCTATGCCTAAGGCGGGTGCGGTCGATGAGCAGATGCTCGCGCGCTTCGTACTCGTGCAGGAGATTGTCTCGGCAATTCGCAATATCCGCAAGCAGAAGAACCTGCCGCAAAAGGAGGCTCTCGAACTGAAAGTCATCAAGGACGAAAACTATCCTGCCGAGTTCGAGCCTGTAATCGTCAAAATCGCCAACCTATCGGCGGTCGAGGCGGTCGAGGCGAAGAATCCGACCGATGCTGGCTTCATCGTCAAGACGACGCAGTACTTCGTTCCGATGGGCGACAATATCAACCGCGAGGAGGAGATAGCCAAACTCGAAAAGGATTTGGCATATTACGAAGGTTTCCTTGCGAGTGTGATGAAGAAACTCTCCAACGAGCGTTTCGTACAGTCGGCACCTGCACAGGTGGTTGCCAACGAGCGCGCCAAGCAGACCGACGCCGAGGCGAAGATAGCCGCCATTCGCGAACACCTCGCCGCGTTGAAATAATGGGTGCACCCATTACTATTTATACCGATGGCTCTGCGCTCGGCAATCCGGGCGCAGGCGGCTACGGTGTAGTCTTGCTGTGCGGAGCGTTGCGCAAGGAACTCTCGGCGGGTTTCCGTCGCACGACCAACAACCGTATGGAACTTACGGCAGTGTGTGTGGCATTGGAAGCGTTGAAAATAGACGGTTCGGACGTTACGATATTTTCCGATTCAAAATATGTGGTCGATGCCGTAACGAAAGGCTGGGTGTTCGGTTGGGAGAAAAAACGGTTTACGGGCAAGAAAAATCCCGACCTGTGGATTCGCTTTCTGCGCGTCTATCGCCGACATCACGTTCGGTTCGTGTGGGTTAAGGGACACGCCGAAACCGTCGAAAACAACCGGTGCGACGAACTTGCTGTTGCCGCTGCCAACTCGAAGCCTTTATATGAAGATACGGGCTATGTCCCCGAATAATTTTCCTATCTGATTATCAAATCATCGACGCGCACTTTGGGAACATAGTGCGTGCCGTCTTTGCGGTAGTAACTGCGGTCGTCGGACGCCCCGATTTCGACCAATTCTATTTTGTCCGTACCGCGACCTATGGCAAGAACGAGCAACGGTTCCGACGGCAGATTCAATTCCCGTTTTATCGCCTCACGGTCGAACGAGGCGATGCAGATGCCGTTAAGTCCCAATTCTGTGGCACGCAACAACATACTCTGCACCGAAATTCCCAAGTCTATATCCAAATATCGGTCTTCCTTTGCGTCGGAGCATACGACGATAAATGCGTTCGGCTCGCTGCCAGCCTTGGGCAGATGTTCGTCGGGCAGAGCAGCACCGAGGCGGATGTATGGCAGTACTCTGCCTGCTTCGTCCGCAAGCACGGGACGGAATCGCAACGCCTGACGGTTGCACGCAGAGGCTGCGAGAGTATTTACCTCTATTATACTGTGCAACTGGTCGGCGCGCACGATGAACGAAGCGTCATAACCGCGATGACTGCGGTTGCGTGCAAGCAGGCGGCGCAACGACATCGCAGGTCGGCGATGCTCCTCGCGCGGACGGGCGAAATACTCGTCCATCTTTTTGCCCAAATAGTTGTCTGCCATATTATTGCGAAATTTTCACGAGTTGTTCGCGATAGGCGTTCAGAATGCGCGATTTGGATATGAAACCCTTGTAGTGGTTGTCGCGATCGACCACGGGCAGCATCCATGTGTGATTCTGCTCGAAGCGCGGCAACACGCTCTGAATCTGCTCCTTTTCGAGAATTTTGTCGGGAGGCTGAATCATATAGTTCGTAATCGGGTTGCCCCATTTTTCGCGCTTGAACATATCCTCGCGCAGGTCATCGAGTTGGACTACACCGAGCAGATGCCCGAAATTGTCGATAACTGGAAATATGTTACGGTGTGCCGATGCGATGATGTGGACGATGTCTCCGAGCGTATTGTTCTCCTTGATGCGGACGAAATCGGTCTCCATCAACTCGTTGAGTTTCAGAAATACGAATACCGACTGGTCTTTGTCGTGGGTGAGCAACTCGCCCTTTTCGCGCAGCGTTTTGGTGTAAATCGAATCGGGGTCGAGGTAGTAATCGACGGCAAACGATATGCACGCCACAATCATCAGCGGAATGAACAACCCGTAACCGTTCGACAACTCGGCAATAAGGAATATCGAGGTCAGCGGTGCGTTCATCACACCTGCCATCACACCTGCCATACCGACGAGCGTAAATGTCGTGAGCGATACCTGCCAGCCGAGAACCGTATTGCAGAATATGGCGAGTGCCGCGCCCGTGAATGCCCCGACGAAAAGCGACGGCGCAAATGTTCCGCCCACTCCGCCTGCGGCATTGGTCGTCGCCATTGCCACTACCTTGAAAAACATAACCGCCAAAACATATAGCAGTACCACCCAACCCGTATCCTTGAATGTGTAAAACAGCGAATTTTCGAATATCGCCTGCTCGTCTCCGTGCATCAGCGACAGGAATGCCTCGTAGCCCTCGCCGTAGAGCGGCGGAAAAACGAAAATCAACACGCCGAGAATCACTCCGCCGACAATCCAACGACGATATTGGCTGCCGATACTGCGTATCCTGTTGCCGACGGCGGTATTGGTCTGCGTAAAATAATACGACATCAGTCCGCATAACACGCCGAGTGCGATAAAAAGCGGTATGTGCTTGATTTGAAAAGCATCTGCATCGGTAAGCGTTACGGCTATTATCGGGTCGAAGCCTCGTAGAACGAGTGCTATGGTTGTCGCTGTAATCGACGAAATCAGCAACGGAATGACCGATGCCGATGTTATGTCGAGCATAAGTATCTCCAATACGAACACCACGCCCGTAATCGGAGCCTTGAATATGGCGGCGAGTGCAGCACCCGCGCCGCAACACAAAAGCAGGGTGATGTTGCGATAGTTCAGCCTTGCGAGTTTCCCGACATTCGAGCCTATTGCTGCACCTGTCAGTACTATAGGTGCCTCAGGTCCGACCGAACCGCCGAATCCGATGGTCGTCGCTCCGCCGACGATAGATGTCCAACAGTTGTGCCCCGCAATGCGCGACCCTTTGCTCGACATGGCGTACAATACCCGCGTAACGCCCTCCGAGATGTTGTCCTTTACGATGTATTTGACGAACAACGAGGCGATTACGATACCGAGAGCGGGGTAGATGAAGTATAGAAAATGGTAGGTATCTACATCGAACCAATTCACCAGACAACTCTTTATTGTATAGAGCAGTATCTCGAACAGATAGGTGCCCAGCCCTGCCAACGCACCGACGAAGACGGCAAGTATCGCCAATACCTGTCGCTCGTTCAGCCGCTTAGTTGTGCGCAGAAACCACGCATATATGCGCTCGCGCTTGGCTGCCTTTATGTAGTTCGAATGCTCTATCATCTCCCCGAACGATTACCGCTCCTGCTTGTACTTTTCCGCCTGTTCCTTTATGAACTCCTTGTCGTCGAAATAGTTGATGCGCATGGCGTCGCGCACCTCGTGCAGAGTTTTCGCAGCGGTTGCGCGAGCCACTGCCGAGCCCTCTTCGAGTATGCGGTAAACCTCCTCGATATTCTGCTCCCACTCCTTGCGACGTGCGCGTATCGGCGTGAGCAACTCTTCGAGTATTGCGATAAGGAACTTTTTTATTTTCACATCGCCCAATCCGCCGCGACGGTAATGCTCCTTCAATTCGTCGAGCGACTCGTAGTCGGGCAGATATGCCGCAAAATGCTCGGTACGACAGAATGCGTCCAAGTAGGTGAATACGCAGTTGCCTTCGACCTTTCCCGGATCCTCTATGCGGATATGTCCCGGGTCGGTGTACATGCCCATTACCTTCTGCTTGACCGTTTTGCTGTCGTCCGACAGATATATGCAGTTGCCGAGCGACTTGCTCATTTTAGCCTTGCCGTCGGTTCCCGGCAGACGCATGCAGGCGGCATTGTCCGGCAAAAGAATCTCGGGCTCGACAAGCGTTTCGCCATATACGGAGTTGAATTTCTTTACTATTTCGCGCGTCTGCTCGATCATCGGCTCCTGATCCTCGCCCACGGGAACGGTCGTCGCCTTGAATGCGGTGATGTCCGACGCCTGCGAGATAGGGTAGGTGAAGAATCCTACGGGTATGCCCTTTTTCTGCGTTGTATCGCCCTCGGCAACCTCTTCCGAGAACCCTCTCATCTTGATTTCCGTCTTTACTGTCGGGTTGCGTTGCAGACGCGAGACGGTAACTAAGTTCATATAGTAGAACGCCAGTTCACACAATTCGGCGACCTGCGACTGAATGAATATGGTCGATTTTTCGGGGTTCAATCCGCACGAAAGATAGTCCAAAGCGACTTCTATAATGTTCTGACGCACCTTCTCGGGATTGTCGGCGTTGTCGGTCAGAGCCTGCGCATCGGCTATCATTATGAAAATCTTGTCGAATTCGCCCGAGTTCTGCAACTCCACGCGACGGCGCAACGAACCCACGAAATGTCCCAAATGGAGGCGTCCCGTCGGACGGTCGCCCGTCAAAATTATTTTGCCCATTTTCAAAAAAAATTAGTAACCTGCAAAAATAGGAAAAATTATTGCGAAACCTCGAATTTCGATCGGGAGTATAGATTTTTTTTATAACTTTGTCTTTGCGATAAAATATTGGTTTATGACAATCATTCAGTTGGAATACCTGCTTGCCGTTGCCAATTTCGGCAGTTTTTCGGTCGCTGCGGAGCATTGTTTCGTTACGCAACCGTCGCTCAGTATGCAGATTAAATCGCTCGAAGAGGAGTTGGGCGTAACTCTGCTCGACCGCACCAAGAAACCCGTTATCCCCACCGAAGCGGGCGATGCCGTTATCGAACAGGCTCGCGAAGCGTTGAAAGAGTACAACTCCATCAAAGAGGTCGTCTCCCGTATGAAAGGCGAGACGGCAGGGCGCGTTCGGCTCGGTGTGATTCCTACCATCGCCCCCTATCTGCTGCACAAATTCATTCCCGATTTCGTGCGTCGCTACCCGAGAGTCGAACTGGAAATCCGCGAATTGAAAACCGAAGACATCATCGACTCGCTCCATCGCGACAAAATCGACGCGGCATTGGTCGCAGGCGGAACGTGCGGCGACGGAATCCTCGAATACGAACTGTTCAACGACCGCTTTTTCGCATACGTCTCGCCCGAAAATCCGCTCTACAACAAGTCGAATATCCGCTTGGAGGATATAGATATGCGCGATTTGATACTGTTGAGTGTCGGCAACTGTATGCGCGATCAGGTTTTGGAACTGTGTCAGGCGCGCCGCGAGGTGCCGTCGCACTACTATTTCGAATCGGGTTCGCTCGACACGCTTATGCGCATAGTCGATTGTACGTCATGTATTACGGTCATTCCTGAAATGGCAGTCGAGTATGTCCCGAAAGAGCGTATGTCGCAGGTGAAGACACTGCTCAAAGGGGCGTCGTCGCGCAAGATTGCGCTCGTTATGCGCCGCACCTACGTTAAAAAGTCGATTGTCGAAGCCCTGCGTACGACGATTTTGGATTGCGTCAAACATTAGTTTATTTATATATACATTGCGCGTTTGCCAAATTTGTGTACCTTTGCAAGGTTATATGCACAACCTTTATTTTTATGGAAAAACTTATTGAAACCATAGTCGGAGCGATTCAGGACAAAAAGGGTAAAAACATAGTCTCGTTGGATTTGAGCAAGTTCGACGGCGCAATCTGCTCGACATTCATCGTCTGCAACGCCGACTCCACGACGCAGGTCGCCGCCATTGCCGACGGTATCGAGGAGAAGGTCTTCGAGACGCTCGGCGAGAACCCGTGGCGCGTCGAGGGCAAGCAGAGCGGTCTGTGGATCGCTATGGATTATATCGACGTGGTGGTACACATATTCCAAACCGATCTGCGTTCCTACTACAAACTCGAAGAGTTGTGGGCGGACGCTCCTATACACCGCTACGAAAGCGAGGAGTAAAGTTTTCGTTGTGGAACACAATTTGTTACTCCCTTTTGCAGTTTAATGATATGTGCGTACCGACGGATATTGTCGGTGCCCGGCAAAAAGACGTATGAGTAAAAACGACAAAAACAAACGGGGCATAAAAATGCTCCTTATGCTGCGCCCCAACATTATGTGGTTGTGGACGCTGATTCTGATTTTCATTCTCTGCCACCCGCTGCTGTTCGGCGATGCGGGCAAACCCGTCAAGAGCGACTGGTCTGCCGTCGAACAGATGATAGACAACGGCGAGGTCGAAAAAATCAATATCGTCAATCGCGATGTCGCACAGGTCTTTCTGACCAAAGACGCTGTGGCGAAATACCGCAAGCAGAGCGACGGTATATTCAAAAATATCCCGACGGCTGGTATGCAGGTCGAATTCAATATCGGCTCTGTCGATTCTTTCCGCCGCGATTTCGATAAGGCTGTCGCCGAATCGGGCAACAAGGTGGTGCTCACCTACCAGAACAATGCCACCGACTGGGTGGACATTATGATTTCGTGGCTGCCTTGGCTGATTATCATCGGCGTATGGATATTCCTCATTCGCGGTATGTCGCGCGGAGTGGGCGGCGGTGCAGGCGGTGGCGGCATAATGAATGTCGGCAAGGCGCGTGCGCAGGAGTTCAATCCCGAGGACACTTCGCGCAAAATCACATTCAAGGACGTCGCTGGCTTGGAGGAGGCAAAGGTCGAGATTATGGAGATTGTCGATTTCCTCAAACATGCCGACAAATACCGCGAACTCGGTGCCAAAATTCCCAAGGGCGCACTGCTTGTAGGTCCTCCGGGGACGGGTAAGACCCTGCTCGCCAAGGCTGTCGCGGGCGAGGCGAATGTGCCGTTCCTTTCGATTTCGGGTTCCGATTTCGTCGAGATGTTCGTCGGTGTCGGCGCATCTCGTGTCCGCGATTTGTTCGACCAAGCAAAGCAGAAAGCCCCTTGCATAGTCTTTATCGACGAAATCGACGCCATAGGTCGCGCCCGTGGCAAGAATGCGGGATTCTCCGGCAACGACGAGCGCGAAAATACGCTCAACCAGTTGCTTACCGAGATGGACGGTTTCCAAACCAATGCGGGCGTTATTGTGCTTGCGGCAACCAACCGCGCCGATATTCTGGACAAGGCTCTGATGCGTGCAGGTCGTTTCGACCGACAGATAGAGGTCGGTCTGCCCGAGGTGAACGAGCGCAAGGAGATTTTCGACGTACATCTCAAACGCCTGAAACTCGACCCGAACCTTGATCGCGAATTTTTGGCAAAGCAGACTCCGGGTTTTTCGGGTGCCGATATAGCCAACGTCTGCAACGAGGCTGCACTCATTGCGGCGCGTGGCAACAAAAAACAGGTCTCGAAAGAGGATTTCCTCGCTGCAATCGACCGTATCATCGGCGGCTTGGAGCGCAAAAACAAGGTCATCACTCCGCAGGAGAAGAAGACCATCGCCTACCACGAAGCGGGACACGCCACGGTAAGCTGGATTTTGGAGAACGCCAATCCGCTCGTCAAGGTTACTATTATCCCGCGCGGCAAGTCGCTCGGCGCGGCATGGTATCTGCCCGAGGAGCGTCAAATCACCACTCGCGAACAGATGCTCGACGAACTGGCTGCAACGCTTGCCGGTCGCGTGTCGGAACAAACGTTTTTCGGACACCTTTCGACTGGCGCACTCAACGATTTGGAGCGCGTAACCAAACAGGCATACGCCATGGTTGCCTACTACGGTATGAGCGAAAAGGTCGGTATGTTGAGTTATTACGACTCTACGGGACAGAGCGATATGTCCTTTACCAAACCCTACTCCGAGCAGACCGCCCGAGAAATCGACGACGAGGTGCACAACATCATCGACACCGCCTATAAGATGGCGGAAAAGGTCATCGCCGAACATCGCGACGGATTGGTGCAACTCGCCGAACTGTTGCTCGAACGCGAGGTGGTCTTCACCGAAGATGTCGAGCGCATATTCGGCAAACGCAAAAAGGACATCGAGCGCGAACGTATCGAGAACGAACGTTTGGCTGCCTTGCGCGACAACGAAAAGGCGTTGAATGAACAGGAGCGGGCAGACAAAAATGCCGACGCCGAAAAGAAAGATAACGAATAACGACGACCCAAATATGACGGACAGAATGAAAGACCTTATGGTCAGAACTTTGAGCGGTGCGGTGCTCGCAACGGTCGTAATCGGCGGCACGCTGTGGTCGCGATGGAGTTTCGGTGCGCTTATGCTCATTGTCGTAATCGGCGGCACTATGGAATTTTACAAACTTTGTCGCAAATGCGGTTCGGCTCCGCTCGTCGGCATAGGCATAATTTCGGCAGTCGCCTTTTTCGCACTCAACTTTACGATATTTATGCAATTCGGTCAAACGGCGCAACTCTCCACGGGTGCGGCGGTACTCGGATTGCTGCTCTATATTTTAATAATGGTGCCTACGACCTTCGCCTGCGAATTGTGGCATCGCCACCCGACGCCGATTGCCAACGTCGCAACCACCTTCGCTGGCGTGCTGTATGTCGCACTGCCCGTGTCGCTGTTGCTCTATGTACCGATTCTTTTGACGGGCGCGTGGTCTGCACAGGCTATGCTCTGCTATATCGTTATCGTTTGGGTAAATGACGTGTTCGCCTATCTGACAGGCGTATGCATCGGTCGCCACCATATGTGCGAGCGCATTTCTCCCAAGAAATCGTGGGAGGGCTTCGTCGGTGGCGTGATTGCCGCTGTCGTCGCTGGTCTGTTGTGCGGTCATTTTATGGAAGGCAATGCTGCCCTGTGGGGCGGTTTGGCTTTTGTGGTTGCCGTTACGGGTGTTGCGGGCGACTTCGTCGAGTCTCTGTTCAAACGTTCGGCGGGTGTTAAGGATTCGGGCGCGATACTGCCGGGACACGGCGGATTTCTGGACAGGTTCGACGCCTTGTTGCTTTCGGTACCATACGCTTTCATCTATCTTGTAATTTTTGAAAACTTATAACCTAAACCTATGAAAATCAATAAAGAGGGTTACAGAATTATTGCCATTTCGGGCGTCTGTTGCGCTGCGATTTGGGCATTGGTTTACTATATGCTCGAAGTGCAGGAGAACGATTGGCTGCTCATACTGTTTTCGGTATTTCTGCTGCTTTTCTGGTTCTTTATCGTTTCGTTCTTCCGTGAACCGCGCCGTGTGAAAATCCACGACAACGACCTTGTCTTTTCGCCTTGCGACGGTCGTGTGGTCGTTACCGAATTGGTGCGCGACGATGAGTATTTCGGTGGCGAGGAGTGCTTGCAGATTTCGATTTTTATGTCGGTTACCAATATCCATATGAACTGGTATCCTGTCGGCGGCAAGGTCAAGTATTTCAAGTACCACCCGGGTCGATTCCTTATCGCGTGGCACCCTAAATCATCTACCGAGAACGAACGCACGACCACCGTTATCGAAACTCCCGAGGGCAAGGAGGTGCTCTTCCGCCAAATCGCGGGAGTGGTTGCCCGCCGTATAGTCTCCTATATGAAACTCGGCGACGATGTGGCGCAAAACGATGTGTGCGGTTTCATCAAATTCGGCTCGCGCATCGACCTGCTTCTGCCGAAAGAAGCCGAACTGCTTGTCGAAATCGGCGATTCCGTCATAGGAACACAAACCCCACTCGCCCGTATCGGCGCACCGGTCGAGGGTGAGGCAGAATAGTGAGGCGACTTATGCAGGAGGTTGAGGCAGAGGTGATTCACGGTCGGCAACTGGGACGGCAGATGGGCTTCCCGACTGTCAATATGGACATAGCCGACCGCACGGATATTGCCGACGGCGTCTATCGTTCGGAGGTCGAGGTGGACGGCACGACCTACGTCTCCATGTCCAATGTCGGAGTGCGCCCGTCGGTCGATGGTCGGACTCGACTGCTCGAAACCCATTTGTTCGGCTATTCCGGCGATTTGTACGGTCGCCGCTTGCGAGTACGGCTGATTGAGAAAATCCGCGACGAACGCAAATTTGCTTCGATTGCCGATTTGCAGGAACAACTCGAAACCGACAAAAACAAAATCCTAAACCGATAAGGTTCCGTCAATATCAAGTCCGCCCGATGCACCATAAGTATCGGGCGGACTTTCTGTTTTTCAGAAATCTATCGTATAATTCGCCACTGTGTCGCCGGTGGACTTTTTAACGTATTCCCCGTCATTCTTTCTGACGGAAATCGTAAGCGCACCGCTTTCGGATGAGGAAATCGAGGCGGCGAAACCTTTGTACACGGGACCGAATTCGTCGGAATAGTTGCCTATGGTCGTGCGCAGTGTCTGTATGCCTTTGGGTGTCGCAATGCGCAGTGTAACCGCCTTGCTCACAGGGTAAGACGCCTCGTATCTGACATAATAACTATCGCCCGTATCGTGTTTCAGACACGAGGTGATAAGAGAACATGCGGCAAGCACGACAAGAAAATAAAATATACGTTTCATAAATATATCGAACTTTGGTTATTCGCGGGCAAACATACGCATTTATTTACGGGTTTCAAAAGAAACCCGCAGCCGCAAATCGCCCGGATTGGATAGCGCGGGGTGAGATTATTTATAAAAATTGATTACCTTTGGAGTGTAATACAATATCGGAAATTATGTCTGCACCGCTGGCTGAAAGATTGCGCCCGCATACGCTCGATGACTACATCGGACAGGAACACCTCGTCGGACAAAACGGCGTGATTCGCCGTTTCATCGAGGCGGGCAATGTGCCGTCGTTCATTCTGTGGGGTCCTCCCGGAGTGGGAAAAACAACGCTCGCAAGGATTGTGGCGAACGAGTTGCAACGCTCATTTTTCACCCTTTCAGCAGTAACGTCAGGCGTAAAGGAGGTGCGCGAGGTAATCGAATCCGCCAAGAAGCAGCGGTTTTTCAACTCGGCGACGCCGTTGCTCTTTATCGACGAGATTCACCGCTTCAACAAGTCGCAGCAGGACTCTCTGCTCGGAGCGGTCGAACAGGGCGATGTTACGCTGATAGGCGCGACGACCGAAAACCCTTCGTTCGAGGTCATCTCGCCGTTGCTCAGCCGTTGTCAGGTATATATTTTGAAGCCGATGAACGACGGGCAGTTGGAGGAGTTGCTCCAACGCGCCCTTACGGTCGATACCGAATTGAAACAACGCAATATAGAGGTGCGCGAGCGCGAGGCATTGTTCCGCTTTTCGGGTGGCGATGCGCGCAAACTGCTCAACATTTTGGACATAATCGTCGGTGCGACGGACGGCAAGGTCGTCATCACCGACAAAGCGGTAACCGACGCTCTGCAACAGAACATCGCGCTCTACGATAAGAACGGCGAACAGCACTACGACGTGATTTCAGCATTCATAAAGAGCGTGCGCGGCAGCGATCCCAATGCGGCGATTTATTATCTGGCACGAATGTTGGCAGGTGGAGAAGAACCGCGATTTATCGCCCGGCGACTTGTTATACTTGCATCTGAGGACATCGGACTCGCCAACCCCAATGCGCTGTTGCTGGCGAACGCCTGCTTCGATACGGTACATAAAATCGGTATGCCCGAGGCTCGCATAACCCTTGCCGAGACGACCATATATCTGGCAACTTCGCAAAAGAGCAACTCGGCATATATGGCGATAAACGATGCCATGGCATTCGTCGGCAAGGATACGACCGACCGCCTCGTGCCGTTGCATCTGCGCAATGCCGTAACGTCGCTTATGGACGATGCGGGCTATGGCAAGGGCTACAAATATGCCCACGACTACGCCGGCAATTTTGCCGAACAGGAGTTTTTGCCCGACACACTCGCCGGCACACGGTTTTACAAACCAAATACGGGCAATGCCACGGAGGAGAAAATCGCGCAACGCATAAAGACGTTGTGGGGAGAGAAATATGAAAAATAGGCAGTTATGAGACAAACGGTTGAATTTATACTGACTTTTGCATTTGCAGTTGTCGCAATCTCGGCATCGGCGCAAAATCAACGAGTGCAATTCGCAGCGACGGACAACGAGACGTTGGAGTTGGATCACTATGCGGCGCATGGTGTCGAAGGCAAACGCCCGTGCGTGATTTTCGTCTTCGGCGGCGGTTTTGCCACGGGAACGAAGGACGCTCAAAAGTATCGCACCTATTTCGATATGCTGACGGCGGCGGGCTACGATGTCGTCTCCATCGACTATCGTCTCGGACTGAAAGCGACGCAGTCGCCTGACTACAACCCCGATGCGGTAGGCTTGCGCGAGACCATCGCGACCATGAAGCGGTCGGTGAATTATGCCGTCGAGGATTTGTTCTGCGCAACACGCTTCATAATCGACCATGCCGACGAGTGGCAAATCGACACCTCGCGCATCGTCGTCAGCGGTTCGAGTGCGGGAGCAATTACTGCATTGCAGGCTGAAAATTACATCTGCAACCGCAACGAACTGTCGCGGATTCTGCCCGACGGATTCAACTATGCAGGCGTAATCTCATTCGCAGGAGCGGTGTTTTCTACCGACGGCAAACCCAAGTGGGCGTCGCAACCCTGCCCGATAATGCTCTTTCACGGTACATCGGACAGCAATGTGCCTTACCGCAAGGCGTCGGTTTTCGGCATCGGCTATTACGGCTCCGAATTTATCGTCCGCCAACTCGACAAGATGGGCGCGCCCTATTGGTTCTATTCGGCAGAGTATCGCTCGCACACTATGGCGGAAGAGCCTATGGTGAAGAACCACGCGGAGATATTGCGATTTATCGAGCAGTATGTGGTCGAGGGCGAGCGGTTGCAGAAGACCGAAAGGGTCGTCGATTCCAAACACGGAAAGCGACCGACCAAATTCAGCATAAAAGAGTATCTTTCCTCCAATTACGGGCATTGAACCATGAGACGGATAGGAGTTATATCTGACACGCACGGTACGTTCGACGCGCCGTTGAGGGCATTCCTCAAAGATGTCGATGAAATTTGGCATGCTGGCGATGTCGGCTCGTTGGAGTTGGCTGACGAGATTGCGGCATTCAAGCCGCTGCGGGCGGTATATGGCAATATAGACGGCGCGATGATGCGGCGGGCATACAGCGAATTCGAGTATTTCAAGGTCGAGGATGTTACGGTGCTGATGACCCACATCGGTGGTTATCCGCGCCACTACGAGCCGAAAGCATTGCGCAAGATACAGGCGGCTCACCCCAAAATTTTTGTGGCGGGACACTCCCACATTCTCAAAATCATATTCGACCCCGTCTATCAGATGTTGCATATCAATCCCGGAGCGGCAGGCTGCTACGGATTCCATAAGGTGCGTACGGCGGTACGCTTCACCATCGACGGCGAGCAAATCAAGGATATGGAGATTTGGGAACTGCCGCGCGACAAACGAATTATCGAAAACGAATAATATAATAATGAGTATGAAAAAATCTGTGGTGTCATCGTTCGATGTCGATCATCGGACGCTCAAAGAGGGACTTTATCTCCGCTCCACATACCGAATCAACGACACTTTGGCTGTGCTTTCGTGGGATTTGCGATTCTGCGAGCCAATGGCGCATAAACCCTTGTCGTCTGGCACGGTGCATACCATCGAACACCTGATGGCATATTACCTGCGCTTGGACGAGAAAATCGGCACGAGCATCGTATCGTTCTGCCCTATGGGTTGCCAGACGGGATTCTATCTCTCGACAATGAACGATGTTACGGCGGACGACATCAAGGCGGCTCTGCGCAAGGTCTATGCCGAAGTGTTCCCTATCCACGGTAAGGAGGATATTGTCGGGTTGAACGAAATTCAGTGCGGCAATCCGTCGCTCTACGATGTCGCGGGGGCAAACGAGGCGATGCGCAAATACGTTGAGGAGGTAATCGCAAAATAGGTCGGCAGGCAATGAATATATTGGTAGTAACCCCGACCACGCGCGAAAACGAGTGTATGGTCGCAACGCTCGCCAAGGCAGGCGCGACACGCCACAATTACACCGTCCTGCGCAGCGGCGTGGGCAAAGCAGCGGCTGCGGCGAATACGGCATTGGCTGTGGCTTGTGCCGACAGAAAATTCGATATGATTGCCGTAGTCGGCTATGCGGCGGGAACGCTCGGCTTTCGGCAGGGCTACATCGTCGAACCTTCATCGGCACGCTATCACGATTGCAACGGTATTCCCGACGGTTTCGTGCCCGAACTTACCGAGCCATACGCTTTGGCAGGCAAAGACGACATAACCGTCTTTACGGGCGATACATTCGTCGATGCTGTTGCCGTCCGTAATATAAAACAGCGATTCGGCACCGAACGCGCCATTTTCGATATGGAGATAACAGCCATCACCATTGCCGCTAAGGAGTGCGGCAATCTGCCGTTGATAGCGATAAAGATGATTTCGGACGTGCCGGAAGACGGGCATACCGACCAGACATTCGACGAGTTCGCCTCGTCGCACCCCGATTTCTCGCCATTCCTGCAACGGTTGGAGTCGCTGTAAAAGAGCGGCAATCCGCCGTCCACAAAACACCACCGCCCGACATTCCAAGATGTCGGGCGGTGCCATTGTAAATATACTGAACCTTATTCGGGTTTGACGAGCGAGAGATACAACTCGTCCAACTGCGACTGGTCGAGACGCGAAGGTGCGTCGAGCATCACGTCGCGACCCGCGTTGTTTTTCGGGAATGCGATGTAGTCGCGAATCGAATCCGAACCGCCGAAGAGCGAACACAGGCGGTCGAAACCGAATGCCAGACCTCCGTGAGGCGGTGCACCGAACTTAAATGCGTTCATCAGGAAGCCGAACTGCTCCTGCGCACGCTCGGGCGTGAAGCCCAAGCATTTGAATATAAGTGCCTGCAATTTGGCGTCGTGAATACGAATCGAACCGCCGCCTATCTCCGTACCGTTGCAGACGAAATCGTAGGCATTGGCGCGCACGCGACCCGGGTCGCTTTCGAGATATTGCACGTCTTCGGGTTTCGGCGAGGTGAACGGGTGGTGCATAGCATAGAATCGCTGTGTCTCCTCGTCCCACTCGAACATCGGGAAGTCGATGACCCACAGCGGTGCGAACTTTTGCGGGTCGCGCAGCCCGAGTTGCTGTGCAACCTCCAAACGCAGGGCGCAGAGTTGCGTCAGAGCCTTGAATTTCGGACCGCAGAGGATAAATACCATATCACCCGCCTTGGCTCCGCAACGCTCGGCGATGGCGCGAACCTCGTCTGCCGTGAAGAATTTGTCGATGGACGATTTGACGTTGCCGCCCTCCTCCAAACGAATCCATATAAGTCCCTTGGCACCCACCTGCGGACGCTTTACGAACTCAGTCAGTGCGTCGATTTGCTTGCGGGTGTAAGTTGCGCAACCCGTAGCGGCGAAACCGACGATATATTCTGCATCGTCGAATACCGAGAACGAGTGTCCCTTTGCGAGGTCGGTAACATTGGCGAACTCCATACCGAAACGCAAATCGGGCTTGTCCGAACCGTATTTCTCCATCGCCTCTATCCAAGGCATTCTTTGGAACGGCTCGTTGAACTCGATGCCCAACACATCTTTGAACATATATTTTGCCCAACGCTCGAAAATTTCGAGAATGTCCTCCTGTTCGACGAACGACATTTCGCAGTCGATTTGCGTGAACTCGGGCTGACGGTCGGCGCGCAGGTCTTCGTCGCGGAAACAGCGCACAATCTGGAAATAACGGTCGTAACCCGCTACCATCAGCAACTGCTTCAATGTCTGTGGCGACTGTGGCAGCGCGTAGAACTGATTGGGATTCATACGGCTTGGCACGACGAAATCGCGCGCGCCCTCGGGCGTCGAACCCACGAGATAAGGTGTCTCTATTTCGAGAAAACCCTCGTTGTCCAAGAAACGGCGAATCGACTGTGCCATCTTGTGGCGCAGCAGCATATTGCGCTGCAACGGCGGACGGCGCAGGTCGAGATAACGATATTTCATACGCAGGTCGTCGCCGCCGTCCGAGTGCTCCTCGATGGTGAACGGCGGAGTCGCAGCCTCGTTGAGTACGACGATTTCGTCCGCAGCGACCTCTATGTCGCCCGTCGGCATCTTAGGGTTCTTGGACGAACGCTCTATGACGCGCCCGCGTACCTGAATGACGAACTCGCGCCCGAGCGTGGCGGCAACCGCCTTCGTCTGCTCGGCGGAGTGCTCCTCCACAACGATTTGCGTGATGCCGTAACGGTCGCGCAGGTCGATGAATGTCATCGCTCCGAGATTGCGCACCTTCTGTACCCAACCCGCGAGAGTTACCGTTTTGTTTACATCTGCGGCTCTCAATTCGCCGCAAGTGTTTGTCCTGTACATATTATTGGATATTTTCGGTTTTTTGTATCTTTGTAACTCACAAAATTAGTAAAAATATGGAAGTAACGGCTCAAACCGACGAAAAATATATGCGCCTCGCACTAAACGAGGCGCGCGAAGCGTTGAATAATGACGAAGTACCCATCGGTGCCGTCATCGTGGCGGGCGGTGCGATAGTCGGGCGCGGACACAATCTCGTCGAGACGCTGACCGATGTTACGGCGCATGCCGAGATTCAGGCACTGACGGCTGCATCGGCGACACTCGGCGGCAAGTATCTGCCCGACTGCACGATATACGTTACCGTCGAGCCGTGCGTGATGTGCGCGGGAGCATTGGCTTGGAGCCAAATCGGACGCATAGTCTATGGCGCGTCCGACCCCAAACGAGGCTATACGACAGTCGGCGGTCGGATACTTCACCCCAAAACTCAGGTTACGGCGGGAGTATTGGCTGCGGAGAGCGAAAAATTGATGAGCGAATTTTTTTCGAAATTGAGACGCTGATTTTGAAAAATGGAAATGAAACATTAAATTTGCATTTGCTTTTGCGTGTTCCTTTTTTCTTCCAAAAGGAAAGAAAAAGAAAGGAAACGAAAGTC
>CAVKRC010000035.1:0-5094 GCA_963658625.1 bacterium
AATATCGAATAGTAATTCTTTCTATTGTGAGGGGGGGGGTATTGCCCTATTTAATCTTTTATGTTACTCTGCAACAAAAAGGAAGTGGCAACTGCCATCTCCGTAAGATTAAAAAGTATAAGTTTTAGATTGATACAAATCAGAATAACAATTACACATTATATTGCTATATTTGCATCACTAAATAAATGACTTTACTGACAGACAACAAAATTATACCAATCAACAAACTCTGAAAACTCGATAAGGCAATCACGAAAGGCATTGCGTGGCAGACCTAATTCTCGTTCTATCTTAAATATAGGATTATCCGCTCCCGTGCCATTCAAAAAAGTTCGATTATCCCTTACGTATCCGCACACAAGGGGACAAATCGATTTTTCGGTCGGTTTGTCCTCTTCTTTTTCTCTGTAATTATCTGTTAATTTACTGATTACATCGAGCATGCCATTGACGGTAAAAGTTCGATAATTGAGAATCGACTTATCCCACTCAACACCGTTCGGAAACGCCAAATATTGGACTTTTTGGCACACATTCAGCGTTCCTCCACGCCACAAATCGCCTAATTTACAGCACATTTGCGCGATGGCATGTATCCTATTTCGAGAGTTCGATAATTTTGCGTTACATTGTTCCAACTCTACCTCAATTTTCAATTTTTGCGAGGTTAATTCTGTTATTGCCGTTTTATAAACATCATCGGCTATGACACCTGTTGCGAAATTGATTTGCGCCTTCTTTATCTTGTTTGTGGTCTCGGTCAGATTCTTCGTAAGCAAGAAATAATTACGGGTATCTATAATTATCCTACATATTATTCAAATTATTCAAACAACAGCGGAATATTGACAGGTAATCGAACTTTTTTGAATGGGACGGGAGCAGACAATCCGATATTTCAGATAGAACGAGAATTGGGCATGCCCAGTGATACTTTTCGCAATGGTCTTATTGAATTTGCAGAGTTCGTTGAGTGGTGTGATGCAAACGGTGTCTCAATCTAAATTCAGCATTTTAATCTTATGGAGGTGGTAGTTACCACCTTTTTTTATTGCCCTGTGGCCGTCGTAATAACCACGATGCAAAAGATATGCACCGTAAGTATACCTAGTTGTTTGATAAGTTTATGATATCATCGCAGTTGATGCCAATCTTTGAAAAGGTTATGGCTGATCACCTCGCATATAGCAGCAGTGAAGGTGCTAAATTTATATTTACCATATTATTTCCTAGAATGATCTTGTTTAGGTTTGTTTTACGCTGCGTCGCTCTCGTTCATTGCGAAGTTTTATATTATTCTATTATTTTTTGTTTCGGATAATCTTTCATATTTCAGTCTGCTACTTGTATGGACAGTACTTTCTAAGACAAATGTAGGTTTGAGTAAAGACTATATTGGGCTATATAGCGGAGACAAGTGCGTATTGATCATGCAAATGGCAGATAATAACCCATGTAAGTTTGTCAAATTGCGTTAGCCGATTCAAAAAGTTTATAAGTCGCAAGCAGTGAATGAACACACAGATATAGAAACTATTCTTTGGGTAGGTTGTTGAACGAGCTCTATATAACAACAATTTATGCAGGTTGTATTTAATACATAAAAAATGTCGAAACTATGGTTTTGTTATTTAATTTGCTATATTTGCAGAAAAATTGCAAATTTGAAGAATAAAATGGTACTCGAAATTCGTTTGAGCAACTTCTTCTCAATTAAAGATGAAGTAGTACTGGATATGCAGGCGGCAAGCATCCAGACTAAAAAGGCAAAGGAACTTGAAGAAAATACATTTGCATGCGGTCGTGAGCGGTTGCTTAAAACTGTTGCCATTTATGGTGCAAATGCGTCAGGAAAGAGCAGTGTTATCAAGGCTATTCGCGCTTGTGTGGGGATGATATTCTCATCCCACAATTACAACGAGAATACGATATTTGCCTTTACTCCGTTCAAATTCGGGGGCATTGGCAAGCCAAGTACATTCTTCATTCGCTTCCTTCTTGATGGTGTCGAATATGAATATTCTTTTGAACTGAATAACGTTGAGATACTGAAAGAGGTGCTGTACTATTATCCTAATGGTCGGCGTTCGCTGGTATTTTCTCGTGATGAGACAAAGGGACCCGACAAAAAGGATATCTATGAATTCCGTTCGGTGATTCGCCGTCCTTTGGATGTGGCGGCCAATACGTCCAAGAAAACGCTTTTCGTATCGCGTGCCAGTCAGATGGATCGTGATGTTGCAAAAGATGTTTTTCGATATTTCAATGAGCGTTTTATTCTGAATTATTTCGGATATAATTCGTTCTCTGTCGAGCGTTTGTTGAATGAGAACAAAGAGCAGTTCCTTAATGTGCTGCGAATTGCCGACAGCGACATTGTCAAAATCGACAGCCGGCACGAGAATAAAGTCCTGTCTACTGCAGTGATTGACCCTGCAGATAATCAAATATTGTCAGTAGAAGATATTCAGAAACCCCAGTTGGTCATTACGACCTATCACAGGAATAACCCAGATGTTCCTTTCAACTTTTTTGCAGAAGAGTCTGATGGAACACAGCGTTTATTCAGTATGATGTTGACGATTCTGGATATCGTCAAGAATAATAAAATCTTGTTGATAGATGAAATCGAGATGCAACTACATATAAAATTGGTAGAGTATATTGTCGGTTTGTTCAATAAAAGTGAATCGGCGCAGTTAATATATACTACACACAATACATACCTGCTTAATACCAACAACCTGCGCAAGGATCAGATATATTTTGTCAACAAACGGGATGACGGGTCCTCGGATTTATATTCTTTGTTTGATTACAAAGATTTCCGTGACGGGCTAGATGCAGAGAAGGCATATCTGCAAGGTCGTTTTGATGCTATCCCATATATTGACGAACATACGATAGCTTTATAAAATAGAACCTGATATGGGACGACAAATAAGAAAATCCAAAGGTAAAACAATGAAGCCAAACTTCTTCGTTTTTTGTGAAGGTGAGTCTGAGGTTACTTATATCAGTCACCTCCGTTCACAATACCGTGTGCCTATTCAGATTATCCCAAGAAAGAGCGATTCAAACATATCCGTTCGGTATATAGAGAATTGCAAACGGGAATATATTGTAACCCAAAATGATAAAACATTTCTAATGTATGACCTTGATGTGGATGGAATGCTGGAACACCTGCAAAGTATTCCAGATGCAGTATTGCTGGTGTCGAATCCATGTATTGAATTGTGGTATTTGTTACACTTTGAGGAACGTCATGCTGAACTACCACAAAATGCATGTATCAAGAAATTGAAAAGACATCTTGAACACTATGTAAAGGGAACTTTGTCATTAAATGAGAAACAACAACTGTCCGAAGAAACATCAGAAGCAATGGCAAGAGCCAAGGTGTTGAAGGCATATAATAATCCGTCAACTACCATCTATAAAATGATAGAACTGCTGGAAAGTTTGTAATTTGAAAATCATGTAGAATAGGGAAATAACATTAGCCGATATCTTCCTTGACGTCTTGTCAACATCAAAAGATAAAGGTGCTAATATAATGTTCGTGCAAATAAAATCGGTTGTTAAATCGCCAGAGAATTGATGCAGGTAACCCATGTTATAAATGCATTGGGATATAAAGTCAAAATCGACAGCAGAATTGTAGATAATAATGCATTGATGGGTATTATGATAATGATGCCAAAAGTGGTTGGTAAATTTCTCTCATTTTATCAAAATAATAAGTTTGAGCCTTTATATAGCTCGAACTTATTATTTTGGTTTAGTTTATGTTACACCAATTTGATGTTGCATAATAGTTAATTGGCATAAGTTTATTGCAGATAGTTTAATGAAACAAATTTCATTAAACTATCTGTTTTCTGGTGTAGTTACAATGTAATCAGTGATCTATATAAAATAGCACCAACCACTTTTGGCATCATTATCGGTATTATCTTATAGTTTTGTGCGCTCTGAATTTGATAGTAATCTTTATCTGATGACCATAAATATAGAAAAATCATACAAATACTTTGCAAAAAAGTTTTGGTAAAATATTAAAAGGGAATTTGCTGATGGCGCAACAATTAATATAAAAAGTCTAAAAATGAAAACAATTTTTATATCTTAATAATATTCCCATTTCGACGTATTTACTTTGCTATTCAATGGGAACAAATTGGCTTGTCTATTGTTCGCGCAATTCTTAATACTCCGACAGACTCACGATGTCATGAATTTTACCACTTTGTCTGCATGTCTCTAATCTTTATCTAGCAACTATATAATTTTTTATCTATGTGGAAAATAAAACTCACAAGTCTTTATTTCCCAATGTAGAATACAAACTGTTTCGGCTGTATTTCTTGTAAATGCTCTAGTAATGCTATGCATGGGCTGTTTTTTATTTCTTCTAGAATAATCGGTCTGTTCTAATGCATTATATACAGTATTCTTTAATTGATACTGCTATAAATCGGATACATGGCACTTGCACATTACTTTACCTCAATGAATGTGAATTTGTCCTTCGATTATCCCTTACGTATCCGCACGGGACGAATTATCCGAGAGAGCGACAGCAGTTTTTGCTGTCCTTTTGTTTTTGAATGTTCACCACATATACGCAAGCGCAATGCGTCTGCCATTCAAAAACAATCCGCGTTTCGCGGCTCTCTCGGATAATTCACCCTAACAACAAAGGCTCTATGGGTTGGGGTTGCCGAAATAATCGTGTATTATTTCAAAGGTATTTCGGCTTCGGCTTTCGCCGTTCGAGTCCGCTTCGCGGACGAAGCATTTGTCCCCCCCCTAAATCCCTTCCTGTGAGGGGGGCTTAATCATTTCCACCAATAGTCGTCATCACCGATACAATAGCCATCATGGTAACCATCGTTGTAGCCATCGTCGCAGCCATTCCGATAACCCTCCCAATAAGCATCACTCTCTTCCAAATCGTAATCGGGGCTGTCATTATCCGGCATATAATCACGCATTCCGTTGATTTTTGCCATTATAACAATCGCAACAATTATACCTGCCATTATCAACATATCGGGTCGAATTTATTTTCTCGGAGCAAAAATA
>CAVKRC010000035.1:5104-21980 GCA_963658625.1 bacterium
CTTGACACACGACAAAAAACGTTTTATTATTCGCGGCGATTCCCGAGCATACGTTCACACGACAATTCAAAAAAATCAGACGGACAAATGCCGATACAACTAAAATTTATAGATATATTTGCAGATGAAACACAATTAATATCTATCGTTATGAAAAAGTATTTCGCAATTATGCTCTTTTGTCTCACAGCATTCGGTTTAATGTTCACAGGCTGTGAAAAGGGCGACCACGAACCCGGCGGCACGGAACAAGCCGAACTCAGATTCCGCATCGAAATCACCAATATAACACGCACGACCGCCGACGTTATGATTACGCCGGAGCCAGTCCGCACCAAATACCTCTATTTCATAATCGACAAGGCGCAATACGACGAACTTGGCTCGGACGAGGCGTTGTTGGAAAAGAGCCGGCAGGAACTCGTAAAGCGTGCCGAGCAGAGGAAACAGACGCTCGCTCAACTTGTCGAGAGCATTCGCCGACTCGGAGCATTTGCCGAACCCGAGCGATTCTCGGGGCTCGAAACCTCGACATCGTACTACATCTATGCCTATGGCGTAAATGACGAGGGCGAGGCTGTTTCCGACATCACCAAACAGGAGTTCACCACCGATGGCGTCCAAATGGTCGATTGCCTGTTCAGTTTCAAAATCACGACCACACGCACGTCCATAGGGATAGAAGTCGCACCGACCGACAAGGAGCAGTGGTACTACTACCAACTGCTCACCGAAGAACAATTCAACTCCTACGGCGGCACAGCCGAGAAAGCGGCTCGCGCCGTAATCGACAAGCAGTTGGAGGCTTGGCAGGCACTTGGCAACACGATGGCGGAAGCCGTTGCGTCCATGGCTCTCAAAGGCGACCACACCTACAACTTCACGGGTCTCACCCCCGACACGCCGTACTACATATTCATCTGTGGCATAAACGACGAGGGCGACATCTGCACCAAGGTCGAGGATATAAAAGTCAGCACCAAAAAATTCGAGCCGTCCGACAACAGCTTCATCATATATCCCTCCGGCATAACCTGCGACAGCATAACGATAGAGATAACGCCGGATAACGATGACCCGTATCTTGCCGTCGTAAAACCGCAGTCGGAGATTGCGGGCAAAGACGCCGAAAGCATTATGGCGGCGGTTGTCGCCGAGATGGGCGATTATGTCGGCAAGTATGCCAAGAGAGGTAAGCAGACCGTTGTCTGCGACCGCACGCTGATGCCCGATACCGACTACTCGATACTGGTATTCGGCTACGACGGCGGCGTTACGACCGTCCTTACGCGCGTCAATTTCACAACCGAAAAAGCCGATGCATCGGACAATGTAACATTCTCGTTCTCATTCACCAAGAGCGGGTACACAATTACCCCTTCCGCCGATGGCGTACTCTACCTGCAAGGCGCAATCCGCGAACAGGATTACCAATCCTACGGTTGCGAGCCTGCACGATTGAAAAATTATGTCAAAGATATAATGGACATATACGTCCCCGACATCTACTCTATGGAAGAGTATCTCAAAACCGAGGGCAAGCGTGGAACATATACCGACGCGGACGGTCTCCTCAGTGGCGACTACTACATCTACGCCATTTGCGTCAATGCCGACGGCACCTTTGCAGGCGAGCCGTCCGTAAGCGAGAAGCATACGTTCTGACCGCTTCCGCGACATAACCGTTACAAAGCCGTCCGCAATCACGGGCGGCTTTTTTCATTCAGTCCCGCACACCGCCGGTGCGGGAAAATCCGAAAATCTTGTTAAATTTGTCGTTATAAAATCTATTTCGTTATGCTTAAAGCGATGCTTGTTGCAGGATTGGGCGGATTCGTCGGAACATGTCTGCGTTTTCTGACGGGACGGCTGTGCGCGGTGTTGTTCGGCTCGGCGTTGCCGTGGGCGACATTCGCAGTCAATATGTCGGGTTCGCTGCTTATCGGCATACTCTTCGGTTTGGCGGAGCGGACGCAACTCCTCTCGCCGCAGATGAGCCTTTTTCTGATTACGGGCTTTTGCGGCGGGTTCACCACATTCTCGTCGCTGTCGAACGAGATGTTCGTGATGTTGCAGCAACGCCAATGGCTGCAATTCGGGCTATATGCGGGCGGTACATTCGTGCTCGGCATACTGCTCGTATGGCTCGGACGCACACTTGCCAAGGCGATGTAAGGGCGACGCAGTGAATCCGCGATTTCGGTAAATCAAACCTTAAAAAGTATCATTCCTTTTGCGTCGAATGCCCTACTTTTGTAACCGTAAAATTATGCAAAGGCAAATGAAACAAATTCAGACACTCTCCGCCGCTCAACGGCAAAACCTTATCGACATACTCTTTGTCGAGCAATGCTCGTGCGTAGTCCGCAACGGCGACACCATCCGCATTTTCCGCGAACGCGGTTTTGCCGACCTCTATCGGTTACTGCGAACGGAACGCGATTTTCTGCAAGGGGCGTTCGTGGCGGACAAGGTCGTGGGCAAGGCTGCCGCAGCATTGATGACGCTCGGGGGCGTCGGAGGCGTATTCGCCGACACAATCAGCGCACCAGCCCGCCGAATGCTCGCGGAGGCGGGCATCGAGGTCGAATACACCGTCAAGGTGCCGCACATAATGAACCGTGCGCAAACCGATTGGTGTCCCGTCGAAAAGATGTGTAGCGAATGCAACACCGCCGAGGAGTGCCTGCCATTGATTGCAGAGTTTGCCGAGCGAATGCAAAAGTCGAAAAAGCAATGAAACGTACAGTCGCAATCCTTTTCCTGTCGCTTCTCTCGGTTGCCGTTCGAGCCGACGAACATACCGATGCAATGCCTGCCGACTCGCTTGCCGAGCAGGTCAAAATAGCCGACGTGGTGGTTACGGGCACCCGCAACCGCACCGATATTCGCCACCTGCCGATGACCGTTTCGGTCGTCGGGCGCGACAAGGTCGAGAGCGCGATGCAGCCATCGTTGCTGCCCATGCTCTCGGAACAGGTGCCGGGGTTGTTCGTTACAGCGCGCGGAGTGATGGGCTACGGCGTTTCGACGGGCGGCTCGGGCAGCATCTCGTTGCGTGGATTGAGCGGCGGCGCGGGTCGGCTGATGGTGCTTATCGACGGACATCCGCAGTATATGGGCATTATGGGACACCCCATGGCGGACGCCTACCAGTCGATTATGGTCGAGCAGGCAGAGGTACTGCGCGGTCCCGCATCGGTGCTGTACGGCTCCAATGCAATGGGCGGCGTCGTAAACATCGTTACGCGCAAGATGAGCGAAGAGGGCGTCAAGACCGATATAAATGCAGGCTACGGCTCCTACAACACGTTGCAGGCCGAACTTACCAACCGTGTCCGCAAAGGTCGTTTCACGAGCGTTATCGGCGGTTCGTACAATCGCACCGACGGGCATCGCGCCCGTATGGGCTTCGACCAATATACGGCTCACGTCCAACTCGGCGTGCAGATGACCGAGGCGTGGAGCGTGCGCGCCGATGCCGACCTGACGCATTTCAACGCATCGAATCCCGGCACGACAGCCAAACCGCTGTTCGATGCGCGCCAGCACATTACGCGCGGCGTGGCGTCCGTCGCCATCGAGAACGAATACGAGCGCACATCGGGTGCCATAAGCGCGTTTTACAACTGGGGACGCCACCGCATAAACGACGGCTTCGCCGAGGGCGGCACGCCGCTCGACTACCGTTTCAACTCGCGCGACCGTATGGCGGGCGTGTCGCTCTATCAGAGCGTGCGTATGTTCGAGGGCAACCGCCTCACCATAGGAGCCGACTATTTCAATTTCGGCGGCGAGGCTTGGAACAAATACCTCGACAGCAGACGCATGCCGCTTGTCTATAAGAGCCGCAACGAGGTGGCGGGTTACCTCGACTTCCGTCAGAACATAGGTCGTTGGCTGACGCTCGACGCGGGTTTGCGTGCCGACTGGTTAGCGCATTTCCGGACGGAGTGGATTCCGCAGGTAGGGCTGTCGTTCCACCTGCCGCGCGCGGTCGAACTGAAAGTGTCGGCGAGCAAGGGCTTCCGCTTCCCGACCATACGCGAAATGTATATGTTTCCGCCGCAGAATCCCGATTTGCGGGCGGAGCGTATGTGGAATTACGAAATCGCCGTTTCGCAACGCTTGTTGGACGGACGGTTGTCATGGGGCGTAAACGTTTTCTATATCGACGGCGACAACATTATTCTGACCGTACCCAATCCCAACGGCAGCGGTCGGCTCAATATGAATTCGGGACGCATTCGCAATGCGGGCGTCGAGGCACAGGCAGCGTGGCGTATCGCACCGGCGTGGTCGGTCGATGCCAACTACTCCTATCTCTATATGGAGAATCCAGTCGTCGCCTCGCCCGAACACAAATTCCATATCGGCGGAGCCTTTCACAAAGGTCGCTGGGACGTGATGACGGGCGTGCAATACGTCGCCAATCTCTACACGAATACCGACAGCGGCACGACCGAGGATTTCGTCCTGTGGAATGTCCGCGCACAATTTCGGGCGGCGAAATGGGTCAGTGTATGGGTGCGCGGCGACAATCTGCTCGCGCAACGCTACTGCATCAACGAGGGCTACCCGATGCCGCGTACAACGGTTATGGGCGGAGTGAAATTTTCGTTTTAGCAATTTGAAAAACAACGAATATGAACGCTAAAAGATTTTCGATTATGGCAATTTCAGCAACCGCATTCGTCGCAACAGGTTGTGCGAATGCACCGAAAAAAGAGGCGGCGGCAACGCCTGCAAAGGTCTATTTCACGCGCGAGATTTCGTCCGATGCGCTGTTGCGCATTTACGACGCACTCGGTCGCAAGGCTGAGGGCAAAGTCGCTGTCAAACTCTCGACGGGCGAGCCGGGCAACAACAACTACCTCAACCCCGACCTCATCGCACCGCTCGTGCAGAAGGTCGGCGGCACCATCGTCGAGTGCAACACCGCCTACGGCGGCGGTCGCGCCGATACAGAGAGCCACCTCAAAGCGGCGGCAGACCACGGCTTTACGCGCATCGCCAAGGTCGATATTATGGACGCCGACGGTGAGGCGGAACTTCCCGTCGCAGGTGGCAAACATTTGAAAAAGGACATCGTCGGCAGCCACTATCTCAACTACGATTTTACGCTCGTGCTGTCGCATTTCAAGGGACACCCTATGGGCGGCTTCGGCGGAGCGATTAAGAACATCTCGATAGGCATCGCCTCGTCGCACGGCAAGGCGTGGATTCACTCGGCGGGCAGAACTACCGACCAGCACGATTTGTGGAACAATCTCCCGCCACAGGACAATTTTCTCGAATCGATGGCGGAAGCAGCCAAGGCGATTGCCGACCACTGCGGCGAGCATATTCTCTACATAAGCGTTGCCAACCGTCTTTCGGTCGATTGCGACTGCGTGGCAAAACCCGAAGACCCGAAGATGGGCGACCTCGGCATATTCGCCTCGCTCGATCCTGTGGCACTCGACCGTGCCTGCGTCGATGCTGTGCGCGCGTCGGACGACCACGGCAAAATCCACCTTATCGAGCGCATCGACTCGCGCCACGGTATGCACACACTCGACCACGCCGAAGCACTCGGTATGGGGAGTCAAACGTATGAATTAGTCGAATTAAAATAGGAAACATTATGCAAACAACAGCAGTCAATCTTTCGTCTCTGCGCTACAACGAGACCAAAACCTACCTCGTCGCCGCGCTGTTCGTTCTCGGCAACATCGCTCTGCCGCAACTCTGCCACACCGTGCATCTCGGCGGGCAGACATGGTTGCCGATATACTTTTTCACCCTCGTCGGTGCCTACAAATACGGCTGGCGCGTCGGTCTGCTGACGGCTCTCGTCTCGCCCGTCGCCAACCATCTTTTGTTCGGTATGCCAGCGACTGCCGCACTGCCTGCGATTTGGGTCAAGTCATCGCTGCTCGCTCTTTCGGCGGGCTATGCCGCTTGGCGTATGCGCCGTTGCACCGTTGCGATTATGGCAGCGGTCGTGCTGTTCTATCAAATAGCGGGTTCGCTCGTCGAGTGGGTCATGGCAGGCTCGTTCTATGCCGCCGCACAGGATTTCCGCATCGGCTTGCCGGGTATGCTCATCCAAGTATTGGGCGGCTGGGCATTCGTGCGTTTCATTCTGCATCGATAACCCGCCCGTGCAGATTATACGAAAAAGGCTTCGGGATTGTCCGAAGCCTTTTCTTATTTCATTCGCTTTTCAAAACACTCTATCGTGTTCGCCATCAGCATACATATCGTCATCGGTCCCACTCCGCCCGGCACCGGCGTAATATAGGACGCCCGCTCGCGACACGCCTCGAAATCGACATCGCCGCACAGTTTGCCCGTCGCAGGGTCGTGATTGATTCCGACATCTATCACCACCGCACCCTCCTTTATCATATCGGCTGTTATTATGTGCGCGCGTCCGACCGCCACGACCAATATATCCGCCTCGCGCGTAATTGCACCCAGATTTTCCGTATGCGAATGCGCCACAGTAACCGTCGCATTTGCATTGAGCAGCGATTTTGCCATCGGCAGACCGACGATATTGCTCCGCCCTACCACCACGGCACGTTTGCCCTCGACCTCGATTCGGTTGTCCGCCAACATCGCCATAATGCCCTTCGGCGTACACGGCAACGTACACTCCTCGCCGCGCCACAGTCGTGCGACATTGAGCGGGTGGAACCCATCGACATCTTTCTCCAACGCTATGGCGGCGATGACGCGGCTCTCGTCGATATGCGCGGGCAGGGGCAACTGCACGAGTATTCCGTCCACACCCTCGTCCGCATTCAACTGCGCGATTGTTGCAAGCAGTTCGTTTTCCGCCACCGTTTCGGGCAACTCCACTAATCGGCTCTCGATGCCTACCTCGCCCGCAGCCCTGATTTTGCCGCGAATGTAGGACCGGCTTGCGGGATTCTCGCCCACGAGTACCACCACGAGCGACGGCACGCGCGAATACCGTTCGCGCAAATGCGCGACGCGCCGAGCCATTTCGCTTTTGAGCCTTGCGGCGAGTTCCTTTCCGTCTATAATCATCGTCTGTTTCTCTCCCGTTTTTAGTGGATTTGCGCCTAAACGCTCCTGCAAAATTACAAAAAATATCGCAAATTTTAGTTTGTCGCCTGTTTGCCACTGCGCGACTTGGCTCCGAAAGCGGGCGTAATGCCGATATAGACGGCATAATTCCGTCCCGGCATAGGGTGCGAGAGCACGGTTTCATACTCCTCGCCCAAAAGATTGTTCACATCGAATCGCACCGACAGTCCGCCCCATCGCCATGCAAACCGCTTTTCCAACGAGATGTCGCTCATATAATATGGCGCGACACTGCCCGTAACCGTCAAATCATTAGACGAAGTGGTGTAGCGACGGCTGTAATACCGCCATTTGTAGGCGAACGACCATCCGCGCCACGCCACGCGCGCCGTTACCGCCGCGCTATATACGGGGATATAAGGCAACTGTTTCCCGCGCGAAGCGTCGTTTTCCGACACCTTGTCGCCCCTGTTCACCGAGTGTGTCATCGTGAAGAGTCCGTTCCACTCCATCGACCACCCTTTACCTAAATCGGCACCGAGAGCCGCCTTGGTCTCCACGCCGTAACTGTGCACGCGCCGTATGTTGAGCGGCGTCCAGAAGCCTTTGAACGTAGGTCGCCACAATATCCAGTCGTCTATGTACGAGTCGAATGCCGACACCTCGCCCCTAATGCGCACCCGCTCGTGCGCCGCTTTCGCGTCGAATGCCACGCCGCCGTCGTATGTCAGTCCGTGTTCCACCCGCAGGTCGGGATTGCCGCCCGGCTGGAAATAGAGGTCGTTCAGCGTCGGATAACGGTAGTTGCGCGTAACCGAAGCCTTCACCGCCACATTGCCCTTGCGCGAAGCGAGGAAATCGACGAACAGCGCAGGCACCACAGGCGTATATTTCGTGCCATAGACGTCCCATCGCGCCGATGCCGCCACGCCGAACCGCTCCACGGGACGGTAGCGCACCGACGCACTCGCCGACACCTCGAACCGCGCCTGCCGATAGCCGATTACCTTTTCGTCCGTCGAACCGCCACCCAAGGCATCGTCCCTGCTCGACACGAAGTGTTGATTCGCCGACACCTCGCCCGACACCATCAACTTGTCGCGCAACGAGTATTCGACAGTAAACCGTCCGAATCCCGTGTGGGTGTAACTTTGCGAATGGACGCCCTCGACCATCTGCCCGCCCGCACCCGTTATGTCGAACATATAGCGATACAGCATATCCGTATAGGTGTAACCCGCCTTTGCGCCCAATTTGACGCTCCCTGCAATGCGGTCCCACGAGAGCACTGCCCGCACCGTCTCCTCGTCCTGCACGGCGCGAGTCAGAGAACCCGAGCGGTAGTCGGTCGAGAGTTTCGGCACTCCGCGCGACGAGAGCATATACCACACCGCCGCCCCGAATCGGTTGCCGCTGCGCGTATTGTAATAAGCCTCCTGCAAAACGTGCAGGTCGCGATAGTCGCCGTTGCGATTCACCTCGCGCGGATATTTGCGACCCTCGATATGCCCGTCCTTGCCGAAAACCAATTCGGGCAGTTTCGAATAATTCGTATAGTGGAAATCGTTGCTCGAAGATGAGTACATCACGCGCGTAGATACGCTCCACCGCTCTCCGCCGTAGGTCAGACGCAGATATTCGTCGAATGTCGCATAAGATGCCGCGCCTTGAATGTAGCGCAGACCGAAGCCCCGTTCCTGTGCGGGACGGTTGTCCAACGTAACCGCTCCGCCCAATCCGCCCGAGGCGATACCGACGCTGCTCGCCCCCGTGTAGAGACTTGCATCGTCGATGAAATAGGCGGGAATCAGCGAGAAATCGACCATACCGAGCATCGGCGAGTTGAGCGGCATACCGTTCCACGCCACCTGCGTATGCGACGGAGCCGTTCCTCGCACCGAAATCGACGCCATCGTCCCGCGCCCGTACGATTTTATGAATGTGTTGGTATTCTGCAACATCACATCGCCCATCGACTGCGCTATGTTGTCGTGCAGCACCAACGTATCCAACCGCGTCCGCTGCACCCCTATATCTTTGAGCAGACGCTGTCCGCGCACCTCCACCCGCTCTATGTCTATGCGACGCGGCTCGTCAGTCTCCTGTGCAAGCACGAAAAACGGAGCGATCAGCAACGCGACCCAAAGCGATATGCGGCACACCTTCCTCATCTCCTACTCGGCATATTTGAAACAAAACGAGCCGGGAATCACCCCCGCCTTGAACGAATCGAGCAACTCGCCCCCGCGCGAGTAGCGATACACCACGCCCGCCTGCACATAATCTATCGCGTCGGCTACATAAATATCGCCCGTGCGCGAATCCACAGCCAACCCGTAATATATCGTCCCGCGACTCTCCACTATCGGCTCCGCTGGCAACCGTTCGGCATCGACCGACATTGCCCACACGCCGTCATTCAGAAAGTAGAGCGTCCGCCCCTCGGCATCTATGCAGAGTTTCGACGGCGCACTCCCCTGCGGCAGGTCGAATGTCCGCTCCACGCTCTGCGTAGCGGCATCTATCCGACAAAGCGTCGGCTGCGCATCGGCAGACAATCCGCCGTTCGCAAGGCTCCACACCTTGCCGTTGCAGTCCGCCACCACCGAATCGGGTTGTTTGCCCACGCCTATTTCGCGCACTATCTCGTCCGTCTGCGTATCTATCACAAGCACCTTGTCGTCATACGACCAGCACGCCACGAACAGATACCGCCCCCACTGCGCCATCTGCTCGGTCGATTTGTGCGTGCCCGTATCTATCGCGCCCGTAACGGCGAGCGTCTGCGGATTGACAATCGTTATTTTGCCCGCATAAAGGTCGGTTATATAAGCCTTTTCGTCCGAGACGAAATGAATGTAGCGCGGCGATACCAACCCGCGAATTATCCCCTGCACCTCGAACGTATCGGGATTCATCGCATAGACCACGCCCGAATTGTTCACCACTACATACGCCACGCCCCCGTGCAGCGTCATCGACTGCGCCACATCGCCCAATCGTGCTCCGTTCGCTCTGAAAAAGACATTGTTCTGCATCTCGCCCGTCGCCGTATCGTAGTAGCCGAGCGAAGCGTTGCCGTACATAAAGTTGCCCTCGCACAGCACGAACACGCCCGACGACGTCCTCGTGTCGAATCGCTCCAACTCGGGTGCGCCGTAGTCGATGCACCCCGTCATCAGAAGTGCAACCGCAGCAAGCAGGGTATGTCGCAGACGCAGTAACATTTTATTTCACAAAGTTATACAATACTCTCTATTACGCAAGTCGCACAGCGCGACGCAGCGTTAAACAGAGAGTCATGCCGCACCCACGCAGTGGGTGAGTTGGCATCTACCACTGTTTTTCGCTTATTACGGAACTATTTTATCCTGTTATAATCCTTTATATCGAGTACCTCGGTAGAGAGTTCGCCCAACCAACCGCTTTTGGCATTGACCGCCGTCTGCACCTTGACGAACCGCACCGACGGCAGGCTGATGCTCTTTCCGTCGGCATCGACCGCATCGGCGATTTTGTGGAGCGTATAATATGTCGCACCGCCCGACAACGCCACTTTGCCGTCGTCGTGGGCATCACTGCCGAGGTTATCGGCATATCCCCAATCGTATGGCGGATTCACCCAATAGGGGTCTTTGTCGGGTTCATCGGCATTTTTGTCGTAGTTGCGTGCCGCCAACCGCGTACCGCTCAATGTATATTGTTCTGTGGCAATCCACGCAGGGTAGTACGAATCCTGCTTGTGGTACTGTCCCAAGTAATCTATCTCGCCACTGCCGCCGAGACTGTCCGTCCACTTTACGGGCTGCTCTTTTTCGGTAGGACGATAGTAGGTTACCTCATACCCGCGCACCGTGCCGTATTTTTCGGCATCGGCTCCGCTCTCGCTGCCCGCCAATTCGTACCACTCGTCATCGGGCAGTCCGTTGCCGTTCTCATCGTACATAACCCACACGATACCCGGTTCGTTCGATTCGGGACGCTGATTGCCTGCAATCGCTATATTGTAACCGCCGTCGTTCTTTATATCATGGTCGAATCCTACTATAACATACCCGCCGAATCCGCCGAGCGAGAGATAGTTGCCCTCTCTCAACCGTTTTTCGGCATATACAGCAGCAGCCATCGCCGTAGTTTCCGAGCCAGTGTAGCCCGCAGTCGGCTCATTTACGAACTGCCCCGGCGCGGGCATAAATTCATAGACGCGCTCGAAATCGGCACTCTGTGGCTCGTCGTCTCCGCCGCCGTTCGTTATCACCTCTCCCGAGTTGCAACCCGCCAGCACCGCCGACGCAATCGCGCACAACCACCATTTTTTCATACAAACCCATTCAAACGAGCATAGGGAACGACACTACCTGCCGCTCCCGCTGCCTCGGGCATTGCCCGAACCCTAAACCATTAAATTTCTTTATAATAAAGTTTTACCTTTATTTCTCTTTTGCGACCGTTATGTCGTCCAATGCAAAGTATGCAGGGTGCGTAAGGTCGGCTGTGTAATCGCCCTTGTCGTTACCATGTTTTACATTGAACTTCACACGATTGACTTTGCCGAGAGCCGTCAAATCCCACTTGGTCCAATTGCTGATGGCAGCCTTGCCGTCCTTGTAGAGATAGAACTCGGCATTGGAAACCTCGGTCTCGTTATTCGATGCATCTACCGTGTAACCCGTAGCGACCACCTTGATATACTCCTTCTCGGTCAAAGCCTTTGCATAACCGTTACCTGCCAAAGCCACAGCATACGAGTATGTCGTCAGATTCACATACGCGCTTTCGAGATATGCCGCTGTCGTTGCAAAATCGATTACGGGACGCGAATCGCCGTAAACACCGTTGTAACCGTAGCAAATCAGGCAGTTCTTACCCGAATATGCGCCCGTGCCATATACGGTCAGTTGCTCGGTATATGTTTTGTTCGCCTCATAATCGGTGCTGTAATAGTTCGACACCGCGCTACCGCCTGCCGAAAAGTCGTGGCTCCACGCGCCGTTGTTCAATGTGCCGTACAGGTCGGTCGTTTCATCATACCAATAGTAGGTTGCACCGCCTTCACCATAAAGGAGCGGACCGTTATACTGCTTGCTATCGACCAATGCGTCCCAAGCCTCGCCCTCGAAAGTAAGAGTGTACGTTTTTACTTTTGCCGTTACGGTAACAGTGCAGGTCGCCGTCTTTCCACCCTCTTCGGTCGTAACGGTAATCGTCGTTTCACCCGCTTTCAATGCAGTTACCTTACCGTCGGCATCGACAGTTGCGAAAGTCGGGTTGCTGCTCTCCCATTTTACCGCCTTGTTCGTCGCAGTTTCCGGCTTTACGGTAGCGACCAGCGTCGCCTCAGCACCCTCTTCCAAAGAGAGCGTAATCTCATTGAGTTCGACCGACTCGACTGCAATAACGCCATCGCCATCATCCTTGCTACACCCTGCGCAAATCAATGCTGCAAGAATAGCAATAAATGCAAACTTTTTCATAGTCATATTTTATTAAAATTTTCTTTCGGTTCAATCGCATATACCCCACGCCGCTCCCGCACACCGCAAATGCGCGAAAAACGAAACCCTGTCCGTATTGTTCCCGTAACCGTCTTTACGAATTCCGTCCGTCCGCTCGCAGACACAATTCCCAAATTGCAAGGCAGGTCTTCTGACTTATCCCTTTCCGACGCCTTCCCGACCGCCGGAGCGGTCAGTGGCAAAGATTGCCGGAAAGTCGTTCCGTTATGCGTGGAACGCAGGATTTACAGCAGCGAGGACTGTCCGGGCTTTCCACCCGATTCCCTTTTAATTGCCGGAGTGCGCAACACCCCGCCAAACCTTTGCACCACAAAAATATATAATTTTTTCAAGAAAACAAAAAAGCCGGGAAAATTTTCAAAGTCTCTCCTGCTTTTCTCAGAACTCATAGTCCCCTTAGAGGAAGCGGCACTTGAAAAGTCGCCTGTTATAACAACTACCTTCCCCCATACGCAGGCAGCCCCTTTCGCGTCGAGGCGTCCAACGAGAAGGCGATGAATACGAGTATGGTGAATGCCACGAGCGACGAACCGCCGTAACTGATAAACGGCAGCGGAATACCCATCACGGGCACTATACCTATGGTCATACCCACATTCACGAGCGTATGGAACAGCAGTATCGCCGCCACGCAGTAGCAATAGACCCGCCCGAACGGCTCCTGTTGGCGGTCGCCCATACGCATCACGCGCAGTATCAGCGCGCCCATCAGAAGCAGCACGAATACCGCTCCGACAAAGCCCTGTTCCTCGCCTATCGTGCAGAAAATAAAGTCGGTATGCTTCTCCGGCACGAAATTGTAGCGTATCTGCGTCCCTTCGAGATAGCCCTTGCCGAACAGCCCGCCCGAGCCTATGGCGATTTTCGACTGATTGACGTTGTAGTCGCGGTTGAAATCGTGTACAATGCCGAGAAAACTCATTATTCGGTCTTTCTGGTGCGGTCGCAGCACCGACTCGAATATGAAATTCGACGTCGGCAGGAACATCATCGACAGAAAGAATATCGCCGTCGAGACGTAAATGTTGCGCAGATTATTGCGATAGGCATACCACAGCACCGCCACGAACGACAACAGCGTGGCAATCAGCAGACTTTTGTAGTAATCGAACCCGCCCGGCAGCAGAAAATCGAGCGGCAGTTTTATGGCGATGCTTGCCAGAAACAGCCCCGCCAAATAGCGCAGACATATCTTCCACCGCCTGTTCATCATCGCCTCCGACCCCACGAAAATCATTATCAACGCGACGAGCAACGCCGTCGGCGAGATAAGGAACGAGACTATGAACAACGCCGCTATGAACAATATCGGTATGCAAATCCACTTGTTCAGCCCCTCGCGATACAACACGAAAAGAAACGACCCGAGTACGATTCCCGAACCCGTATCGTTTTGCAATACGGTTATTCCGAGCGGCAGCAGAATTATGGCTGCAATGCGGAACATATCGCCCACCTTCGTCAGCGAAAACGTGTATTCGCTCATAAAGCGTGCCGTGGTCAGCGCGATGGCGATTTTCACAAACTCCATAGGTTGCACCCTCACGCTGCCGAACTGAAACCACGCCTTTGCGCCGTTCACCTCTTTTCCGAACAGGAGCGTCGCCACCAACGCCAAAATGCCGAGTGCATAGGCATAATATGCGAATTTGTGCCAAATACTGCTATCCAACAGCAATACGACTAACCCTACGCCCCACGCCACGCCCAACCACATCACCTGCTTCATATAGTTGTGCGAGAAATCGAATACGTTTTCCGTCGTCTCGTCCCACGAAGCGGACAATATGGCAGCGAACCCCACGAGCGTCAGCAACACATAGAGCACAATCGCAACGCGATCCACACCCGCGAATATCGACACGGCGTCCCTATTTCCGCTTCTTGCTGTCATACCTCTTATAATAATTTATATGCAGGTTCTTAACGTATTCGACCAACCAGTCGCGCTTCACCTCGCCTGTCAGATACATCTCTTCTATAAGTGATGCAATCGGCACCGCCGCCGTCGCTCCGAATCCCGCATGTTCCACATAGACGGCAATCGCTATGCGCGGGTTGTTGCGCGGAGCAAACGAGATGAATGTCGAATGATCCTGCCCGAGAGGATTCTGCGCCGTACCGGTTTTCCCGCACACGTCGTAACCGTCCAAATGTGCCATTCGCCCCGTACCATCTACATTCACGCCTCGCCACATACCCTCGACCATGGTCTCGAAATACTTGGGATCGACTTTCGTGTAGTGCTTTTCGTAGAAGCGCATATCTATCGAATCCTGCCCTTCGATGCTGCGCACGATGTGGGGAATGTAGTAATAACCGCGATTAGCAACCGTCGCCGCGAGATTTGCCATCTGCAACGGCGTACAGCCCAACTCGCCCTGCCCGATGGAGAGCGAAAGCACCGTCAGCGCATTCCACGAACGGCGATAACGCTTGTCGTAAAACTCGCGCGTCGGCACATTTCCTGTTTTCTCGCTCAAAAAATCGGAACCGAGTTTGCCTCCGAAACCGAAACTGCGCACATAGTCGTACCACACCTCGTAGGCATCTTTCACCGAACCGTATTTTCTGTTTTCGAGTATGTTGCGGAATACATAACAGAAATAGGCATTGCACGAGGTGGCGATTGCATAGTGCAACCCGAGCGGCGAAGCGTGTGCATGGCACCCGACATGTATTTTGCCGAAATTGTACCCGCGATGACAAGGATATACGTTATTTACCGTCAGCACACCCTCCTGCATACCTATAAGCCCGTTCACCAATTTGAATGTCGAGCCGGGAGGATAATTACCCTCCTGTACCGCACGATTCCACAGCGGGTTGCGAGGATTGTGCAACTCGCGCATATAGTTTTTGCCCCGGTCTCTGCCAACCAGTTCATCGGGGTCGAATGTCGGTGAAGATGCCATAACGAGTATTTCGCCCGTCGCAGGCTCGATGGCGACCACCGCTCCCACCTTATCGCGCATCAACTCCTCGGCGAACTGTTGCAACCGCGCATCTATCGTGCAGACTATCGACTTGCCCGGCACTGCGGCCTTTATGACCGTATCCCGCTCTCCGTCCTTTGCATATATATCGCGCAGTATTATGCCTTTTTCGCCGCGCAACTCCTTTTCATACGCGCTCTCTATACCCTGCTCTCCTATATAATCACCAATGCTGTAATCTTCATATTTTTTTAGCATTTCCGGTGATATTTCACGCACACTGCCCAACAGATTGCCGCCTATCTTGCGCGGATACTGACGCACCGTGCGAGCCACCGTGTAGAGTCCCGCCACGCCCATCTCGTCGATTTGCAGTTTCTCCTCCGCCGACAGATACTTGATGATTTGCGTTCCCACGCGCGAGCGCATACGGGCATTGGCGAATGCCTGACGCAATTTTTTCTCGCTCATACCCGTTATGCGGCACATACGCGCCGTATCGAATCCGCTTTTGGGCATATCGCGCCACACCGCCATCAAATCGTAACACTCCTTGCTCTGCACCAGATACTCGCCGTTGCGGTCGAACACCTCGCCGCGCGGCGGGAATTTCACCTCGTAGCGCAGGTAGTTGTTGCGCGCCATTTCGTCGTAACGACTGTCGAAGAGTTGAATGTAGCCGAGCCTCAAAATAAGGGCTCCGAACACGACCAACACCACTATCCGCAATACGAATGCGCGCACGGGCATCTGTTCGTTCTCCACCCTCATGATTTCAGCGTCAGTTTAGGAATGAATATGTAAATCAGCGGATAGACTATCGCCAACGACACCGCCGTACTGCACAGCAGGCGCGCGATGAAGAATCCCAAATTGTGGAACGACAGCCACTCGAATCCGAAGAAGAGCAGCGCATGCGCCACCATCATCGTAACGACATAGCGATGAAAACGGAAATCGCCCAACCTTGTCGGACTCGGCACTCCGTCCGCCTTCACCAAATTGGAGAGGTCGGCAACCGCATGCAGAATCGAACGGCGGAAAAACGCCACGGGCAACGTCGCTATCAGATTCAGCCCGTTCACCCCCATCGTCGCGTCCATAACCGCACCGAGCCCCAAGCCCGTCAGCAGCATCACGAGTTGCGATGTTTCGAGCGGCATCATAATTATACAGACGATATATATGACCGGTGCGACATACACGCTGACGGTAACGTTGTTGAGCAGAAAAATCTGCAACATCGCCACCACCGCAAAAAACAATATGTATGCCCCCTTGTTATTCATAAGGTCTTACCCTTTTTATTTTTTGTCCTTTATCGACTCCCCACTAGCCACTAGCCACTAGCCACTAGCCACTAGCCACTAGCCACTAGCCACT
>CAVKRC010000036.1:0-21895 GCA_963658625.1 bacterium
GTTCTATGCGGTGGTCGGGCGAAAATATACGCAAACGGTTGATACGGATGCCGATGATGGCGGTTGTCGTGCCACTGGTCATCGGCATCGTTTTTGCCGAGAGAATGGCGGTGCCGACGGCTTTGTGGTGTGCGGGAATTGCCGCATGTATGATTGCTGCCGCCGTATGGCGCACATGGGCGGGAGTGTGGCTGTGTGCGGCAATGTTTCCGCTCGGGGCGATGCTCTGCAATGAGGATATGCCGCCTGCCGTGGAATACGATGTGCGACAGCATATCGGTTTGCGATTCGACGGGGCGACGGTACGGGGCGAAAAGTACAACACATCGTCGGCGGAAATCGTCGAGTACGGCGGCACAATCCCGTCCAAGACGATAAAGGCGGTCGTGCGCTCCGACACCACGATGCACTTTGCAAAGGGCGACAGAATCTCGCTTGACGGTTGTCTGCGCCGATTCAACGACAAATATCCCGCATACGGTCGGCTGATGTATCACCGCGGCTATGTCGGAACGCTTTGGTTGAGCGCGAATGCGACATTCGATTACCGACCTGCCGAACGGCGCGGGTTGCACGAGCGGGCAATTGGGAAACTCGCGCGTCTGTTGCCGCAGGGTTCCGCCTGTTCGACCGTGCTGTCGATGGCTGTGGGAGAGAGGACGCAGATGAATGCGGAGTTGCGGCGCGCATACGCCCGCAGCGGTTCGTCGCATCTGTTGGCTGTATCGGGACTGCACGTCGGCATAGTCTTTCTGCTCGTAAACGCACTGCTCGTATTTATGCCTTTGATACGCAACGGCAATCTGTGGCGATGCGCAGCAGCCGCCTGCGCGATTTGGCTCTATACGGCGATGTGCGGTATGCCGCCGAGTGCCGTGCGCGCGGCAGTAATGTTCACGGCTCTGCAAGCGGGCATCTCGTTTTCGCGCGAATATACGGGTATAAATATCTTGGCGGGTGCGGCATTCGCGATGTTAGTATGTGCGCCGCGTATGCTGTTCGACATAGGTTTTCAACTCTCGTTCGTCGCCGTACTGGGGATTATGTTTTGGGGTATGCCGCTCTGCCGCCGCCTGCGGACGCACCGCAAGGCAATCGACATTCCGACAGGTATGCTCGTCATCGGTTTGGTCGCAACCGTCGCCACCCTGCCGCTCGTCTCGCACACATTCGGCTTGGTGTCGGTGGCAGGCATTTTGCTCAATCCCGTCGTGATATTGTCGGCGAATGTAATAGTCCTGTCGGCGATTGCCGCTCTGCTGTTGCCTGAACCCGTTGCCGTATTCGTAGCAAAGCCCGCACTGTGGTGTGCCGAAGTGCAGAATCGCATCGTCTGCTTTGCCGCCGACCTGCCATACGGCTGTTTCGACTACCGTTGTACGACGGTCGCGACGATCGTAGTCTATACTCTTTTCGTGGCGGTTACAGTCGTGTCGTGGGGCTTCGAGCGCAATAAAACCGTCCGCGTGGGCGATGATAATTGAGCGGAAATTAGTACATTTGTACGATGTTTAGTCTCACCGAATTTGAAACCGTATGCCGTGCCGACGTGCGCAGGGCGATAGCCGAAAATATCGACCGCGACCCTGTGCAGATTGCGCTCGACAAGCATATTGCGGAGGCGGCGACGGTAGCGACGCAGGTCAAGCGACTGCAACGTGCCGCCCGTAAACTGCCGTCGTATTATGCCGTGCGGGCGATTTTGCCGCCACGCGCCTACGAGCAGTCGTCGAGCGAGGAGTGCGCCGCACGCAAAAGGCTGTCGGGAAGGTCGGTATTGGATTTGACATGCGGTTTGGGCGTCGATACGCTCGCCCTCTCGCACCGTTTCGAGCGGGTCGTTGCTGTGGAGCGCGACGAGGCGTTGGCTGCGGCAGCCCGCGAGAATTTCGCACGGCTCGGCGCAACGAATATCGAGATTGTATGCACTTCGGCGGAGGAGTATCTGCGCGGGTGCAAGGAGCATTTCGACTGGTGTTTCGCCGACCCCGACCGACGGGGCGACAAGGGTGAAAAGTTGGTGCGCTTGGAGGATTGTTCGCCCGATATTCCGACTCTGCGCGGGCGAATCGGCGAGGTTGCCGACAGTCTGTGCATAAAGTGTTCACCGCTGTTCGATGTCGGCGAGGCGTTCCGTATGTTCGGGGCGTGTCGTGTGGAGAGCGTGTCGCTGCACGGCGAGTGCAAGGAGGTAAATATCTACATCGACGGCTCGCCCGCGACCGTTGCGGCTGTCGCAATAGGTGCGGACGGCACGACGCGGGAGTTTTCGGCAGCGTACCCTGCTACGGCGAAGTGGTGCGGCGAGATGCAGGCGTTCGCCGAATACCGTTACCTTACATTGCCCGATGCGGCACTGCAACACTCGCGACTTGTTGCACAAGCAATGGCAGGCAAGGCAGATGTATGGAGCGACAATTCGGTCGCATTGTCCGTCGAAAAACCCGAAGGGGTATTGGGACGCACATTCGCCATAGCCGAGGCGTTGCCGTTCAACGAAAAAGCGTTGCGCAAAAGGTTGAAAGGCTGTCGTATAGAGATTTTGCAACGCGATTTTCCGCTCACCAATTCCGCCATTTGCACCCGTTTGGGCGTGCGCGAGGGCGGTACGGAGCGTTGGTGCTTCGCACGAATCGGCGGAAAAGGATTTGCGTTTAAGTTGTTGGAAATATGACAATTATAGGAAGCGGCAATGTCGCCGAGGCGTTGGCTCGGGCGGCACGGGAGAACAATATGCCGGTCGAGCAGGTTTTCGCCCGCAACAGCGAACGCGGGCAGGAGGTTGCGAGGATTGCGGGTGCGCAGTGGTGCGGCGACGCAAAGGCGTTGGCTCGGAGCGACCTCTACATTATTGCCGTCAGCGACCGTGCCGTGGCGGAGGTGGCGGAGGCATTACCGTTTGCCGAGGGTGCGATTGTCGCACACACGGCTGGCAGTGTCGGTATCGATGCCCTGCCTGCACGGATTGCGCACAGGGCTGTATTCTACCCTTTTATGACATTTACGGCAGGACGCAAGGTAGATTGGCGCAAGGTGCCGATACTCGTCGAGGCATCGGACGCAAGTACGAGCGAACGGCTCAAAGCCATTGCCTCGCGCATAAGCGACCGCGTGGCGGATGCCGATGCCGCACAGCGGGCTAGGGTGCATCTGGCAGGCGTGTTTGCCAACAACTTCGCCAATGCGATGTTCGCGGCGGCGGGCGATGTGCTGAAAAATGCGGGGTTGCCTGCCGATTTGACCGACGCGATAATAATGGAGACGGCGGCGAAGGCGGTCGATTCGCATGACCCTTCGGCGGTGCAGACGGGACCTGCCGTGCGCGGCGACTCGGCGACGCAGGAGCGGCATCGGCGACTGCTTGCGGACGACGACTTACTGAAAACGATTTACGACAAAATCAGCGAATATATATGGCAAAAAAGAATTTCAAAGAGGTAATAGCCGATGTCGAGGCTTTCGTATTCGATGTCGATGGCGTATTCACCGACGGCGACATCATTCCGCTGGCGGACGGCGACTTTATCCGCAAGTACTACGCCAAGGACGGCTATGCGGTGGCATACGCCATTCGGCAGGGCTACAAAATCTGCATCATCTCGGGCGGCTTCGGGCGCACATTGGAATCGCGCATGAAACGGCTCGGCATAGAGTATCTCTACCTCGGCTGTATGGACAAAATCGCCACGATACACTCTTTCGCCGCCGAGACGGGAGTCGATTTGAGCAAGACGATTTATATGGGCGACGATATTCCCGACTTGGAGTGCATGCGCGAGGTCGGCATACCCGTTGCTCCCGCCGATGCCTGCTCCGAGGTGTTGGAGACGGCGGTGTATGTCTCCGAATACGGCGGCGGCAAGGGTGCCGTGCGCGACATCATCGAGCAGGTGCTGCGAGTGCAGGGACGCTGGGCGTTGAACGGCAAGGGCGTTATTGCCGACGACAGCAAAGAGGCGGCATCGCGATAGGTATGGGACGCGAGATTGAACGTAAATTCCTTGTGCGCGACGATTCGTTCCGCACACTCGCCCACTCCTGCGCCCGCATAGCGCAGGGCTATCTGTGTTCGCGGCGCGTTACGGCGCGGGTGCGCATCTACGGCGAGCAGGCGTTTCTGACTATAAAGGGCAAAAGTCGCGACGGCGGATTGAGCCGATTCGAATGGGAACGACCGATTCCCGTACGTTGTGCCGAAAAGTTGCTCGGACGTTGCGCGGGGGTAGTCGAAAAGACGCGCTATTTGGTGAAGCACGAGGGCTACACCTTCGAGGTCGATGAGTTCGCGGGCGCAAACGAGGGCTTGGTCGTTGCCGAAGTCGAACTCGGCTCGGCGGACGAGCAACCGTCGCTCCCCGCGTGGATTTGGAAAGAGGTAACGGGCATTCGCTACTACTACAACTCGTTTCTTGCCAAGCACCCCTACCGCGAGTGGCGGTAGTTGCACAGCACCCGCTCCATTCTTCGGAGTGCATCGGTAAGGCGGGAGCGCGGGCAGGCGATGTTGAGGCGCACGAATGCTTCGCCGCCCGCACCGTACATCGAACCCGAATTGACCAACAGATGTTGTTCCTGCATAAGGCGGCGCGTAATCTCGTCGCCGTCCATACCCGACGGTGTGCAATTTATCCAAACCAAATATGTCCCTTCGAGCGGCGTAACCGTATATTGCGGCAGATGCTCGGCAAAAAAGTCGCGCACGCACTCGTAGTTCGCATAGAGATAGCGGCGCAGAGCGTCAAGCCAGTCGCCGCTCTCGTTGTAGGCGGCAATGGTCGCCACGATGCCGAACGGATTGACATCGCACACCTCGTTGTCGTTGATGGCGCGGTCGATACGGCGGCGCACATCGTCGTCGGCAGCGACTATGTCGGCAATCTGCAATCCCGCGATATTGAATGCCTTGCTCGGCGAGACGCATACGGCACAACGGCGCGCAACCTCCTCGGAAAGCGAGGCGTAGGGCGTGTAGTCGTGTCCCTCGTAGGTGAGTTCGCAATGAATCTCGTCCGAGATGACGAATACTCCGTAGCGCATACATATCTCGCTCACGCGACGCAGTTCGTCTGCCGTCCATACCCGTCCCGCAGGGTTGTGGGGATTGCAGAGCAACATCACCTTCGCCTTGGCGTCGGCGGCGCGGGCTTCGAGGTCGGCGAAGTCTATCGTATAGCGTCCGTCGCGATATATCAGTCGATTGGCAGAGAGTTCGCAGCCGTTGTTGCGAATTGACGAATAGAAGCAGTTGTAGGCTGGCGTCTGTACTATGACGCGGTCGCCCCGTACGGTCAGAGCCTTGATTATTGCCGAGATTGCAGGCACGACACCGCTCGTGTATATGATGTGGCGCGCGTCGATGTGCCAGCCGTGGCGTCGCGCGAACCAACCAGTTACGGCATCGTAGTAGGCTTGCGGCACGTGCGTGTAGCCAAATATGCCGTGCTCGACGCGACGGCGCAGTGCCTCGACGACGGCAGGCGCGGTGCGGAAATCCATATCTGCCACCCACATCGGCAGCACATTTTTATCGTCGGAACTGTCCCATTTGTAGGAGCCTGTTCCACGTCGTGGCACAATCTCGTCGAAATCGTAATTTTTCATATCGTTTCTATCTCTTTGCTTTCAAATACCATTTGCTGCCCCACAGTCGCGCGAGGAATATCGCGCCGCGGAAGCACAACTCGATGCACATTGCCGTCCACACGCCGCGCAACCCCATAACGGGTGCAAGCAGTGCAGCAAGCGTCAGACGCACGCACCATATACTGCCGAAGTTCATTATGCTCGGCACTATCGTCCTGCCTGCACCCACGAATACGCCGTAGGCAACAATCGAGGCGGCGAACATCGGTTCGGCAAATGCCTCGATGCGCAATATCTCTGCCCCGAGCGTGCGAATCTCGTCGACGGGCGACATCACGCCTATGATTTCGGGCGCAAAGGCATACATCAACGCACCCATAATGCCCATAACAGCCATACCCGAGAGTACGCTTATGTCGGCAAAACGCCGCATCAGTTTCAACCGCCCCGCGCCGAGACTCTGTCCGACGAGCGTCGTCGCCGCCTCCGAAATACCGTAGCCCGGCATGTAGCAGAGACTCTCGGCGACCACGGCGAACGAATTGGCGGCAATGGCGGCTATTCCGAGCGGAGCGACGATGACGGTCGTCAGTATCTGCGCCCCGCATATCGCACCGTGTTCCAAAGCCATGGGCGCGGATATGCGCATCGCCTTGCGGAGTGTGGAGCGTTGCGGCAGGAAACGACCACGCTCGTGCGTCAGGCGCAACATGGGCGAGCGGCGACACATATACCACATCATCGCCACGGTGATGACCACCTCCGCCAACACCGTGCCGAGTGCCGCACCACGAACGCCCAACCCCGCACCGTAAATAATGAATCCGCCGATTTCGCGCGTCGGGAATATCAGCAAGGCGTTGAATAGCACGTCCAACACGCACATAAGCACGTTAAGCAGGCTCGGCACGCGCATATTGCCGCTGCACCGTATCATACCGCTCGCCAAAAAGTCGAGTTGCAACAACGGCATAAAGGCAGAGAATATGCGGAAATACGCCGACGCATCGTCGCGAATAGCCTCGTCGCCTCTGAGCCAAACGGGGAGTGAATCGCTTATGCCGACACCGATTGCGCCGAGCATTGCGCCGAAAATGAATGTGGCGGTAATCGACTGTCGCACAACTCGCCTTGCACCCACCATATCGCCCGCGCCGATAAGATGGGCAACCTGCACCGAAAAACCCGTTGCCACGGCTGCGCACAATCCCCAGAAGAGCCACGTCGATGTCGAGACCAACCCGATGGCGGCGGCAGGTTCTGCACCGAGACTGCCGACCATGGCGGCATCGATGTACTGCATCGCTATGGAGGAGAGTTGCGCCACGATGGCGGGCATACTGAGCCGTGCGGTGAGCCTCAGTTGCTCGCCGCGCGTCATCTTCCGCCCGTCGCGTATGAGCGACAGCAGTCGGTCGGTCTCGCCGTGTGGGGTCATCGCGCTATTTTACCCGCTCGCCCGAGCGCAAAACGAGTGCGCAGTCGGCAGGAGCCTTGATGTTTTTGTCGATGACTATCTCGTCGAAAGAGTCTGCCACGATGCGCCCCGAACGCGGATTCTTTACGCTCGGCACCCGTCCGCGAATATCCGCCTGCACGGTGCTGTATTCGAACGCAAGATCGCAGTCGTCGCCGAAAGTGCAGTTTTCGAGTACGAGGTTGTCGGCATAGCAGAGCGGTTGCGTTCCCGTTATATGGCAGTTCACAAGGCGCAGATTGCGCGAGTGCCAGCCGAGGTACTCGCCGTTGAGTTCCGAATCGTAAACCGTTACGTTGTCGGTCTCCCACAGCGCGTCCTTGGTGGTGATGCGGGCATTGTGCAGTTCGAGATTGCGGACGTATTGGAACACATATTTGCTGTCGCTATCCAAGCCGTCGATATGCAGGTCGGTCGAGAACATAAACGGGTAGGTACCGCCGTGGAGTTTCAAATCCTTGATGCGTATGCGGTTGCAACGCCAGAACACCTCGTCGGCGTCGGTCATCTCGACCCGCTCGATGTCGATGTCGTTCATCTCGCGGAACATCTTGGGCGCGATAATCAGCGTATCGCGCATCGTGAGGTGGTCGGAGTACCACAGTGCCGAACGCGCTCCCGCCTCGAAACGACAACGCTCTATCAGGAAGCCGTGAACGTGCCAAAAGGGGTAGTTGCCCACGAAAAGGCAATCGACAGCCTCGATGTCGCTGCACTCCTTGATGGCGGATTCGCCCTCGTGAATGGTTACGCGCTCCAAGCGCAGAGAGTGCGACTCGAACAGCGGGCGTTCACCGCCGAACTCCTTGTCTGCAATGGTTTTCATATCGTTATATATTTTTCGGTTTCATTTTCAAAAATCGTGCTGCACGATTTCACTTGTGCAAAAATAGGAATTTGTAACGAAATGCGCGTGATGATTTTTAAGGATAAATATACCCGAATCGCAGGGCAGGCGGGCAAGCGGAATGCCTAAACTTCGGTATTCCGCCTGCCCGCCAATGTTAAGTTTACGTTAAATCCGCTCCGAGCCTGTCGAAAGCGGGCAGATTGCTGTTACTTTTGTCGCAGAAAACAAAAACAACGAACCTTTATGGGAGAGATTTACACAGTAGTCGTGGCGGTTTTGGCAATTCTTGCCGTTACGGGATTGTATGTCGGCGTAACGAACGATGCCGTCAATTTCCTCAACTCCGCCATCGGCAGCAAGGTAGCTTCGATGCGCACCATTCTGCTCGTCGCGTCGGTCGGAATCATCATCGGAGCCGTAACGTCGAGCGGTATGATGGAGGTGGCGCGGCACGGAATGTTCAACCCTGCGATGTTTACCTTCCGCGAGGTGATGATGCTCTATGTGGGCGTGATGTTCGCCAATGTTATCCTTCTCGATTTGTACAACTCGCTCGGTCTGCCGACCTCGACCACGGTCTCGCTCATATTCTGTCTGCTGGGTTCGGCGGTGGCGGTCGCCGTATTCAAAATCGCGACCGACGACGCCATAACGTTCGACACGCTCGGGCAATATATCAACACTACCCGCGCAATGGGTATCATCTCCGCCATTCTGCTATCGGTCGTCATCGCGTTCACCTGCGGTACGGTGGTGATGTACGTTTCGCGACTGATATTCTCGTTCCGCTATATGGGTGTGCTGCGCCGTCTGGGTGCCGTATGGTGCGGTGCATCGCTTACGACAATCGTCTATTTCGCCCTGTTCAAGGGACTTAAAAGCGCACTCGCGGGCAGTGCGTTCACAGCATTCGTCGATTCGCATATCGTTCTTGCACTGGCGGTCTGCTGGGCGGGTTGTTCGCTGATACTCTTCTTCCTGCAACTCTTCCGCATAAACATACTGCGCATAACTATTCTGGCAGGAACATTCTCGCTGGCTCTCGCATTTGCGGGCAACGACCTCGTGAACTTTATCGGCGTGCCGATTGCAGGCTTCGACGCCTTTGCAATAGCACGCGCGGCAGGCGACGATACGATTATGATGGGCGTACTGAATGAACCCGCCACGACGCATATCCTCTACGTTCTAGCGGCGGGCGCAATTATGGTATTGACGCTGTGGACATCGCGCAAGGCGATGCACGTTACCGAGACCGAGATTTCGCTCTCGGCGCAGAGCGAGGACGCACAGCCGCAATACTCCTCGTCGCTCTTTTCGCGAACGTTAGTGCGCGCAACGCTCAACACGGTCAATTTCTTCGACCGCGTAACGCCTGCACCCGTCAAAAAGTTCGTCGCCTCGCGCTTCGAGTGGGCTGACATCGAACACAGCGGCGCGCCATACGATATGATTCGCGCAACGGTCAATCTGACGACCTCGTCGCTGCTTATCGCCCTCGCCACATCGCTCAAACTGCCGCTCTCGACGACCTACGTCTGCTTTATGGTCGCCATGGGTTCGTCCTTGGCAGACCGCGCATGGGGACGCGAGAGTGCCGTATATCGAATTACGGGAGTGGTTACGGTCATTATGGGCTGGTTCGTTACGGCGGTCGGCGGATTCATCATTGCACTCGTTACGGGCTTCCTGCTGATGTGGGGCGGTATGGCGGCATTCGGCATAATCACGGTGCTGTGTCTCTATATGGTGATTCGCAGCAATTTCCGCAAACCGAAAGAGCAGAAAGAGGATAAGTTGGAACTCCCTACGCGCGAGAATCTCGCCGAGAGCGTCGTTGCCAACGTGAGTGCCACAATCAAAAACACCACCCGCATCTACAACCGCACGCTCGTCGCGCTGATGAAGGAGAATCGCAAGGCATTGAAGGAGATGGTGCAGGAGTCGGAACAGATGTACGACCACAACCGCCAACTCAAATACAACATCGCGACAACGCTCAAACACACCTACGGAGCCGACCTCAATCTCTCGCTCTACTACGTTCAGATGGTCGATTATCTGAACGAGATGACAAAGGCATTGGTACACGTCACGCGCCCCGCATTCGAGCATATCGACAACAACCACGAGGGTTTGAGCCGCGTGCAGACCGAAGACCTGATGGCAATCAACTCCGATGTAGATGTTATCTACAAGCGCATATTATATATGGTATCGACGGGCGATTTCTCCGACATCGACGAGGTACTCGATATGCGCGACGAACTTTTCTACCGCATTGCCGAATCGACCAAAGAGGAGTTGGCGCGTATCACCAACGGCGAGAGCAACTCGAAAGCGGGAATGCTCTACCTCAACATTCTATCCGAGACCAAGACGATGGTTTTGCAGTCGCGCAACCTGCTCAAATCGCAACGTCTGTTCATCGAACAGGAGAAAGGCGAGCGCATAGGCTGGGCGAAACATCTTTACGAATAATCCGTCAAGGGCTTGAATTTTCGTACCAATCTCGTCGTATTTCGACGGGATTGGTTATTTTTTACCCATCTTTCTGCTCCGACCGGCGACGCATACGTTCCTGCATTAGCGGGCAGGCATATTTGCGACGGAAAATATCGAACGTGCTGCGCGAAACGTCGTACTCGCGGCAAATATCGGCAATGCTCTCGCCCCTGTTCAACTTCGCGACTATCTCCGACTGCTTGTCGATAAGCACCTGCATTTTTTTGAGCGAGCCTTTGCGACGCCCCAGTACCACCCCGCGTTCGCGCCGCAGAGCCAAAGCCTCGCGCGTGCGTAACGATATAAGGTTGCGTTCTATCTCCGCCACCAATCCGAAAGCGAAACATAGCACCTTGCTGTTGATGGTGTCGTCGAAGGCGTAGCGATCTTTGGTGCTGTACAGCCGCACCTCCTTGCGCAGCAGTTCGCCGACAATCGACATAATATCCGTCAGCGAGCGGCTCAGTCGCGAAAGTTCGGTAACGATGAGCGTGTCGCCCCGTTTGAGACGACGCACCAACGCCCCGAGTTTGCGGTCGCGCCCGCGTTTGCGTCCGCTGACCACCTCGGTAACCCATTTGTCGATGTGCATACCGCGACTGTCGGCGAAACGGATTATCTCGTTCCGCTGATTTTCGAGCGTCTGCTTCTCGGTACTTACTCTCAAATAGGCGACTGTCATTGCTCTCTTTTTCAGGATTACGCCCGCAATGTAGTAATTGCTTTGCAAAAATCGGGCATAAAACCCCGATTATTTGTATTTGATAATTAAAGGTTCAATTTATTATTGCAAATATACGGCAAATTTTCGTATATGCAAATGATTTGCAATAATTTTTTGACAATCAGCAAAATATACCCGAGTATCTATGGTCTTGTTATGTCTGGAAAACAGCGCAGTAACTGTTCATAAATAAATGAACGATTAAAAGCGAGTTTTTTAGCGTAAGAATCGGAGCCACAGGAGTTTGAGTTTGTTTGTCAAGAGTGTGGCGGGCGGGTTGTGCGGAACGGCTCCGATTCTTGATATACAATTATTGGGTTAAGATATGAGAAGGATTTTGATTTTATGGTTGAGTCTGTTCTGTACAGGCTTCACGCAGGCTCAGGAGCGTATCTTGGTCGATACCTGCTCGACGCGGTTCTATTTCAAGATAGGATCGTCCGTGTTGGAGCATTCGCAATTCGGCAACGGCAGGCGAATGCACCTGCTTTCGGACAAACTATATCATCTGCATCAAGACAAGTTGTGCAAAATCACATCGGTAATGGTTTCGGCAGGCGCATCGCCCGACGGCAGCAATGCCGTAAACGAGCGGTTGTCGCGCGAAAGGGGCGAAATCACTGCCGATTTTCTGCATCGCCACCCCGCCTTGCAGAGTGCGGAGATAGAGAGGCGCGCCCTGAATGTGGATTGGGACGGATTGCTGTTGGAGATTGAAAAGGATTTCGGCGTACCGTACCGCGACGAGGTCATCGACATTATCCGCAACACGCCCGAATTTATCGTCAAAGACGGGAGACTCGTCAGCGGTCGCAAGCACCAACTTATGGCATTGGGCGGCGGTGAGGCGTGGAAATATATGTTCGAGAACAATTTTCCGCAGGTGCGCAGTTCCTATATTGAGATAGAGTACCGCTACGGTTTGCCCGAAGCGGGAATAGATGCGTCGGCTGTACCCGATGCCAAGGGTTTCGTCAAAGGCGAATTGGAGGTACACGATGTGATGAACAACGAGTTGCTCGGTCGTGGCAAAATCGACGGCAACGTGCGCGGCGAGGTTCACAAAGTATTGTGGAACGACGGCACGATTACCGTCAGAGGACGGGTTACGGGACACGCAACGGGCAATGTCGTAGGACCTGTTACCGCAACGGTATTCGGCAAGGGACATATCGACAGCAATGACCCGATTTCCGTAAGCGGCAACGTCCGCATCACCGACTCGGTAGAGTTGGTCGGCATCGACCCCGACCGCTTGGTGGCGATTACGGGCAGGGTCGATGGACAGGTCGAGGTAGATGCCGCAGCAATGCAAAAGATTCGCGAGGCTCTTGCCAAGAAAAAGGCGGAGCAGGCAAGGATAGAAGCCGAGGAACGCGCCCGCCGCGAGGCAGAGGAGCGGGCAAGGTTGGAGGCGGAGGAGCGTGCGCGTCGCGAAGCGGAAGCCGCCATTCCGAAAGAACCTAAAAAGTTCTATATGGCATTGAAAACCAATCTGCTTTACGATTTGTTGCTCGTACCGAACATAGGCGCGGAGTTCCACCTCGGGAAAGGCTGGACAATAGGAGCCGATGCTGCCTACGCATGGTGGGACAATGCCAAACGCAACCGCTACTGGCGCATCTACGGCGGCGATTTCACTATCCGCAAATATCTCGGCAGGTGCGCGGCGACAAAGCCTATGACGGGACACCATTTGGGTATATACGGACAGGCGTTGATATACGATTTCGAGTGCGGCGGCACGGGCTATATGGGCGGCAAGCCGAAAACGACACTGCTCGACGATATGCACTGGGGTGTGGGCTTGGAGTACGGTTATGCCCTGCCCATTGCGCGACGGCTCAATCTCGATTTCACAATCGGCATAGGCTATCTCGGCGGCGAGGTTCGCGAATACAAGCCGATGAACGGCGGTTATGTGGAGCAGTCGTGCAAACGGCGCAATTTCATTGGTCCGACGAAGGCTGAGATTTCGCTCGTGTGGCTCATCGGTTACGGAAACTATAATGAAAGGAAAGGAGGAAGGAAATAATGAAAAACAAATTTTATATAATACTGCTCGCACTCCTCGTCTGCGCGGGGTGCCAACAAAAAGAGTTGCTCGAAAAGGCAGACGTCGAGAGCGAAGTCGCTGTAAAGTTCGACTGGACAGCCACGCCGGGAGCCTCGCCGTCGAAGATGACGCTATACCTCTTTCCCGAGCAGGGCGGTCAGCCTCAACGCTACGGTTTCGACAATGCCGACGGCGGTAAAATCGTCGTCCCCGTAGGTACATACGACGCGCTTGCCGTAAACGGAGACACACACGCGGTGCTTTACCGCAACACCGACCGTTTCGCCACATACGAGGCATACACCGACGAGGTGAAAATCATCGACGGGCTGAATATCGAATCGTCGGTCGTTCCGCGCGCCGAAGGGACGGAAAAGGAGCGAATGGCGGCGCAAGCCGACAAATTGTGGCGAGGCACAGCGGCGAACAAACTCGTATTGAAACCGCGCGGAGGTTCGGCGACCCTCACGCTGCCGATGTCGCAGGTATCCGAAACCTACAACATCACCGTTCGCAACGTCGGCAATCTGGACGATACGGCGAAAACCCGATTCGGGGCGTCGATTTCGACGCTTGCGGGTTCGGTACGGCTTGCCGACGGCTCGTTCGGCGACGAGAGCGTTACGATTTCCACGGCATTGAAAGCCGACGCCGCCAAGCGTACGCTGACGGGCAGGGCGGTATCGCTCGGCAACTGCGCGAACGGAGCGAAACGGCACTTTATGATGGTATATGTCATACTCTCCGACGGGCAGAAATACGGCTACAAATACGACGTATCGGCGCAGATTCACAACGCAACCGACAGGAGCAACATACCGATAGTAATCGACGGTCTCGACTTGCCCAAACCGATAGGCAAAGAGGGCGGATTGAAGCCCGAGGTCGGGGAGTGGAAGATAATCGAGGTTCCGATAGATATTAAATAAGTTTTCCTCGCGGAAAAACATAACAAACCAAAATCACCAATTTTATTTATTTTATCATGAAAAAAGTTTTATTTGTTGTTGCCATGGCATCGGTTGCTTTGGCATCATGCTCGAAAGACGAGCAATCGGCAAAAGTGGCGAAGGGCAATCCCGACGTCATCGGTTTCAAATCGTCCATTCTGTCCGTGCGAGGCGCGGAGATAGGCAACGACCTTGCAAGTATGCAGGTTACCGCATTCGACACCAAGGACGCGCTTTATTTCAACGAGACCGAGTTCACCAAGGAGGCTGGAAGCAGCAGTTTCAAATCCAATCCCGAACACCGCTGGCCGGGCGACGGCAGCAAGGTCAAATTCTACTGCTATGCCCCTTCGTCCGACGTTTTAGGCGGCAGCGTATCGCTGAAAGCGGGCGAAAAGAAGATGACGGCATTCTCGCCGAAGACCGCCGTCAAAGACCAGACCGATTTCGTGGCGGCATGCGTCGAGGGTACCAAAGCCGACGGCAACGGCGTGGTCGTAGGACTCAATCACCAGTTGTCGCAAATCAAATTGATGGCTAAATGCAACAACCGTACATACTCCTGCAAGGTGGCAGGCGTGCGCATAGGTCGTCCCGTTGCCAAAGGAGATTTCACATTCCCGGATGTAGGAGCGGGCGCAGGCGTGTGGAATTTGAGTCAGGACGAGGGCGACAAACCCGTTTACGAATTCACATTCAACTCTATCGACCTGAACGACACTGCACAGTCGCTTATGGCGGACAACGGCGGCGCGATGCTGATTCCGCAGACGCTGACGCCTTGGGACGCAACCGACAACCCGAAAAACACCACCGACGGCGGCAAGAAGCGCGGTGCCTACATTTCGGTAAAACTCGTTGCGACCTCCACCGCAGGCAAGGTGCTGTTCGACGGCTGGTCGGCAGTTCCCGTTCCTGCCGACACCAAATGGGAGGCAGGCAAGACCTACATCTATACGCTCGACTACACCAACGGTTTAGGTAAGGCGGATCCCGACTCGCCCGAGGAACCGGATAAACCGAAACCGGGCGACGACATCTTGGGCGGCAACGTTTCGTTCAAGGTTACGGTAACCGCATGGACGGTCGAAGAGAAGGACATCGACGTAAAATAGGTTGCACAAGCGAAACCGCGTCGAAAAGGTGCGGTTCGTATCGCAAAATTTCTGATCGGGCGGGGTTGAAACCGCAGGCACGAAGACTCATTGTTGTAAAATTCGATTCTGTTTCGTGCCGAACGTTGGGAGCGTATTTATTTGGGGGGAGCTTTACGCTCTTTCCCCTCCCGATCGCAAAAAGGCAGAGTGCGCATACTTGCCCCTGCATATTTTCGGAATTATTGATTTTTGGCAGAACAAACACTATTATGAAACAGTATTCGTGCGTTTTCAAAAGCCTCGTCCGCCCGTTGCTTGCCGTGGCAGTCGCCTGCGGCATCTCCTGCGCAAAGGAGAACGGAACGGCGGCGGATTTTGCGGCAAACCGCATAGTATTTCGCGTCTCGGACTCCTCGACGCTGTCGTCGGTAACGGTACAACGGCGAGCGAACGTCCCCGTAAGTTGCTCGTGTCTGACACTCGACGGCGGCAGAGAGCCGATGTACCTGCACGCCATAACCCGAGAGGGCATCGAGGTCTCGCCGAAGGCTGAAACGCGGGAGTCGCGTGCCGAACCAGTAACAGGGACGACCATCGCCGATGCGGGCATAGTGGCGTTCGATTTCTACGGCGACTGGAATGAGAGTCTCGCGCCCGACTTTATGTACGACGTGCGCATAACCAAGGCGTCGGGGTGGGCTACCGATTATCACTATCCGAACGACGGCAGCAAAGTGCGGTTCTATGCCTATTCGCCATACGGTTGCAAGGGCGTGGAGTTGTCGGGCAAAGGGCAGACGGGCATTCCCGCAATCCGCTACACCGTACCCGAATCGGTCGATGAGCAGTGCGATGTGATGTGCGCCGTCTCCGATGACATCGTCTCCCGAACGGCAGGCGGCACGACGTCGCTCGTATTCCGCCACGCACTCTCTGCCGTCAAATTCGTTACGGGCGACGATATAGCCGAGGGGACAATCAAATCGGTCGCCTTGAAAGGGGTGTTCGACAGCGGAGTATGTCCGCTCGGAGACATTCCCGTCTGGACGGCGGGGCATAGCACGGGCGATTTTTCGCAGGCGTTGGACAAGATGGCAGGCGGAGTTGCCGACGAGCCGATTACCGCCGAATCGCAGACCTTTATGATGATTCCGCAAACCCTGCCCGACGGTGCGACGGTCGAGGTGGTTATCGACGACGGTTCCGAGCACACGCTTTCGGCATCTTTGGCGGGCGTGGAGTGGAAAGCGGGGCAGACCACGGTTTACAGAATCTCCTCGTCGAGCATTACGGGCGAACCCGTATTCGCCGTTACCGCACCTGCCGCATTCGCACATACGGGCGGCACCGCCACCTACAAGGTAGCGAGTTACCGCCTGCGTACCGACGGCACGAAAACCGCTGTTGCGTGGAGCGTTACAGGTTATTCGACCGACGGCGGAGCGACTTGGAGCGACAGTTGTCCCGACTGGCTTGCCTTGACAACGGCAGGCACGGGCAGCGACAGCGAAGAGGAACTGCCTGCCACGGCAGAGGCACAAACGGCTGACATCGGACACTACGAGAAACTCTCGCAGAACAGCCCCGTGTCGGGCGTTTACGACCTCGCGACCGACGGCGGAACCGCACCGATGAACACAGCCAACTGCTACATAATCAATGCCGCAGGCAGATACTCCCTGCCGTTGGTCTATGGCAACGCCATAAAGGACGGGGCGACCAATGCGGCAGCATACACCTCGTCGGTTGCGGGCGACTACATACTCACCGCATTCGTCAATCACCTCGGCGAAGCGATTACCTCGCCATACATCTACGAAAACGCCGATTGCACGCCTGCCGATGCGGTCGTGGTTTGGCAGGACAAAGCCGACGTCGTTACGGGCGTCGCCCTCTCGGCGGACAATCGCTCGTTGGAGTTCGAGGTGCCTCGCGAGAATATCGACCAAGCCAACGCCGTGGTCGCAGTACGCGATGCCGACGGCAACATTATGTGGTCGTGGCACATCTGGATTACCGACTACCGATTGGGCGCGGGCGACATCGCCGTTACCAATGCAGAAGGGTTGCAGTACGATTTTATGCCGCTCAATTTGGGTTGGTGCTACACGTCGGACGATTCCTATCCTGCGCGCAGCGTCTCGGTCAGATTCACCCAAAACGGCAGCAAGGGACTCGAACGGATTGTCGAGTTCCGCCAAAGCGCATACGTCGGCAACGTTTCGGGCGGCTCCACCTATTATCAATGGGGACGCAAAGACCCGTTGCCGCCTGCCGACGGCTTCGACAACGGCGATACGGGCAAAACCTACTACGACAGCGACGGTACGGCACAGACCGAAATCCCGTTCGTCGGCACTTGGGGCGACAAGACCGGCACAATCAAGGGGTGCATTCTCAATCCCCTTACGTTCTGCACGAGTGCAAAGATGAACCAGAGTTTCGACAATCTGTGGAGCGCGGACAACTATTTCGAACCCGATGCCACGACAATCCGCAAGACCGTGTACGACCCGAGCCCCGTCGGATACAGCGTTCCGCCGATGGCGGCGTTCAACAATCTGAAACTCACCGATGTTGCTGGCGGTTGGAGCAAAGGGTGGTATTTCTATTGCGATGCAGCAAAAGAGAATACCATATATCTCCCTGCCGTTGGCTACCGCACCGAGACCAACAAGAATATCGACTACGGCAAACTGACGGCAGTGGGTTATCACGCCTACTATGCGACGGGGACACCGTACAAGAAAATTTCGACCACCCAGCGTTATGCGGGCAGTTTCTACATATTCACGAGCCGTGCCGAGGTTACCAACCGCCATCGTATGACGGGTATGTCGGTGCGCTGTATCAGAGAGCGGGAATGACCGTGTTTTCGCAAAAATCACAAACCAATTTATCAGCAATTATTATGAAACCGATTCAAAAGAACATACGACACTATCTGTTCGTCCCGCTTTTGGGGGCGACTGCATTCGCTGCCTGCACGAAAGACGGTACGCACAACGACCTTCGCCCGACGACACTCATAAGTTTCGCCGTTTCCGCCCACTCGCCCCTCGTTACGCAAGGGGACGATGATGCGGGAACGACACGCTATTCGTGCCTGTCGCTCGAAGGCGGAGCCAAACCCATGTTCCTGCACGTTACCGAGCAGGAGGGCATACAGTCAGCAGACGACGACCTCACGCGCGCCGAACCCGTTACCGACACGACCATCGCCGACGCGGGCATTCTCGGGTTCAATTTCAACGGCGATTGGAGCGACGCGCTCGCGCCCGACTTTATGTACGATGTCCGCATCGCGCGCGACTCGGGCTGGACGACCTCCTATCACTATCCGAACAACGGCAGCAAGGTGCGTTTCCACGCCTATTCGCCATACGGTTGCAAGGGAGCGACACTCTCCGACAAGAGCGCAACGGGTGTTCCCGCAATCCGCTACGCCGTGCCTGCCTCCGTCTATGAGCAGAACGATTTGCTCGTCGCACGCTCGGGCGATGTCGTCGGCAGTGCGACCGACGCTCCGAAGGTGAATCTCGATTTCAAGCACGCACTCACGGCAATCCGATTCGTAACGGGCGATGATATGGTCGCCTGCAAAATCAAAACCATAACCATAAAAGAGGTATATACGCAGGGAGCATGCACTCTCGATGCCACGCCCGCGTGGGCGGATTTGGGCGGCATCGGCGAGTTCACGCTCGACATCAACAAATCGTTCGACGGTTCGGGCGACGAGCCTATCACCTCTACGGGACAGACGCTGATGATGATTCCCCAAACGCTGCCTGCGGGGGCATCTATCGACATCGTACTCGATGACGGCGTAGAATATACGCTCTCGTCGAACATTGCCGGCACGGAGTGGCGGGCAGGTTGCTCCGTTACCTACCACATATCGAGTTCGAGCATCTCGGGAGAAACGTTTTTCAAGGCGAAATCACCCGCCGCCTTCACCTACTTGGGCGGCGAGGGTTCCTACAAGGTGTCGAGTTACCGCCTGCGCAACGACGGCAGCAAGGCTTCGGTGGCGTGGCGCGTCAAAGGCTATTCGGAAGACAACGGTGCCACATGGTCGGAGACCTGCCCCGATTGGGTAACGCTGTCGGCGACCGAAGGCACGGGCAGTTTCACCGACGAGGTCATCGGATTGTCGGTAAAGGGGCAGGTATCGGACCGCGTCGATGACATCTGCCAACACTACAACGACATTCTGCGCTCTGCCGAGCCCGTTTACGACTACGACCTCGCGACCAACGGCGGAACGACGCCGATGAATACCGCCAACTGCTATATCGTAAATGCGCCGGGCACCTATACCCTGCCGCTCGTCTATGGCAACGCCATAAAAGACGGCGCAACCAACAGCGATGCGTATATGACGCAGAACGACAATACAGCAGTTCTGCAAACCTTTTACAACCATTGGGGAAGGGCGATTACCGACCCGTACATCTATAACAACGCCGAATGCGAGATAGACGATGCGCTATTGATATGGCAGGACGCAAACGGGCTGGTGAACAATGTCTGGCTTTCGGACGACAAGCGTTCACTCGTTTTCGAAATCTCGCAGGAGAACATCTGCCAAGGCAATGCCGTGGTCGCCATTCGCAACGCCAATCGCGAGATTATGTGGTCGTGGCATATATGGGTTACGGCATACCAACTCGGCGACGATATTAGGACGGTCGTAAAGGCGGGCGACGGCACGCAATTCAACTTTATGCCGATAAATCTCGGCTGGTGCTTCACGGCAGGAACGACCGACACATATGCGGCACGCTCGCTGATGATTAAGTTGGAGCAGAAAAGCGGCAGCCGACGCGAGCGCACCATCAAAATCAGGCAATACTCCCATTACGAGGAGACCGAGTTGCAGGGCAACAGTCCCTACTACCAATGGGGGCGCAAAGACCCGATGATGCCCTCCCTCAACTACGCGCACCAAGGCGACAAACCGGTTTACGACATCACGGGCAAGGCGACGACCGAACAGAGAATACAATCGTGGAATTACAACGTGTACATCAAAAAGAGCATACTCTTCCCCTACATAATGGGAGAGTCGCACGGCTCGACCTGCGATTACTGCAACCTGTGGAACACCAATCAGAAAACATACGCCATAGACAGCGGTATGGACAAGTTCGCAAAGACGATATACGACCCGTGTCCCGTGGGATTCACCGTACCCAAGCCGTCGGCATACCAAGTCTTCACCAACGACCACATCAAAGGCGTGTGGCGCAAGGGTATGGAGTTCTATTGCGACACCGACAAAAAGGACAACACCATATTTTTCCCTGCCACGGGTCAGCGTTCCCATGCCTCGGGTGCGATATTTTTCATCGGCAGCGGAGCCTACTATTGGACGACGACGGCATACGACAAATACGACAGTTACTATTTCCTGCTCGACGGGTCGCTGCTTTTCTACCACAACCGATTCGATTTCGGACAGAGCATTCGCCCCGTCGTCGAGGGCAATTGATTCGGGCGGGTTATTGTCGAACCAAAGCATTCGGGAATTATGACAGAGTTTTCGGGAACTTACTACGATGCGGGAGCGGCGGAAATCGGTGGCGATACCGACTTCCTCGTATGGATTGTCGTTGCCGCGCTGCTCATTATAATTATGTTCTGCGTGGTCGAGGCGGTCGCCTACTCCATACGGCTGCACCGCGCGGCGGAGTTCAAGGAGAAAGATTCGTAAGCCTATGGGTATTTCGGTTTTCTGCCTTGTCGCAGGAGTTCTGTCGGTCGGCGCACTGTTGCTCTGCCTTTTGGTCTGCGGAATTGCCGTCAGTCGCCACCGCGCAGAGATGAACGCCTACGAGAGTTTCATTCGCCGCACCTACACCGACGAGTGCAGGAATGTTCCCGTCCTCGTGCTGCGCCATTACAGGGCATATATAGATAAGTACAACCGGGCACGCGGTGTGTTGCCGTTCCGCTATTTTCTGCGTCCCGAACCGACCGATGATATTTACGAACGGTTCCCGCGCTTTCGGTGGGACGGAAGCAACGGCGGGCAATCCGGAAAGAGAAGAATTGTTAAACCTAAACATAACAAAAGATGATTAAGTACAATAAGCATTCGATGACCAAGAAGGACAAAATCGTCCGTCTTTACGAAAAAGGAGTCAGTTCGACAGAAATAGGTCGAAAACTCGGCGTGGACGCATCGCAGGTGCGTATGTGGTTGCGTCGCTACCGTATTATGGGGCGCACGGGACTGTTCCACAAAACCTATACACGCATAGACGATCGCCTGCGCGAGAAGATTGTCAGCGAGGTACGCCATATCAAAATGTCGTGCGAGGCTGTGGCGATGAAATACGATGTCAGCCGCTCGTCGGTCTATCGTCTCGTCCGCGAAGCCTCCGCCACAACCTCCGAATAACCGGGAACTCGGCATTTGATAAATACGACAAGACCGTCGCACTTTTTTGGTGTGATGGTCTTTTGGGGCATCATTATCGCTTTTTTGTTCGCATTGGAGTGGTAAAAGGAGCGTAAAAATGTGTGTAAAAACAGAAAAACCTCTCTACAAGCAGTTGTAGAGAGGTTTCGTGAGGTCTGAAGCGGACTCGAACCGCTGTACAAGGTTTTGCAGACCTTTGCCTAGCCACTCGGCCATCAGACCA
>CAVKRC010000037.1:0-19043 GCA_963658625.1 bacterium
TTGCCGAGGCGCGAAGGAGGAAAACCGAAGGTTAGCTACCGCTGTTATAAATACCCTCGCTGATACCCGACACAATGGTAGATCGCCACACTCACTTACGTTCGTTCGCGATGACAAAGAGGTTTTAGGCCGCGTCGCTCACGCTCCTTGCGGAGTACAAAAGCCCAAAGTAGATAATTCCGATAAATAATACAAACCGTTTTGCTTATTTGCGATACTGTACGACTTTCTTCGCTTCCTTGGCAATGCGGTCGTCGATGCGGTAAAGTTTCTCTATCTGCACAGGCTCCAACACCTCGGCAAATACGAACAGGTAACGCTGTTTCAGAGATGAAGTGTTGATTGTGTTCGACAACTTCGTTGCAATCACTTTCAACGCATTGTCATTCGTTATCTCATCTTTTTTTATGCGCGCTGTTTTGTTATCGACCACACGCGACATCTCCTTGCGATATGCACGGTAAATCGGCTCGAATTTCGCCGCCTGCTCGTCCGACAGTTTCAACTCGTCTTTGAGCATACCCAATCGCGTCTGCATCATCTGCTCGCGCTTCTCTTTCGCCGCTTCATCTGCCGTCTTGGCTTCCTGTGCAAATGAGTTTTGTGCAACCATCGCAGTCAGTACGCATACGACTGCCAACATCATCTTTTTCATAGCATTATGAGTTTTAGTTAAATAAAAGGTTTTTCCTGCATTTCCTCTTGCGTATAGCCGTCGGCTCTTTATCTTTACAACAGGTTTATATCCTCGGGATATTCGACAGCGTCTGCCGCCATTTCGTCCATCATATCGTCGGGTGCATACTGTATCTGCGCTATGAATCGCGTCAGTTCGTCGTTTCTGCTGTCGAATTGCTGATACCCGACAATTCCTATCGCAAGGCACGCTGCCGTCGCTGCAATCGACATCGCCCAACGCACTCCCGTACTCCGTTTATGTTTCGTCCGCTCTGCCGCCGCCCGATGCACCGCAGCACGGTTGCGCATACGCGACAACTCCATAAATCCGTCCGGTACTTTGTATGGCATTTGTTTCATATTCATAATTTTATTGTTGTTACCTCTCGTTTTACTTTCTCCACTGCATAGTGGTAATTCGTTTTCAGTGTCCCCACCTTCTGCCCTGTTGCCTGCGCGATTTGTTCGAACGGCATCTCGTCGTAATATCGCATATTGAACACCAATTTCTGCTTCATCGGCAACGCCGTTACCGCCCGTTGCAATTTCATCGCTATCTCGTCCGCCTCGGGCAAAAACTCGCTGTCGAGGCTCGAAAGCAACTGCCCGCGCAACGAATCGACCGACGAAAATATGCCCCGCCTGCGACGCTTCAAAGCCTTGATGCTCAGATTGGTCGCAATCTTGTAGAGCCAACCCGCCAAAGAGCCCTCGCTTTCGCCCCGAAAACCGCCCGCATTGGTGAATGCCGCTACGAATGTCTCCTGCAACACATCTTCCGCCTCCTCGTGCAGCACCACGATTCGCCTTATATGCCAATACAGCCTCTCATTGTATCGGTCTATAATCTCGTCGAATGCCGCCGTCGTATCGCCCGACCTCAGTAGGTCGATTATCTCGGATTTCTCCTCATCGCGTGTCATCGTTTGCAAACGGTTTTCGTTAATATAGATATGGTTGGCAAAGAAAGGTTAAAAAGAATCTGCAAAAATTATTTGCCGAGCAACTCCGCCGTATCCGCCATAAAGCGATGATATGCTGCGCTGTCCGCTCCGCTCATCGTCATCGTGTCGCCCACGCATTGCGGTATTACGGCATAATCCACCTGCCTTACCCACACGGGCATAAGTTCGAGCGCGTATGCCGCACTGCCCCCGACGAACGATATGTCGAGCGTTGCTATCAGCCCGCCGTCGCAGTAGCGTTTGCGCTGATTCGACACGAAATTGCCGAGCGAATAGACCGTAATCGTCGAATCCGTCAGCGAGCAGGGTTGCACGACATGCGGGTGCGAACCTATCACCGCGCGCACGCCGTTGCGGTGGAAAAACTCCGCAATCCGCCGTTGCGCATCGTTCTCCGTCCGCGCATACTCCTCGCCCCAATGCAGATATGCTATCGTACAGTCGGCAGCCGAAGCCCGTGCGACATCTTTCAAAATAGCCGCGGTATCTATATGATTTACAATGATTCCGCCCCGCACGGGAATCCCGTTCGTGCCGTAAGTGTAGTTGAGAATCGCCACGCGCACGCCGCTTCGCTCCATAAACAGCGGATTGTTTGCCGTATAATCGGTGCTGTCTGCAAAACTTCCCGTGTGGGCGATTCCGCGTTCGTCCAAAATCCGCACGCTCCGCCTTACTCCTTCCGCACCATAATCCACTGTGTGGTTGTTAGCCATCACCACCGCATCGACTCCCGCCTCTTTCAGCGCATCGGCAACTGCGGCAGGCGAACGGAACTGCGGATAACCCGTGTATGGCGGCGTCTCCGCAAGCGTGGTTTCGAGGTTCGCAACAACCAAGTCCGCACTCTCGAAAATCGGCTTCACATACTTGAAGGTCTGCGTGAAATCGTAATTGATACCCGTGTAAGCCTTAGCCACTTGCGGCGTATGCATCATTACATCTCCCACGAATACGATTCTGATTTTGCGCAAAGGCATCGAATCAACCGCCCCAGCCTCTGCAACCGTCATATTGCGATGCCCGCAACCTGTAAGACCGCAGACAAACACAATAGCGAATATTACCGACGACAGGCGCATCTATTTTCTATTTTCACGTTTCGGGAACCACCCTTTCTCTACGCGCTTGCGCTGATGGAACAACTCGCCTATACTCCAAAACGACGATGCGCCCCATACTGCCAACAGCGTGGAACATAATACATTCTCCACAAATGCCGATGCCGTCATCGCCGCAATGCCCATAAGCATAAATATCCACCATATTTTTACGCCGAAATAGTATTCGCCCTTGATGACGAGCGGGTGAAATATCCCGATGACAAAAAATGTCGCAATGCCCGTAATTATTCCCGTAAAGTGTAAATCCATAATATCCAATCGAAATAGTGAGGACAAATATACGCAAAATTCGCGGTTGTTCGTCGCCCTTTTTCCGCGAGCCCGATAATTTGCTATCTTTGCACTATGATAACCGCAATTTTCATACTCGTTTTCGTCTCCGCAATTCTCGCAGATCTCTTTGCTTACCGTCGCTTCATTCGCCGGTGGCGGAGCAAAATTTTGCGATGCGTAACCGTCTCATTCTTTGCCGTTACCGACCTCTTACCTCTATTTGTGATTGCATTCGCCAACGGGCTGTTTATTTACGACAATACGCAACTCTTTTCAGATGCCTCGATGTGGACGACGACCCTCTGGTTTCTCTCCGTCCTGCCGCGCCTTGCGTTCTATTTCGGATTGTTTGCAATCCGCAACCGCACCATTGCCGGCATTGTCGCTTCCGCCCTCTCCGTCTCTGTATTCTGTTTGCTGCTGACAGGCACCGTAAAAACAAGGATGTCCATTGCCGTAAAAACCGTAAAACTGCAATACCCCGACCTGCCCGCCTCGTTCGACGGCTATCGCATAGCCTTTATCAGCGACCTGCATATCGGCGCGATGCTCGATGCACCCGTATTCTGCACAAAAATAGTCGATACGCTCAATTCGCTCCACCCCGATATGGTCGTATTCGGCGGCGACTTGGTCAATATCCGCCACCCCGAACTCACACCGCGTATCGAACGCATATTGAGCAATATAAAGGCGACGGATGGTGTCGTCGCCGTACTCGGCAATCACGACACGGGCATCTACATAAAAGACACTGTCGCTCTGCCTCGCACCGAAAATATCGCCCGCGTTTGCGCCTCCGTTCGTAAAATCGGGTGGCGACTATTGCGCGATAGCACGATTTATGTACATAGAGGCAATGCGGCTATTTCGGTTACGGGTATCGACTTTTCGGACACTCTGCTTACGTTGCGGCGCAAATTTTCGTTCTCCGCCGACGAGTACGACCTCACCCGCATCTATGCCGGCGTGCCCGATTCGCTCTTTAACATAACCGTCAGCCATTTACCGCAACTGTGGCACGGAATCATAAAGGCGGGTTACGGCGACCTTACCCTCTCGGGACATGTTCATGCCGCGCAGATGAAAGCCGAGTGGGGTAGTGTGCGCCTTTCGCCCGCCATGCTGATGTATCGCGAATGGAGCGGACTGTATGAGGAAGACCGCCATAGGCTCTACATCAACGACGGCATCGGAACTGTCGGTTTTTATATGCGAATCGGGGCAAAACCCGAAATAACGCTTATGGAATTATGTAATTAAGGTATTTTAATATATATTTGCGCAGGTGAATAAATAATTGGAAAATAATATAAAGCAATGAAAAAGTTTGTTTTGACAATCGCCGCACTCGCTTTTGTCGCCAATCTTTCGGCGCAGAGTACGGGCGATACCATCACTTTGGAGGAGGCTGTCAATCTCACCATGGAGGGCAATCCTACCTTGAAGGCATTGGAGTACGAGGAGAAAGCCGCCAAGCGTGAGCGTCAGGCGGCAATAGGTCTCTTTATGCCGAAAATCAGTGTCAAGGGTGCCTATGCTTATATGGGCAAGGATATAGGCATAGATCTCAACAAATTGAAAGGTCCGGTTTCGGAAAATGCTGGCAATATGATGAACCAAATAGGGCAGATAGCCAAAGACCCTGTACTCGGTCCTATCATATCTCCGATGCTTCCGAATATTCAGGGCGGCTTGAACTCCCTGCTCGGTTTGGATTGGGCATACACGCTCCAAAACCGCAGTTTCGGCTTTATCGGCGGCGATGTGCAGATGCCTATCTTTATGGGCGGTAAAATCGTCGCGGCGAACAAGGCTGCCAAACTCAACGAGAAATCGGCACAGGCACAGGGCGCGCAACAGCGCAACGCTCTGATGTCCGAGGTCGTCGAACGTTATTACGGCTACGCTTTGGCTCTCGATGTGGTCGATGTCCGCAAACAGGTTTTGGCAGGTATGGAACAGCACCTGCGCGACATTAAGTCTCTTGAAAAGAACGGTATGGTAGCCCAGACCGAACGCCTCTATGTCGAATACAAATACGCCGAGGCACAACGCGACCTGCTCAACTCGCAGTTGCAGGCAGAGACCGTCGGCAATGCCCTGTGCAATACGCTCGGCACCGACCGCACGGCAATTCCCGTTACGGCAATGTTCGTGATGGACGGCATCGAGACGCTCGACTACTACCGCAACATCGCCGAGGACAACAACCCTCTGCTCAATCAGGTCGATATAAAACGCCAACTCGCCAAGCAGAACGCCAACGTCCACCGCGCCGACTTTATGCCTCAAATCGTGGCTATCGGCGGCGGCACGTTCTACAACTATCAGGTTACGGGGATTCTTCCTCGCTGGGCTGTCGGCGTCGGCTTCAATTTCAAGATATTCGACGGTTTGAACCGTGAATACAAGTACTCCGCAGCCAAAAACACCGTGCGCCGCGTCGAGGCTTTGCAAACCAAGGCGGGCAAGGACGTAGCCATTTGGGTCGAGAGCATCTACAACAAAATGGTCAATTACCGCAACCAAATCGAATCCATCGAGGCGTCCATCGCCTTTGCCGAGGAGTACCTGCGTGCCAAGAATGCCGCCTACCTCGAAGGCTTGGGTACATCGACAGATTTGGTCGATGCCGAGTTGAACCTCGCCAAAGTGAAAATCGAGCGTATGCAGGCTGCCTACAATTTCGACCTCTATCTTGCCAAGTTGCTCGAAGCCGCAGGCATAAGCGACCAATTCCTCGATTATTCGCGCAGTGCATCTGCCCGACAGATAACTTATAGCAAACAATAAAACGCAAAAAGATATGAGAAAAATCAACATTGTCGGGATTCTTTCCGCTATCGGCGTTGTCGTCATCGCGATAATCGCCTTGGGGCTCTATCTCGTCAAAAGCGAACCTGTCCTTATTCAGGGTACCGTCGAGTGCACCTCCTACAAGGCTTCGTCGAAAGTGCCGGGACGTATCGACTCGATGAAGGTCGAGCAGGGTGAAAGTGTCGAGAAGGGACAGTTGCTTTACGTCCTCTCCACTCCCGAACTCAACGCCAAACTCCAACAGGCGGAGGCTGTTCGCAGTGCTGCCAAAGCGTTGGACGACAAGGCTGTCGCGGGTGCCCGCAGTCAGCAAATCGAATCGGCTCTGAATATGTGGCAAAAGGCGCAGACGGGCAAGGAGTTGGCTAAAAAGACCTACGAGCGCGTACAGAACCTCTACCGCGACGGTGTGGTGCCTGCCCAAAAACTCGACGAGGCGAAGGCGAACTACGACGCCATGACCGCCACCGAAAGTGCGGCGCATTCCCAATACCGTATGGCATTGGAGGGCGCGCGCAAGGAGGAGAAAGCCGCCGCAGCCGCACAGGTGCGTCAGGCACAGGGGGCTGTCCGCGAAGTCGAATCCTACATCAACGATGCTATGGTCTATTCTCCCGTTTCGGGCGAGGTCTCGACCGTCATTTCCGAAGAGGGCGAACTCGTCGGCAGCGGCTATCCTGTCGTAACTATTCTCGATTTGACCGATGCGTGGGTTACCTTCAACATCAAAGAGACCATGCTGCCCAAAATTCAAATGGGCAAACAGATCGAAGCCTATATTCCCGCGCTCGACAAAACCGTCGCTCTCCAAGTAACCTATATCGCCGTTCAAGCCGATTTCGCCACTTGGAACGCAACCCGCACGCAGGGCGGTTTCGATATTCGCACTTTCGCCGTCAAGATGAAACCCGTCGATGCACTCGCAGGTCTCCGCCCGGGTATGAGTGCGATTGTCAATTGGAGCAAAATAGAGTAGCGCGATGCGTAACTTTTTCGGAAGCATATACGCCGTTTTCGTTCGCGAACTGAGGCGAATCCGTCGCAGTGTAACCTACATTGCGATGCTCGCCGTCCTGCCGCTCATCTCCATCATCTTTTTCGCCGTTTTCTTTGAAAAGGGCGTTGCCGAGAGCCTGCCTATTGCCGTTTTGGACGAGGACAACTCCGACCTTTCACGCAAACTTACACGCATGGTCGATGAGACCCCTGCGGCATTGGTGGCATACGGTATTCAGGATATGAACGAGGGTATGACGCTCATTCGCGAGGGTCGGGTATATGCCGTGTTGCAGATTCCCGCAAAGTTCGAAAAGAACATTATGGGTGGCGGACAGGCACATGTCCAACTCTATAATTCGGGTACCAACATCTCCGTCAATTCGCTGCTTGCCAAGGACGTGCAGACGGCTGTTACCACCTTCTCCGTCGGCGTCCGACTCAACCTTCTGCAAAGTCGCGGACTTTCGGCTCGGCAGGCTATGGCGCAGGCGCAACCGATACGCTTCACCAAACACGTTCTGTTCAATCCCTACATCAACTACGGCTACTATGTCGCCCCCTGCTTTATGGCTATGATGCTGATGATTTTCACCATTCTATCAACCATCTACGCCGCAGGCAGCGAACTCAAAAATTCCACCGCCAAGGAGTGGCTCGACACGGGACGCGGCTCCATGGTGGCGGCAATCATCGGCAAAACACTGCCGATAACCATCGTTATGTGTATAGTCGCCGTAGCCATGCACGTCATCATATTCAACGTTATGGGTGCTCCGATGAACGGCAGCATTGCCCTGCTCGGCTTGGCTACCGTCGTTTTCATTCTCAGTTACGAGGCTATCGGACTGTTCGTGCTTGCGCTGACCGACAATATGCGCCTTGCCCTCTCGTTCGGTGGCGGCTATTCGGTGTTGGCATTCACCTTCTCGGGACTTACCTTTCCGACCATGGCAATGGCTCCCGTACTGCAATGGTTCGGTTGCCTGTTTCCGTTCACGTTCTATATGCGGGTGTTCATCGATCAGGTTCTGCGTGGCGCGCCCGTCGGCATCTCCATTCCCGAAGTGGGGTATATGATGTTGTTCTGGTGCCTGCCCGTGCTGACCTCCCGACTGTTCCGTCGCGAATGTACCTATAAAAAATATTGGGGGAAGTTGTAGTATGAAAAGACTCAAAGAGTACATCGCACTCTATTGCCGCGAGATAGCGGCGATTATGCGCAACGAGTATCGCGAAATCTTTTCCGACCCTGGCGTTATGCTCGTCATCGTCTTCGCCATATTCATCTACTCCACGCTCTACTCCTTCGGCTATAACAACGAGGTACTGCAAAACGTACCTATCGCAGTCATCGACCACGACCGCACCAACGCGAGTCGCGCGCTTACCTCCTCGTTCGACGCGGGACCAAATACCTACGTCGCTTACGAGGCTCCCGATATGGAGACAGCCAAGGCACTCTTTTTCGACCACGAGGTCTATGGTGTTGTCTATATTCCGCACGACTACGAGAAAAACCTCGTCGGCGGTATGCAGTCCAACGTCTCCATCTATTGCGATGCCAGTTACTTTCTGATGTACCGTCAGGTGTTTCAGGAGATTGTCGCCTCCATCTCGACGTCGGGCGCAATGGTCGGTTTCCAACGCCTTGTCGCCAAAGGCATCGACATTCCGCAGGCGAAGGCTGTAACGCAACCGGTTATCTACCAGTCGCACAACCTGTTCAATCCCTATCTCGGCTACGGCACATTCATTATGCCCGCAATCATTCTCGTGATTTTGCAGCAGACCGCCTTGATAGGTATCGGAATGATAGGCGGTACTTGGCGCGAATACAACCTCTATGCCCGCCTTACCCCTCCCGGGCGCGACCGACTTTCGACCGTGCCGACCGTGTTGGGCAAGGCGTTCACCTACATCTCGATTTACGCGGTTACGGCTACATACGTTCTTACGGTGCATTACCACTTGTTCCGTTACCCGATGAACGGCAGCGTTCTCGATTGCGCCGCCGTTGTAATACCTTATCTGCTCGCATGCATCTTTATGGGTATCGCTGTTTCGACGCTCTTTTCGCGTCGTGAGAACTCACTCTGCTGGTTGCTGTGGACATCTATTCCGATTCTGCTTTTGAGCGGAGCCTCGCTCCCCAAGGAGTGTTTTCCTCATTGGCTCTATATGTTCGGCAAGATATTCCCGAGCAGTAGCGTAATCGGCGCATATATCCGCGTGCAGAGTATGGGCGCATCGTTCGAGGAGGTATTGCCCGAAATCGAGGCTTTGTGGCGTCTCGTGCTGATTTACGGCTGCCTTGCAGTCATAGGTATCCACATGGTGCTCAACCGGGACTTGGCTCGCCGCACGCTCGACCGCCTGCGCCGCCAACGCAAAAAGGTCGCCACCAAACTCCGCCTCCGCAAACATTAGAACTGTGGATAGTAGTAATAAATGGAGGAATCACAAGATTCCTCCATTTATTTATTGTGTCATAGCGAGCCCGAGCAATTACAGTCCTTGCCGATACCCGATAATGTTCTATGCGACGGGTTATGGGCGACCGACGCCAAGCCGAGCGCAATCGAGTTCACTCGAATTGCCGAGGCGCGAAGGAGGAAAACCGAAGGTTAATCTACCTTTGCCCTAAAAACTTTCCTGATACAAGTAATCTTAGTTCGCGTAATTCTATTATAAACCCTATCTTCCCCTATTCTCCCTATAAACCTATCAAAACAAAAAAAGACAGCCACCCATCCGAGTGCCTGCCTTAAAAATAGGGTAGAGTCTCCTGCCCTGTTTTATCTTCCACCTCCCGGCGGCGGACCGAACCGCATACCGCCGTTGTTGCCGCTGCTCATACCCACGCCGCTCTTGCTCTCCTGAATGTCGTAATCTTTCGCATTTTTCGAACCGCGCTTGCCGAAATGACGCAGGTTGTAAACGAACTGCACGCAGAAATAACGTCCTATGACGCTGTTTGTCAGATTCTGCGTGTAACCCGAGCCCGTATTGCGTGCGAACGCCGTATTTTGGTTGGCAACGTCGTTCACACCGATTTGTATTTCGCCCAAGTTGTTGCGGAACAACTTTTTGCCCAAATAGAGGTTGCACAGCACATAACTCTCGTTGTAATCGTTCGTGAAACCGACATACTGCACATACGAGCAACTTGCCGTAAAGGTAAATCCCTTCCAGAATACCCATTTGAGCGACCCAGACGCCGTGTGGTAAAAATAGTTGTTCTTGACGTTCTTGCCCGCACTGTTCTTTGCCGCCGTGTTCCACGCCTGATTATACGTTCCGTTCCACGACAGCGTAAAGTCGATATTCTCCGATATGTTGCTGCCCAACGTTACCGAGGCATCGTACCCTATGTTGTTGGCGTGATTGACCGTATATTTGTGGTCTATCATATTCTGCAATACATTGCCCGACTCGGCTGTCTGGTAAATCGCCGACGGTACCACGCTGTAATTCACGCCCGCCATCAAATTCAGATTACATTTCATAAACGACAGCGGCAGACCGAGACTGACGTGCGTCCGCAGGTACCAATACCCGTCCATATTCTCATACGAGGTTATTCTTTGCGGCTTGTACGAACCGCCGTCCGCCGTTTTCGGTACCTCTATGTCGCCGAACTCCTCCAAATCGAAACCGCCCGTATTGTACCACGTCGACCCCGATATGTAATTCTGCTGGTGCTGCATCATAAACATCCACATGAACGTCCGCCCCTTTTCTATGTTGGAGTGTATGTAGTGGAAATTTATGCGGTGCGTGAACGACGGATTCAAATCCTTGTTACCCACGCTCAGATACTGCGGTGTCGATACGTCGAATATGTTTTGCAACTGCGTAATCGACGGGTTGTCCGTGCTCGAACGGAAGAACATACGAATCGAATTCTCCTTGTTGAATGCATAGTTTATCATTCCGAAATAGGTAACATCGTTGAACGACTTTTTTATTTTGTGCGTATTGCCTATGCTGCCGTCGAGCGACGAACGCTGATAATATACATTCGCAATAATCGTATTCTTGTTTTTCGAATAACGGAATCCGGGTCCTATTCGATGCTTCCAGTACCCGCTCGCATACGATTTGCTCATCTGTTCGTTCGGCTCCGTTATGCCGAACTTGTCATCGGTGTAATACGCCCGCTGGTCTTTGGTCTGGTCCTCGTAATTGAACCTGTACTGAAAACTGAGTTGCATATTCCGCGCAATCGGCTCGTTATATACGAACGCTCCGCGAATGTTGTACGTCCTCGTCGGCGAGGTTACATATTGATACAATGGCGAATACAAATCCTCGACATTCGCCAGCCCGCTCCATGCGCCCGAATATATGTAGTCGTTCATATATCTGTTGTACGCGCTCTCCTCCGCCGTGTCGTATCTCTCCGCAGCCGCTTGATTCGACGATGTATGCTTCTTGCTGTGATTGTCCTTGTAGTTGAATCTGCCATCTACCGTCATCGTCCGCCCGGGCTTGCCGAGTTTCAGACGATATTGCAGAAACTCCGTAACGTTCACGCCGTAATAGTCGTTGTGCGAATAGTCGTTCTTGTAGAGCAGACCGCTCTGACCGTACTGATAACCGAGCGTCGAGCGCGTCGGGTCATTCCCCTGATAACTGAATGCAGTGCGCGACATCAGCGACTGATTGCGCGATATTTTCCAATCGAGGCGCGCATTCAGACGGTGATTGTTGTTCACTATCCTCGACCGACCTTCCGTATGGAGCGTATCTACAGGCGACGGATCCTCATACCATGTGTTGTCCGTTGCAAGGTTTTTGGTAGTGGTATTGTTGAAAAAGTAACTGCCTTGGAACTTTACGTTGTCCTTTCTTCCCCACACGTCCGAATAGTTCAGACCAATGGAATTGACCGACGCCACGCCGTCCTGCTGACGCACCATATAGTCGCCCACGCCACCGCCTCGGCGACCTCCTCCGCCACCGCCGCCCGAGTTGCCGCTGACGCCCAATATGTCCTCGAACGAGAAATTCTGCTGGTTTATGTTGTTGAACAACCCGATTGCCGATATTCTGCTGTCGCCGTTAAAGACGTTCACGTTGCCGCCTATCATATATTTGTGATGCGACGTTACCTCGTCCGTCTCTGGCTGATAGCCGTAGCCGGCATACATCTTTCCGAACTGCCCCTGCCGCATGTCGCTCTTGGTTACGATGTTCAGAGCCTTGTATCCCTCGCCATCGTCCATTCCCGAGAATTCCGCTTGGTCGCTCAACTTGTTGAACACCTCTATTTTGTCCACCGCCTCGGCTGGCAGCGACTTTATGGCTGTGCTTACATCCTCGCCGAAAAACTCCTTGCCATCGACAAAAATCTTTTGGATAGTCTCGCCCTGCGCCTCTACCGAGCCGTTGCTGATGGTGATGCCCGGCATCTTTTTCAGCAACCCCTCCACGTCGGCATCGCTCGCCACCTTGAACGCTCCCGCATTGTAACTGAGCGTATCGCCGTCCTGCGATGCGCGCAACGCTTTCGCCGCTTTCACCACGGTATCTATTCGCGTCGAACTCTGCTTCATAGCCACCTTGCCGAGATTCTTGTTTGCCTGCCCGAGCGTAAACTCTTTCTTTGTGTCCTCATAACCGAGGAATGTCGCAATCATCGTGTACTGCCCGTAAGCCAGCCCCGTGATTTCGACCGCTCCATTCAATCCCGATGTGTAATATCGCTTGTTGTCGGGCTTGGCAGTTGGGTAGAGTTCCACCACCGCACCCATCACGCCCTCGCCGTTGCCGGCATCAGTGAGCGCAAATACAACCTTTCCTTTCTGCTGTGCGAACGACGGCATCGCTGTCGCCGCCAAAAACAGAAGTATAAAAAAGCGTTTCATCTATATATCAATCGTTTTTTACTATAATCTTGTGCAAAATTAGCCGTATCTGCAACTTAACGGACGTCCGCACCTGCGAAACGTCCGAATTTTCGGGTGAACCGACCTATTTTGCCTCCTGAGCCGTCAGCCATGATTTGAATTCTGGCACGCGCGCCTTCGAAATTATGATTTTTTCGGGCGTCTCCACGCTCAGATTCAACGCCAACCGACTACCGAACCATACCGCAATATCCTTCACCGCTCTGCGCGCCACTATGAACTGCCTGTTCGCTCGGAAAAACTTGTGTTCCGACAGCATTCCCGACAACGCTTCCAACGTATGCTCCATCGGATAATGCTCCCCCTTGTAGTCGAAAGCCGACACCTTTTCGTTCGAGGTGTAGAAATAGGCTACATCGTCGCTCGCCAACGGCACTATCTTGTCGCGCGTATGTACGAGAAACACCTGCTTTTCCCGCCTTTGCGTCCGCGCCATATCCTGTACCCGCTCCGAATATCCGCGCCTTTCGGCAGATGTCAGCGTCCGCCACTTCTCCAACGCCCGTTTTACGTCGCGCTCGTTTATCGGTTTGAGCAGATAATCTATGCTGTTCACCTTGAAGGCTTCGAGCGCGTACTGGTCGTATGCCGTAGTGAAAATTATCGGCGAGACGACCTTCACATTGTCGAATATGCGGAACGACTCCCCGTCCGAAAGGTGAATGTCCATAAACACCAAATCGGGCGCATGGTGCGTCTTGAACCACTCCACGCTATCTACCACCGTGTCTATCGTCTCCACAATCTCTATCCCCGCATCTATCCCGCGCAATATCGCCGCCAGATTCTGCGCCGCGGCGGTTTCGTCCTCTATTATCACCACTTTCATAATTCGCTATTTCGAGGGTTTCACAATCGGCAGCCGTACCGCGAAGCGCGTGCCGTCATCAATTATCTCTATGTCGCGTCCGACTATCAACTTATATCTGCTGCTCAGGTTTTTCAACCCCGTTCCCGTCCCTATCTGCGGTTCGAGCATCGGGCGGCGTTCATTCTCCACCACCAAACTCTCGCCATCGACGTATATCCTTACACGAAACGGGTTTTTCGACGTTATCGCATTGTGTTTCATCGCATTCCCTATGAGCGGCTGCAACGACAGTGCAGGCAGCCGCCACGCCATCGCCTCCTCGCCGACCTCTATGTCGAAAAATATCTTGTCGGCATACCTTATCTTGAACAGATAGCAATACGCCCTTGCGAACTCCAACTCGTCGCGCAACGTAACCAACTCGTTGTTATTGCCGTTCTGCGTGATGTAACGGAACGTGTACGACAACTGGTCGATATACTCCAACGCCCGCCGCTCGTCCTTTTCTCGCACGAGCATCGAGAGCGAATTGAGCGAATTGAAAAAGAAATGCGGGTTGATTTGGCTCACCAACATATTGTACCGCGTGGTCAGATTCTCGTTTTTGAGTTGCTCGTTTTCCAACACAATCTGTTGCCGTTGCGAAATCAGCGCGTAAATCTGCGAATAGAGCAAAACGACGACGAGCATGAACAGACACTTCATTATAACCACGAAATCGACGATGTGCGGACTCTGATATACGAGTACCGTCTCTCCCGAAAAACGCAGCGTTACGGGCGCAAAGAAATATACCGCTATCGTAATCAGCGTACACACGACCCCGCGCTCTGCAAACACCCGCCAGTCTGCCCGTCGGTTGCGCATATTCATCACCATCATCAGCACGAACGACACCACGAAATAGAACAGTATCTGATACATCGTCTCCACCGCCCGCGATGTCGCGCTATATACCGCACTGTAATCGAACGGCTCGCCGTTTCTGCTTATGACCTTGTTCATAATGCGGTGCGAACCTTCGTATCGCGGCTGTTCCGCGCTCTCCACTTCGAGCCTGTCGCCGGTTTTCAGATAGAGCCGCCTTATCATACCGCGCTCCACATATATGCTGTCTCCCGCATCGGTAACTATGTAGCCGAATCCATCGACGCTCACCTCCAATCGCCCCGTCGCCTGCTCGACGACAATCTCCTCCGGCTTTATTCCCCGTTCCCGCGCCGAACGCCGCGAATAACTGTCCTCCTGATTCACGACAAGCAACAGCAGATACGAAAAATTGACCACCAAACTGATTATGGCAGCCACCAATATATACGCCGTTATCGACGAGTTGCGATTGATACTCATTTATATTTTATTTGTTTATATTTCTCCCGCTGTGCCGCGTGCAGCGACACAGCGTAACCCCAAGAGTCATGCCACACTCGCATCGCGAGTGAGTTGGCATCTACCATTGTTTATTTATTGTCTTTCTAATCACTGTCCTACTCATACCACGACGCATACAGCATATAATCCCGCGCCGTCCGTGCGATTATCTCCTCGCGTTGCTCCGGCGTAATCTCCTTGACCTTTTTCGCCGGTACACCTGCATATACCGAATTTGGCTCCAATTTTGCATTCGACAACACCAACGCATTCGCAGCCACTATGCACCCTGTTGCGACCACGGCATTGTCCAACACCGTCGCCCCCATACCGATAAGGCATTTGTCCTCTATTATAGCCCCGTGAATCGTGGCATTATGCCCGATGGAGACATCGTTTCCTATATGCGTCTGCGACGGGTGTTTGGCACCGTCATAAATGGTGTGAATGACCACTCCGTCCTGAATGTTTGTGCGGTCGCCGATGGTTATTGTGTTCACATCTCCTCGCAACACGGCGTTGAACCAAATCGAAGAGTTCTGCCCGATTGTAACATCACCCAACAATACCGCCGTCTCTGCCACGAAAGTTCCCTCACCGACCTTCGGCGTATGTCCCCTCACCGCCTTTATATATGCCATAATAGTTTTTTATTTATCGTTTTCAGCCCTATAACCCCTATAAAGCCCTATAAACCATATCCTCTACATCGACAACCGCGATGTAGATTAAAAAAATTCTAGCCACTAACCACTAGTCACTAATCACTGTTTTTCGCCTCTTGCCAATACTTCTCCAACTCTTCCAATGGCACCTCATTCATCATCTTATCCTGCTCCGCCACTCGCTTTTCCACGTGTGCAAACCTGTGCATAAATTTCTCGTTCGTCCGCTCCAAGGCATTTTCGGGGTCTATGCCGTACAGTCGGCACGCATTCACCAACGCAAAGAGCAAATCGCCGAACTCGCCTTCCATGCGCTCCTTGTCTCCGCCACGCATCTCCGTCTCTACCTCGCCGATTTCCTCCTTCACCTTGTCCCAAATATCCTCTTTTTTCTGCCAGTCGAACCCCGCAGCCGCAGCCTTTTCGCTTATGCGATACGCCTTGACCATCGAGGGCAGCGAGCGCGGCACTCCGCCAAGAATCCCGCTCTTGCGAGCCTTCTTGCGCAGTTTCAACGCTTCCCAATTCTTTTTGACCTCTTCCGGCGACGAAGCCAACACGTCGCCATAGACGTGCGGGTGCCTGTATATCAACTTGTCGCACACGCCGTTCGCCACGTCCGCATAGTCGAACGCCCCCTGCTCCTTGCCTAATTTCGAGTAAAACACTATGTGCAACAGCAGGTCGCCCAACTCCTCGCGTATTCCTTCCATGTTGTCGTCCGTAATGGCGTCCGCCAACTCGAAAGTCTCCTCTATCGTGTTGTTGCGCAGCGAATGAAAAGTCTGCTCCCTGTCCCACGGACACTTTTCGCGGAGCGTGTCCATAATCTCCAACAGCCGTGCGGTAGCCTCCAAATTTTTATCCATACCAAAATGCGTATAAATCGTTGCTACAAAGATACGATTTATTTATCTTTGTAACAATTTATACCTAAAACCGAATGAAATCCAGACACCTGTTGCTCCTTGCGTTGCTCGCATTCGCCTCCCGCGCCGTCGCCTCCGACATTGTCCCCAACCCCGTCCGCTTTGCCCGCACCGAAGGCAAATTCACGATAGATTCCCGCACGGCTCTGCTGTGGGACGAGCCCCTGCACGATGCCGCACTCTATCTTACCGACTACCTTCCTTTGCGCCGTTTTGCAAAAACGGACATAAAATCCAACTCCATCGCCCTGCGCCTCGACCGCACCCTTCCGAGCGAGGCATACCGCCTCGACATTCGTCCCGACGGCATCGTTATTTCGGGTGGCGACTACGGCGGCGTATTCAACGGCATACAGTCGCTGTTCCAACTGCTCCCGCCCGCCGTCTATTCCCGAACGCTCCGCCTGCCTGCCGATGTCGGTTGTTGCCGTGTCGAGGACAAACCCCGTTTCTCCTATCGCGGCTTTTCGTTGGACGTCGCCCGCACATGGATTTCCGCCGACCGCGTCAAACGCTATATCGACCTTCTTGCCTACCACAAAATCAACAAACTCCATTTCCATCTTACCGACGACGAGGGTTGGCGCATCGAGATAAAATCCCACCCCGAACTTGCCCGCGTGGGCGGTTTCCGCGGCGGCGATTCGCCCGTCCACCCGCGCTACGGCAAATTCGATGAAAAGTGGGGCGGCTACTATACGCAGGACGAACTGCGCGACATCGACCGCTATGCCGCCTCTCGCAATATCGAGGTGATTCCCGAAATAGATATGCCCGGCCACAGCAAGGCATTGGGCGCAATCCGCCACGACATTCTCTGCGATTTCACCCCCGACACCGCCCGCACCAACGGGTTGGACATTCGCAACGTCTGGTGCGCCGCCAAGGAGAGCAACTATGCCCTTATCGACGACATCGTCCGCGAGGTCAGCGGCATATTCTCCTCGAAATATATCCACATCGGCGGCGACGAGGTCGATATGTCGCAGTGGCGCGCCTGCCCCGACTGCCAACGGCTCAAACGCGAAAAGGGTCTTGCCGATGAGAAACAAATCGAGGACTACTTCATCGCCCGCGTTACCGCAATTCTCGCCCGCTACGGCAAACTTCCTGCCGTCTGGAACGAGGCAATCGACGGCGGCACTCTCCCGTCCGACACCCGCGTCCACGGCTGGCAGAGTATCAAACACTGCCTGCGCTCCACCGAAAAGGGTTATCCGACCATCGTTATGCCGGGCGAATACTTCTATTTCGATATGAAACAGTCCCCGACCGAAACGGGACACAACTGGGCTGCGATATTCGATGCCCAAAAGGTGCTCTCGTTCGACCTTGCGCAAAAGGGCTTCACCGACCGCCACCTCGCAAGCGTTGCAGGCATCGAAGCGTCCTTTTTCAGCGAAATCTACATCTCCCAATCGCCCGATAGCAACGACTACCTCGACTATATGCTCTTCCCGCGTCTCTGCTCCTTCGCCGAGGTCGCTTGGAGTACCGACAAACGCGGTTGGCACGATTTCTATAAGACGCTGACCTCCGCCCACTACGCCCGTATGCAGGCTATGGGCATCGCCTTCCGCCTCTCCACGCCGCGAGTGGAGTATGCCGACGGCACCCTTTCCGCTTCGACCGACGACGGTTCCGCAATATATTATACCGACGAACGCACAGGAGTGAACACCCGCTACACCCGCCCGTTCCGCTGCGATGCTCCGCAATTTTTCGCATTCCACAGCGAATACGGCTCCGCGCATAGTGCCGCCACGGGCAGCCGCGCCTACCTCGCCACCCAAAAGCCGCAGGTTACGGTCTCGACCTCGATGCCTTGCTCCGCCAAGAATCCTATCGAGAATGCCGCCTCCTATTCCAATAAAATTGCCCGCACAACCCGCGCGGCACACTCGGGCGATTGGATTCTCTACACATTCGCCGAGCCGCTTTCGTGTCGCCGCATCGTTGCGCAAACGGGACATATCCACCTGCGCCGTTGCCACTTTCTCGCGGGCTACGCCGAATTAAGTTACAACGGCAACACCTTCACCCGCATTGCCGACCTTACCGACGGCGGTGCAACCATCTGCCCCGACCGCCCCGTCAAGGCTGTGCGCCTCGTCGCCACTTCCCGCAGCGATGCCGAGGACAACGTCGTAATCCCCTCATTGCTCATCAAATAAAAGTATTCGAGCCACCATATGGTGGCTCGAATTATAAAACAAAGTGTCATAACGATCCGGAGCAACCGCTAACGGTATTGATAACCCGATGTCGGTCTATGCGAACGGCTGTGGGCAACCGACGCCAAGCCGAGCGCAATCGAGTTCACTCGAATTGCCGAGGCGCGAAGGAGGAAAACCGAAGGTTAATCTGCCTTTGTTACAAATCGCCTCACACAAATGCTATCGTTTTGCACGAGGTTTATTACCTCGTGCATTAAAAAAATCGTCATCCTATATTTGCAATAGTTATATTTGTAGGATATAAATTAGTTAGTAAAAC
>CAVKRC010000038.1:0-17931 GCA_963658625.1 bacterium
CGGTAAGGCCCATTCGTCTATCGGTTAGGACGCAAGATTTTCATTCTTGAAAGAGCAGTTCGATTCTGCTATGGGCTACTGATTTTTTTGACGGGTAAAACCAAACAGGAGCGGGGCGCAAGCCTTATCCGACAACGGCTACGGTCGTATTAACCGATGCGGGGGGGGGAAAAAAAAATAAATCTCCGCAGAAAAACGAATAGAAACGAAAAAATAATAATTAAAAACTATGGCAAATCACAAGTCATCAGAGAAGCGAATTCGTCAAACTGTAACGAAGCGTGCTCACAACCGTCTTTATCACAAGACTGCCCGCAATGCCGTAAAGGCTCTGCGTGCAACCACCGAGAAGGCTGCTGCCGAGGCTCTGCTTCCGAAGGTTACCGCCATGTTGGATAAGTTGGCAAAGAACAGCATTATCCACAAGAACAAGGCAGCCAACCTCAAAGGCGCAATTCAGTTGCATGTCAATGCTCTTTAAGTCAAGAAAGAGATAAGACTTAATTTGAAACTGCGAACCCTTCCGGTCCGCAGTTTTTTTTGTGCCTACATCACCCGTCTAATCCACATCGCAAACAACTTATCCGTAACCGAATAGACCTTGTTGATTTCGGTAATGACGTCGCGCTCCAGTAATTTTTTGGCAGCCGCCTGCACCGAACTCGCTGACGGCAGACTGTGCCGTCTGACGAAATCGACCGATGTTATACGACTTGCCTCACCCTCTTTCGCAATGGCATACAAAAGCAGTTTCTGCTTCTCGGGAATATTCGACAATATCTCGCGAAATATGGTATCGTTCGATGCAATCATATTGTCGATTGCCGCCTGTATGGTCTCATGCGAGCATCTCTCTCCTTCGGCGGTATCGGCAAACGCCTCATTAAACACGCGCTGAATATAGTATGTATGCCCTTTGAACAGGTCATACACCTCTTCGACATCTTCCACAACCACACCACGATTGCATTTCTCGAAATGTTCCACCACAAACGGCACATAAATCTCCCGTGCAATGGCTCGCAGTTCGAGGACATCGGCACTGTGGTAAAACGGGTGAGCCGATGAAACGAACATCTCCTGCATCAAATGATGCTCACTGCCTGCAAAGATAAAATTGCAGTTGCTCATTCGTTGAATATGCGTCCGCAACAGTGCCTCGATATTCTTTTCGGGATAGCGGGCTATCTGCTGGAACTCGTCTATCGCCACGATACATGGTTTGTCGGCATTGGCAAGGTAGCGGAATATCTCATCGAGCGTATATTCGGGCTTCTCGATGTCGCCCAACTCCACGCTGAATGTCGGCATATTAGTTATCGGGTCGAATCCGAATTTTCCGCTAATCGACCTAATGGTCTGCACGAACAACATAGCCATTTTCCGACTGCGGGGCAACAACTCATCGTAAATCGTTTTGCCCAACAAATATGTAAACTCACGCAGGCTCGATGTGTGCAATATATCAACAAAAAACGTGTAGTAACTGCCCGCAATCTCGGGTTTGTCGTAACAGAACCGAATCAAACCCGTTTTTCCCATACGTCGCGGTGAAATCACCACCATATTGTTGCCATTGGTTATCGACTTGACAAGCCGTGCCGACTCCGTAATGCGGTCGCAAAAATACTTGGGTTCGATTTTGCCGGTAACTATAAAAGGATTCTTGACCTTTGCCATAACTTCGAAATTTTATTTGCAAATATAATTATTCATTTTACATTATGCAAATCAAATAATTCTATTCGCATAATTTTAGCGCGGCGATATAAGTATCTATCTACCCTATCTCCATATAAAAAACACCGACCGCACTCGAAAGAATGCGGTCGGCAAGCATTGATAAAAAGATAAGGACACTACCCTATCGCCAGGACTTATTCAAGTACGACATTGGTTACGACAATCGAAGCCGTCTCGTTATGAAGAGCACCAACCAATTTACCAGTCTCGGTAATATCGACATCGGTAACAGCCGCACCATTAATCGTGGTAGTCTTCTTAATCGTAATTGGTGCCTCTTCCGAACCGAGTGTTACAGCAACGGCTTCACTGCGAGTGCTACCGATAACAAGACCCACATTCGATTCCGAAGCGTTGATAGTACAATCTACAACACCACCGACAATAGCATTTGCTCCTCCTTGTGCCGCAGCAATCGCTCCGGTATCTGTACCGGCATCAGAGTTATTGTTGATTACACCATAGTTGCTGCAATTTGTCAGCACACCATTTACATATCCTACAATACCACCGACTTCGCTCAAATAACCTGTTTCGGCTGTTGCATTTTTCACAGTTACTGTACCTCGGTTTACACAATCCGTTACAGGACCGTTATGACCACCGAACAAACCGCCTGCAATCATAACCATTTTTGCTTCCGCAATAATTTCGCCTTCATTAACGCAGTTTGTCGCAGCATTCTTAGAGCCTTTATTGTATCCACCGGAAATACCTCCTGCATAACTACGAGTTGTACCCTTTCCTAATTCAATGGCTTTACTATCAACAAACCAAACCTTACCATAGTTTGCGCAACCATCAATAACATTGCTTGATTCGTATGTAGCACCATAAACGCCGCCAAGGTATGTTTGGGAGCCGCCCATTGTAACTTTAACAATTCCGCTCTTTTCATTCACGCAATTCTTAACCGTACCCGTAGGGAAACCTACTACTCCACCGATTGACATCCATGTTAATCCGGCAGGGTTGATAACCTCTACCGTACCATAGTTATGACAATCGCTGATTGTGCATTTTCTTGCAGATGTAGCAATCTCTTTTGGATAACCGATAGAACCGCAAATACCTCCGATTACAGGGTGTCCGATATTTCCCGTAGATGACGAAGCGGTAGTTCCTGCAAATCGAACATCTTTCGTACCCTGCAACAGAATATGACCATGGTTTTCGCAACCCGAAACATTGCCATTTACATAACCGGCGATACCGGCGATTGCAGGACGAGTAATTTGAGGAGCATCGGTGGCTTTATATGTATTCGTACGAATACTTACATCGCCATAGTTTTTGCAATCCTGAATATGACATGCAGTGTAACCAGTAATACCGCCAATGTTAATATAGGCAGACTTATAAGCCTTATCGAGATAGAAATCGACCTTACCTTCATTAACACAGTTGCGGATTACGCCTTTCGTATTGCAGGCACCTGCCAAACCACCGAGGTAAACATTTTTCCAACCCTCTGCGCCATCGATAGTTACTGTAATATCGCCCTTGTTGATATTGTTTGTCATGGCATCGACGTTATCGACGCCCTGCGTATTGGCGACAATGCCACCGAAATAGTACGAAGCACCTGTCATCGACGGCATAGTAACAGTCAGATTACCCGCATTATAGCAGTTGGTAACCAAAGATTTTTCAACCTTATCGCCAGACACACCGACAATTGCAGCGATATTATATCGTGTTGAAGGATTATTGGCAGGAGCAAATACCATATCGGCGTAGTTTTGACAACCCGAAACGATGCCAAGGTTGGTAGCGACAATAAACGCCTTATCTCCCGCCGCAGCGTTCGATACGTCCATAGAGCAAGACGCGGCAATAATGATGTTTTTAACAACTGCATCGGCAGTAGTTTTAGTAAAGAGAGCCGTACCGTCCGATTTCCAGTTATACAAGAAATGGTTGCGACCATCGAATACGCCGTCGAACGAAGTTGCCGGTTTGATGGTAACGCCGGTAAGGTCGATGTCGTCACCGAGTTCGACTACACCGTCGTTGTTTTTCCAAGCCGAGTAGTCTCCTGCACTTGCAGCATCGAGGAATGCCTGCAACTGAGTTGCATTGGTGATTTCGGTCTTCTGCTTGTTAGGGAAGAACTCGATTTCAGGCATAACCAGCACCTTGCCCGCATTGACTGTGCAACCCGTAGCGGCGTATGCCGTTTTGGTCATATATGCGCCATCGGCAGCGATAACCTCGACCGTGAAGCCCTTGGCGTAGGTACCCGGAGCAACGGCAGCGACAACCACTGCCATATCCTCGACGTAAGGGATTGTCTCATCGGCAGAGACCTCAACAACATCGGTACCTGCGTATGGACGGATAATCTCGCCCGTTTCATAATTGACATCGAACGTGCCGGCTATCGACTCCAAATTGTTGGTGCGGATAACGACCTTTTGGATATTCTTTTCGTCGCCCTTTTTGATAGGCAGTTTGATAAAGCCGCAAACGTTTTTCATCGCCACCTGCTCGCTCTCGGAATAGCCGACCATTGCAGCCCCTGCAAATGCGCCGTCGAACGAATTTGCGACATAGTCCTGCTTGGTAGCTGCAACTATCACATAGCCGCCCTCAGCCGCAGCACCTGCGGGATAAACGACCTTGTAAGGAGCGGCAACGCCCTCGACAGTGAATTGAGCCGAAGCGGTACCGACGAACTGCTCGGCGATGGTTTTCGATGCGACACCGTTCACCGACACTTGGTCGCCCTTGCTCCACAGAACGGGATAGGTCTCGCCGTCCTTGGCACCGAGCGATGTACGGGTAGCGTCAGCCGTTACGCCGATAGTAACTTCGTTGCCCTTAACGGCAACATCTTCCGTTGCGTCTTTCGCGCAACCTACGGTCAGCATAGCCAATGCCAAACCGAAAATAATAGACTGTTTTTTCATCTTTCACTCTGTTTTCTCGGTTTAACATTTAGTCGTCCCACTCGCCTTTGTCCTCACCGATCGGGTCGGTAGTGAATCCGCTGGGTCCGAAACCTGCCTCACAACGAATGTGCAGGTCTTTGAGTACGGGAGCCGTGTAATCCCCCCCCCTCAAAATTGTCTTTTTGTTCATAAGCATTTGTTTTAGTTAAATATTGGTTGTATGTATATTCATTTTCAGCCTACTAAATTAAATATTTTTTATTTATAGAGCAAATTTCGGGGCATAAAAAACGCACGGGCGTCCCGAAAGACGCCCGCACGCAACAAAAATTCTATGAAAAACTACTTGTTCGAGGTCAGAAATTCGACATCGGATTTCAACCCCACGACAAGATTATCGTAGTCGCGCAATCCCGTACCGCCCGGAATAAGGTGGCCGCAGATTACGTTCTCCTTCAAGTTCTCCAACGAATCGACCTTTGCCTGAATTGCAGCCTCGTTGAGCACCTTGGTAGTCTCCTGGAACGAAGCAGCCGCGATGAAGCTTTGCGTCTGCAATGCGGCACGGGTGATACCCTGCAAAATCTGGTTGGACGTTGCCGGCACGATAGGACGCACCTCGACGAGTTTCAAATCGCGGCGTTTGAGTGCCGAATTTTCGTCGCGCAGTTTGCGCATCGAGATAATCTGTCCCGGATGTACCGTCGTGGAGTCGCCCGATGCAGTAACGACAACCTTGTCGTAGAGTTCGTCGTTCACGTCCATGAACTCCCACTTGTCCACGATTTGGTTCTCGAAGAAGCGCGAATCTCCCGGATCCTCGATTTGTACCTTGTTCATCATCTGACGAACGATGACCTCGAAGTGCTTGTCGTTAATCTTAACGCCCTGCATACGGTAAACCTCCTGTACCTCGTTCACGATATACTCCTGAACGCGCGTAGGACCGAGTATGCGGAGAATGTCGCTCGGCGTAATCGCACCGTCCGACAGAGGCATACCTGCCTTGACGAAGTCGTTCTCCTGAACGACGATTTGGCGCGACAGTGGCACGAGGTAACGCTTGATTTCGCCGTCCTTGGCAGTGATGACGATTTCGCGATTACCGCGCTTGATTTTGCCGAATGAAACCTCGCCGTCGATTTCCGAAACAATGGCAGGATTCGACGGGTTACGAGCCTCGAAGAGTTCGGTAACACGCGGCAGACCACCGGTAATATCGCCGCCGCTCTTGCCTACGGCACGCGGAATCTTGATGAGAATATCGCCGACGTGAATCTTGGCATTGTCCTTGACAACGACGTGAGCCGAAACAGGCAGGTTGTATGCCTTGACCTCGTCGCCCGCCTTATTGACGATTTTGATGACAGGGTTCTTGCTACGGTCTTTCGACTCGATAATCACACGCTCGGACATACCGGTCTGCTCGTCGCGTTCCTCGCGATAGGTTACGCCCTCAATGACACTGTCATAGACGGCTTTACCATCGAACTCGGAGATAACGACCGCGTTGTACGGATCCCATTCGCAAATCATATCGCCCTTCTTGACCGTTGCGCCGTCCGCCATAAAGATTGTAGCACCGTATGGCAGTGCGTGGGTATAGAGCACGATTTCGGTCTTAGGATCGACGATGCGGAACTCCGACTGGCGCGAAATAACTATATTGATAGCCTCGCCCTGCGAGTTCTTGCCCTTGACGGTACGCAACTCCTCGATTTCGAGACGACCTTCATATTTGGAAACGACATTGGTCTCGACAGCCGAACCACCCGCAACACCACCGACGTGGAATGTACGCAGGGTCAGCTGTGTACCCGGCTCGCCGATGGACTGTGCCGCGATGACGCCGACTACTTCGCCCTTCTGCACCATACGCGCAGTGGCGAGGTTGCGACCGTAGCACTTTGCGCAGACGCCGTGGCGCGAAACGCAGGTGAGCACCGAACGAATATCGACCGACTCGATTGGCGACTTCTCGATTGCGGCAGCAATATCCTCCGTAATCTCCTCGCCCGCCTTGCAGAGCACCTCGCCCGTAAGCGGGTGAATCACGTCGTTCAACGCGGTACGACCCAAAATTCGGTCGTAGAGCGTCTGCACGACATCGTCGTTACGCTTGATGGCGGTAGCCGTCAAACCACGCAACGTGCCGCAATCCTCCTCGGTGATGATGACGTCCTGCGCCACATCGACCAGACGACGTGTCAGATAACCTGCATCGGCAGTCTTCAACGCAGTATCCGCCAAACCTTTACGGGCACCGTGCGTAGAGATGAAGTACTCCAACACCGAAAGTCCCTCCTTGAAGTTGGAGAGAATAGGGTTTTCGATGACCTGCTGACCGCCCTCGACACCCGATTTCTGCGGTTTCGCCATCAGACCACGCATACCCGAGAGCTGACGAATCTGCTCGCGCGAACCACGGGCACCCGAATCCAACATCATATATACAGGGTTGAATCCGTCCTGATCCTTGGTCAGCGTATCGACCACCTCTTTGGTGAGTTTGTTGTTCACGTTGGTCCAAACGTCGATAATCTGGTTGTATCGCTCGTTGTTGGTAATCAGACCCATATTATAGTCCTCGATGATGGCGTCCGCTTTCTCGTAGCCCTCATCGACGAGTTTCTGCTTCGACTCCGGAATGACCACGGCATCGAGGTTGAACGACAGACCGCCGCGGAATGCCATACGGTAACCGAGGTTCTTGATATTGTCGAGGAAATCGGCAACCTTGTCGGCACCCGCCTTCTTCATGACGTCGGCGATAATGTCGCGCAACGACTTTTTGGTCAGCAACACGTTGATGTAGCCGACCTCCTCCGGAACGACCTGATTGACGATGATACGACCGATGGTGGTATCTTTCAACACCTCGACTTGATTGCCGTTCTCGTCCAAATCGTGCACCTTGCACTTAACCTGCGCGTGAATGTCGGCACGACCCTCGTTGTAGGCGATAATCGCCTCCTCGGGACCGTAGAATACCAGACCTTCGCCCTTGACGCCTGCGCGCGGCTTGGTGATATAGTACAAACCAAGCACCATATCCTGCGAAGGCACGGTAATAGGCGCACCATTGGCTGGATTGAGGACGTTGTGCGAACCGAGCATCAGCAACTGTGCCTCCAAAATCGCGGCATTGCCCAGCGGCAAGTGAACCGCCATCTGGTCGCCATCGAAGTCGGCGTTGAATGCGGTACATGCCAACGGGTGCAACTGCATTGCCTTACCCTCGATGAGTTTAGGCTGGAATGCCTGAATACCCAGACGGTGCAGCGTCGGGGCACGGTTCATCAACACAGGGTGTCCCTTTATGACATTCTCCAAGATACCCCAAATTACAGGGTCCTTGCGATCGATAATCTTCTTTGCCGACTTGACGGTCTTGACGATTCCGCGCTCGATGAGTTTGCGGATAATGAACGGCTTGTACAACTCTGCCGCCATATCCTTCGGAATACCCATCTCGTGCATACGCAACTCAGGACCTACGACGATGACCGAACGCGCCGAGTAATCGACACGCTTACCGAGCAGGTTCTGACGGAAGCGACCCTGCTTACCCTTCAACGAATCGGAGAGGGATTTGAGCGGACGGTTGCTCTCGTTCTTTACGGCGTTGCTCTTGCGCGAGTTGTCGAACAGCGAATCGACAGCCTCCTGCAACATACGTTTCTCATTGCGGAGAATCACCTCCGGAGCCTTGATTTCGATAAGGCGTTTGAGACGGTTGTTGCGAATGATGACACGACGATAGAGGTCGTTCAAATCCGATGTCGCGAAACGACCGCCGTCCAGCGGAACGAGCGGGCGCAACTCCGGCGGAATGACAGGAATAACGTCCAGCACCATCCACTCGGGTTTGTTCTTACCTTCCGAAGCACGGAACGACTCGATGACGTTCAACTGTTTCAGAATCTCGCTCTTACGCTGCTGCGAGGTCTCTTTCGAGGCACGGTCGCGCAGGTCGTACGACATTTTGTCGAGATCGACCTCCTGCAACAACACCTTGATAGCCTCCGCACCCATCATTGCGACGAACTTGTTAGGATCGTCGTTCGGGAGCGACTGGTTGCCTTTCGGCAGTGCATCGAGTACGTCCAAATACTCCTTCTCGGCGAGAGTTTGGAGTTTGGCGATACCCTGCTCCGCAGCGGCACCGGCGTTGATTACGACGTAACGCTCGTAGTATATTATCGCTTCGAGTTTCTTGGACGGGATACCGAGCAGGTAGCCGATTTTCGACGGAAGCGACTTGAAATACCAAATATGTACCACAGGCACCACCAGCGAGATGTGTCCCATACGCTCGCGGCGCACTTTCTTCTCGGTAACCTCCACGCCGCATCGGTCGCAGACAATACCTTTGTAGCGGATACGCTTGTACTTACCGCAGTGGCACTCGTAATCCTTGACAGGGCCGAATATGCGCTCGCAGAACAGACCGTCGCGCTCCGGCTTGTAGGTACGATAGTTAATAGTCTCCGGCTTCAACACCTCACCGCTCGACTGCGCCAGAATCTCCTCAGGCGAGGCAAGGCTTATCGAAATACGGTTGTAACCGGTTGTCGTATTATCTTTATTGATTGCCATAATTCTTAATGCTTTTCTAATTTTATACCCACAATCGGACTATTCGAGTTCTACCTTCAAAGCCAAGCCGCGCAACTCGTGCAACAGCACGTTCATTGCCTCCGGAATACCCGGTTTCGGCAGGTTGTCGCCCTTGACGATAGCCTCGTAAGCCTTGGCACGTCCCGTAACGTCATCGGACTTGATGGTCAGAATCTCCTGCAAGATGTTGGCGGCACCGAAGCCCTCCAATGCCCAAACCTCCATCTCACCGAAACGCTGACCGCCGAATTGCGCTTTACCGCCGAGCGGCTGCTGCGTGATGAGCGAGTAAGGACCGATGGAACGTGCGTGCATCTTATCGTCGATCATGTGTCCCAGTTTCAACATATAGATGACACCCACGGTTGCCGGCTGGTCGAAACGCTCGCCCGTACCGCCGTCATAGAGGTAGGTACGACCGCTGCGAGGCACGCCCGCCTTGGCAGTGTACTCGTTGATTTGTTCGAGCGACGCACCGTCGAAGATAGGCGTTGCGAATTTCAGACCCAGTTCGCGACCTGCCCAACCGAGCACGGTCTCGTAAATCTGTCCGAGGTTCATTCGCGAAGGCACACCCAGCGGGTTCAAGCAAATATCGACAATCGTACCGTCTTCGAGGAAAGGCATATCCTCGTCGCGGACGATTTTGGCAACGATACCCTTGTTACCGTGACGTCCCGCCATCTTATCGCCGACCTTCAACTTACGTTTCTTGGCAATATAGACCTTCGCCATCTGGATAACACCCGTCTGTGGAAGTTCGTCTCCGTTCGAAAGGTTGTATTTTTCGCGTTTGAGGTTGGCGTCAGCCTTCTTGACCTCGATAGTATAGTTGTTGATGGTGCGCTCGATGAGTTCGTTCAGATGAGCGTCCGACGTCCAGTTGCACGAACCCAGATTGAGGTATCCCGATGCGATGCCCGTCTTTTCGTCGATTGTCTTGCGGGAAATCTCGTCGAGCATCTTCTGCGTGAATTTCGCACCTGCACCGTAGAGTTCCACTCCGAAGTAGTCGGTAATGCCCGTCGTGGTCTTGCCCTGAACGAGCGTCCAAAGTTTCGACACAAGCGTTTTGGTAAGTGCAGCGACCTCCTCGGCGAATTTCGCATCGAGTTTGTCGAGCTGTACCTTCTCGGCATTGCGTCCCTTCTTATCGACCTTGCCGGCACGGGAGTAGAGTTTCGTGTCGATAACCACACCGTGCAACGACGGCTGTGCCTTCAACGAAGCGTCTTTCACGTCGCCCGCCTTGTCGCCGAAGATGGCGCGAAGGAGTTTCTCCTCCGGCGACGGATCGCTCTCGCCCTTCGGGGTAATCTTACCTATAAGTATATCGCCCGGGTGAACATTTGCGCCCACGCGGATGATACCGTTTGCGTCCAAATCCTTCGTTGCGTCCTCGCTCACGTTAGGAATATCGGACGTGAGTTCCTCCAAACCGCGTTTGGTGTCGCGCACCTCCATGATATACTCATCGACGTGTACCGAAGTGAAGAGGTCATCACGCTGGATACGTTCCGAAATCACGACGGCGTCCTCGAAGTTGTAACCTTTCCAAGGCATAAACGCCACTTTCAGGTTGCGACCCAATGCAAGTTCGCCCGCCTCGGTCGAGTAGCCCTCGGTCAGAATCTGTCCCTTCTCCACGCGGTCGCCTGTCAGAACGATAGGTTTCAGCGTAACCGAAGTATTCTGGTTGGTCTTGCGGTAACGCGGCAGAGTATATGTTGTTACCTCCGGCTCGAACGAGCAGGTAATCTCCTCCGGCGTGCGGTCGTACTTGATTTTGATTTGCGTAGCATCTGCGAATACGACCTCGCCCGAACCCGTAGCCACAATCTGAATACGGCTGTCCGAAATCATATCCTTCTCGATACCCGTACCTACGATAGGAGCCTCGCATGTGATAAGAGGCACTGCCTGACGCATCATGTTCGAACCCATCAACGCACGGTTGGCATCGTCGTGCTCCAAGAACGGAATCAGACTGGCGGCAATCGACGCGATTTGGTTCGGCGCAACGTCCATCAGATTGACGTCCGTATCGCGAACGACAGGGAAATCGGCACCCTCGCGAGCCTTGATACGGTCGGGTTGCAGGAAGTGTCCGTCGTCCGAAAGCGGAACATTCGACTGGGCAACGATTTTGCCCTCTTCCTCCTCTGCCGAATAGTATTTGATATGCGAATTGTCCATATCCACGACGCCGTTCGTAACAGTGCGGTAAGGAGTCTCGATGAATCCCATATCCGAAATCTTCGCATATACGCAAAGCGACGAAATCAGACCGATGTTAGGACCCTCCGGCGACTCGATAGGACACAGACGACCGTAGTGCGTATAGTGTACGTCTCGCACCTCGAAACCTGCACGATCTCGCGACAGACCGCCCGGACCGAGTGCTGACAGACGACGCTTGTGCGTAATCTCGGCAAGAGGGTTGATTTGGTCCATAAACTGCGAGAGCTGGCTCGTTCCGAAGAACGAATTGATGACGCTCGACAGCGTCTTTGCGTTAATCAGATCAACCGGTGTAAATACCTCGTTGTCGCGGACATTCATACGCTCGCGAATGGTACGCGCCATACGCACGAAGCCGATCGAGAACTGGTTGGACAACTGCTCGCCCACGGTGCGAACGCGACGGTTCGACAAGTGGTCGATGTCGTCCAATTCGGCGCGGGAGTTGATAAGTTGTATGAGGTAGCGGATAATCGCAATAATATCCTCGCGTGTAAGCGTGCGGATTGCAGGGTCGATGCCCAAATCGAGTTTCTTGTTGATACGGAAACGACCGACATCGCCCAAATCGTAACGTTTGTCCGAGAAGAACAACTTGTCAATCGTATCGCGAGCCGTTGCATCGTCGGGAGCCTCCGATGCACGCAACTGACGATAGATATAGCGCACTGCGTCCACCTCCGAGTTGCAGGTATCTTTCTGCAACGTATTGTAAATTATCGAAAAATCGACACCCGACGGATTCTCCTTGTGCAGGATAATCGTCTTCACGCCACTCTCGATGATGGGGTCGATATGCTCCTCGGTAAGTATGGTTTCGCGATCGACGACAACGCTGTTACGCTCGATGGAGACCACCTCGCCCGTATCCTCGTCCACGAAATCCTCCACCCACGTCTGCAAAACACGGGCTGCGAGTTTGCGACCTACCGCCTTTTTGAGGTTCGCCTTCGTAACCTTCACCTCGTCGGCAAGGTCGAATATATCGAGAATCTGTTGGTCGGTCTCGTAACCGATTGCTCGCAACAGAGTCGTTACAGGCAACTTTTTCTTACGGTCGATGTAGGCATACATCACATTGTTGATGTCGGTTGCGAACTCGATCCACGAACCCTTGAACGGGATAATACGCGCGGAATAGAGTTTCGTTCCGTTGGTGTGTACGCTCTGACCGAAGAATACGCCCGGAGAACGGTGCAACTGCGAAACGATAACGCGCTCGGCACCGTTGATTACGAATGTACCGCGCTCGGTCATATACGGAATCGTTCCGAAATAGACGTCCTGAACGACCACGCCGAAATCCTCGTGTTCGTCGTCGGTACAATATAGTTTTAATTTTGCTTTAAGCGGAACGCTGTATGTCAGACCGCGTTCCAGACACTCCTCGATGGAATAACGTGGCGGATCGATGTAATAATCGAGGAATTCCAGCACGAAATTGTTTCTGGTATCGGTAATCGGGAAATTCTCTTGGAACACCTTGTACAGACCTTCGTTTTTACGATTCTCTGCCGTAGTGTCCATTTGGAAGAAATCCTTGAATGATTTGAGTTGTACCTCTAACAGGTCAGGATAAGGAACTCGGTTTTTGACCGTAGAGAAACTGATTCTTTGTTGTTGTTTTGTGTTGGACATCTTCTAATCCATTTGTTTTTTCGTATGAGCACTCATTGGGGAAAAACTACCCCGGCGACGGGACTTTACTATCCCGTTAATGCCCCCAATATAAGCGTATTACGCCACGAGAGCATTCAAAATTCCAAGACTCGGACACAGCACAATCGGCACTTCCGTGTCTTAGACCACAAAAGGCATAGTGCTTACACTGCAGTCGTAAGCACTACACCTGAGATGTGCGAGTCAGTCAAGTAAACCGAATTACTTGAGCTCAACCTCAGCACCTGCCTCCTCCAAAGAAGCCTTGATTTGCTCAGCCTCTTCTTTGGCAACGCCTTCCTTAACGGTCTTAGGAGCACCGTCAACCAAAGCCTTTGCATCGCCGAGCGAAAGACCGGCAACTTCCTTAACGACCTTGATGACCTGCAATTTAGCCTGACCTGCCGACTTCAATACTACATCGAAAGTCGATTTCTCGGCAGCTGCTTCACCTGCGGCAGCAGGGGCAGCAGCGACAGCAACAGCTGCAGCAGCCGGCTCGATACCATACTCCTCTTTGAGGATAGTAGCCAATTCGTTTACTTCCTTAACTGTCAAATTTACCAATTCTTCAGCTAATTTCTTTACATCTGCCATAGTTGTAATTCTTTATTAAATTTTTAATTTTTGTTCGTTTGTTTAATTGTTTCTTTCTTCGAGTGTCTTTACGAGACCCGCAATTTTCTGACCTGCATTTGACTGCAAAGCCGAGATAACATTCTTGGCAGGCGACTGCAAGAGCGAAATAATATCGCCGATGAGTTCCTCTCTGCTCTTGATGTTGCACAGAGTGTCCAACTGGTTGTCGCCAATATAGAGACAACCCTCCACACACGCTGCCTTCAAAACCGGTTTGTCGCAGCTCTTGCGGAACTCTTTGATGAGCACGGCAGGAGCCTTGCCGGTTTGGGCGAACATGATGGACGTATGACCCTCCAATACATGAAGCAATTCAGCATCAGCCTTCTCAGCCTTTTCGAGAGCCTTGCCGAGCAGAGTGTTCTTCACAACGACGAGTTTTACGCCGTTCTCGAAACACTTGCGACGCAACGAAGCGGTCTGCTCCGCATTCAAAGCCTCGATGTCGGTGAGATAGAAGTGAGGATACTCGCCAAGTTGAGCAGCAATGTTATCGATTACCAGTGCTTTTTCTTCCTTTGTCATCGTTTATCCTCCTCCGTTATTTGGTTTCTACTGATTTAGCATCGATTTGCAGACCCGGACTCATCGTAGTCGAGAGATAGATACTCTGAACATACGAACCCTTTGCTGCCGACGGCTTGAGTTTGAGAATCATTCCAAGCACCTCGCGCGCATTCTCCTCGATTTGCGCAGGGGTGAATGAAATTTTTCCGATGGAAGTGTGAATGATACCGAACTTATCGACCTTGAAATCGATTTTACCTGCTTTCACCTCGTTCACAGCCTTTGCCACGTCCATGGTAACCGTACCGGTTTTAGGATTCGGCATCAAACCGCGAGGACCGAGGATACGACCGAGTGCACCGACCTTACCCATTACGTTAGGCGTGCAGATGATTACATCGACATCAGTCCAACCGGACTTGATTTTCTCGACATACTCGTCCAAACCTACATAATCTGCGCCGGCTGCTTTCGCATCTGCCTCCTTCTCGGGAGTACACAGTACGAGAACCCGTACCGTCTTACCCGTTCCGTTAGGAAGAGTTACAACGCCGCGCACCATTTGGTTGGCCTTGCGAGGGTCTACGCCCAAACGCACGTCGATATCGACCGAAGCATCAAACTTAGTAAAGGTGATTTCCTTCAAAAGAGCGGCAGCCTCACCAAGTTTGTAAGCCTTTTGAGGCTCTACCTTTGCGTAGGCGATTTTTTGATTTTTTGTCAATTTACTCATCTCTTCAATTACTTTTTAGGAAATTCACCGACTACGTTGATACCCATACTGCGAGCAGTACCGGCAATCATACGCATTGCAGACTCAACGGTGAAGCAATTCATATCGGGCATCTTGTCCTTTGCAATCTCTTCGATTTGCTCCCACGATACCTCGCCGACTTTCGTACGGTTAGGCTGGGCGGAACCCGATTTGATTTTTGCTGCCTCTTTGAGCTGAATGGCTACCGGTGGCTGTTTTACGACGAAATCAAACGATTTATCGCTATAAACCGTGATGATGACCGGAAGGACCTTGCCTGCCTTGTCCTGCGTACGGGCATTGAATTGCTTGCAGAAGTCCATGATATTGACTCCCTTGGAACCCAAAGCCGGACCGACCGGGGGCGAAGGATTGGCGGCACCACCTTTAATCTGCAATTTGATAAATGCAGCAACCTCTTTTGCCATAATTTTCCTGATTTATTACTCTTTTTCTACTTGTGTAAAGCTCAACTCCATAGGAGTCTTGCGACCAAATATCTTCACCGAAACGGTGAGTTTCCGAGCCTCGTTGTTGACACTCTCAATAGTACCTTGGAAGCTTGAGAATGGACCGTCCGTAACCTTGACGGTCTCGCCGACAACAAATGGAATCTCCTGTTCCTCATCCGACTCGCTCAACTCATCGACACGACCGAGAATGCGGCTCACCTCTTGTGGACGAAGCGGCGTTGCAATCATCTTGCGACTGTCCTCCTTGGTATCGCCAAGGAAACCGAGAACGTTCGGAATGTTGCGAATGATATATGGAATTTGTTCTTTCAAATGTGCCTCCACCAACACATAACCCGGATAAGAGACCTTCTCTTTCGAAACCTTCTTACCGTTGCGTATGGTATAGACCTTCTCCGTAGGGATAAGGACCTGCGATATGTACTCTTCAAGGTGGCTGCGACGAATTTCGGCTTCGAGGAGTTCCTTTACCTTGCCCTCTTTACCGCCGATTGCACGGACGACGTACCACTGTTTTTCAATTTCGCTCATAGTCCGACCAAGGGATTAACGTCCCAAATTACCTAAAAACTTATAAATGCCCGCCATGATTGTCTCGAACGACATATCCATAGCCAATACCACGATGGCGAAGATTACCGAAGCGACCATCACCACTATCGTGGAACTCTGCAACTGCGCGAACGAAGGCCACGAAACCTTCTCGACGAGTTCTTTGTAAGAGTTTTTAATGTATCCCATAATTTCTTTTTCTATTTTTGGCAGGAGCAGAGAGATTCGAACTCCCATCAACGGTTTTGGAGACCGCTATTCTACCCTTGAACTATGCTCCTATAAAGAGGCAACTTTTGACGGTTGCCTCTTGCGAATATCCTCTTTATTATTCGAGAACCTTCAAAATCTGACCTGCACCTACCGTACGGCCACCCTCACGGATTGCGAAACGCAGACCCTCATTGAGAGCAACTGGGTAGATCAAGGTTACAGTGATGGTAACGTGGTCGCCCGGCATAACCATATCTACACCGTCAGGAAGAGCAACCTCACCGGTTACGTCCATGGTACGGAGATAGAACTGAGGACGATACTTGTTGTGGAACGGAGTGTGACGACCACCCTCTTCCTTCTTCAAGATATAAACCTCGGCAGTGAACTTGGTGTGCGGAGTAATCGAACCCGGCTTCGCAACGACCATACCACGCTTAACGTCCTTCTTGTCGATACCACGCATAAGCAGACCTACGTTATCGCCTGCCTCACCCTCGTCGAGCAACTTACGAAACATCTCGACGCCGGTGCAAGTCGAAGTCAGAATCTTCTCCTCCAAACCTACGATCTCAACAGGATCACCAACCTTGATGACACCGGTTTCGATACGACCGGTAAGAACGGTACCACGACCGGTAATAGAGAATACGTCCTCAACAGGCATCAGGAACGGTTTTTCGTTATCACGCTGTGGCAGCGGAATATAAGAATCGACAGCGTCCATCAACTCCATAACTTTCTCCTCCCACTTCGGCTCGCCATTGAGTGCGCCGAGTGCAGAACCGCGGATGATAGGGCAGTCAGGATCGAAATCGTATTTTGCCAACAGGTCGCGAACCTCCATCTCTACGAGGTCGAGCATCTCGGGATCATCGACCATATCGCATTTGTTCAGGAATACGACGATCTTAGGTACGTTCACCTGCTTTGCAAGCAGAACGTGCTCGTTCGTCTGAGGCATAGGACCGTCGGTAGCGGCAACAACGAGGATTGCACCGTCCATCTGTGCAGCACCCGTAACCATGTTCTTCACATAATCGGCGTGTCCCGGGCAGTCTACATGAGCGTAGTGGCGGTTTGCAGTCTGATACTCGACGTGCGAAGTGTTGATCGTGATACCACGCTCCTTCTCCTCAGGTGCGTTGTCGATCGAATCGAAAGAACGAAGTTCCGAAAGACCCTTCTTTGCAAGTACGGTGGTAATTGCAGCAGTAAGAGTAGTCTTACCGTGGTCGACGTGTCCGATCGTACCGATGTTCACATGCGGTTTCGAGCGGTCGAATTTTTCTTTTGCCATAATAGTAAAGTATTAAGTTTTTAATTTATAAAGTACCTTTAATCTCTTTTGTTTTAAGGCTCCTGTTTTACGCAGATGCAGGCAATGCTCCCTTATTCTTATCGAATACAAGGTGCATTGCGCACAAATCCGTCGAGAGCGGAAGACGAGGCTCAAACTCGCGACCCTTAGCTTGGAAGGCTAATGCTCTATCAACTGAGCTACTTCCGCAATTTATGCCGACCAAATCCGCCACTTCACTCTCGGAAGCGCGGATTCGCAGACCGTCTTGAAGTGGGAAGAGATGGATTCGAACCACCGAAGGTATAAACCAGCAGATTTACAGTCTGCCCCATT
>CAVKRC010000039.1:0-16600 GCA_963658625.1 bacterium
CTTCCGTTTACAGTGCCGAGGGTAAGAACATACCATGCACTGTCATTGAGGCTGGTCCGTGTGTGGTTACGCAAATCAAAACCGTCGAGAAGGACTCCTACGAGGCGGTGCAGATTGCCTATGACGACAAAAGTGAAAAGCACACCAGCAACAGTTTGTTAGGCCACTTCAAGAAAGCGGGCACAACCCCTAAACGCAAAATGGCTGAATTCAAGGGTATGCCGGAAGTGAACCTCGGTGATACTCTCACCGTCGATCTCTTCGTCGAAGACGACTGGGTCGATGTAACGGGGATATCCAAAGGTAAGGGCTTTCAGGGTGTTGTAAAGCGTCACGGTTTCGGTGGTGTGGGCGGTCAAACCCACGGTCAGCACAACCGTCAGCGTAAGCCGGGTTCCCTCGGTGCATCATCTTATCCGTCGCGTGTCTTCCCGGGTAAGCGTTTGCCGGGTCAGATGGGTGGCGAGCAGGTTAAGGTTCTTAACCTCAAAGTATTAAAGGTAATTCCGGAGAACAATCTTATCCTCGTCAAGGGTTCGATTCCGGGAGCAAAAGGTTCTTATTTAACAATTGAGAAGTAGTATGGAATTAGCAGTATTGAACGCACAAGGACAGGAAACCGGTCGTAAGGTAGTCCTTTCGGACGCAGTTTTCGGCGTGGAGGCTAATGACCACGCTATCTACCTCGACGTCAAGCAGTATTTGGCTGACCAGCGTCAGGGTACTCATAAGTCGAAGCAGCGCAACGAGGTTGCAGGTTCGACTCGCAAGTTGAAGAGACAAAAAGGTACAGGTGGAGCACGTTGCGGCAGCATCAAGAGCCCGCTTTTCCCGGGTGGCGGTCGTATCTTCGGTCCCGTGCCTCGCGATTACAGCTTCAAACTCAACAAGAAGTTGAAGAAGTTGGCTCGTCGCAGCGCATTGACCTACAAGGCACAGAACGGTGCAATCACCGTTGTCGAGGCTATCAATCTCGACGCTCCTAAGACAAAGAGCGTAGTGGCTTTGGCAAATGCTCTGAAAGTATCTGACAAGAAGGTTCTCATCGTTCTGCCGGACACGAACGTAAACCTTCAACTCTCCTGCCGCAACATTCCGTCGGTAAAGACGATTCTCGCGTCGCACCTCAACACATACGAGGTAATGAACGCATCGGCTTTGGTGATGGTAGAGGGCGCAGAAAATATGTTGAATGTAATGTTAGCTTAAAAAACTAAGGAAAGATGGAAATTATCATTAAGCCTATTTTGACCGAGAAGATGACGATTCAGGGCGAAAAGTTGAATCGTTACGGTTTCATCGTAGATGTACGGGCTAACAAGTTGCAGATTCGTAACGCCGTAGAACAGATGTACAATGTCGTCGTAACCGACGTCAATACCATCAACTACATGGGCAAACAGAAGAGCCGTTACACCAAGGCGGGTTTGCTCGAAGGTCGTGCTAACAACTTCAAGAAGGCAATCGTTACCTTGAAGGAAGGAGATAAGATAGATTTTTACAGTAATATCTAACGGAGATGGCAGTAAGAAAGTTTAAGCCGGTAACTCCCGGTACAAGACATAAGATTATCGGTACGTTCGACGAAATCACGACGAACAAACCGGAGAAGTCGTTGCTGAGTGTCAAGAAAAGCACCGGCGGCCGCAACAATACGGGTAAGATGACTGTTCGCTACATTGGTGGCGGTCATAAGCAAATGTATCGTCTGGTCGATTTCAAGCGTGCAAAGGACGGCATCGCCGCAACTGTAAAGACTATCGAATACGATCCTAACCGTACGGCGCGTATTGCTCTTGTAGTGTACGCCGACGGCGAAAAGAGTTATATCCTCGCACCGAACGGACTCAAAGTCGGTCAGACCGTCCTTAGCGGTACGGGTATCGCTCCCGAACTCGGAAACTCGCTTCCATTGGCAGAGATTCCGCTCGGAACTCTTATTCACAACATTGAACTCTACCCCGGTCAGGGCGCAGCGATGGCTCGTTCTGCCGGCTCGTATGCTCAACTTTTGGCTCGTGAGGGCAAATTCGCCATCATCAAACTGCCATCAGGAGAGACTCGTATGGTACTCGTAACCTGCCGTGCAACCGTAGGCGTTGTGTCGAACCTCGACCACAGCCTCGAAAGTTCGGGCAAGGCGGGACGTGAGCGTTGGCTCGGTCGTCGTCCTCGCAACCGCGGTGTCGTAATGAACCCGGTAGATCACCCGATGGGTGGTGGTGAAGGACGTGCTTCGGGTGGACACCCGCGTTCGCGTAAAGGCTTGTTGGCTAAGGGCTATAAGACTCGTAACCCTAAGAAGACATCGGCCAAGTTTATTATTTCAAGAAAAAAATAATTAAAAAGAGTACATAATGAGCCGTTCATTAAAAAAAGGACCATTCATTGATCCGAAACTTGAAGCGAAAGTAGTCGCACAGGCCGAGGGCAATAAAAAGTCTGTAATCAAGACTTGGTCACGAGCAAGTATGATTTCGCCTGACTTCGTAGGTCAGACGATTGCTGTCCACAACGGAAACAAATTCATTCCGGTTTATGTAACCGAGAATATGGTAGGTCACAAACTCGGCGAGTTCGCCCCTACCCGTACTTTCCGCGGTCATGCAGGTAACAAGAAAAAATAGGTAGACAATGGGTAAAAGAAAAGCAATAAGAGCCGAGAAATTGAAGGCTGAGAAGATGCAGAAAGCCATCGCGGTTATGCGCGATTGCCCTACCTCTCCACGCAAGATGCGTCTGGTTGCAGACATCATCCGCGGTGTAGAGATCAACAAGGCACTGGGTATTCTTCGCTACTCGAAGAAGGAGGCATCTATAAGAATGGAGAAACTCTTGAAGTCGGCTATTGCCAACTGGGAGGCTAAAAACGAAGGCGAGCGTCTGGAAGAGACCAAACTCTGCGTCAAGGAGGTTATGGTCGATGGCGGACGAATGCTCAAACGTATTCAGGCTGCACCGCAAGGTCGCGCCCACCGTATCCGTAAACGTTCGAACCACGTTACTATCGTAGTCGATAAATTGGTAACCGAAGAAAACAAGTAATCAAATGGGACAGAAAGTAAATCCAATAGCAAACCGTCTTGGCATCATCAAAGGTTGGGATTCCAACTGGTTCGGTGGTAAGGATTTTTCAGAGAAATTGGTCGAAGACGCAAAGATTCGTAAATACCTGAATGTCCGTTTGGCTAAGGCGAGCATCTCGAAAATCATCATCGAGCGCACGCTGAAACTCGTTACGGTAACCATCTCGACTGCCCGTCCGGGTATCATCATCGGCAAGGGCGGTTCGGAAGTCGATAAATTGAAGGAGGAGTTGAAGAAACTCACCGGCAAGGAGATTCAAATCAACATCTTCGAGGTTAAGCGTCCGGAGGTCGATGCCACTATCGTAGGTCAGACCATCGCCCGCCAGCTCGAAGGACGTGTTTCGTACCGTCGTGCAATCAAGACCGCCATCGCTTCGACGATGCGTATGGGTGCCGAGGGTATCAAGGTTCAAATCGCCGGTCGTGTCGGCGGTGCCGAGATGGCGCGTACCGAGACCATCAAGGAGGGACGTATTCCGTTGCACACATTCCGTGCCGACGTGGACTACTGCCTGTCGGAGGCTCTGACCAAGGTCGGAATCCTCGGCATCAAGACGTGGATTTGCCACGGCACAGTATATCACAAGCGCGATTTGTTCGAGATTGCAGGTGCTGCATCGCAGCAACAGCGTCCGCAGCAGGGCGGTCCCCGCAAGGGCGGCGCACCGAAGCGCAGACGCAATAACAACAGTAAGTAGTACCTTCTAAAAGCAAAAACAGTTATGTTACAGCCAAAAAAGACCAAATTCAGAAGAATGCAAAAGGGTCGTATGAAAGGTGTTGCTCAAAGAGGTAACCAACTCGCATACGGTTCGTTCGGCATAAAGGCTCTCGAATCCTCGTGGATTACGGGTCGCCAAATCGAGGCAGCGCGTCAGGCGATTACTCGTTACATGAAGCGTGAAGGACAGATATGGATTCGTATCTTCCCCGATAAACCGATAACCAAGAAACCTGCCGAGGTACGTATGGGTAAAGGTAAAGGTAATCCGGAAGGATTCGTTGCGCCTGTTACTCCGGGACGTATGCTCTTCGAGGCAGAGGGTGTACCTATGGCGGTTGCACAAGAGGCACTCCGTCTGGGCGCGCAGAAACTGCCTATCACCACTAAATTTGTTGTTCGCCGCGACTATGACGAATCGACGGCAGTATTGTAAAAAGGAGGATTGAAGATTATGAAAACAGCAGAAATTAAAGACCTGCCTTTGCAGGATTTGAAGGAACGCATCGCTGCCGAGAAGGCAAACCTCGCTACGATGAAGGTTCAACACGCCGTATCGCCGATCGAGAATCCTTCGATTATTAAGAAAAACCGCAGAGATATAGCTCGTATGCTGACGATTCTGCGCCAAAAATAGGAACGATTATGGAAAGAAATCTTAGAAAAGAGCGTATCGGAGCAGTTGTCAGCAACAAGATGGAGAAGACCATTGTGGTAGCTGTCGCTCGTAAGGTAAAGCACCCTATCTACGGTAAGTTCGTGAACAAAACCACCAAATTCGTGGCAGAGTGTCTGGACGAGACCGTCAAGGAGGGCGATACAGTACGCATTATGGAAACCCGCCCGTTGAGCAAGACGAAGCGTTGGAGATTAGTACAAATCATTGAAAGAGCGAAGTAGTTATGATACAACAAGAAAGCAGACTCGTAGTAGCCGACAACAGCGGTGCGAAGGAGGTTCTTTGCATTCGCGTACTCGGCGGCACGAAACGTCGCTATGCATCTATCGGCGATAAAATCGTGGTGGCTGTCAAGAGCGCGTCCCCTTCGGGCGATGTCAAGAAGGGTGCCGTGTCGAAAGCGGTCGTAGTAAGAACAACAAAGGAGATACGTCGTGCCAACGGTTCGTACATTCGTTTCGACGACAACGCCGTAGTGCTCCTTAACAATCAGGGTGAAATGCGTGGTACCCGTATATTCGGTCCTGTGGCTCGTGAGCTGCGCGACCAGTATATGAAGATTATCTCCCTTGCGCCCGAAGTATTGTAATAATAAAAAAAGTTACAGATATGAAATTGCATATTAAGAAAGGGGATATGGTCCGTGTCATTGCCGGCGACAGCAAGGGACAGGAGGGCAAAGTCCTGAAAGTCGAGGTGTCGAAATCGCGTGCATACGTCGAGGGACAGAATCTCGTCAAGAAGGCTACCAAACCTAATGCCAAGAACCCGCAGGGCGGAATCGTGGAGCAGGAAGCACCTATCCACATCTCCAACTTGCAGTTGCTCGATCCCAAGGGTGGCAAACCTACCCGCGTGGGTCGCAAGGCTGGGGCAAACGGCAAATTAGTTCGTTACGCTAAAAAATCAGGGGAGGAGATTAAATAATGGCATACATTCCAACACTCAAAACGCAGTATAAGGAGCAGATTGTACCTGCCCTTATGAAGGAGTTCGGATACAAGAGCATTATGCAGTGTCCGAAACTTGAAAAGATTGTCATCAATCAGGGTATGGGTCAGGCTGTTGCCGACAAGAAACTCATCGACGTCGCACAGCAGGAACTTACCATGATTACGGGTCAGAAAGCCGTTCAGACCAAGTCGCGAAAGGATATTTCGAACTTCAAACTCCGTAAGGGTATGCCTATCGGTGTTCGCGTTACCCTCCGCCAGAATCGTATGTACGAGTTCTTGGAGCGTCTCATCGCAGTCGCTCTGCCTCGTATCCGCGACTTCAAGGGTATCAACGACAAGTTCGACGGTCAGGGCAACTACACTCTCGGCATCACCGAGCAGATTATCTTCCCTGAAATCGACATCGACAAGATTACCAAAATCTTCGGTATGGAGATTACTTTCGTAACATCGGCACCGACCGACGAGGAGGCTTACTCGCTTCTCAAAGCATTCGGTCTGCCATTCAAGAACGCTAAAAAGAACCAATAGGCTATGGCAAAGGAATCAATGAAGGCTCGCGAGGTTAAACGCGAGAAACTTGCTGCCCGTTACGCTCACAAGCGCGAGGAGATTGCTGCGGCTCTCAAAGCCGGCGAAATCGACCACGAGGAGGCTTGGATTGCCCTCTCGAAGTTGCCACGCAACTCCAATCCGATTCGTCAGCACAACCGCTGCAAACTGACCGGTCGTCCGAAGGGCTATATGCGCCAGTTCGGTATCAGCCGTATTCAGTTCCGCGAGATGGCTTCGAGCGGTCTCATACCGGGTGTGAAGAAGGCAAGTTGGTAGTATAACCGCCCAACGAGGAGCAGGTACGAGCATTCGTACTTGCTTCGCGTCGTCGGCGTTGTGCGGCAGATTTTTCATCGTGCCGCCGAAAAAAGATTGTGATTTCGGTAGGTAACCGTAGGTTAATTACCGAAAAATCACTATCTTTGCGCGCGTATCGCCTCCGAGTCCATTGTATCGGAGTGCGGAAACGGCAAAAAAGAGAAATGAAACGTCCTGAAACCGTTGCGAAACGGATATTAAGGCGGTTCGAAATAGTAAACTAATTTTTTAATTTTAATTTTTAATTCATTATGACAGATCCAATAGCGGATTTTCTGACGAGAATTAGAAACGCAGTGAAAGCCAACCACAAGGTGGTTGAAGCTCCTGGCTCAAAAATTAAAGAAGCCATCACTAAAATTCTCTACGAGCAGGGATATATCCTTGCGTACAAGTTCGACAAAGATGAGAAGGGACACCCGACCATCAAGATTGCGCTCAAATGGGACGCAGCAACCAAAACCAACGCCATTCGCGATTTGAAGCGCGTATCGCGTCCGGGTTTGCGTCAGTATGCTTCGGTAGCTGATATGCCGCGCGTTCTCAACGGACTGGGCATCGCAATCGTATCGACCTCAAAAGGCATTATGACAGGTGCTAAGGCTTGTCAGGAAAATGTCGGTGGCGAGGTATTGTGCTACATTTATTAATTTTCAAAACTCAAACAACAATGTCAAGAATTGGTAAATTACCTGTAATCTTACCTGCCGGTGTCGAGGTAACAGTCACTCCGGATAACACGGTAAGCGTGAAAGGGCCACTTGGGACACTGAATCAGAAAGTCGATTCGGATATTACTGTTGAGGTCGGTACTACTACTTGCAAAGAGAGCGGGAAGGAGTTGGCAGCAGTTATCGTCACGCGCCCTACTAATCAGCCGCGTCATCGTTCGCTGCACGGTCTCTACCGCGCACTTATCCACAATATGGTGGTAGGTGTATCGAAGGGCTACGAAATCAAGCAGGAGTTGGTCGGCGTAGGTTTCAAGGCGGAGGTCAAGGGCGACATTCTCCAAATGAGCCTCGGCTATTCGCACGACACCTATCTCAAACTCCCTAAGGAGATTACGGCAACCGCCGTTACCGAGAAGAAGGGTAACCCTATCGTTACTCTCAAAAGTGCGGACAAGCAGCTTATCGGTCAGGTAGCCGCAAAATTGCGTTCGCTGCGTAAGCCTGAACCGTACAAGGGCAAGGGTATCAAGTTCGTAGGCGAGCAGATTCGTCGTAAGGCAGGTAAGTCTGCAAATGCTAAATAGTAAAACAGAGTAAGTTATGTCATTGAATAAGATTGAAAGAAGAGAGAGAATCAAGATGCGTATCCGCAAAATCGTATGCGGCACATCTGAGCGTCCTCGTATGACTGTATTCCGTAGTAACAAACAGATCTACGTCCAGTTTATAGATGACCTTGCCGGTGTTACCTTAGCAACTGCCTCGTCGAAAGAGATTGCTTCGGAAGCAACGGGAAAGAACAAATGCGAAGTTGCCGCAATGGTCGGTCAGTTGGCTGCCAAGAAGGCAATCGAGAAGGGTATCGCCGCCGTGTCGTTCGACCGTAACGGCTACCTCTATCACGGCAGAGTAAAAATGTTGGCTGATGCTGCTCGCGAGGGCGGCCTTAAATTCTAAGCGATATGGCAAATACGAATAAAGTACGCACAAGCGACCTCGAGTTGAAAGACAGACTCGTGAGCATCAACCGCGTTACCAAAGTAACAAAGGGTGGTCGTACATTCAGCTTCTCTGCGATTGTTGTTGTAGGTAACGAGAACGGCGTTGTAGGCTACGGTCTGGGCAAGGCTGCCGAGGTTACCTCCGCCATCGCCAAGGGAGTTGAAGATGCAAAGAAAAATCTGGTTAAGGTTCCCGTAATCAACGGCACCATTCCTCACAAGCAGGAGATGCGCTTCGGCGGCTCGCTCGTGATGATTCGTCCGGCTGCTCCGGGTACCGGTATCATCGCCGGCGGTGCAATGCGTGCCGTCTTGGAGTCGGTAGGCATCAAGAACGTGCTGGCGAAGAGTAAGGGTTCGTCGAACCCGCACAACCTCGTCAAGGCTACCGTAGGTGCCCTGTGCGAGTTGCGCGATGCTTACAGCGTTGCCAAGGTTCGCGGCATTTCACTCAATCAAGTGTTTAACGGTTAATTTGTGAACGACTATGGCAACATTGAAAATAACGCAAGTACGCAGCCGCATCGGTGCTACGGCACAGCAGTGCAAAAATCTCGATGCACTCGGATTGCACAAAATCAATCAGAGCGCGACTCACACCGATTCCGCCATCATCAAGGGTATGATCGAGCGTGTGAAGCACCTCGTCAAGGTCGAGGTAACGGAGGAGAAGGCAACCAAGAAAGCGGCTCCCAAGGCTGCGAAAGTTGCAGAGCCTGCCGCAACCGAAGCCAAAGAGGTAAAAGAGGAGGCAGCCGAGAAACCGGCAGCCAAGAAGCCTGCTGCAAAAAAAGTAACTAAGACTAAAAAGGAGGAATAACAGATGGAACTCAATAATCTTAAACCTGCAAATGGTTCGACACACCACGACAAACGTATCGGTCGCGGTGCGGGTTCGGGTCACGGCGGTTACGCCACTCGCGGTAGCAAGGGTGCTCAGTCGCGCTCGGGTTACTCGCGCAAGTTGGGCTTCGAGGGTGGTCAGATGCCGCTCCAACGTCGTCTTCCGAAATTCGGTTTCACCAACCTGAAAAGAGTGGAGTTCAAGCCTATCAATCTCTCGACGCTCGAAGAACTTGCTTCCAAGAACAACCTGTCGGAGATTAACATCGACACGCTCATCGGCGCAGGCTTCGTTTCCGACGGCGACCGCGTGAAGATTCTGGGCAACGGCTCGCTCACCAAGGCTCTGACGGTTACCGCCAACGCATTCTCCAAGAGTGCCGAAGCAGCAATCGCAGCAGCGGGCGGCAGCGTGGTTAAATTGTAGAAACAAGGCTAAAAACCCTGATATTTATGAAAAGTTATCTTTATGTTGGAATACTGGTCTTGGTGATTATCGCCTTGCTGGCTACCAACAAGAAACTTGTAGAGACGCTCAAAAATATATTCAAGATAGAAGACCTGCGTCGCCGTATCGGCTATACGGCTCTTCTCATCTTGATATATCGTTTGGGTTGTTATGTGGTAATTCCGGGAATCAACCCCAACCTTCTCGGCGAGGGTTCCGCATTGGCTAACCAGATGGACAGCAACAGCCTTTTGGGCTTGCTTAACGTATTCTCTGGCGGTGCATTTGCCAATGCCGCGATTTTCGCGCTCGGAGTTATGCCGTACATCACCGCCTCTATCATCATTCAGCTGCTCGGTATGATGGTTCCTGCCGTTCAGAAGTTGATGAAGGAGGGCGAGAGCGGTCGCCGCAAGATGAACCAGTGGACACGTCTGCTGACCATCGGAGTGCTTTTGCTCCAAGGTCCGACTTACGTTGCCAACCTCTACCACCAGATGCCGCAGGCATTCGTCTATGGTAACTCCTTCGGATTTACCCTCTATGCGACTGTCGTGCTCATCGCTGGTACGATGTTCATCATGTGGCTCGGCGAGAAGATTACCGACAAGGGTATCGGCAACGGCGTGTCGCTTATCATTATGATAGGTATCGTCGCACGTCTGCCGCATGCAATGCTTGCCGAATTGAGCGCGCGACTCAACACTGCGTCGGGTTCGCTCATTATGGTAATCCTCGAACTGGTGCTGCTCTTCTTGGTGTTTATGGCAACCATCGCAATCGTGCAGGCTGTCCGCAAGGTACCTGTGCAGTACGCCAAGCGTATCATCGGCAATAAGCAGTATGGCGGTGTGCGTCAGTACATTCCGTTGAAGATGAATGCGGCAAACGTTATGCCGATTATCTTCGCTCAGGCACTGATGTTCATTCCGATGCTCTTTGTCAATGTCGCACCGAAGTTTGCCGGCGCATTCGCCGATATGACGGGTGTGTGGTACAACATTACGCTTGCGGTGCTGGTAATCGCCTTCACCTATTTCTACACGGCGATTATCATCAATCCTCAACAAATGGCTGACGATATGAAGCGCAACGGCGGCTTTATCCCGGGAATCAAGCCGGGCAAGGCAACCGTTACCTATATCGACAACATTATGACGAGAATCACCCTTCCGGGTTCGATTTTCCTCGCAATCGTCTCGATTCTTCCTGCGCTTGCGATGAAATTCCTCGGCGTTCAGCAGGCATTCGCCTATTTCTACGGCGGTACGTCGTTGCTGATTATGGTGGGTGTGATACTCGACACTCTGCAGCAGATAGAGAGTCATCTCCTGAACCGTCACTACGACGGTCTGATGAAGACGGGACGTATTCAGGGACGACACTAAACGTTTAGCAAGAGCCGACAAAGATGATATATCTGAAAACAGACGAAGAGATTGAGTTGCTCCGCGAGAACAACATTCTGGTCAGCCAAACGCTGGCGGAGGTGGGTCGTCATATCCGACCGGGTGTTACGACCAAACAGTTGGATAAAATCGCCGAAGACTTTATCCGTTCCCACGGTGCAATTCCCTCTTGTCTCGGATACGAGGGCTATCCCGCCTCGACCTGCATTTCGGTCAATGAGACGGTGGTTCACGGTATCCCGTCGGACAAAATCGTAATAAAAGAGGGCGACATTGTGTCGGTCGATTTATGTACGTTTATGAAGGGGTTCAATGGCGATTCGGCATATACGTTTGCCGTAGGCGAGGTGTCGGACGATGTCCGTCGCCTTTTGGACGTAACCAAAGAGGCTCTTTATAGAGGTACCGCACAGGCTAAGGCGGGCAATCGCGTAGGCGATATATCCGCGGCGGTGCAGGACTACGTCGAAAGTTTCGGTTACGGCGTGGTGCGCGAACTGGAAGGACACGGTTTGGGACATAAAATGCACGAAGATCCCGGTGTTCCCAATTACGGTATGCGTGGCAGAGGTCCGCTCTTGAAAGAGGGTATGGTCATCTGCATAGAACCGATGATTACGATGGGCAGTCGGGCGGTCGTTTTCGAGCGCGACGGGTGGACGGTACGCACACGCGACCGTAAACCGGCGGCACACTACGAGTTTGCCGTTGCAATCCGCAAGAACGGTCCCGACGTTCTGACCGATTTCGGTATAATCGAAAATTCACTTCATTAAAACGAGCGAAAGACTCTATGGCAAAACAGACTGCTATCGAAAGAGACGGTACGATAATCGAGGCATTGTCCAACGCAATGTTCCGCGTCGAGTTGGACAACGGGCACGTTATCACCGCCCATATCTCGGGCAAGATGCGTATGCACTACATCAAAATCCTGCCGGGAGATAAAGTAAAAGTGGAGATGACACCTTACGATTTGAGTAAGGGTCGTATATCCTTCAGGTACAAATAACAACAGATTGCTTCAAAGTTATGAAAGTAAAAGCATCAATCAAAAAAAGAAGCGAGGATTGCAAAATTGTCAAACGCAAGGGCAAACTCTATGTGATTTGCAAGAAGAATCCTAAATTCAAAATGCGCCAAGGGTAAATATTAAACGATTAACATTAAAGAAAAAGAAAATTTATGGCACGAATAGTCGGTGTAGATTTACCAAAAAATAAAAGAGGAGAGATCGGCTTGACCTACATCTATGGCATAGGTCGCAGCACGGCTCAGAAGATTCTCGACAAGTGCGGCATCAGTTACGATACCAAGGTCGAGGAGTGGAACGACGAACAGGTCGGCGCAATCCGTGCGGCGATTGCCGAAATGGGCATCAAGGTCGAGGGCGAATGCCGTTCACTCGTTCAGTTGAATATCAAGCGATTGATGGATATCGGCTGCTATCGCGGTATCCGCCACCGTATCGGTCTTCCGGTTCGCGGTCAGAGTACCAAAAACAACGCTCGTACCCGCAAAGGAAAGAAGAAGACGGTCGCAAACAAGAAAAAGGCAACTAAGTAATAGAGGAGAGTTATGGCAAAGAAAACAGGAACAGTCAAGAAAAAGGTTGTTAAGGTCGGCAATACCGGTATGGCATTCGTTCACTCGACTTTCAACAACGTTATCGTTACCATCACCAATGAGGTCGGCGAGGTTATCAGCTGGTCTTCGGCAGGTAAGATGGGCTTCCGCGGTTCGAAGAAGAACACTCCGTATGCAGCACAGACGGCAGCAGCCGACTGCGCCAAGGTTGCTTTCGATATGGGATTGCGTAAGGTTAAGGTTTATGTGAAGGGTCCGGGTCAGGGTCGCGAGAGTGCAGTCCGCACTATCCACGGAGCCGGTATCGAGGTTACAGAGATTATCGACGTAACTCCACTGCCGCATAACGGTTGCCGCGCTCCTAACCGTCGTCGCGTATAATCCGACGCATACAGAGGAGTCAAGCAACCTTAATTTACAAATCACACTAAACAGTTAAAACAATGGGAAAATATATAGGACCAAAAACGAAAATCGCCCGTCGCTTCGGCGAGGCTATTTATGGTGCTGACAAGGCTCTCGACAAACGCAACGTTCCACCGGGACAGCACGGTCTTGCGCGCAAGCGTAAAAAGGTTTCCGAGTACGGCGTTCAGTTGAGCGAGAAGCAGAAGGCGAAATATACCTACGGTCTTTTGGAAAAACAGTTCTCGCGCACTTACGAGCAGGCTGCCCGTATGGGCGGTATCACGGGTGAGAACCTGCTGAAACTGCTTGAATGCCGCCTCGACAATGTAGTGTTCCGTCTCGGAATCGCTCCTACCCGTGCCGCTGCGCGCCAGTTGGTGTCGCACCGCCACATCTGCGTGAACGGCAATGTCGTGAACATTCCTTCGTACTCTCTCAAAGAGGGCGACGTGGTATCGGTTCGCGAGAAGTCGAAGTCTTTGGAGGTAATCACCGACGCCCTCGTAGGCGCGAACCACAGCCGCTACGGTTGGCTGGAATGGGACGGCGCGACGATGAGCGGCAAGTTCCTTCAAAAGCCTGAGCGCGAGGAGATTCCTGAGAATATCAAGGAGCAGTTAATCGTCGAGTTGTACTCCAAGTAGTAATCAATAACACACTAAAATTATGGCAATATTAGCGTTTCAGAAACCCGAAAAGGTCATTATGCTCGAATCGACTGCATCGTTCGGAAAATTCGAATTCCGTCCGTTGGAGCCGGGATTCGGAATGACCATCGGCAATGCTCTGCGCCGTATTCTGCTCTCTTCGTTGGAGGGATACGCAATTACGACCGTACGAGTTGCCGGCGTCGATCACGAGTTTGCCGCTATTCCGGGCGTAATGGAGGGAATGATTGATATCGTATTGAAACTCAAACAAATTCGCTTCATTCGTACCGTAGAGAATCAGGACTCCGAGAAGGCTTCAATCAATGTTGCCGGTGTTACTGAACTTACAGCGGGGTACATCTCCAATTTCCTCACCTCGTTCAAGGTGCTCAATCCCGATTTGGTGATTTGCCACCTTGCTCCGGGTACGAAGATGCAGATGACCATAACCATCGGCAAAGGTCGCGGTTATGTTCCTGCCGAGGAGAATACTCCGGAGAACTGCGAGTTCGGCACGCTCCCTATCGACTCGATTCACACCCCTATCAAGAACGTCAAGTACTCGATAGAGAACTATCGTGTCGAGCAGCGCACCGACTACGAGAAACTGAACATCGAGATTACGACCGACGGTTCCATCAAGCCGAAGGACGCCTTGAAGGAGGCTGCGCGTATTCTGATTCAGCACTTTATGTTGTTCTCGGACGAGAAGATGACCATCAATCTCGACGACCACAATGCGGAGAACGACTTGAACGAGCCAGAGTTGCACATGCGCCAACTGTTGAAGACCAAACTCGTCGATAAGGATTTGAGTGTTCGCGCACTCAACTGCTTGAAGGCGGCTGACGTCGAGACTGTCGGCGATCTCGTGAAACTCAATCGCAACGATTTGCTGAAATTCCGCAACTTCGGTAAGAAGTCGCTCACGGAGCTCGATGCTCTGCTTGCGTCGCTCGACCTAAAATTCGGAATGGACGTATCCATGTACAAACTTGATAAAGATTAATTATGAGACACAATAAGAATTTCAATCACCTCGGAAGACAGGCGGGACACCGTAAAGCGATGCTGTCGAATATGGCGTCGTCGCTGATTCTTCACAAGCGTATCGAAACGACCGTTGCGAAGGCAAAGGCTGTTCGTCAGTTCGTCGAGCCGCTGGTAACGCGTTCGAAGGAGGACACCACCCATTCGCGCCGTATCGTATTCTCGTACCTCAAACAGAAGGAGGCTGTTACGGAGTTGTTCCGTACCATCGCCCCTAAAATCGCAGAGCGTCCGGGCGGTTATACCCGTATTCTCAAAACCGGTTTCCGTTTGGGCGACGGTGCCGATATGTGCATCATCGAGTTCGTCGATTTCAACGACGCCTACACTCTCGGCATCACGCCGGCTGCCGCTTCGGAGGCAAAACCGAAGACCCGCCGTTCGCGTGCCAAGAAGACGACCGATGCCGTAGAGGACGCAACCGTTGTCGAGGCAAAGAAGGCTGCACCTAAGGCTCCGAAAGCACCTAAGGCAGCATCGGCGAAAGCCGCAGCACCGAAGGTTGCCAAGAAGACCAACGTCGGCAAGAAGATGTAATCGAATAACCGATTATAAAGAAACCCGCAGTGCTACAAGGCTCTGCGGGTTTTGTTTTGATATGAACACCGATGCAAAAAAAACATCGGTGTTTATGCTGAAAATTCAGAACTTAATGTTGGGGCTCCTCTCCTGTACCTCCACAACGTTGGCAGGGCTGCCACCTATCCTGTATATAATAACCTTTACGACCATGACAACTACGACATGGGTCAGGAAAATCTGTTTTCTTGATGCCGGACGATGTTATTCCCGTAGGGCAAGTCGGCGCAGTTCTTGATGACGAGGAACTGCTGCTGCGTTGCGGAGTACTTGTTTGAGAACTGGCAGATGCAAGTGCTACGAATAGTACTAATGATGCGATCTGATAAAATGTTTTTTTGCGCATAATATAAAAAGCAATAAAGTTAATAAATAGGTGATTAAATCGTACCAATCGAATGTACCTGCCATTAAATCGGCATATTGCATTATTTCCAAAACAAAAGGAGTTGTTGCTATAATACCGAATGTTTTTATCTCGATATTATCGTCAAATACAAGTTGTATTGTCAATAATGCTGCATACCATAGACTGTCGGGCAGGCAATATAAAACGAAATACATACACATATTGTCACTATTAGTGTCTATGTGTATATTATTCAACAAATCCGAATCCAACCATGATAAAAAAATGACATTCTGCCGAAACAACAGATATATTGTTGATCCTGCAATCAATAGAAAAGAAGAGATATAAAGGTATATCCAATTCGGCTTCATCTTTTTTTGCATAGCGTCGAATGTTGCAGAGCCATGAATCAAAGTTTTTTTAGTATCTCTTTTTTCTTTTCATTAAACTCGGCTTCTGTTATAGCCCCGGAAGCGAATAGCGATGAAAGTGTTACTAATTCTTGTGCCTTGTTGTTCTTTATAGACGACTTACGCATTTCTTTTTCATCTGATTTCTCCGAAAAGTAATGATATATCTTGACCGTAAGTATAATCAGACCGATAGGTAAGAATAGCAGCCCTAGAACAATTTCGATGAATATAATGAAATCCGGTGTATCATCATCTTCTTCGATTCTGTATCGTGTCATACAACTATTTGCATTAAAGTTTTCGGACTTTGATAAAATCTAAATCGTATGCCCTGCCATAAGTTTCATTCAATCGTTTTGTGCTATTGGCTGGGATAACGATAGTGCCTCGATGCGAACTTCCGAATATGTTCGATTCGCTGTATCTCTCATTGGAAACTGTCGTTTGCCAATCAACGGTAACAGGGAAGGAGTGAAAGTTCTCGAACTCATAGTAATAGCGATAACGCCCGGAACCATCATTGGCAGGTATTCTGCGAAATTCTACACCTCCAATATCTTTATCCGAATCATTGTTGGCTGACTTTGTTCCCTCTTTTGTAATGATTGTTGTTTGGTTTACGACATTCTGTGCTACTGTTTGTTGGAATGCGACACAACCGAAAATAAAACATAATGATAAAAAAATCTTTTTCATTTCTTGTAAAGTTGTTTCGTGTCCCTGCGATGGTTAAATGTTTTGATTTGGGCATACAAAAACGTGGGACAAAACTTATATATCTTCATTCTGAGGTCTTAGGATACCTGTGGCAAAAATATAAAGTGAAGCCCACGCTGTAAACGTGAGCATCAACTTCACTTCTCTTGCC
>CAVKRC010000040.1:0-14884 GCA_963658625.1 bacterium
CTCAAAGATTTTCCGTGGCAAATTGCGCACAATCGAAAAAATAGTTATCTTTGCGGGCTGTATTTAACTAAAACATTTTACAATTATGCCAAAAATGAAAACAAATGCCGCTGCAAAGAAGCGTTTTACTTTCACCGGCACAGGTAAGATCAAGCGCAAGCACGCTTATCATAGTCATATCCTGACCAAAAAGACTAAAAAACAGAAGCGTAACCTCTGCTATGCAGGTATCGTTTCGTCGGCTGACGAAGCCAAAATCAAGAGTCTCCTGGTTAAATAATCGAGAGACCGACAATTAACATTTTTATTAACCGGAGCGACATAGCCCCAAAGAGTGCGAGAGAATCGCGCCGCTATCAACTCCATCAAAAACTTTTAGTTTATGCCACGTTCAGTCAATGCTGTTGCGTCACGCGCAAGAAGAAAAAAGGTTTTGAAACTTGCCAAAGGTAACTTTGGTTCAAGGGGAAACGTTTGGACGGTAGCGAAAAACACCGTCGAGAAGGGTTTGCAGTTTGCCTATGCACACCGCCAACTCAAAAAGCGTACATTCCGTTCGTTGTGGATTACCCGTATCAACGCCGCAGTCCGCGCACAAGGAATGACCTACTCGGAATTCATCGGCAAAGTCAATGCCAAAGGCATCGCCCTCAACCGCAAGGTTATGGCAGATTTGGCAATGAATGAGCCAAAAGCATTCGAGGCAATTGTAAATGCAGTTAAATAGTGCGGTTTGTCCGTAAGGACGAACGCGGCGGAGCAACTCTAACAGGTTGCTCCGTTTTTTATTTTCCCCACCTACCCCGCCTCTTTTGCCACTCCCCTCAAACTGTCCCCCGTTTGTTCATTCATAAAATATATTTACCTTTGTGGTGCCGAGCGATATAAGATGCTCGGGATTACATATTTTTAGTGAAAGTGTTTCGCTAATTCCGGTTCTGAAATCTGGAAAATTTCAATACACTGGGAATAAGCAATAAACGCTCATCATCGCGTATGGATTATTCTGATATAATCCGTCCGGTGTGGGGTATTGTTTATTTAGTGTATAGGTATTCCAGAACCTCAGAACCGATAAACGGACGACTCCACACTTTCTAATTATATAAAACCTGACTTATTAACCGACTGCGCAGGAGTCGCAAGGTCGCAAAAACAAAACGCTATGAGAAAAGATTTTCTCTGTCTCTCGCCGTATTGTGCACCCGACGTGCGCATCGTGCAACTATGTATCGAACGAGGTTTTCAGACGAGCCTCGAAAATCCGGTAACAGACCCCGAAATCGACTGGTAAATGTTTAACCTAAAAATCAACAACATTATGAAAAAAATTCTACTTGCACTCGCTGCGACAGCATTGTGCTTCTCGTGCGCAAAAGACCAAACGCGCGACATTGCTCCCGTCGCGCCCGACACTTTGTCGGTGTCGTTTGCCGACGACAATACCAAGGTACAACTTGACGATGCCGCCAAAACAGTATGGAATGCCGACGACCGCGTATCGGTATTTTACTACTCCAATGCTAATGATTGTTGGAAATTTATGGGAGCGACCGGCGACCGAAGCGGCAATCTCAAACGCGAATCGCAAGGCGATAGTTCTACAATACTGGACAAAATAGTTGTTGTATATCCCTACAATGAGGAATACACAATTTCGCCTACGGACAATACCATAAAAACCAGTATCCCTAGTGTTCAACACTATGTACAAGGCTCTTACGGCATCAGTGCGAACATTATGGTTTCGACAGGCACGTCTAACTCGTTCTCTATGAAAAACCTATACGGTTGGCTCAAACTGCAACTCTCAGGAGGCAAGACCATAAAGAAAATAACACTCCGAGGCAACGAAAACGAACGATTGTCAGGGCAGGCTGTTATAGATTACGAGACACCCAAACTTATTATGGACGACGGAACAACACTTGACGACAATGAGGTTGGCGGCACACTCGTGTTTGATGATGAAAACTCCATAACTCTCGACTGTGGCGAAGGTGTGGCACTCTCCGAGACTCCTACGGCATTCTATTTCGCCCTTGCACCACAGACATTCGAAAACGGTATAACTATTGTCATTACCTATTCCGATGACACCACTTTTGAGAGATCGACCAACAATTCTATTACAATCACTCGCAACCATATTACGCCTATGGCTGAAATGGTTACAGCAATCCCTCTCAATCAAATTTGGTACACATCGACAGACGGCAATATAGTAGAGCCTAAACAAACTGCCGACTTCGGTGCAAACATAATATCCAACACATACGAAAATGGCAGAGGCATTATTACATTTGATGGCGATGTTTTATATATTGGAGAACATGCATTTTCTTCTTGGATACTTAAAAGCATTGAGATCCCAAATAGCGTAACCAGAATCGAATCTGAGGCATTCGGCAGTTGCCATAACCTAAGCAATATCAATTTTTCAAACAGCCTCACTTTTATTGGAGATTATGCATTTGATCATTGTGTTAATCTTAAAACCATACTTATTCCCGATAGCGTTACAACTATTGGATCGTGTGCATTTGCGAATTGCAACAGTATGCAAAATATTATTACTGGACACAATGTAAAAGATATTGGGAACTACGCTTTCTCTGGGTGCACTGGCAAACTATTCTTTAATTCGGATGAATTTAACAATAATGAAATTCGACCAACATTTCCATTATATTCTTCTAAATTTACTAGTGTTGTTATTGGTGAGAACGTTACAAAAATCGCAGATTACCTTTTCTATGGGTGTGCTGAACTAAAACAAATTACGATCCCAAACAATGTTATTTCAATTAAAAATTATTCTTTTCAAGATTGCACAAATTTGGAATACATTAATATTCCGAATAGCATTACGTCAATAGGTGATTTGGTTTTCGAAGGTTGTGTAAAATTAAAGGAAGTAAGAATCCCTGAGAATCTAGAATCTATCAGTTGTTATGCATTTAAGGGATGTCCTAACATACAACATTTTTATGGTAACGCCGACTTTGTATCTGACGACAATTTATGTCTATTTGGCGAGAACCCCATCACTGGTTTATGTGATAAATCATACTTAATATCGTTCGCAAATGGATCTGGGGTGATAGAATATACCATACCTCAATATGTAACAATAATCGAGAACTATGCATTTGCGAATAATCAGGACATTAAAAGTATAACTTTCCCTGACAATATTAATAAGATAGGACCATGTGCATTTGAGAACTGTGATAATCTCGAATACATATATGGTAATTATGCATCAGCGGACAATAAATGTGCTGTTGTCAATGGAGAATTACAACTTTTTTTAGACAAAGGAATTAAAGCATATACAACGCCGGACTATGTAACATCTATTGGAGGAAATGCATTCGCCTACAAAAAGGATTTGGAAGAAATTGTCCTATCCGACAATGTCATTGGCACAGGAGGGTATGGATACATATTTATTGGAAGTAAGAATCTCAAAAAAGTTACCATATCGGCAAATATGCGTTATCTTGGATGTGATCCGTTTGGAGGAATAGCGGATGCGGATTCTTGCGATAATCTCTCAACCGTATATTGTCGAGCCGTAATTCCTCCATCGCTGCAAACCAACTCTCCCGATTCAATAGATTTTCCCAACCTTACGATTTATGTTCCTCAACAATCTTTTGAACTTTATATGAATTCATCGGATTGGGGACCATACAAGAAATATATACAAGGCTATAACTATACAGATCTGCCTGATTATTATATATCGTCCGACTACTCTGCCGATGGAACGGTCAGAACATTACAGAAAGCAACCATCGGAAACGGAATCGACATCGTTTTAATGGCAGATGCCTATTCCGACCGACAAATTGCAGCCGGCGACTACGACAAGGCTGTGCAGACGGCTTATGAAAATCTCTTTACCGAAGAGCCATACAAATCATTCCGCAATCTGTTCAATGTCTATGCAGTTACGGCAGTCTCTGCAACTGAGGGCTACGAGCATAATGCAACCGCATTTTTAGGCTATTTTGGTAGTGGCACACTTGTCGGCGGCAACGATGCAACGGTATTCAAATATGCACAAAAGGCTGTTACGGCAGACAGAATGGACGATGCTTTGATTGTAGTTATGATGAATTCCGAATCCTACGCAGGCACATGCTATATGTACTATCCTACATCGGGAGACTATGGTCGCGGAACATCTGTCGCATACTTCCCGCTCGGCACCGACTCGCAAATGTTTGCACAACTGCTTCACCACGAGGCTTGCGGACACGGCTTTGCCAAACTTGCCGACGAGTATGCCTACGAATCCATGGGAGCAATAACTTCCGATGTATTGGCTGACATCAACAAATATGCCGCATGCGGCTGGTACAAGAACGTAGATTTCACAAACGATCCGTCAAGTATCAAGTGGAGCCGATTCCTATCCGATGTACGCTATACATACGACGGATTGGGCGCATACGAAGGAGGTTTGACATACTGGACAGGAGTATGGAGACCAACCGAAAATTCGATAATGCGTTACAACACCGGCGGGTTCAATACTCCGTCTCGCGAAGCGATATATTACCGCATACATAAATTGGCATACGGCGAATCGTGGACATACAATTACGAGGATTTTGTTGCGTATGACGCGATCAACCGCCAAACGTCGGCTTCGCAATCCGTCAAATCGCGACCTATTACTCCGGAAAGGTTTGAACCTCTTGCACCACCTGTTGTGGTCAAGCACTCGTGGCGCGACGCAAAATAACAAACCGTCAATTTTCGATAATCGCATCGGGCAAAAAGTCCGATGCGATTTTATTATACGGCAGGAGGTGCGAATATGTACGATAATTTCGTATATTTGTACGATATTAGCGCGTTATGGCGCGCAATGCAGAAAAGACAATAAAACAACAACATAAAATATTATGACACAGGACGAATTGTTCAAAAAATTAGTCGCTCACTGCAAGGAGTACGGATTCATATTCCCGTCGAGCGAAATTTATGACGGGCTCGGAGCCGTTTACGACTACGGTCAGAACGGCGTCGAACTCAAAAACAACATCAAGCGTTATTGGTGGGATTCGATGGTCAAACTGCACGAGAATATCGTCGGCATCGACGCAGCGATTTTTATGCACCCGCGCACTTGGGAGGCTTCGGGACACGTTGCGGCATTCAACGACCCGCTTATCGACAACAAGGATTCCAAGAAGCGTTATCGCGCCGATGTGCTTATCGAGGATTGGATTGCCAAGCAGGACGAGAAGATAGAGAAAGAGGTTGAGAAGGCACGCAAGCGTTTCGGCGAGGCGTTCAACGAGGAGCAGTATCGTGCCACATCGCCGCGCGTGAAGGAGACGACGGACAAGCGCAACGAGGTACACAAGCGTTATGCCGACGCGATGAATGCCAACGATTTGGCTGAGTTGCGCCAGATAATCCTCGACTGCGAGATCGCCTGCCCGATTTCGGGTACGCGCAATTGGACGGACGTACGCCAGTTCAACCTGATGTTCTCGACGCAGATGGGTTCGACCGCCGAGGGTGCCAATACCATTTATCTGCGCCCCGAGACGGCACAGGGAATATTCGTCAATTTCCTCAACGTGCAGAAAACGGGTCGTATGAAGTTGCCGTTCGGTATCGCACAGATAGGCAAGGCATTCCGTAACGAAATCGTGGCACGTCAGTTCATTTTCCGTATGCGCGAATTCGAGCAGATGGAGATGCAGTTCTTCGTGCAACCGGGTACGGAGATGAAGTGGTGGAACGAGTGGCGCAATACCCGTATGGCTTGGCACCGTGCGCTCGGTTTCGGCGACGACAACTACCGTTTCCACGACCACGAGAAGTTGGCGCACTACGCCAACGCCGCAACCGACATCGAGTACAACTTCCCGTTCGGATTCAAAGAGGTCGAGGGTATTCACTCGCGTACCGACTTCGATTTGAGCCGTCATCAGGAGTATTCGGGCAAGAAAATTCAGTATTTCGACCCCGAGACAGGCAAGAGTTATGTACCATACGTTGTGGAGACATCTATCGGCGTAGACCGTATGTTCCTGCAAGTGATGTCCGCCGCCTACTGCGAGGAAAAACTCGACAACGGCGAGGAGCGCGTGGTATTGCGCATTCCTGCATGTCTGGCTCCTACGAAGGTCGCCATTATGCCGCTCCTGAAAAAGGACGGACTGCCTGATTTGGCGCAGAAAATTGTGGATGACTTGAAATACGATTTCAATGTAGTTTACGACGAGAAGGACTCCATCGGCAAGCGTTACCGCCGTCAGGACGCAATCGGTACGCCGTTCTGCATAACGGTCGATCACCAATCGCTCGAAGACGGTACGGTTACAGTGCGTCATCGCGATTCGATGGAGCAGGAGCGCGTGGCAATCGACAAGTTGCACGAGATGGTCGATGCCGAGACGTCGTTCCGTCCGCTCTACAAGAAACTGCACTTATAATCCGAACGCATGGGACGGATTCTTGCGATAGACTACGGCACGAAGCGCACGGGGTTGGCGGTAAGCGACCCCCTGCGCATAATTGCCGGCGCGTTAGAAACCGTCGATACCGCGTCGCTCGAACGCTACGTTGCCGACTACTGCGCGGCGAACGAAGTCGATACGATAGTTCTCGGCAAGCCGTCGCAGATGAACGGCGCACCGTCCGAAACTATGCGATTTATCGAGCCGCTCGCACGTCGTCTGCGCGACCGCTTTCCCGACAAGGAGGTGGTGCTCTATGACGAGCGTTTTACGTCGGTGATTGCACAACGCACCATTCGCGAAAGCGGCTTGGGGCGTATGGCGCGACGCGACAAGGCGTTGGTCGATAAGGTGGCGGCAACCGTTATTTTGCAGTCGTATATGGATAGTCGCAAATAGATGAAACGCACGGCATTCATACTGTTGTCCGTGTTGCTGTCGCTGGCGACAGCGGCACAAAAGCCTGCGCCGAAAGAGCGTATGCGCTTCGACAAATACGCTACCGACAATGCCGCCGTAATGCAAAGCGGGTTGCGTCCCGATGTAGTATTTATGGGCGACTCTATTACGGAGTGCTGGGCGGAATGCGATTCGGTCTTTTTCGCCGACCGCAATTTCGTCGCACGCGGCATCAGCGGGCAGACGTCGTCGCAGATGCTCGTAAGGTTTCGGCGCGATGTACTCGACCTGCAACCGCGCGTAGTGGTGATTCTGGCGGGAACTAACGATGTGGCGCAGAACGAGGGGGCAATAGCGTTGGAGAATGTACTCGGCAACATCGAGTCGATGTGCGAATTGGCGGCGTCGCATAAAATCAAAGCCGTATTGTGTTCGGTTCCGCCTGCGGCGGGTTTCCGTTGGCGATCGGGCATAGAGCGACCTGCCGAGACGATTTGCGTACTAAATTCGATGATTCGCCGTTATGCAGAAAAGCGCGGGCTGACATATATCGACCTGCACTCGGCATTGGCTGACGAGCGTGGCGGGTTGCCCGCGAAATGGAGCAAAGACGGTGTACACCCCAACAAGGCGTGTTATCAAGATGTATTCGAGCCTGCGGTGCTTGATGCACTGAACAAGGCATTGCATATAAAAGCAAGAAAAGAGAGACAAAAAGAAGCAAAAAAGGGAAAGAATATGATTTATCCGATAGTTATTTACGGTTCGCCCGTATTGCGCAAGGAGTCGGTGGAGATCGACGCATCGTATCCCGATTTCAAAAAGTTGGTCGAGGATATGTTCCTGACGCTCACCGAAGCGAGCGGCGTCGGGCTGGCTGCGCCGCAAATCGGCAAGAATATCCGTATGTTCATAGTCGATTGTACGCCGTGGGGCAATGAGGAACCCGCGCTTGCCGACTACAAACGGGTGTTCGTCAATCCGCAGATTTACGAGGTGAGCGAAAAGACCGACCTCTTCGACGAGGGGTGCCTGTCGTTGCCGGGAATCAACGAGAGCGTCCGCCGTCCCGTTACGATAAAAATGCGGTATCTGGACGAGAACTTTGTCGAGCACGACGAGGAGTTCACGGGACTGCCCGCGCGCGTAATTCAGCACGAGTACGACCATATCGAAGGCAAGGTATTTACCGACCACCTCTCGCCGTTACGTCGTAATCTGCTGAAAGGCAAGATGCTGAATCTTGCGAAAGGAAAGTATCGCTGCAACTACAAAACCAAATAGAGCACGCCCGTTATGACGCATCTGGAATACAAATATCTCTATGCCGTTAATTCGCCTGCCGACCTGCGCAAGTTGTCGGTGGAGGAGTTGCCGCGCTATTGCGACGAGGTGCGTCAGTACATAATCGAACAGTGCGCCAAAAATCCGGGACATCTCGGTTCGAGTCTCGGCGCGGTGGAGATTGCCGTGGCGGTGCACTATGTCTATGACACGCCTTACGACAAGTTGGTGTGGGACGTGGGACATCAGGCGTATGCCCACAAAATCATCACGGGGCGGCGCGAAGCCTTTACGACCAATCGTCGGCTGGGCGGCATCAGCGGATTCCCGCGTATGGCGGAGAGCGAGTACGACGCTTTCGGGGCGGGGCATGCCTCTGTGTCGATTTCTGCGGCTCTCGGAATGGCGGACGCGGCTCTGCTTAACGGCGAAAAACGCAAGGTTGTCGCCGTAATCGGCGACGGTTCGATGACGGGGGGCTTGGCGTTCGAGGGGCTCAACAACGCGGGGGCAAACAAGAATGCCGACATTCTCGTGATTCTGAACGACAACAATATGTCGATAGACCACTCGTGCGGCGCACTCAACCGCTATCTGTTGCGTCTTTCGACATCGAAACGATACAATCGGCTGAAACAGCGGCTGTGGCTGATGTTTTCGCATACGCCACTGATTCTGCGACTCTTGCGCAAAACGGGCAACGCCATAAAGCACGGTCTGTTGCAGAACAGCAACCTCTTCGAGAGTTTCGGATTCCGCTATTTCGGGCGCGTGAACGGGCACGATGTCAAGGCGTTGGTGCGGACGCTTTCGTTGCTGAAAGAGATACGCGAGCCGAAACTCCTGCATGTCATCACGCAAAAGGGACACGGCTATCGCCCGGCGGAGAGCAATCTGACACTGTGGCACGCTCCGGGCAAGTTCAATCCCGAGACGGGTGAGCGCATAGTGGCAACAGGAGCAAAAGCCGACCGCTATCAGGACGTTTTCGGACAGACACTGCTCGATTTGGCGCGGAAGGATTCGCGCGTGGTGGGCGTTACGCCTGCAATGCCTACGGGCTGTTCGATGAACGTGATGATGCGCGAAATGCCCGACAGGTGTTTCGATGTAGGCATAGCCGAGGCGCATGCCGTAACATTTTCGGCAGGTATGGCAGCATCGGGCAAGATACCATTCTGCAATATCTATTCGTCGTTTATGCAACGCGCCTACGACGGGATAATCCACGATGTGGCACTGCAACGACTGCCGGTGGTTATGTGTCTGGACCGTGCGGGTTTGGTCGGCGAGGACGGGGCGACGCATCACGGCGCATTCGACTTGGCATATTTGGGCTGTGTGCCGAACATTGTCGTCGGTGCTCCGTCCGACGAGCGAGATTTGCGCAATATGATGTACACGGCACTGCAAAGCGGCGTACCGTTTGCAATACGCTATCCGCGTGGTGGCGGTCGCGGGGTGCAGTGGCGCGAAATGCCGTTCGAGAAACTGCCGATAGGTCGCGGACGCACTTTGCGGGAGGGCGACGACGTGGCTGTGTTGGCAATAGGCGCGACTTGTGCATTCGCTCTCGATGCGGCAGAAAGGGCTGCCACCAAGGGCAAAAGCGTGGCGGTTTACGACATGCGCTATGCCAAGCCACTCGACGAGGCATTGCTCGACGAGGTCGGACGCAAGTTCAGCCGCATAATCACGGTCGAGGACGGAGTATTGCGCGGCGGCGTGGGCGAAGCCATCATCAAGTATTTCAACGACAACAATATAGCTGTTCGGGTGCGCGCGCTCGGAATAGACGACCGCTTTGTCGAACAGGGGACACCCGCACAACTCTATGCACAATGCGGTTACGATGCCGACGGAATTTTGAGGGAAATAGACGAAACAGTATAAGTTATGAAAAAGATTTTGGTATTTATGCTTGCAATTGCATCGTTTGCAACGGCGGCAGCACAAACGAAGGGCGACAAGTATGTCGGCGGAATGATTGGCGTGGCTACAAATTCGGTCTTTGCCGAAGGTTCGTCCGTAAATACGACGAGTGTTAGCATCGCACCCGAGTTTGCATTCTTCGTAGCAAACAGATTCCGCATCGGCGGTGCATTCAACTACACGCTCGGAGCCTCGCAGGGCGACGTTACCCACTCGGTCGAGTTCGGACCCGAATTGGCATACTATGCACGATTGTGCGACAAATTCTACTATGTGCCGTCGTTCGGATTCGGCTTTGCATATACCCACATAGCCGATGTGAGCGGCGTGGGCTTCGAACTTGCATTGGGACTCGGGTCGTTCGAGTTCCGCCCGACACGGCATTTCGGATTGGCGATGAACCTGCTCACATTCTCGTATGCGTATCAGCACTACAAGGATTTGGACGCAAGCGGCAGCGCAATCGGATTGAAATTAGGCATCAACCCATCGGTAGGCATACGATATTATTTTTAGCATACATTTTACATAAATACCAACCGCAAAACCACCGTGCCTATGAAACATTAAAAACCAAAGATTTACAACACGAAATTCTGCTCCGCCATGCAATAAAAGCAACGGAGCAATACATATAAAAGCGTTATTTTATTCGGGTTACTGAAACTTCGACACTTTCTACAACCACACGAATAGTTTGACGCTCACGTCTGCGACGTGGGCATTATTCTGTTATTAGTGTGGTAGGTAGTCGAAGACCTCAGTAACCGACAACAAAATATTGTCCCACGTTTTTGTATGTCATAACAGACCCTTAATCCGCCGACGGGGCACGGCAAAAAACAATGTAAAGATTATGAAAAAGATTATTTGTTTATTGGCAGTCACACTCCTCGTTTCGGTAGGAGCTTCTGCACAACAGTCGAAACTCAACAGCGGGCAAACCGTAATTGTTCGCACGACGACCGCAGTGGCGAGCAAGGCGAAAAGTACCTCCATTACGGCAATTGTCGATAGGGACGTGCGCGATGCAAGTGGCGAAAAAGTGCTGATTCGTCGCGGAACGCCGGTCGAGATGTCTGTCGTGGCAAAGAAGGCACGAGGTGTCGGCAAGGGCGGAATGATAGATTTGACCTGTATCTCTACGACGGCTGTCGATGGGCAGAACGTGGCACTGCTCGGCGGGCTGAACGTACAGGGCGACGACAACAAGGGTGCAGCACTCGGTTGCGGCTTGGGTTTGGGACTTACTTTCCTCTTTCCCGAAGGACTGTTCTTTCTCTGCTTGAAAGGCGAAAATGTCGAAGTACCCGCCAATACGCTGATTCAGAATGTAGTCGTGAACGACAACTATATGATTCGCGCCGAGGAGTAATTACTCGGATAATGATACCCCCACAGCACTGTTGTGTTGCCGACAGAATAAGCGGAATAATCGCAAAGATTATTCCGCTTATTTTATGTGCGTCCGCAGAGTTTATCTCTCTATCAGATAGTCGCTTTCGTGTCCGAGAACGACATTCTCCGCAACTTTGCGCAGATAGGCTGCCGTCGCCGCATCCATATCGCAGTCAGCCGCATTGTCGCCGAACGCTTTGCCCGTAAGCACTAAACAATTAACGCACGATTTCAGATATGCGCCTGCTATCGCAGGGTGTTTGACGTCGGTGTACAGCAGGGTAATGTCGGGACGCTCGGTGCGTACCTTGGTGAATGCCTGTCCGATAGGCGAAATCCATGTGCCGGCATTTTTCGCCATCGTTTTCGAACCCTCCGCCAGCAATCGGTCGAACTCCTCGTAACTTGTGAATCCGCCGTATGTCTCGTCTTTTGCAGGGTATGCCCATGTGTTTTCGAGTATTATGCGGCACTGCGGCGACGCTTCCTTTATGCGCTTTACCAACTCCATGCAACTGTCGTTTATCGCAGTATTCGCATCGGGGGCATTGGCGTATCTTGCAGGATTCTGACTCTGATCCTGTATGAAGGCATAGTCGTAACCGCCGAGCGACACCGTATATGCCGAGTGTGGCAGTGCCAACTGCTGTTGCAGCGTCTGTCCGCCCTTGAAGAAAGCCGAGATGTCGAGTTCGATACCCTCGCGGTAGGCGAGTTGTTTGAGTTGGCTCGCCGTGTAGTAGTAATAGGAAAACGAGTTGCCGATGCAGAGTACGCGCACCTTCTTCGACGGTGCTTTTGCACCGAGCGATGCTATGTTTGCTCCGATGAATTGTGCTTTCGGGAATCCCGCGCTCGAATTGGTGGCGTCCGTTACATCGAGCGTGCTGCCATCGGCTGCATACGCTCCTACGGCACGCAAACGCAGATAGACTGTGCCGTTGTCGAGTGGCGTGGACAAAGTGAACGATTTGTCGAACGTTGTGTACTGTGCCGTTGAAGTGAGACCCGTTCCAGATACTTTCAATGAATAACGCAGGTTGGCGTCTTCGGTCGCCGTATAGAGCGACTGCTCGTCGCATTGCCACTTGCCACCGTCGTAGTATTCGAAAATGTAATATTTCGGAGCCTTGGCATTTTCGCACAATGTCGTGTAGAAATCGAAAGTCTCTCCTGCTCCGCACGTTACGCCCGGCAAGGCAAAAAGCCAACAGTCGCCTTCGCCCATCGCATCGGCGAGGAATTGGTTGGTCTCGACTTTGCGCACGACATTCGCTTTCGCAGCGTTGGCATCTGCTCTGACAAGCGATATGTAGCCACCGATTTTGTTCTTGTCGCCCGCACCCATATAACTGCGAATGTAGCCGAGGTCGCTCCATGTCGTGGCACTATGCTTGGTTGTCGTGGCGTTGAATACGAATCGGGCAGGCAGAGCGAATGTCGATGTTTCGTTCGCCAGCCATTCGCCGTTATTTTGCGTGAGTGTTATGCGCTGAACGTCTCCCGATTCCGAACCTGTAACGACTACCGTTGCCGTGCGCTGTTCGGGTCCGAAGTTGGCGAGCGCGGTAAATTGCAGTGTCGCCGTCGCTCCTGCTTCGGCTGTCGTGGCAACTGCATTCTCTATCCAGCCCGACGGCGCGACCGCGATTGCGCATGGTTCATTGCCCGCCGTCAGCGACAACGACATCTTACCGCCTTTGCCCGAGATGATGGTCTGCGATTTGTCGAACTCGCAGAGTTTCGCGTCGGTGATTGCGACAGTCGATGTGTGTATGCGTCCCGCTTCAAAAGTCAAATCTTTCGTGATTTTCTTTTCTATCGTCTGCGATGCCCCGTCGGTCGTTGCGATGGTGAAGGTTACAGCCTCTCCCGCAGCAAGTGAGAACGGTGCGGTCGGCATATATACATGTATGCTTCCGCCCGAAAGCAGCGTATGCCATTCCTCGATATTTACGGTAGAGGTCGAGGCGGGAGTACCTGTGGCAACGAGTTCTCCTGTTGAGACGTTTATACGGTATTGACCGCAAATGCAGCGACCGTCGGGAGCAGAGAATGTAAACGATTTCAGGTCGATGGAACCCGATGTTTCGTTCACGACCTTGAAGTCGAGCAGGGCTGCCGTGTGGTGCAGTCTGACAGAGAGATTTTTAGGCGAGACCCCTTGGTCGCTTATATAGTACATTGGCGAGAGGGCAGGAACGTGCGTCGCGCTTTCGCCCGATTGCGTCATCGTAGTCGCTCCGACGTCGTAACGCCCAGCCGTCAGCATACGGCTGCTCTCTGTCGAATAGTTTTCGGTGTAAACGCCGTTAGACGACGCTGCGACGTAGGGATAAATAGCGAAGAAACGGTATGTTGCCGCATTGTCTATCGCGACGTCTGCATTCGCGAACAGATTCTTGCCCGCATTCGTAAACGGCTTGCCATAGACGATTGTCTCGTCCGGGCCGTCGGCTTCGAATCCCAAGGCTATTTTGTCGTCGTTCTCCCACACTATGCGTTTGCCGTCGAGTGTCGCGCGAGTGTCCGTTTCGACGCGGAACGAAAAACCTTTTTCGCCCACTTTGTCTGTGTCGAATGTGCTGTCGGCACTGCATGCCGATGTGCCGATAAGCAATATGACGGCTATTTTGAGTGATTTGAAATTCATATCGGTAAAATTTGAGGCTTAATATCAACACGATACACGGGACAAATTTGTCCCGTGTATCATTTATCCAATCAATCCAACTTATTTTGCGGGCGTCGTTGCCGGCTCGTCTTTGATGCCGAGGTCAGCTTTGACTGCGGCTGCGAGGTCGGTCAGCAATGCCTCATCGAAGAATGCAAGGCTCTGTGCCGAGGTGTCGAATACTGCCGCATAGCCGCCCGCTTTGGCAACCTTGGCGACAGACTCCGATGCCTTTTTCTGAACAGGCTCGAACAGTTCTGCCGATTTGTTCTGGTAATCGGTCTGTGCTACGCGCTGAAACTCCATATAACGCGACTGCAACTGCTCCAACTCCTGCTGCTTGAATTGCTTTACCGATTCCGCCATAGTCGCCTGATTCTTCTGAAAATCGGCAGCCTTGTTGTTGAACTCGACCTGAATCTGCTCCAACTGCTCCTGCAAATCCTTACCGAAGGCTTCGAGATTGTTCTGCATCTCCTTGAATTCCGGCATAACCGATACAATCTCCTGCATATTGATGCGGGCGAACTTTTGTGCATAGAGCGAAGTTGCGCCGAACGTCATAACTATCGCAAGAGTAAGTTTGATAATACGTTTCATAATTTGGTTTGTTGTTAGTTTTCTAAAATTTACGGATATAAAATTACAAAAAAATTATTGTTTCAGCAAAGCAATGATGTCATTTGTGCGATCGACAGTCTCGGAA
>CAVKRC010000041.1:0-14638 GCA_963658625.1 bacterium
ATGGGTCTCAATTAAGAGAACATTATACGACTATTGCTAGGAGCAAAGTGGCATTTGGATTTCCTGTTACTGATATTAGTATGGATAGCGGATTGTCTGATTTTGTTGATATTGAAATTGGTGAATATAACTTTTAATATTTGAATGTTATGGAATATGCAAAGATTATAGATAAAGGAGAATGTATGTCAACCCTTTATACATTTCCGCAAATACCATGGCCAGAACCATTTCTGAAAGATGTAGCCAATAAAAGAGAGTGGGCAAGATATAATTTTTATCCATCAAATGGTTTAGTTGCAGAGGTGCCGTATATTATAAAACGAGATATGTCTCGCGGAATTGATATTGATGTATTTATTTTGAGAATTAACAATAGATACTATGTGCCTATGACAGGAAAAGGTATACAATTTATAACAGAATCAGAATATAAACAAAGTATGCCAAATAATGTAATCACAAATATGGATTATAGACAGCAGCGAATAAATGGCTTTGACGATTTTATGAATTCACTACTAAATCGGAAATAATATGTATTTTCCTTTTGGAATAAATAAAGAATCCGAGATATACTGTATTGCATCCAAAACACCTTTTGTTCTCGATCAAATGACAGAATGGGAGCGTACAAATTCAATAGGCGTAGATTTTAGCCATGGGTGGCAATTTAATAATGAAGACTATCCTAGTATTGTCGATTGGGTAGAAAGTGCAGTAATACAAAGCGGGTGGAGTCTAATAGACGAAGACGGTGTAACATGGTGGATTGGGTTATTTATTCGGGCATATTTGCGTGCCGCAGATGGTGAATATAAGCATTCTAAATATGACAATATATTCAAGCAAATTTTTATTGAGTATTTCAAAGATAAATAATTGTCATCACCATTGTCCTTATAAAAGTTAGAACACCACCATTACTCCCAACTGCATGTGCCAGCGCGAGAGCAGGTCGTTTTTCGAGACAGTTGTCCCGCAATAGTGGCAATACAGTGGTAATGACTATTTTAATGCAGTGCCGCGAAAAGCGACACTGCATTAAAAATTAGGTAATGACACCCAAGATTATACGTTGAAAAGGAAGTGCATTATGTCGCCGTCCTGAACGATGTAGTCCTTGCCCTCGATGCCGATTTTGCCGACGTCGCGGCAAGCCTTTTCGGAGCCGAGCGTAACGTAGTCGTCGTACTTGATGACCTCGGCGCGGATAAAGCCCTTCTCGAAATCGGTGTGGATAATGCCTGCCGTCTGCGGAGCCTTCATGCCGCGAACGTATGTCCACGCGCGCGACTCGTCGGGTCCCGTAGTGAAGAACGTTTCGAGGTTGAGCAGACGGTATGCCGACTTGATAAGGCGGTTCACACCCGATTCAGCCAGTCCCAAATCGTCGAGAAACATCTTGCGCTCCTCGTAACTCTCCAATTCGGCGATGTCCGCCTCCGTTGCCGCAGCAACGATAAGCATTTCGGCATTCTCGCCCGCGATTGCCTGCTTGACCGCTTCGGTGTAGGCATTGCCCGAGACGGCACTCTTTTCATCGACATTGCAGACATAAAGCACCGGCTTGTCGGTGAGCAGATTGAGGTCGGCGACCGCCTTGCGTTCCTCCTTGTCGAGTTCGACTGTACGCGCGCTCAATCCCTGTTCCAACGCCTCCTTGTAGCGTAGCAGTACCTCGTACTGTTTTTTTGCGGTTTTGTCGCCGCCCGTCTGCGCCTGTTTTGCGACCTTGGAGATACGGTTTTCGACCGTTTCGAGGTCTTTGAGTTGGAGTTCGGTGTCGATGACGCCCTTGTCGCGGACAGGATCGACCGAACCATCGACGTGGGTGATGTTGCCGTCGTCGAAGCAGCGCAGGACGTGGATTATCGCATTGGTATTGCGGATATTGGCGAGGAATTTGTTGCCCAAGCCCTCGCCTTTGGACGCGCCCTTGACCAAGCCCGCAATATCGACAATCTCGATTGTGGTCGGAATGACGCGCTTGGGGTGGTCGATTTCGGCGAGTTTGACAAGTCGTTCGTCGGGCACTGTAATCACTCCGACGTTAGGTTCGATAGTACAGAAAGGAAAGTTCGCCGACTGCGCCTTGGCGTTCGACAAACAGTTGAAAAGAGTCGATTTGCCGACATTCGGAAGACCGACTATGCCACATTGTAATGCCATATCTTGAAAGTTCTCTATAAATTCGTTATCTCTTCACCGAAAAGCGTGGCGGGCGACGAACCAGTGATACGCACCCGCACATATTCGCCTGCACGGTGGTTGCCACGGTCGAAAACGACCATTTTGTTCTGCGACGTGCGACCGCAGAGTTGGTCGGCACTGCGCTTGGATTCGCCCTCGACCAACACCTCGAACTCCCTGCCCTCGTCGCGGGTATTGCTTGCGGCGGAGAGTTCTGCCTGCAAAGCGATAATCTCGCTCAGACGGCGACCCTTCTCCTCCTCCGGGACATCGTCGGCATAGTGGCGCGCCGAGAAGGTACCGGGACGTTCGGAATACTTGAACATATATGCCGAATCGTAGCCGACTTCGCGCATAAGCGACAGCGTCTGCCGGTGGTCTTCCTCGGTCTCGCCGCAGAAACCTGCGATAAGGTCGGTAGTGATGGAGCACTCGGGCATATAACGGCGAATGGCGGCAATACGCTCCAAGTACCACTCGCGCGTGTATTTGCGATTCATTCGCTTCAATACCTCGTCGGAACCCGACTGCGCAGGCAGGTGTATAGCCTTGCAGATATTGTCGTAACGCGCCATAACCTCCAACAGGCGGTCGCTGATGTCCTTGGGGTGCGACGTGGAGAAACGCACGCGCAGAAGCGGCGAAATCTCGGCGACCATAGCCATAAGTTCGGGGAAACCGACCTCGCCCGCACGGTAGGAATTGACATTCTGACCGAGCAGGGTAACCTCGCGGTAGCCGTTGGCGAAAAGGCTGCGAGCCTCCTCGACAATGGTCTGCGGGTCGCGACTGCGCTCGATGCCGCGCGTGTAAGGCACGACGCAGTAAGCGCAATAGTTGTTGCAACCACGCATAATGGCGATAAAGGCACTCACGCCGTTTTTATCCAGACGGACGGGGGCGATTTCGGCGTAGGTCTCCTCCTGCGAGAGCAGGACATTGATGCCCTTGCCGCCGCTTTCGGCTTCGCGCACGAGGCGCGGCAGGTCGCGGTAGGAATCGGGACCTGCGACTATATCGACGCCGCCCTTTTCGACCAACTTCTCTTTCAATCGCTCCGCCATACAGCCGATGATGCCGACGATGAGCGACCGTTTTTTCTTGCGGTAGCGACGCATATCGGCTATGCGTCCCCAGATGCGCTGCTCGGCATTGTCGCGAATGGAGCAGGTGTTGATGAGTATGACGTCCGCCTCGCCGATATGTTCGGTATAGGTGTAGCCCTCGCTCTGCATAATGGAGACGACGATTTCGGTGTCGCCCGCATTCATCTGGCAACCGTAGGTCTCGACAAAAAGGCGTTTGCCCGCGCCTTGCAGGGGACGTAAATTGTTGGTGGTAAATTGCATAAAATGGTTAGAAATTTTGAATCTCCGTCTTTTCGGGCAGAGGTTTGAAGCCCTCGCCGAAGGTGTCGTAGGCATCGGTGATAACGAGGAAGACCGTCGGGTCGTACTCCTTGATTATACGCTGGACAGGCACGACCTCGCGGCTCGGAACGACGAGGAAGGTCATCTCCTTCTCGTTGTCGGTGTACATACCTTTTGCCTTGATGTATGTCGCCGTGCGATCCAAATCCTTCAATATGAACTCTTTGAGTTGCTCGTTATGTTTTTCGGAGATGATGAACAGCAGTTTGTTGTTGGACGCACCCGCGATGACGTATGCCAGCACGCGCGAGGTAACGTAAATGGCGATAAGCGAGTAGAACGAAAGCAGCCAGCCGCTCGAATCGGGACGTCCCGTACCGACGCCGAAGCCGATGACGATAAGCCCCGAGAGCACGACGCTCGAATCGGCAATCAGTACGCCGTTGGAAAATTTGACATGGCAGTATTTCTGCAAAATCATCGCCACGATGTCGGTGCCGCCCGTAGTCGCCTGTTGGCGGATAACCAGACCGACGCCTATGCCGATAACCACGCCGCCCATAATCGATGCGAGCATCAGATGGTCGGAGAGGTTGAGCATACCGCCGAGCAACTGCGACGGGTCGAGGCGGTGGAGAGCCTCCTCATTGGGATAGGAGAGGCGCGAAAGGACATTCATCGCGCCCGGCGTATAGAGCGCGGCGACGATGGTGCGCGAACCGAAATGGCTGCCGAAAATGATGAAAGAGATGATGAGCAGGGGAATGTCGAACATATAGCCGAACGTGCCGACCTGCACCGCAGGGAAGATGTTGTGCAACACGATACTCGCGCCATAGACGCCGCCCGGCACGATGTTGTAGGGATTGATGAAAAAGACGTAGCCCGCAGCCATAGTGGTACAGCCGACGAAAATCAACGCCCACGACACCCACCAGCGCAACGAGAACATAGGTTCGGTGAATTTGCGCAAATCAACTCCCATTATACTCTTCATACAATATATATTATAGTCGTTAGCAGATTGCAAAGGTAATACAATATGGCGAATAAGCGGCGGACAGGAAACTTTTTTTTGAATATAATCGGGAGTTCGCGGTTTTTTATTACCTTTGCGCGAAATGCCATCGTAAAGTATTAGCAATGATATTGACTTACTACTGCATCGTAACGCTGTTGATAATGGCGTATCTGCTCGGCTCGATTCCAAGTGCCGTGTGGATAGGAAAACGGTATTACGGCATCGACATACGCGAACATGGCAGCAAGAACGCAGGCACGACCAACACCCTGCGCGTATTGGGCAGGCGGGCGGCATTGCCCGTATTCGCGATAGATTTCGTAAAGGGTTTCGTCGCGGTCAGCATAATGTCGCTCATGCAGTATGACGACAACATCTCGCAGAGTTGGCTCATCAATCTGAAAATCATTGCAGTATTCATCGCCGTATTGGGACACATATTCCCCGTTTTCGCCCATTTCAAGGGCGGCAAGGGGGTGGCGACACTGGTCGGCGCAATAACTGGTATTCAGCCCAACATCGCACTGTTCTGCTTCTGCGTGTGGCTGTTGGTGTTCGTAATTTCGCACTACGTTTCGCTCGCCTCGATTATCGCGGGGTGTTGCTTCCCGCTGTTCGTCTCGATATTTTCGGGCAGCATATACAAGCGTTACGGCGACACGTCGGTATCGTTCATCATATTTTCGATCGTGGTGGCGGTGATGCTGATTTGGACGCACCGCAAGAATATCGAGAGGCTGCTCTCGGGCACCGAATCGAAAGTCTATATTTGGAAACCGCTTAAAGATAACAATACAACAAACAAGAGTAATCAAAACCCGCAAGGGTAAAAATCTGTTTTTAGTATTATGTTGGAACAAAATTTAATTAAGATGTATGAGCAGAGTTTTCGCAACAATCGCGAAATGTCCGCTCTTACCGACTATTTTACGGGTGAAACCTACTCGTATTACGGATTGGCGAAGGAGATTGCCAAAATCCACATTCTCTTCGACGAGGCAGGAATCAAGCCGAAAGACAAAATCGCGCTGGTCGGGCGCAACACGCCGCGCTGGTGCATAGTATATCTGGCGACCATAACCTACGGTGCGGTCATCGTGCCGATTTTGCAGGACTTCCCGCCGACGGACATCGCACACATCACCAACCATTCGGAGAGCCGTCTGTTGTTTCTGACCGATTCGTACTGGGATTCGTTGGACGAGGACGCGATGCCGAATATCGAGGCGGTGCTGTCGCTCACCGACTATCACGTCATTTTCGAGCGCAGCGGAAAGAAACTGACCAAGTGCATAAACAATATGACCGAGAACTACCGCAAGCGTTATCCGCACGGGTTCACGGTCGAGAACATACAGTATCGCGACGTGCCGAACGACCAGTTGATTCTGCTCAACTACACTTCGGGTACGACGGGTTATTCGAAGGGCGTAATGCTGACCGTGAACAATCTTACGGGCAACGTTGTATTCTGCCAGAGCCTGTGCGACAAGGAGGGTGTGCCTTACTATCACAAGGGTTGTCGTTCGCTGGCATTCCTGCCATTGGCTCACGCCTACGGTTGCGCCGTCGATTTCCTGTTGCCGCTTTCGGTCGGCGGACACGTTACTCTGTTAGGCAAAATTCCGTCGCCTAAAATCCTCATAGAGGCTTTGCAGGTGGTGCGTCCGGCGGTAATCGTGTCGGTGCCGCTGATTTTGGAGAAAGTTTACCGCAAGCAGATACAGCCGATGTTGGAGAAGGGTCCGATGAGCATCGCGATGAAGGTACCTTTGCTCAATACGGCAATATACTCGACGATAAAGAACAAGTTGATAGAGTCGTTCGGCGGCAACCTGCGTCTGTTCATCGTGGGCGGTGCGCCGATGAATCAGGAGACCGAGGCATTCCTGCGCAAGATACATTTCCCGATTTCGGTCGGCTACGGTATGACCGAGTGCGGTCCGCTCATCTCGTTCACGGACGATCCTGCCGAGTTCAAGGGCGGTTCGTGCGGAAGGTATGTCAAGATGCACCTCGACGTGCGCATCGACTCGGAAGATCCGCATAACATACCGGGCGAGATTCTCGTCAAGGGCGAGCACGTTATGCTCGGCTACTACAAGAACGAGAAGGCGACCAAAGCCGTACTCGAAAAGGACGGTTGGCTGCACACGGGCGATATGGGTACTATGGACGAGGACGGCACGCTCTACATCAAGGGGCGTTGCAAGACCATGATTCTGACCGGCACGGGACAGAACATCTACCCCGAGCAAATCGAGGACAAGCTCAATAATATGCCGCTCGTTTTGGAGTCGCTCGTTTTGGAGCGCGACGGCAAATTGTACGGATTGGTAGTTCCGGATTTCGAGCAGTGCGAGAAGGAGAAAATCGACCGCGCGGCGTTGGAGAACATCATGAACGAAAATCTGAAAATGCTCAACGAGCAGGTGGCAGCATACGAACGGTTGGTTTCGATAACCATCTACCCTACCGAGTTCGAAAAGACGCCGAAACGCAGTATCAAGCGTTTCCTCTACGACGTATCGAAACTCGGAATCAGATAATCGTCGTGGGCGATTGCACCATCGGCACCTGTCTTTTAAGACGGGTGCCGATTTTGTTTTATTCGTTCGTTTGGCGCAAAAACATTATATTTGCAATCGGCATTGCGCCGTAAAAGGCGGAAATGCACATTGAAAACGGCAAACGAATGAAGAGAAAATCGGTCATAAGAAAGCAGAAAATCGGCGAAAACCTCATCTACTCGGCGGTATGGACGGTCGTCTATCTCATTCCGATTATGAATGCCAAGTTGATGTCGGAGTTGCACGTCGATTTCAACAACGTGCTGACGGCGTGGATTAAAACCACCCCGTTCTTCCTGCTCTTTCTCATTCACAATCAGGGATTGGCGCGGTTGCTCATAAGCAAGCGACGCCACATAGCCACATATCTGCTCACGAGCATTGTGTTGCTCGGCGTAACGTTTGCGCTGATAGACGTTTACGAGCGGTCGTATTTCGCGATAGGCGGCACGACCGGTCTTATAGAGGCGCGCCACGCCTCGCTGACCGACCTCGAATGGTATTGGAACATTCTGTTAGGTCTGTTTATGTTCGGTATGAACATAGGCATAAAAATGCTCTACAAGTCGATGCAGGACGACGAGGATATGGAGCGACTCAAACGCCAGACCATACAGGCGGAACTGTATTATCTGAAATATCAGATAAATCCGCATTTCTTTATGAACACGCTCAACAACATACACGCGCTCATCGACATAGACACCGAGATGGCGAAGCAATGCGTGATAGAGTTGTCGGCGATGATGAGGTATGTGGTGTATGATTCGGGAACGGAAAGTATCTCGATGAGAAAGGATATGACATTCATCGAGAACTACATAGAGTTGATGCGCATACGCTACGCGCAGGAGGTCGATATTCGTTTCGACTACCCGCGCAATTTGTCGAGCAAGGTGGTGATTCCGCCGCTGATTTTCATCGTATTCGTCGAAAACGCATTCAAGCACGGCATAAGTTACAACCACCCTTCCTACATTCACATCGACATCTCATACGACGGCGAGGGTTCGGTTACGGCGCGATTCGAAAACTCGGTGCACACGCCCAAACAACCGCACAAAACGGGCATAGGACTCGAAAACGTACAACGACGGCTCGAACTCATCTACGGCAATCGGTACAAGATGAAAATAGACGATTCGGCGGATGACAAATATTGTGTAACCATAACGATACCTACGATAAACAACAATGATAAGATGCTTGGCAATTGACGACGAGCCGCTGGCTATTCGTCAGATAACGGGATACATAGCGAAAATCCCTTTTCTGGAACTCGTGCGCACTTTCACCAATGCGGTCGAGGCGCAGCATTATATGCTGACAGAGAGTGTGGATCTTATATTCGTCGATATAAATATGCCCGATTTGAGCGGTGTCGATTTCGTGAGGTCGCTGGCAACGCCGCCGATGGTGATATTCACCACAGCCTACACGGAATATGCGATAGAGGGCTTCAAGTTGGACGCGATAGATTACCTGTTAAAGCCGTTCAGTTTCGCCGAATTTTCGAGGTCGGTGAACAAGGCGTATTCGTTGTACGAGTTGCTGAACATAAAAAAGAGCGCGGAAAAGAGTGCCGACGAGGACGCAGAGAGCGAATCGTCGGACAACAGGGAGTATATCTCGGTGCGAGCCGACCACAAGACATCGCTTATAAAGGTGAGCAACATAGTCTATCTCGAAAGCGAGGGCGAGTATGTGAGAATGCACCTGAATGACGGCACGAAACTGGTTACGCTGTTCCGACTGAAAAATATGGAGAGTGCGCTGCCTGCCGACTCGTTTATGCGGGTACATCGCTCCTATATCGTCAATCTCAAATGCGTTACGGGCTACACCAAGGGGCGCGTATTCCTGAACAACGACGATTATGTCCCGATAGGCGAAAACTACAAGGACGCATTTTTGAAATACGTCGAAAATAAGTTCGAGAGTTAGGCAGAATCAGAATCGCGGAAATTCGGACAGGGTGCGATAGCCGTCGGCGGTGCGCTCGTAGCAGTAGTGGCGCAGACCGTTGGTCAGAATCACATAGCGGGCATTTACGACGGTATTGTAGCGCGTAGCCTGTGCCAGCACATCCTTGTCTATCGCCACGTCGGGAGCTTTGCATTCGACCAGCAGAAACGGCTTGCCGTCGGTACCTACGGCGACTATGTCCGCCCGTTGCGCCGTACCGTTGAGCGGCACGGGAAATTCCTGCACGAGCGACTGGGCGGGGATACGGCAATACGACGTCAGAAAATCGAGCATGTACCGCCGCACACGCTCCTCGGGCGTGAGCAACAGATATTTGCGACGCAGGACGTCCCACACATAGAGGTCGTCGCCTTCGCGTTTGAGGCGCATTTTTATCGGCGGCAGATTGAGTTCGGGTTTGTCCGGCATCGCTTTTTCGGAAAAAGTTGATAACTTTGTACGTTGTACGAAGCAAAGGTATGAAAATTATGAGATTTATCCCCATTATTCTTTCGATATTGTGCGCCGCGTCGGTCTCGGCACAGGTGCGGCATTCGTTCGACGGCGACCGTGCCGCAGGCAAAGAGCCGACACGTCGCGAGGTGTTGCCATACAACAAGGTGCGCGTAGTGGCTGGCGACAAGGACGCATACGCATTTATCGCCGTCCCGACCGATTGGAAAATCGAAAAGTCGGAGAACCGCACCGAATATCGCTCGGCATTTACGATGCCCGTATCGTGGCTCAATCGGCAGGTACTCTTGCGCGTGGGCAGGTCGGCAGAGGCGTTCGATGTGGCGGTGAACGGCAAAAAGGCGGGTTACTCGCCGAGCGGAGCCACGGCTGCCGAGTTCAACATAACAAAATATGCGCAAAAGGGTCGCAACGAGATAGTTATCACGCTGCACGACGATGCTCGGGTGAACGGGATTTTCCGACAGTTGCCCAACGGCATTGCCGATGTGAAGGTCGTATGCCAGCCGACCATACGCATTCGCGACATAATATGCGAAACGACGTTGGAGGATAACGGCGACGGAAGTGCAGAAATAGGCATCATCGTAAAGTGCGATGCACTCAACCCCAAGCAGGCGCGCATAGAATATGCGTTGCGGTTCCGCGACACGGTACTTATTGCGGAAGGCAGTCGCGACATCGCGCTCGATATGCGTCGCGAGGACACGCTCCGCATCTGCACCCGCATACCGAAAGAGGCGTTGTGGAGTGCAGCCACACCGAATATGCTGAAACTGGAACTCACCAACCGCATTGCCGGGCGCATGGCCGAGAGCGTAAGCCGCGAGACGGGCTTCCGCGCGACTGCGCTCAAAGACAATGCGTTGTATATCAATGGCAGACCTGCGGTGTTGCACCTTGCCGACTACAATCAGGCGATTGATTTGGAGAATTTCAAGGCGAGCGGATTCAACGGCATAATCGTTGCGAACGGCACGGTGCCCGATTCGTTTTACGACGAGTGCGACAGGCGCGGAATATATGTCGTTTCGGCAAGCGCGATAGATACGACGCCGTTCGGCGATTCGATAAAGCGCGGCGGCAATCCGGGCAACGACCCCGAATGGTGCGACACGTTCCTCACACGCAACTATGACAATTTCCTTGCCGTGCGCTCGCACCCGTCGGTAGTCGGCTACATAATCGGGCGCGGCAATGGCACGGGCTTCTGTTTTTACGAGACGTATCTGATGATGAAGCGGTTGGAACCGACACTGCCCATCATTTACGAGTCCGCACACGGCGAGTGGTGCAGCGACAAGGTGCGCATAAGGTAATGCGGGCATAGGCAGAGAGTAATGCACAGCGAGCAGGCATAGAAAATTTGCAAAAACATAAACGCAAAATTTTGTTTTTTACATTTTTTTTATATTTTTGCGGACTGTATTACGGGCGCGCAACATGCGACCTAATGCGGTGATTAGACTAAACAATTAAATATTAAGCGTTTATGTACTGGACACTTGAACTCGCATCGAAATTGGAAGATGCACCATGGCCTGCAACCAAAGAGGAGTTGATAGATTATGCAATCCGCTCGGGCGCACCGCTCGAAGTGCTTGAAAATCTGCAAGAAATAGAGGACGACGGCGATGTTTACGAGAGCATCGAGGAGATTTGGCCCGACTACCCGTCGAAAGAGGACTTTTTCTTTAACGAAGAGGAGTATTAGCCGGCTAGGGTGTCTCGCGGCACCGAACATTCAACGACACCGAACAAGGATTCCGACGAATCCTGTTCGGTGTCGTTTGGTTTATACCTGTTGCGGTAGAGGAATTGGGCTTTTACAGCAACATCTCCCGCAATGCGGTGCAACTCGTTGCGGGGTCGTGGGCATCGAACAAGAATGTGGAGAGACCCAGCGAGGCGGCGGTTTCGAGGTTGGCGGGACGGTCGTCGATAAACAGCGTCTCGGACGGTTGCAGGTCGTAGCGCGAAAGCAACACCTCGAAAATGCGTCGCTCGGGTTTGGTCGTATGCTCCTCGCAAGAGACGACATCGCCGTCGAAATAAGCGTAAACGCCGAGTTTGCGCAGAAAGCGGATAAACTCTTTCGCCATATTCGACAGCACATAGAGTCGGTATCCCGCCGCCTTCAAATCGGCAATCAGTTCGCGCGTGGAGACAATCTCCTCCTGCAAGCCGATAGCGGTCTGCAAATGGGCATCGGCAACAGTCTGCGGACAGCCGTGATAATCGCACAAAGCCTGCACGGTCTGCTCCATCGTAACCGTGCCGCGGTCGTATTCATTCCAAAATGTCGGCATCTCGGGAGCCGAAATAAAGGCGAAAAAGTCGGTCAACTCTTTCGGGCATTTCTTGGGATCGCGGGCAAAAACCACTCCGCCCAAATCGAAAACAATGTTTTTCATAATACTGCCGCGAAGATAAGGCACGGCGAGAGAAAATGCAACTTTTTCCACTCCTCATACAAACAAATAAACTTTTTCGGGTATAATCGGACGAAATCCCGAATCAAAATAGTAACTTTGTGCAATTATGGAAGAGATGAACGATATTATCACCGAACCGCAATACGATGTCGTAGTGGTCGGTGCAGGTGCCGCAGGCTTGATGGCGGCAGGTACCGCCGCCAAAAACGGCTCACGCGTGTTGTTGCTCGAAAAGATGGAGAAGCCCGCCCGCAAAGTGCGCATCACTGGCAAGGGGCGTTGCAATCTGACCAACGCCAAACCCGCCGAGGAGTTCGCCGCCAATTTGCGTGTCAATGCCGATTTTATGCAGACCGCATTTTCCGAATTCAACAACCGTGCGACCATGCGCTTTTTCGAGCGTATGGGGGTGAAATTAGTTACCGAACGCGGCGAGCGCGTATTTCCCGAGAGCGGCAAGGCTGCCGACATCGCCAACGCGCTCGAATTCTACTGTCGCGACTACGGCGTCGAGATTCAGTGCAACTGCCGCGTATCCGAGATTATGACAGTTTGCGGCAAGGTATTGGGTGTCAAGTATTTCAACAAACGCGGTTTCGAGCGCAAGGTCGAGGCTCCGAATGTAATCATAACCACAGGCGGTGTCTCCTACCCGCGCACGGGCTCTACTGGCGACGGTTATACCTTTGCCGATGCACTCGGGCATCGCATAGTAGATGTGCGCCCGTCGCTCACTCCGCTCGTTACATCGCACCCACAACGCGAATATATCGACAAGGTACTGTTGCGCAACGTGAACGTAACGCTATTCATCGACAACGAACCCGTGCGCGAGGAGTTCGGCGAAATAGCATTCTCCGAGCGCGGCATCGAGGGTGCGACCGCCCTGCGGCTGAGCCGCGACGCTGTCGATGCGTTGTTGGACAATCATAAGGTGAAACTCGCAATCGACCTCAAAACTGCTCTGACGGAGGAGATGTTGCACGACCGCATTCAGCGCGAAATCGCCGAGATGCAACCCGAGGATTTCTTTGCCGAATTGGTGCGCCGGCTTGTGCCGAAACCGCTCGTCGTGCCGATTTGCAAGGAGTTGGACGTTCACTCCAAAATATACATCAGCAAGGTGTCGGACAAGGAGTTGGAGCGTCTTATAAAGGTTCTCAAAGGCTGGGTGTTCCCGATTTCCGACTATGCGCCGTTCGACTACGCCGTAGTTACGGCAGGCGGCGTGGCTTGCGACGAGGTGAACGAATTTACGATGGAGTCGCTCAAAGTCAATGGGCTGTACTTTGCCGGCGAAGTGCTCGACTTGGACGCCAACACAGGCGGCTACAATCTGCAAATCGCCTTTTCGACGGGGCATCTGGCAGGTCTGCTCAAAAAATAATGAAGGTAAACGGCAGAAACATAAAACGGCGGCTCTATAAATTGTCGCTTCTGACCGACGAAATAGCGCGGGCAAAGCACTATCGCGGCTACGGCATTCACTCGCCGTTCGTCTATGGGCTGATTCGCAAGGTGTTTATGTGCAGTCGATTGGTCGATAACTCGCGTACCGAATTGTATGAGGCGTTGCTCGCTCTCGGCGTGGCGCGCAAACGGGCGGTGCAGCTGCAAAACACGATGATATATTGCGGTTGCAGCACATTCGCCATAAACGGCGACGGTTCGGCGGAGTTCAATATCGCCACAGCCGACTACCCTGCCGACAGCCTACCCGCAGCATACGAAACCGCCCGACAGCACGGTGCGACGCTTGTCGTAATGGTGCCTTATGCCAATCGCGAGAGACGCGATGCGTGCCGCGCAATAATTGCCGAGCACCGTTCGACATCGGTCGATAATCGCGGTTATATGCTGATATTCAACAACAAACTACCTAAACAACATTTCCGCCTATGAAACTATACACCAAAGGTGGCGACCACGGACGCACATCGCTCATAGGTGGCGAGCGCGTCGCAAAGACCGACGAGCGCGTCGAAGCCTATGGCACAGTCGATGAACTGACCGCATTCACGGCACTGCTCGGCGACAACATCGCCGAGACCGACGTCAAAGCCCGATTTATAGACGATATTCACCGCATCAACTCGGCACTGATGAGTGTCGAGGCTCTGCTCGCCGTCGGTGAAGGCGGCAAGGAGAAGGTGCAGCCGATTGCAGCCGAACAAATCGCGTGGTTGGAGGAGCGAATCGACGCATTGCAGGCTATGTCCAAGCCGATTACCAATTTCACAATTCCCGGCGGCAACAAGGTCGTGTCGCTGTGCCACGTCTGCCGCACCGTATGCCGGCGAGCCGAGCGGGCTGCCATTCGCGCCGCACAGTCGCACGAAATCGACGAATCGGCACTCATATTCCTCAACCGCCTGTCCGACTATTTCTATGCCTTGGGGCGCGCGCTGACCGACATCTACCGCGTCGAAGAGATACTTTGGCGACCATAATCGCACAAAACATTCGTATTTTTTCGCAAAACCTTTGTGCTTTACGATTTTTTGTCTATCTTTGCACTCGCAATCGGGTAAAACGGTTTTCGCAAGCCCGTGCGTAACGATGGTGCCATAGCTCAGTTGGTAGAGCAAAGGACTGAAAATCCTTGTGTCC
>CAVKRC010000042.1:0-14303 GCA_963658625.1 bacterium
ATGCCGGATTGTCGCGGACAATGTCGAGCATTTCCACATAGTCTGCTTCAAACATGTCCATAAATTTCCAAATAAATTCGCGGGTGCTGAATTCATTTCCCATTTCATCGACCACCGTAGCCGCTCTTCTCGCCAAAATCTCGGCGATGTCGTTCGTAACCAAACGTGTCATAAATTAAGAGTTTTAATACTGTACCTCCGACCCCTGCGGTACATTTTATTAAAATATAGAAAGTGTGGAGCCGATTAGTTTATCTGTGCAGAGGCTCCGGAATTGCCCGATCGTCAATAAACAATACCCCACACCCGTATTGGATATAGGGCAATATTTATCGCCATAGTACAGAATGTACAATACCAATACAAGGTAACGAGTGTATTTGCTTCCCTGACGACCTGAAATTTTCCGGATTTCTGCGCAAGAATAAAAGCTAAAACACTTTCATCAAATATGTTCGCTCGCACCTCGCGGGTGCGATAGTGCAAATATAACCAAAATAATTTCAAACAAAGAAGCAGGTCGGGTAAAAACTCCCGACCTGCTCCAAAATAGTTTTCTTTTACTTGTTCGCTCTTTACAGCAACGCCTCGATTTTGGCTTTGAGGTCGTTGCGTGAAATCACGCCTATATGGGTGCCGACAACCTCGCCGCCCTTGAAAAATACCAGCGTAGGAATGCTGCGAATGCGGAACATCGCCACCAAATCGTCGTTGCTATCGACATCGCACTTGCCGATATTGACCCTGCCCTCGTACTCGGCTGCCATCTCCTCTACAATCGGAGCGACCATACGGCACGGTCCGCACCATTCAGCCCAAAAGTCGATGACCAACGGCTTGCCGTCGTTTTTCAACGACTCGAAATTCTCATTGTTAATTGCTAATGCCATAATATGTAGTGTTTTAATTGTTTGTCGTTTCTGCTACCCAATCGAGAACTTTATGTCGTCCCCGATTATGAATTTTGCCAACATAGGCGTCAATGCCACCTTGTGCTTGCGCGAGAACATATTTATCGAAACCCCTTCGCGGGCGTCGTACAGCGTGAGTTTGAGCAACGCCTTGCCGCGCGATTTCTTGACGACGGTCGTCAGCGTATCGATGAAAGACCCCGTTACCTCCTCGACAGGTACCGTCAATCGCACCTCCTTTATATTGTCGCGCACCTCTCCGAGTTGCTGCATCGTGCTGATTTTGTACTCCAACTGCTTCGTGTCGCCGTAAGGACGCGGTTGCACCCGCCCGTGCACCAGCAGGAAATAGTCCTTGAACAACAGCGGGCGGAATATCTCGTAATCCTTGCCGAAAAGCACGAAATCCTTTTCGCCGCTTTTGTCTTCCAACTTGAACTTGCCGAACGGTTTGCCCGTCTTTGTCGTCAGATTCTCGACGCTCGTTACCACTCCCGCTATTACAACTTCCCTGCCATTCAACTCGTTCAGGTTGTTCAAATCCGTTACTTGCGAATTGCAAAGGCTTCGTATTATCAATTCGTATTCGTCCAACGGGTGCGACGAGATGTAAATGCCGATGACATCTTTCTCCTTGTTGAGCAGCGTCAGTTTGTTCCATTCCTCGCAGACGGGTGGGGTAGGTTTCTGAATATCCTCACTGCCCATACCGCCACCGAACAGGCTCTGTTGCGCATTGTTGCGCTCCATCTGCACCCGCTGACCGTAACGCATCAACAGGTCGAGCAACGATGCCGAGGCATCGCGGGTGTCTAGCGCGAAGAACTTGCAGCGCGAGAAATTGATGATGGAATCGAATCCGCCTGCGTATGCAATGTTTTCCAGACACTTGCGATTGATGACCGAGAAATTGATGCGCTCCATAAAGTCGTATATGTCCTTGAATCGCCCGTTCTTTTCGCGCTCGTTTATTATGGCTGTCGCCGCCGCTTCGCCTACGCCCTTGATTGCCGCCAGACCGAAGCGCACATCGCCGACTTTGTCGGACGAGAATTTGAGCAACGACTCGTTGATGTCGGGACAGAGCACCTTAATGCCCATTCGCTTGCACTCGCCCATATAATCGGTCAGCGTATCGATGTTGTTAAGGTTTCGGCTGAGCAACGCCGCCATATACTCGGACGGATAGTTGGCTTTCAGATAGGCTGTCTGATATGCCACCCACGAATAGCAGGTTGCGTGCGACTTGTTGAATGCATACGAGGCGAATTTCTCCCAGTCGCGCCAAATCTTTTCAAGCACCTCCTTCTTATGACCGTTTTTCGTACCGCCCTCGATGAATTTCGGTCGCAACTCGTCCAGTTTCGACTTAATTTTCTTTCCCATCGCCTTGCGCAGCGTGTCCGACTCGCCTCTGGTGAAGTTCGCCAACAGTCGCGAAAGAAGCATGACCTGCTCCTGATATACCGTAACTCCGTAAGTATCTTTCAGATACTTCTCCATTACCGGTATGTCGTATTCTATTGGTTTACGCCCCTGCTTGCGGTCGATGAAATCGGGAATGTAATCCATCGGTCCCGGTCGGTAGAGGGCGTTCATCGCTATCAAATCCTCGAATACCGACGGTTGCAACTCGCGCAGATAGCGTTGCATACCGAGCGACTCGAATTGGAATGTTCCGACTGTGTTGCCCGCGCAATAGAGGGCGTATGTTTTTTTGTCGTCGATAGGAATCTTGTTTATATCGACATCTATGCCTTTTGTCAGACGTATATTCTCGACCGCCTCCTTCATAATCGAAAGGTTGCTCAATCCGAGAAAGTCCATCTTTATCAACCCCGTGTCCTCGATAACCGAACCCTCGTATTGCGTTACGAGCATTTTCTGCCCGGTCTCCTTGTCGTCAGCTGTACTTACGGGCACCCAATCGGTGATGTCGTCGCGGCAAATGATGGTGCCGCAGGCGTGTACGCCAGTTCCGCGCACATTGCCTTCTAATTTGCGGGCGTATTTTATGGTGTCGCGCAGAATCGGATTCTCCGAGTTCTCCGCCTCCTGCAATTCAGGTACGGCATTTATGGCATTGGTCAGGTTGATTTTCAGAGGTTTGTCCTTGTCCTTCGGGTCGGATATACGGTCGGGAATGAGTTTGCACAGACGGTCGGACTCCGAGAGTGGCAACTTCTCTACTCTTGCCACATCTTTCAACGCCATTTTCGCAGCCATGGTGCCGTAGGTGATGATGTGAGCCACCTTCTCCTTGCCGTATTTTTTCGTTACCCAGTCGAGTACGCGCCCGCGTCCGTCATCGTCGAAATCGATGTCTATATCGGGCAACGATATACGGTCGGGATTAAGGAATCGCTCGAACAGCAAATCGTATTCGATTGGGTCTATCTGCGTGATACCCAAGCAATACGCCACTGCCGAACCTGCCGCCGAACCTCGTCCGGGTCCTACCCACACGCCCAACTGGTTGCGCGCCGCGTTGATGAAATCCTGCACGATGAGGAAGTAGCCCGGGAAACCCATTGTCTTCATTATGTGCAATTCGAATTTCAATCGCTCCGCCACCTCGGGTGCAAGCGGGTCGCCGTAACGCTTTTTCGCACCGTCCATCGCGAGTTTGGCAAGGTAGTCGGCTTCGAGTTTTATTCGATACAACTTGTCGTAGCCGCCCAGTTTCTCTATCTTCTTTTTCGCTTCCTCCTCGCCTATGACGACATTGCCATTCTCGTCCTGCGTGAATTCGTCGAACAAATCCTTTTCTGTCAGCCGAGCGCGATACTCCTCCTCGGTGCCGAATTCCGCAGGAATATTGAATGTCGGCATAATCGGCGCGTGGTTGATGGTGTAAGTCTCCACCGAGTCGCAAATATCGACAGTATTCTCCAATGCTTCGGGATAGGCGGCGAACACCTCGTTCATCTCCGCCCGCGTTTTCATCCACTCCTGCTTGGAATAGAGCATACGTTTCGGGTCGTCTAAGTCGCGCCCCGTGTTGAGACATATCAATCGGTCGTGTGCCTCGGCATCGTCCTCGTCGGTAAAGTGTACGTCGTTGGTGCAAACCAACTTTATGCCGTGCTTTTTCGAGAACTCGACCAAATGCTTGTTCACCTCCAACTGCATAGGGTACGCCTCGTGATTGGCGCGCTCGACCGTCGCCTTGTGCAACTGCAATTCGAGGTAGTAGTCGTCGCCAAATATGCTTTTGTGCCACAATACCTGTCTCTCCGCCTCGTCGATTTGCCCTGCGGTGATGAGTTTCGGAATCTCGCCGCCCAAGCATGCCGAACAGCAGATAATGCCCTCGTGATATTTTTCCAACTCGGTGTGGTCGGTGCGCGGACGCATATAGAAACCTTCGGTCCACGCTTTCGACACTATTTTGATGAGGTTTTTGTAGCCTTTCTGATTTTTCGCCAGCAGAATGAGGTGATAACCGCTTTGGTCTTCCTTCGAGTTCTTTACGGCAAGCCCGTTGCGCGCCACATAGACCTCGCAACCGATAATCGCCTTGAAGTCCTCTTTCGGCAACTTCGCCAGTTTCGCCCGTGCATCGGCAAGAGCCTGTTCGGGATTCTCTCCCTTTTCCTCGTCGGTCGCCGTGCCGCTTTCCAACCGCTCGATTAGCCCCATAGCCTCCGCCACCTTCTTTTTGCGCTCGCTGTTCTTTTTGTTCACATAATTCCAAAACTCCTTTATGCCGAACATATTGCCATGGTCGGTGATTGCGATTCCCTTCATACCGTCGGCTATCGCCTTATCCACAAGGCGCGGAATGCTTGCCTGACCGTCGAGAATCGAGTATTGCGTGTGAACGTGAAGATGTACGAAATCGTGCATAATACAAAACGGATTATTTAGGACAAATATAGGAATAAAATTTGTATATTTGCTGTACGAGGAGTTTCAAGTTTTCAACAAAAACGCCGACGACCATGCAAACCGATGATTTAACAGTTGTTGCCGAATTCACGACCTCCGTCGAGGCTGAATTGGCGAAAGCCGCACTCGTCAGTGCAGGCATCTATGCCGAGATTCGCAATTCCAATATGGCGAACATCTACCCGGGCGTCATCGCCGCCCAACTGCTCGTGCCCGCCGAGCGGGCTGACGAGGCAAAGGATCTATTGCACGAGGACTGACCTAACGCCCGCTCCAAATGCGCCACGAGGCTTCCGCCTGACGGACGAACATCTCTTCTCCGCTTGTTGTGCGTGCGCCCTGCGCCGCACCGAGTGCGAGAAACCTCGTCTGTGCGGGATTGTATATAAGGTCGAACAGAATATGCTCTGCGGTTATCGCTCCGTAGGGTAGTGCAGGCGCGTCATCTACTGCGGGATACATTCCTACGGGTGTGGCATTTATTATAAGCCTGTGCTCCGCAATAGTCTTTGCTGTAAGGTCGGCATATGTCGCTTCACCTCGTTCCCGACTGCGCGAAACCGTCAAAAATCCTATGCCTCTTTCCCGCAGTACATATTCGACCGCCGCTGCCGCACCGCCACTGCCCAATACGATAGCCTGCGTGCCGTTTAGGTCGCCGAACTGCGCCAGTGTTGCCCTTATCCCCTCGACATCTGTGTTGAAACCCGATAGCGTCCCGTCCTTCTCGCGCCTTACGCAATTCACGGCACCGACTGCTGCAGCCTCGTCCGATATACGGGCAAGGTAGGGTATGACCGCCTTTTTGTATGGAATCGTAACGTTGAAGCCGTCGAACTCGCCTGTCGCCGCAGGCAAATCCCCGATTGAGGCAATCTCCGCAAGCGTGTAGTCCGCCACGATGCCCTCACGCTTGAATTTTGCGTTGAAATACTCCGCCGAGCGCGAATGCCCCAACGGATAACCGATAAGCCCGTAGTGTCTCATTGTTTTAGAGCAGTTTGCCTACCAATACGAACGAGCCTATCAGCAGTACGGTAAATGCGATGGCTATGATGTTGAAATACTTGTCGATAAACGTCTTTATCGGACTGCCGAATTTCCATATCAGCCCGCCGATAAGGAAAAAACGCAAGCCGCGCGAGACTATCGAGGCGATGACGAACATCGTAAAGTCGATGTGGAACAGTCCGCCCGTTATGGTAAAGAGTTTATAAGGCAGCGGAGTGAATCCGGCAGTGAAGACTATCCAAAAATCGTATTGGTTGTACAGAGCCTGCACGCGCCCGAAAGCCTCCTGCGAAAAGACGTGAGCAAAGAAAAAATCGGCAATCGCCGTATATTCGCCCGACGGCGTCTGCCACAGGAAATAGCCGATGCCGTAGCCCGCCATCGCTCCGATAATCGAACCCGCCAGACATATCGCCGCGAAGCGGAACGAGCGTGCGGTCGCGCCTATGCAGAGTGCGATAAGCAGCACATCGGGTGGAATAGGGAAAAACGACGATTCGGCGAAAGCAAATAAAAACAAAGCCAATGCTCCCCAGCGCGAATCGCCCCACGAGAGCATCCAGTCGTACAGTTTTTTGATGAATTTCATAGCCGCAAAGGTAGCATATCGCGCCTTATTTCGCAAAAGTATCGCCGGCAAAAATGTCGTGCCCTGCGCTCTGCTCCTTCTCGGTCTCGAAAAATTCGGGTTTGCTCTGCTTTATGAAACCGATTATCTCCACGAGTCCCTCCGCGAACTTGGCGAAATCCTCTTTGTAGAGGAAAATCTTGTGGCGGTCGAACTCGACCGAGCCGTCGGCATTGGTCGTTTTGCGACTTTCGGTGATTGTCAGATAGTAGTCGTCTCCGCGCGTGGCGTGCACATCGAAAAAGTAGGTGCGACGTCCTGCCTTTACCGCTTTCGACGATATATGTCGGTCGCCGTATTCTTCACTATTGCGTTTGGTTGTAGTCTGATTGTGCATATCCGGTTTTGTTTGTCGGGTTTACGAATGCGAATATACTAAAAATATCCTTATCCGACAAAAATCAACCCTATTCGCCTATGATTTTTTGCCCCGTCTCCTCCCAATGCAAGAGTACCTCGACTGCCTTGTCGAATGCGCGATCGTTGTTGCGATTGGTTATGCGATAATACTCCGTCGGCGAGAACAACCGTCGCGCAATCAATGCTTTCAGATGTACGCGCACGAATGTCTCCGACGCCTCCGAATGGGTACTTGCCATATCCACGCCGCTCTTTTCTGCCAGTGCTGCCAACTCCGCCACCATATCGCCGGTTACGGCAAAATCCTTGTCGAGCTGCTCGAAAGCGGGGTAGTGCTTCGTCAGTGTCTCGGCATTGCGCGCAAGATAGTCGTACAAATACTCCGTCATCACGCCTTTGCCGACAATGCCTATAATATAAGGGTTCACTCGCGTCGTATCCGTTTTAATCTCTATGTCGGGCATAATGCCCTCGCCGTCGAATACTTTTCGACCTTTAACCAATGTGAGATGCTCCCGCCCGCGCGTCGAATCCGCCTTAACAGAATCGGGGTGCAGCACCCGTTCTCGGAATGATTCGTAATACTCCTCGCGATGACCCTTTTCGTAAGGTCGCTGTATTGCCCGACCGCTCGGTGTCAGATATTTGGCAACCGTAATCCGCACCGCCGACTTGTCTTCCAATTCGAATTGCCTTTGCACCAGTCCTTTGCCGAAACTGTTGCGCCCTATGACGACGGCTCTGTCCCAATCCTGTAACGCCCCTGCAAGAATTTCGCTCGCCGATGCCGAGTTCTCGTCAATCAGCAAGACGATATGCTCTTGCAGGTATTTGCCGTCTTGGGGATTTTTGATTGCACGATATGGCATTATTCGTCCTTCGGTCGCAACTATCGTCGCCCCTTGCGGCAGGAAATTCTCTGCAACTCCGACAGCCCCAGCCATCACTCCGCCACCGTTGCCACGCAGGTCGATTATGAACGATTTTACACCTGCAATCTTTTGCAACGCATCTGCAAATTCGCTTGATGTAGTGCGCCCGAAACGACTGATTTTTATACAACCTATTTCGCTTGTTACTTTATATGCCGCATCTATCGTGTGCATCGGAATCCGCTCCCGCGTAATGGTGAATCTCAGCGGCTCCGCCACCCCGTGCCGCACAATATCCACGCCGACTTTCGTCCCCGTTTTGCCACGCAGGAGTTTAGGCACCTCTGCGCTCTTTATGCCTACTGCATTCGCTCCGTCTATCGCCACTATGCGGTCGTCGGGCAATACGCCGACGTTCGCCGCAGGAGCATTTGCAATGGTGTTGGTTACCGTAATAGTATCGCGCATAATGCGATACTCTATGCCGATTCCGCTAAATTCGCCGTCCAACTGTGCCGAGACATTGTTCATCTCGTCAGCCGAAATGTATGTCGAATGCGGATCCAATTCCTGCAACATCGCCTCGATAGCCTTTTCGACCAGTGGAGCCATATCGGTTTTATCGATATACGCGCTGTTCAGATAGCGGTATGCCTGATTGAGTTTCCGCATCTGCACCACGGCATCGTCGGTTTGTGCAGATGCAACAAAGGCCGTACATATTACTAACGCAACGATTGATGTGGTAATACGATACAGCCTTTTCATACAACGTATTATGTGTGCCTATTTCAACTCGTTCGCCAACTCCGCCATTGCCACGCTTTTCTGCTCGCCGCTGCGCATATCCTTGACGGTAGCCTTGCCTTCGGCAATCTCGTTGCTGCCGATAATCACGACGTAAGGTATGTTGCGACGATTGGCATATTCCATCTGCTTTTTCATCTTTCCCGCGTCGGGATAGATTTCCGCCGAAATGCCCGCCTTGCGCACCTCGCGCAATGCTCCGAGTGCAACAGCCTCCTCGTCTGCTCCGAGATTGACGAAAAGTGCTTTGGTCGCAAAATCGACCTCGTTCGGGAACAAATCCAAGCCGACCATCACATCGTAAATGCGGTCTGCTCCGAACGAAATGCCGACGCCCGACACATCGGGCATTCCGAAAATGCCGGTCAGATTGTCGTACCGACCGCCACCGCAAATCGAACCTATGACGAAATCGTTTGCTTTGACTTCGAAAATCGCGCCCGTGTAGTAATTCAACCCGCGAGCCAGCGACAGGTCGAGTTCGATAGGCAATGCAATGCCCTGACGCTCCACATAATCGAATATGGTGCGCATTTCGTCTATGCCCTTCAACCCCGTTTCCGACTCGGCAAGTATTTCTCTCAACTTGTTGATTTTCTCCGATGCTGTGCCTTGCAATTCGAGTATCGGTTGAAGTCGGTCGATTGCCGCGTCCTCTATTCTGCGTTCGCGCAATTCGGCTTTCACGTTGTCCAACCCGATTTTTTCGAGTTTGTCTATGGCAACCGTTATGTCGATTATCTTGTCGGCGTGTCCCATAATCTCGGCAATGCCGAACAGTATTTTGCGGTTGTTCATTTTGAGCGTTACGCCTATGCCCAATCGCTTGAACACTTCCTCGACTATTCCTATAAGTTCTACCTCATTAAGCAATGAACGCGAGCCGATTACATCGACATCGCACTGATAAAATTCGCGATAACGTCCCTTTTGCGGACGGTCGGCGCGCCATACTGGTTGAATCTGATAACGCTTGAACGGGAACGCGATTTCGCCCTGATGTTGAACGACATACCGTGCGAACGGCACAGTCAGGTCATAGCGCAATCCCTTTTCGCAAATTTTCGATGCCGAACGCAACGCTTCCGCATCGAGCCCCGCGGCATAGTCGCCCGAGTTCAGAATTTTGAACAGCAACTTGTCGCCCTCGTCGCCGTACTTGCCGAGCAACGTCGAGAGATTCTCCATCGCAGGCGTTTCGAGCGGCGCGAAGCCGTAGGTGCGGAACACCCCGCTGATTGTGTTGAATATGTATTGGCGGCGCATCATCTCGGCTGGCGAGAAATCGCGCGTACCCTTTGGAATCGACGGTTTTTGAACTGCCATATTTATTTGATTTTATATCTGTTACTCCATTAACTTGCGATATTTCACGCGGTGCGGCGTGGTATCCATTCCCTGATTGCGTTTCCACTCCTCGTATTCCGAATACGAGCCCTCGTAAAACACCACTTTCGAGTCGCCCTCGAACGAAAGAATGTGTGTCGCTATACGGTCGAGGAACCAACGGTCGTGTGAGATAACGACGGCACAGCCCGCAAAATTCTCCAAGCCCTCCTCCAACGCACGCAACGTATTGACGTCTATGTCGTTGGTCGGCTCGTCGAGCAGTATCACATTGCCCTCCTCTTTGAGTGCCAGCGCAAGGTGCAGGCGGTTGCGCTCGCCACCCGAGAGCATTCCGCACTTTTTCTCTTGGTCGGCTCCCGTAAAGTTGAATCGTGCAACGTATGCACGAGCCGGCACCTGCCTGTTCCCGAGCGTTATAAGGTCGCTGTTCTGCGAAATCACTTCATATACCGTCTTTTCGGGATCTATCGACTTGTGCTGTTGATCGACATACGCCAACTTGACCGTCTTGCCCACAGTAAATGTTCCGCTCGTCGGCTGCTCCAACCCCATAATCATACGGAACAGGGTAGTCTTTCCCGTTCCGTTCGGACCTATTACGCCGACAATACCCGCAGGCGGCAACTTGAAATTCAGATGCTCGTACAGCACGCGGTCGCCAAAGGCTTTCGATACGTCGTTCGCTTCGATGACCACATCGCCCAAGCGCGGACCGTTCGGAATATATATTTCGAGTTTCTCCTCTTTTTGTTTGGTGTCCTCGTTGAGCATCTTGTCGTAAGCCGACAAACGCGCCTTACTCTTGGCGTGGCGACCTGCGGGCGACATATTCACCCACTCCAACTCGCGCTCCAACGTTTTGCGACGCTTGCTCTCCTGCTTCTCCTCCAATGCCATTCGCTTGGTCTTCTGGTCGAGCCAGCCCGAGTAGTTGCCCTTCCACGGAATACCCTCGCCGCGGTCGAGTTCCAATATCCAACCTGCCACATTGTCAAGGAAATAACGGTCGTGCGTTACGGCAATCACCGTACCCTTGTACTGTTGCAGGTGCTGTTCGAGCCAGTCGATGCTCTCGGCATCGAGGTGGTTGGTCGGCTCGTCCAACAGCAACACGTCGGGTTGCTGCAACAGCAGACGGCACAACGCCACGCGGCGACGCTCGCCACCCGACAATACGGCAACCTTTTGATCCGGGTCGGGACAACGCAGTGCGTCCATCGCGCGCTCCAATACGCTGTCTATCTCCCAACCGTTCACATGGTCTATTTTCTCGTACAACTCGCCCTGCCGCTCGACGAGGCGGTTCATCTCGTCATCGTCCATCGGCTCGCAGAGTTTCTGAGTTATCTCCTCATACTCTTTGAGTAGCGCGACCGTCTCGGCGCACCCCTCCTCGACAACCTCGCGAACGGTCTTGTCGTTGTCCAACTTCGGCTCCTGTTCGAGATAGCCGACAGTGTAACCCGGCGAGAATACGACCTCGCCGTCATAATTCTTGTCGATGCCCGCAATGATTTTCATCAGCGTCGATTTACCCGCACCGTTCAGACCGATGATGCCGATTTTCGCGCCGTAGAAGAACGATAGGTAGATGTTGTTCAGAACCTTTTTCTGATTGGTAAACGTTTTCGACACGCCCACCATCGAAAAGATGATTTTTTCGTCTGCCATATTATTGTTTACTCTTGATTTTCCAAATTCCCGCAAATATACTAAAAATAATCACACCTTTTATATATAACTCTCCGATGCTGTACAAAAATTCGTGCGCGATACTAAATTCCGCCATTGTTAATTCTTTGTTGATTTTTCCTTGCCTGTTTCTTGTCCGTGTGCTAAAAATAATCTATATTTGTACTCCGTATTATGGGACGGTCCGTATCACAATATCAACACCCGCATCGCTTCCGATGTATTGACCATAAACACGGAGATTCCCGCCTCATCACAATACCAATACCGCATTTATTTCTTAACTATATAAATCATAACACAATGAAACACAATTCTTTACATCAAATCGGGGGGGGGTATTTTTCTCCTGTAATTGACATCTATGAAATGCCTGCCGAAAACGGCTTCGCAGGCAGCGTCGAAACCGCAGGCATTAGCGACTGGGGCGAGGACGGAGAAACACTCCAATTCTAACATTAAACCTATCGAAAATTATGAAGAAAATTATTCTTTCCTTGGGTTTGATGTTCGCAGCAACATTCGCCCTTACAAATTGCGCAAAGAACGACGAGCCGACCGATGCGCCCGTTCTCAATGGTATTAAATACGAACTCTTCGCAGCCGCAGCCGACACCCGCACCACCAACAACGATATGAAGACTGAGTGGGCAAGCGGCGATGCAATCAACGTATTCCACATCGTTAAAGGCGGAACTACTTACCAAAACGATAAAAATTTTACGCTTGCCGATACCGCGACAGGTCGTTTTACGGGGTCGCTAACAGGTACTCTTACCGAAGGTACTACCTACGATTGGTATTTGTTCTATCCGTATAATTCTAAGGTTACAACACCGGTAAGTAAGCAAACTACCGATTATATAATACTTGGTTGTTACAATAAAAATAGTTATACGCAAACGCAGAGCGGCAATGACAGTAAAGCCCACCTCGCGGGTACCAACTGCCCGATGTATGCCAAAGTTACAGATGTAACATATCCCAATCCTGTAAAGGCTACAATGAACCACCTTGCATCGGTGATTGCCGTAAACGTTACCAATACCGAAGCGGAGGCAATTACTGTAACGAGTATTTCGTTCACGGCACCCGAGGATATTGTAGGAACTTATTTCATAAATTTTGCCGGCGAGACAGTCGCATATAAAGCGAGTGGCGATAATTATGTTTCCAAGACAGCAAGTTTAACGGTTTCTGACGGCACACCGCTCGCCCAAGGCGAATCGGCGCAATTCTATATGCTTGTCAAGCCGTTTACGGCAAAAGCCAACGATAAATTGTCGCTGACAATCAAGACCGACAAAGGCAACTGCACAAAAGCATTACCTTTGACAACCGATGTTGCATTTACCGCAGGTAAAATCAAGACGCTGAAAATCGGATTCAAGCAGGAGACCGTTGTTGCCGAGGAGTGGACTGTCGATGAATTGGCAGCAGCCATCGCAGGTGGTACAACCACATTCTCGGGCAAAACCGTCAAGGGCTATGTTGCGGCAATGGCTAATGACAATAGCACAACACTCTCAAATGGTACACTTATTATTACTTCCAACTCGGGAAATCAGAATAGTGCTGTCAAGTTATTTGATAAGCCAAACATTACCAGTCGAGCTGTTGATGCAGAAGGATTGTTCGTAGGGGCAGAGGTTGTAATTGCACTTGATAATGCAACCGTAGGTAATTATAACGGCAACAAACAACTTACAGGAGTTACTGCTACTGATGTTCAAATTCAGGATACTGCAAAGGTACACGATATTGTTCCTACAACCGTAACCATTGCCGAGTACACGGATAACGTTGCAAAGTACGAAAATATGTGCTTGGCATTCGAAGGTGTTGAGCCTGCTCAGGAGTATGCTACTGCCAATGCCACGATGATGTTTACCGACGGCACCAACGACCTTAAAATCTACAATCTCAACCGTTGGACTGCCGGTGCTGCCGTTAAGGTCTATAAGCAGAAGGGTACGCTCTACGGCTTCGCGCAATCGAACAATGGCGCAGCCCAAATTTCGAACACAAATGTCGCTCAACTCGAAGCGTTTACAGTTCTTACCTGCGTATTGGACAAGGAGAGCGTAACGTTCGATGCGGCTTCGACCGAATTGGAGACAATAACCGCTACGCTTGGTGAAGGTTACACCCTCGGTTCGGTATCGACCGATGTCGATTGGATTCTTGCAGATGCGAAAGATAACACAATTTCGTTGATGGTCGACACCAACACGGGCGACGAACGTACTGCGATCGTTACCGTCGAAGTGATGAAGGACGGTGTCGTTGCCCAAACCAAGACCATCGCCGTAAAGCAGCGTGCCGCAGGCGCAGCAGCAGAGATAACTTATTCTGTCGATTTTGAGAATGAAACAGCAACTTACACCAATTGGACATTTGATGGCTTTTTAAGTCTACAATCCGGAAAAGTCAATACTCATGGCGGTAATTATTATGGAACAACAGGTGGTAAAGCATCTGGATACTTGATGTTCAATAATAAAATTGCGACGCCAAAGAGTATTGTTTTCTATGTTACAAAACAGACGAGTAACGCAAAATCTTCAACATGGAAAGTACAAAAATCAGCAGATAAAAGCACATGGGACGATATTAAAACAGCATCAGCAACAAGTATGAATCAAGGAACGTGGAGTGAAATTACGGTAGATTTGACTGATTATAAAAATGTATATATAAGAATTTTTTACACGGGTTCTACCGCGATTCGCAATATTGATGATGTCTCTTTGACACTTATTGAATAATTAAATATTTCCT
>CAVKRC010000043.1:0-12007 GCA_963658625.1 bacterium
GTTTTACTAACTAATTTATATCCTACAAATATAACTATTGCAAATATAGGATGACTCAATTTTTACGCTGCGTCGCTCTCGCTTCTTGCGGAGTACAAGTCCAAAGTAGATAATTCCGTAATTTTTCCCTATCTTTGCCTTGAACTTTAATCAAACAATTTCAAAACCATGAAAAACAACTCTCGCCCGATGACGCTCATAATGCGTTGCGCGCTTGTGGCACTGCTCGTGTGCGCCGTGCCGTCCGAATCCGATGCACAAACCAAAGACCGCAAGGAGTACCAATTCAAGGAACCCGATGCCGAGGGTCGCATTCGCCACGAAAGCGACAATGGCTTCGTCTGGCTCGTCCGCAGGCAAAAAGGCTATTACGAAGTGTTCGACGGTTCGGGCAAAGTGATTATGCCTTTGTCGCGCCGTTATACGGCGGTACGTTACGACCACCTGCGGCACTATTTCCACGTCGGGCGACGCATCGACGCCAATACGACCTATCGCGGTTGTTGCGCCGAGGACGGCACCGAACTCATCTCGCCAGATCGCGGTTATACCTTCTGCTCCTACGTCGAATCCAAGAAAACCTATACGGTCAAGAAGGGCGAATTTGTCGGCTTCTGCGACTCGCTTGCCCGCGAGGTGTTCTCGCCCGACCTCGGCTATACCTATTATAAGTACGACAAGGAGCACGACGGCTACCACGTCGGTCGTTACGATGTGGCAGGCTATTGCGATTCGCAGTTCCACGAAATAGTCCCTGTTTCGCGCGGTTATACCTATTGCCGTCGTCAAGGCGACCACTTCCTCATTCGCCGCGACGAACATATGTGCGGCGGCTGCGACAAAGACGGCAAGGAGATAGTGCCGCCCGTATGGTACAGCGTCGTATGGAACAACTCCGTCGATGCCTTTATGGGCAAACGCGATTTGAACTCGCGCTGGGAGAAAATCGACCTCGATAACCCGTATCCCGAGCAGTAACCGCCCGACCCTAACAAAAAAATCAGTCCATATCGCCTATGCGGTATGGACTGATTCGGTTATAACGGCTTTGTACCTGCCTGCTACTCCTGCACGCACCTTACGGAGTATGCCTCGGCAGGGTATTCCATCATTCTGGTTTTCACACCGCCATCGGAGTATATCTCTACCGAGTTTCCGCAAGCCGAATTCCAATAGTAACCTACGCTGCCGCGTCCCGACGATGCGCCGTCGTTCCACGCCCGCATACCCGCCAACGGCAGGAATATGCGCGGTGCCGACGGCGAATAGCGCACCATTCCGCTGAACCACATACCCGGTATTCCGTGTTCGTCGGTTTCGCACTCGTCCGCGTGATATTTTATCAGATAAGACATATCCTCGCATGACGGCACGCGCCACCCCTTCGGACACGGGTCGTCCTTCGGATTCTTCACTGCATCGTATTTGTTGCCGATGTTCCAGTGTACCATATCGTCGCCTATCCAGTTGAACCAGTGCGGCGAACTTTTTGTTACATAATAGAATATGTTTTCGCTCTCCTTCGACTGCCCGAATGCGAGCGTTGCCGGCGGCTCGATGACGAATTTCACCTTCGCCCCCTTCGTGTCGGCGTGTTCGTTATTCTCGCCCTGCTTATCTACGCCTGCGGGATAGCCGTAACCCTGTCCGACCTTGCGTCCCCACTGATACAATTTCCCGTAAGGGTACATCGTCGCGTGATACCCGCAATTCACGGGTGCCCACACGGCACCCTCTATCTCCACGCCCTTGCCGTGGTTGATTCCGTACTCGTCGATGTAGTCGCGCTTGGGAATCGACTGCGCCGATGCGCTCGCGGCGACCAATGCGGCAACCGCCCAAATAAATAGACTCTTTTTCATATCGTTTTTCTGTTAATTTGTTCTAATAATCCTCCTGCACGCACCTTACCGCAAAACCGTAGGCGGCGTATTTTGCCGCTGCTCGTCCAGCACTGCCGTCTTCATTTACACTGTACGTTCCGTTCCAGTCCGAAGTCCAGTAAATGCCGAAATGGTTGCGCCCCTGCGACTCTCCGTTGTGCCACTCGCGCTCACCCGCGGCAGGCAGGAATATGCGCGGAGTTCCCGGCGTGTAGTGCGGCGTGTTGTAGAACCACATTCCTGCACGCCCCATTTCGTCCGCCTCCACGAACTCCGAATGGTACTTCGTCATCCAACCCGCCTCTTCCGTCATCGGCACGCGCCACCCTTCGGGACACGGGTCGTCCCTCTTGCTTTTGGCAGGGTCGTACCAGTTCCCCACGTTCCAAGATACGGCGCGGTTGCGAATCCAGTTGAACGGGTTGGTGTTGCACTGTGAGTAGTAGAATATATGCTCGTTCGCCTTCGACTGACCTGCTGCGACGCTCTCGGGCGGTTCCTCGATGAACACAACCTTTTTGCCGTTCACATCGGCAAATTCGGCATTTTTGTCGGGCTTGTCCTTGCTGTCGGGATAGCCGTAGCCCTGCCCCGTTTTGCGTCCCCACTGATACAACTTTCCATACGGATACATCGTCTTGTGATACCCGCAATTCACGGGAGCCCAAACCAACTCTCCGATTAACACGCCTTTGCCGTGATTTATGCCGTACTCATCGACATAATCGCGCAATGCGGGTGTCTGCGCCGATGCTTCCGCCGCAAATGCCGCAAACAAAACGAATAAAATCTTTCTCATATTCGCCATATAAAACCCTATAAACCTTATTCCTGTATGCACCTTACCGAATACCCGTGCGCACAATAGTCCGACGACAAATCGGGACGGTCGTCATTTATGCTCTTGCACCATGCGTGGTCGGGTATGTCGTGCGTGCCACTCCAATAATAACCGTCTTTGTTACGCCTGCACGATTCGCCGTCGCTCCAATTCCGATAGCCCGCCGCAGGCAGAAACAGACGGTTCGCTCCTGCCGAGTAGGGCTTTTCGCCACTGCACCACACGCCCGTCTGCCCGTTTTCACCGACGACCAATTCCGAATGGTTGGCAATGAGCCATTTCAAATCCTCGCTTGTCGGCACGCGCCACCCTTTCGGGCACGGGTCGTCCTTTTCGACCTTCACCGCGTCGTAGCCGTTGCCCGCATTCCAGTTCACCTGCAAATCCTGCGTCCAGTTGAACCACAATTTCGAGCCTTCCAATATGTAGAATATGTCGGCACACTCCGCCGATTGCCCTGCCGCTACCGATGCGGGCGGTGCCACCTGCAACCGCACGGGCTTACCCTGCATATCGGCGAACGGCTTGCCTTCGGGATTGCCGTAGCCCTGACCCGTCTTGCGCCCCCACTGATACAGTTTTCCGTAAGGGTACATCGTCGCGTGATAACCGCAATTCACGGGAGCCCAATATACGCCGTCTATCTCCACGCCCTTGCCGTGGTTTATGCCGTATTCGTCTATATAGTCCCGCGGTGCAACCGTTTGCGCCGTCGCTGCCGCCGCAAATGCCGCAAACAAAACGAACAAAGCCTTTTTCATATTTGCCCTATTCTTTCCCTATAAAACCCTGTAATCCTTATCTATGATTACTCCTGCACGCACCTTACGGGGCAACTTGCACTCGACATCATAAAGTGAATCAACGCTATCTCGCTTATCTTGTCATAGAATTGCAGACACTTGCCCGATACGACCTCGTCGGTCAGCGAACACCAGTAAAATGCGTACTGACCGCGCCCGTAAGCCAATCCCTCGTTGGTGCGCGAGCCCGCAATCGGCAGGAAAACGGTTGCCTTCGCCGAGCCGTATGCCACCGTACCGCTGAACCGGCGACCCGGCTGACCGTTCTCTACCATAACGGGCGAGACGTTCATTTTCAGCGTGTTCAACTCCTTGTATGTCGGCACGCGCCACCCCTTCGGGCAAGGGTCGTTCTTACTCTTGCGTGGAGCCTCTTCCGTTCCCGCATTCCAAGCGGTCTCCTGCACCTGCGGCGAGGCATTCATCCATGTGTCGTTCCCCTCGTTCGCGTAGAAGTTGTTGGCACTTGCCGCCGATGCGTTTACTGAGAGCGAAGCCTTGCTTTCCACGATTTTCGGCGATGTGGCGTCTGCTTTCGGATAAGGTTTGAACTGCTCGGGACTGAGATACGGTGCGCCGTAACCGTGTCCGTACTTGCGTCCCCACTGATAGAGTTTGCCCATAGGGTATTTCTCCGTCTCGTAACCGCAGTTTACGGGTGCCCATACCGTCCCGCTTATGGCAACGCCGGCACCCTGATTCACTCCGTTCTCGTCTATGTAGTCATTGGCACTTACCGCCGCATTCTCCTTTGCGACAGCCTCTGCCGAGGAGACGAATTTGAAATTGGCAAGCAGATTGCCGCCACCATAATAGTTTATAAGTTTCGGGCATTCTATAAACACCGCTGCCAACTTGCCCAAGTCGTTGAAATCCGAACTTATCGTAACCGAATGGAGAAGATTGCATTTTGTGAACGCCCCCTCGCCGATTGTCTTTACCGAGTTCGGTATGACTACTGTCTCCAATCCTGCCTCATCGAATGCACCGCCCTCAATCTCCGCTACCGACGACGGAATGGTTACCGCTTTCAGGTCTTTGCACTGCAAGAATGCCCAGTTGCATATTTTCGTTACCGACGGCGGTATAACGCACTCGGTCAAGCCCGATCTTTCGAATACGCGCGAACTCAACACCTTGATTCTGCTCGGCAGCGTGATTGCTTTCAGCGCGGTGCAACCCGAGAATGCGCCGTCGTCGATTTGCTTGACTGATTCGGGTATCAAAATGGTGTGCAGCGATTCGCAGGCGGCAAATGCTCCGTGTCCTATGCGTCCGGGACCATTCTCTATAATGACCTCCTCCAACATGTGCGAGTTGGTGAATGTCGTACCGTCTATCTCCTTTACCGAACCCGGAATGCGGATTTTTTTCAGATAGAGACTTGCATAAAAGGCTTTCGAACCGATTTTGGTAATGGTGTTCGGAATGACGATGGAGTAGAGCGGCGAACCCGAGAATGCGCCGTTGCCGATCTCTCTTACCTGCCAGGTTCTGCCCAAGAGTCGGATTGTGGGTTGGATTGTGAGGTCGCGCATACGAACTCGTCCTTCGGGCAATCCCATCACTATTGCGTAACCGAAGTCGGGACGCGCCTGATAGCGTATGCCTTCGATTACAATTTCATTTTCAGGTTTGTCCGATTCCTGTTCCTGTGCAAACAGTATGCACGGCAACCCTACCAGCACGAGCAGCAGGGCGAGGGCTTTTTGTTTCATAATGTCAAATGTTTTTAATAGGTTAATGTATGTATTTTATAAATAATTATTGTCATTGCGAAGCCGAGCAAGCAATGCCTGTTCTGATACTCAATAATGTTCTATGCGAGGCTGTGGCAATCTACCGTTGTTATAAATTTCGTTGCAGATACCCGGTATCTCATAGAACTCTTAGTTCTCTTAGATCTCCTATTTTTTGTGTGGGTGAGTTGTCCTAATTTGTCATTTGTCTCCCTTGTCCGCTGTGCCGCGCATAGCGACACAGCGTCAATCAGAGAGTCATGCCACACGCGCGGAGCGCGTGAGTTGGCATCTACCTTTGTGTATTCTGACATACACACCGAACGATATTACCTGTCCGCCCGTCCTTTCGACTTCGACGACTTTTTCTTTTTCGAAGCGGCTACAATCTTTTTCACCATAGGCAAACGGTCTATCTTGTCCGCACGCTCGATGAAGTATTTGCGCATATCCTTCCAATGATAGTACGGCGCAATGTCGCTCTCGATAGGCAGTCTGCACTCCTTCTCATTGTGCAGCAACTTGACGATTACATCGCCCTGCTTGTTGCGGTAGAATATGAACTGCAAATTCGTTGCCATAGGCGCGATTTGGAAATCCGCCCACAGATTTTTCAAATCGGGATTGCGGAACGACGTGCGTGCGCTCTTGCCCTCGACCTGCATCGCAGCCAGCGAAGCGATGACCGTAACGTCGTGTCCGAAACGCAGGAATGCCGAACGTCCGCCATTGGCAAGGAAATCGTCCGCATCGCGCACTACCTCGCGCATAAGTATCGAACCGTCATAGAGTATGCCGTCGCCCCACTCCTCCGAATTGGCGAACGTCGCATAACGCTGACGGCTGATTTGCTCCCACAACATCATACGTTCCTGCGGCGTAAAGAGGTCGTCCATGCGCTCGTCGCCTTCGGTGTCCTGCATGATGATACTCATATAGAAAAGGTTGCGTACCAACTTGTTGTAACGACTCTTCTCCGCCTCTATCTCGCTGCGGAACTCGGGCTTGTATATGCGCGCCAAAACATCGTCGGCAATCAATGCCGCTACGCTGTCTATCATCATTTTCGGCGTTTTGCCCGCCTCCTTGAAATTGTACTTGCGTCCCTTCGACGGCACGAGTACCGCGTGCCAGTTGTCGTTGGTCGTCGCATATATGTCGAGCGACGGGTTCAACTCCTTCAATCTCTGGTCGAATGCCGCCATCGATAGTATGCAGCGCGGCACATTGGTCGAACGACTCTCGATATGCACGTTTTTGCCCTTGAACAACATAGGGTAGTCGCGATACATGCGCTCGGCAATGCCGCGATGCTCGTTCGCTCCCTGCTCCGACAACTCGCCCATGCGACCGCGCGCACGATTTGCCACCTTGTTTACCGTCGCGCACAACTTCTCTCCGTAAGGTGTGAGTACGTCATTGTCCGACGCCTTGTTGAGAAAACGCTGCGGACGGTCGTAATTTTCCGCCGATGCGTGCCAGCGCGAGCCGTGCCGTCCGAAATGACTTACATATATCGGCTTGTAACCTTTCGGTACAGGCGTCAGTTCCGTCGGTTCGAAATGATAGGTGTAATAAATTCCGCCTGCGCAGTCGGGGTGCTTTGCAAAAAAGTCGGCATCGAGCGACTGGGCTGACAACGAGAGGGTGAATGCGCCGGCGAGGACGGCGAGTAAAAACAGTCTTCTTTTCATAAATGGTTAAAGTTTCGTTTTGTTTCTTTTTCTTTCCTTTTTTTGTGAAAACGCTTTCCTTTTGCCCGATTCGGGCTTTCTTTTCGTTTCCTTTTCTTCCCTTTTTATTTTGAACTACAATTTGCGTTCGAGGTATTTTTTTAAGTCAGCCCAACGGTAATAGTACTTTGCAATCGGTGTACCCACCTCTTTGTCAAGTACTTGCTCGCGCTCGCAGAACAACACCTTCACAAGCACGTCGCCCGCCTTGTTTTTGAAAAATACCAACTGGATATTCGACGCCATCGGCGTTACGATGTTCACTTTCCAGTCTATATGTTCGTAATTATCAGTTACTTGCGAGCCACACTCTATGCCTAACAGATTGACTAACGGAATAATCGTAACGTCGTGCGCAAAGCGCAGCGTCGCCTGCTCGTCGCCCGTTGCGATTGCACGGTCGGCAGTCTCTATGATATTGTGCAACAGCGGTTTAGCCCCGCCGCGCACGGCATCGACGAAGCGTGCCGACGGTCCCGTCAATATATATCGGCGCATATTCGAGCATCGCCACAACGCCGCCAACTCATTGTCGGTGAACAGGTAACCGAGTGTCGAGATACCGATGTGCGGTGTCGCTCCGAGTATCGCGTTGGCAAGATACATATCGTACATAAAATCGTTAGTATCCTTGATTTTCTCTTTCGCCACGCGGCTGCCCTCGCGGAATAACGAATTGATAAATCGCTTTTGTTCAGGCATATGTGCGCGTCTAACCGAGTCGCTCAACGGCTTAGCCTCGTCCTTTACGCTGTTCAAATCGGCGTATGCGGCGAGGTAATACGCATTGGCTGCACTCGCCTCCATCGTTATGTCTGCTTCGGGTGCTAAACGTGCCAATTCGCCTGCAAATGAAGCCATTGAGAGAATGCAGCGCGGCACCGTCGTCGAACGGCAATCGATATGCGCCGGTTTGCCTTTGTGCGTTGCAAATATCTCGGGATAAGAGCAATACATACGATGCGCTATGCCGCGATGCTCTGCTGCCCCGAGTGGCGAAAGATCGCCGTAACGTCCTTCGGCATCGGCTGCAATGCGTTGCCAGTCTGCATAATATCGTTCGCCTGTCTCGGTCAGTTCGCCCGCTTCGTGAGCGGCTGCAAAGAGTGCGAGCGGCTCGTCGTAGAGGCGTTTGACAACGTTCCAACGACAGCCGTGTCGTCCGAGATGACTGATATAGAATGGTTTGTAACCTTTGGGCGCGGGTGTCGTATCGGATATGTTCTCGGCAGGGTAGGGGCGATACAGTTCCAAATAGTAGAGCGGGTCGATTTTTGAGAGTTCCTCCGCCGATTGCGCGAATGCGGTCGCCGCGGCGAAAATCGTAAATACAAGTAACAGAGTTCGTTTCATTAGTGAAAGTAGTTGTTTCGGTGTGTTTTATTTGTTTGTCATTATATCCAAAATAAGTCGGTCGGTCTGCTGCATTCCCTCGCGCCCGATGTCAGTGAGGTTGCGTATGCACTTGTCGGCATCGTCGTCGATAATACCCTCCAACGCCGTCGTGTGGCGGTGGCGTATGGCAAGTACGGCAGAAAGTACTGCCGTCGTAACTCCGCTTGTAACTTTGAGCGAGCAACTCGGCTTGGCTCCGTCGCAAATCATACCCGTAAGGTTGGCTACCATATTCTTGACGGCGTAGGTAATCTCCTCATAACCACCGCCCATAAGGTATGTTATGCCGCAACTCGACCCTGTTGCCGCTACCACGCAACCGCAGAGTGCCGACAACCGTCCGAGACTTTGTTTGATGTAAATCACCGTCAGATGGCTCAATGCCAAAGCCCGCAGGAGTTTCTCGTGCGACGCTCTGTTCGCCTGTCCGAAAATCACGACGGGAACGGTCGCCGAAATGCCCTGATTGCCACTGCCCGAATTGCTCATTACGGGAATCGGTGCGCCGCTCATCCGTGCATCGCAAGCCCCGCTCGTGTAGGCGAGGATTCGTGCGAACAGCGTGTTGCCGAATATGGCGTGGGCTGAGTCGTCGTGAATCATACGCCCCAACCCGAGCCCGTAGTCGCCCGTGAACGAGAGTTCTGCCGCCGAGAGATTCATCTGCGCCGACTGCCACAGAAATTCGATGTCGTCGAGCGGAACGCTTGTGGCGAAGTCGTAAACCTTGCGCAACGATAGCGCGTTGTCGCCCCTCGCCGTATCGGAATCGGCTCCCGAGTTGTTGTCCAACAGCAATTTGCCGTTTCGGGTTATGCTCGTAAAATTGGTATGCGAACCTGCAATGACCGCCGTCGCCGTATCCCTGCCGCGCCGAACCGTGGTCGAGATGTAGAGCATTTGCCCGCTTCGGGTGTCGGTGGCTATTTTGAGCGGCGTGGAGGCGAGAAACTCTTTGGCGCGGGCTACCGCCTCGTCTGTCGCATCGCGCAACACCTCCAAACCGTAAGCCGATTTGCCGACCGTCGCCCCGAGCGCAATGGCTATGGGCAGTCCTATCATTCCAGTATTGGGAATCCCGACGCCCATAGCGTTTTTATAGGCATTGGGACTTAACGCGACCTCGATTCGTTCTGGCGTATCGCCAAGCGTTTCGCACGCCTTCGCCACGCAAAGGGCGACGGCGATGGGTTCGGTACAACCGATTGCGGGTACCACCTCGCTTTTGATAAGGGCGATGATGTTGTCGAATTCGATGCGTGTCATTTTAAGTCGGTCGGATAATGCACAAATATAGGTTTTTTTTCGAAATTTGTCAAATTCCGTTTATTCCGTCGGGCGGAGTGTACGCATCGCATTCAATACTGCCAATACCGTAACGCCCACATCGGCGAATACCGCCATCCACATGGTTGCCACTCCGAAGCCTGCCAATACAAGAACGAGCAGTTTGACGCCTATCGCGAACCACGCATTTTGTGCGGCTATGCGGAGCGTGCGGCGTGCGATGCGTATTGCTACGGCTATCTTGGACGGTTTGTCGTCCATCAATACCACGTCCGCCGCCTCGATTGCCGCGTCCGAGCCGAGCGCGCCCATCGCTATGCCCACGTCGGCACGAGCCAGTACAGGGGCGTCGTTTATGCCGTCGCCGACAAAGGCGAGTGTGCCGCCTTTGGGCTTGGTCGCTATCAACTCCTCCAATGCCGCGACCTTGTCGGCAGGCAGCAACTCCGTCCGGCACTCGTCCAAGCCGAGCGTCTTCGCCACGCTCTCGCCCACGTCGCGACGGTCGCCCGTGAGCATCACCGTGCGGCGTACCCCGAGCGATTTAAGGGCAGAGATTGCAGCGGCAGAGTCCTCTTTTATGGTGTCGGAGACGACGATATGTCCCGCATATACGCCGTCTATCGCGACATGCACTATCGTTCCCGTCTTCTCGCACGGGTGCCATGCGGCACCGACGGCGTCCATCATCTTGGTATTGCCCACGCACACGGTTTGACCATCGACCACGGCGCGAATGCCGTGTCCAGCTATCTCCTCGACGTTTTCCACGGTGCAGCCGTCCTGCTCGTGCTTGTATGCCTCGCGCAACGAAATGGCGATAGGGTGTGTCGAATAACGCTCGACATGCGCCACTAGGTGCAACAGATGTTTTGGCGAGCAGTCGTCGGGGTGAACGGCATTTACCTCGAATTTACCTTTGGTGAGCGTTCCCGTCTTGTCGAATACGACAGTATCCAAGTGGGCGAGCGAATCCATAAAGGCTGCACCCTTTATGAGAATACCGCGTTTGGAGGCTCCGCCTATGCCGCCGAAAAATGCCAGCGGAATGGAGATGACTAATGCACACGGACACGAAACCACGAGGAATGTCAGCGCGCGGTTGAGCCATATCGAAAATTCTGCGCCAAAATCGCCCGAAACCATCGGCGGTACGAATGCCAGCACGAGGGCGACGATGACCACGACGGGGGTATATATTCGTGAAAATTTGGCTATGAATGTCTCGCTTTTCGATTTGTTTTCGCCCGCGCTCTCGACCAAAGCGATAATTTTCGAGGCGGTAGATTCGCCGAAACTCTTTGTAACTCTTACGCGAAGCAGTCCCGAGATATTGACGCAGCCCGAGACCACCTCGTCGCCCTCCGCCACATCGCGCGGCAGGCTCTCGCCTGTCAGAGCAACGGTATTGAGGCTCGACGACCCTTCGACTATGCGCCCGTCCAAAGGTATGCGCTCGCCAGGCTTGACGACTATGATGTCGCCTATTCCGACACTTTCGGGCGATACCACGACGGTCTTATCGCCGCGCACGAGGTTGGCGGTGTCGGGACGGATTGACATAAGGTGCGAAATGGCGCGACGGCTCTCGCCCTCGGCATAATCCTCGAACAGTTCGCCGATTTGGAAAAACAGCATAACGAACACCGCTTCGGGAAATTCGCTCTCCGCCTCGGGCAGGAACCCTATGCAGAGCGCGCCTGTGGTGGCTATGCACATCAGCAAATCCTCGTTGAATACCTCGCCGTGCAGTGCGCTCTCGACCGCTTCGGCGATGACGTCGTAACCGACGATAAGATAAGGAACGAGAAAAAGCAGCAGTTGCTGCCACATCGGCAGGTCGAACGATTTTTCCACAGCCACAGCCCCTGCCAGCAGCAGTGCAGAGACGATGATTCGTATCAGTTTCTTATTCATAACAGTATTGTTTTCTGTTTCATCTGCAAAAATAGCGAATAATTTATGCAACCATATTGCAAAATTAAACGAATTGCCGATTGATTCTGCATCGGGACGGGGAATTTTTATTGCATTTGAAAAAAATACAGCCGATGGGAAACACGAATTTGGGGCAGATGTTTGTGTTGTGGGAGCCTGTGCGCTCGTAATGTTCGCCGTATTTTACCATATAATAGATGTACGCTGGTAATGCCGTCGGACGCTATTCCCCCCGTGTTATCTAATTATCTCCAAGTACGACGTCTTTTAGAAAGTATAACGATAAGATAAAAATAAGAACGACCTACATTCGCTGTAAGTCGTTCTCTTTTCGTGTGGTACCACCAGGAATCGAACCGGGGACACAAGGATTTTCAGTCCTTTGCTC
>CAVKRC010000044.1:0-11397 GCA_963658625.1 bacterium
TTTTCCGCCAAATAATGCGCATTTTTCGTCATATTTTTTCGGAATGATATGTAATGGGCTCGTACTCACCGCAAGTCGCAAGTCGCGACGCAGTGTAAAATCGAGTCATCATATATTTGCGCTATTTATATTTGTATAATGAAATAGTAAAATTAAACGGAATTATCTATTTTGGGGGCTTGTAAATAAAAAAGTCATGGCACAACCGAGCAAGTAATTATGGTACTGATACCCGTTGTCTGTCTATGCGATGGTTGACTGCCATCTACCTTTGTTATAAACCACCTCGCTGATACCCGACATTTCATAGACATCTTAGTTCTCTTAGTTCTCTTAGTTCTCCTATAAAACCCTATCCTCCCTATAAAAAACGACGAAGCAGGTTCGACACCTGCTTCGTCGTTCAGTCTAACCACTAATCACTAACCACTTTATCTTATTTGCGCCCCGAACTGTTTTTCGAATGCCGCCTGCAAAGCCGACATCACCCTCTCGATTGTCTTATCGTTAAGGGTCTGGCTCTTGTCCTCCAATATGAAACCGAGTGCATACGACTTTTTGCCTTCGGGCAACTTGTCGCCCTCATATACATCGAACAACGCAACGGATTTCAGCAATTTGCGCTCCGTGGCGAATGCCGTGTCGCGCAACTGCGCGAAGGTAACGCTCTTGTCCAACAGCAGTGCCAAATCTCTCCTTACTTCGGGATACTTCGACAGCTCCGTCGCCGCAATCTTATGCTTGCGCGTTGCCTTCATCAGCAGGTCGAAATCCATCTCGGCGAAGAATACGGGCTGTTTCAAGTCGAACTCTTTGCAAATCTTTGCATTGACTTGTCCCAACTGAACCAACGGTTTGTTATTGACATATACCTCTATCGCATCGCCGAACAAATCGCTTTTCAATGTTTCGCATTTGAGCGTGTAAATATCCAAACCGAATCGTTTGAGTATCAATTCTATTGCCGCACGCAGAGTGTAGAACGAGGCCTGCTGCGGCTTGCTGTTCCACGACTGCGGAACCACCGTTCCCGTAACGACGATACCCAACCGATAATTCTCGCTATATGCCGACAATGCGTTGTTTTCCTCCTTTTTGTCTGCATTGTAATAGTAGCAGTTGCCGAACTCGTAGGTCATCAAATCGCCGTTTTTGCGGTTGGCATTGAGTTGTACCGCTTCCAACGTATTGAACAGCAGCGTCTGACGCATTACATTCAGGTCTGCGCTCAACGGATTGAGTATGCGCACGCAATTCTCCGCCTTGTAAGCGGTCAGATTGTCGTAATACGCCGCCTTGGTCAGCGAATTTGACATAATCTCGGTGAATCCGCGAGCCGTCAAAAAGTCTGCGACCATATTCGTAAGTTTCGTGCGGTCAGGCTTTTGCGCATACGACAGCGTCGAATTGACGTGCGACGGAATCTCCACGTTGTTGTACCCGTAGATTCGCAGAATATCCTCTACCAAATCCGCCTCGCGCTGCACATCGACACGATACGGCGGAACGGCAACCGACAATATACCGTCGTGCTCGTTCTCGATTCGCACCTCCAAAGCATTCAGAATAGTATGTATCGTCTCTGTCGGTATCTCTTTGCCGATTAGCGACTTGGCGTGAGCAATCGAGAAGTCGAAACGGAAATCCTCCGCCGGTTTCGGGCAGATGTCGATGATCTCGCTCGCAATCTCGCCACCCGCCAACTCCTTGAAAAGCAGTGCTGCACGTTTGAGCGCATAAACCTGAATGTTTGGGTCGATACCGCGCTCGAAGCGGAACGACGCATCGGTGTTCAGCCCAAACCGCTTTGCTGTTTTGCGCACCGACACGGGGTTGAAATACGCGCTCTCTATGAAAACATCTGTGGTCGAGTCGCTTATGCCCGATTCCAAACCGCCGAATACGCCCGCGATACACATCGGTTTCGTGGCGGAACATATCATCAAATCGTCCTTGTTCAACTTGCGCTCCACACCGTCCAACGTAACGAATGGTGTGCCTTCCTCGCAGTTCTTTACGATGATTTTGCCGCCGTCGATTTTCGCCGCATCGAATGCGTGCAACGGCTGACCCAACTCGAACAGTACATAGTTTGTTATATCGACCAAATTGTTTTTCGGGTGAATGCCGGCCGCGCGCAGATAATTCTGCATCCACTCCGGCGAAGGAGCTATTTTGCAACCCTTTACCGTGATACCTGCATAGCGCGGGCAGGCGGCGGTGTTCTCCACTTCGACATCTATTTTAAGGTCGTGATTATCGACCTTGAACGCCTCTACCGACGGCATTTTCAGCACCGCGTCCTTGCCCCTGCTGCGCAGATATGCAACCAAATCGCGCGCCACACCGATATGCGAAGCAGCATCTACTCGGTTGGGCGTCAGCCCGATACCTATCAGATAATCGTCCTGTATATGGTAGTACTCCTTTGCAGGCGTACCCACAACCGTATCGGCAGGCAGTTCTATAATGCCCGCGTGGTCGTTGCCTATACCGAGTTCGTCCTCGGCGCAGAGCATTCCGAGCGACTCCACACCGCGGATTTTGCTGCGCTTTATCTTGAACTCCTCGTCGCCGCCGTTAGGGTAGAGCACACTGCCCACGGTCGCGCACATCACTTTAAGTCCCGCACGACAATTCGCTGCGCCACAGACTATTTGCAACGGCTCTGCCGCACCGACATCTACCGTCGTGATGTGCAGATGATCCGAATCGGGGTGGTCGATGCAGGTCTTGACCTCGCCCACGACAACGCCAGCCAACCCGCCGCGCACGGTCTCGATTTTCTCGAACTCCTCGACTTCGAGACCTATGTCGGTCAGTATCGTCGCCACCTGTTCCGCCGAAAGGTCGGTATCCACATAGTTTTTCAACCAGTTGAAAGAGATATTCATATCCTTTTATATTTTTTGTTTGTTTTACTCTCGCAAGTATGTCTAACCTGCAAATTTACACATTTTGCGCGAACGAGCAAAGCAAACGCGCCTAAAATGGACGAAAATGGAGCGCGGCAGATTGTTTCCCGAAAAATTGGATAATCGGATATTTATCTTTAATTTTGAAGCCTAAACAAATTTTTCGGTGCCTATGGATAAATAACTCTTGATTTCTATACATTGCAACTCTGCGATTGGCATTCGCCGTGCGCGAACCTGCCGATCGACAACATAAAAAGCGTTACATTTATTCTTGCTTTCTGAAACTTAGGACATTTCAAAGCAGTACAAGGAATGAAGTTCGACGCTCACGTTTATGACGTGGGCTTCATTCTATATTTGTACTGCACGGTTTCCTAAGGCCTCGAAAAGCAAAATAGAATTCGATCCCACGTTTTTTATGCACATTTTTCACAAACCGCCCGGGGATCGGCACAACAACAAAAACAGATGAAAGTCAAATTATTATTTTTCTTTATTTGCGCTATTGTCTGCTCCTCGTGTGCCGCCATATTCTGCGGTTCGAGAGCGAAGATAACGCTAACCGACGACAAAATGCAGGAACCTGTAAATCTGACGATCGACGGGCAGAGTTTCAATAATGTATATCTGCCTGCGAGAGTTAAAGTAAAGCGCGGTTTTCAACCTACCAAAATTACCGCCAACGCGAGCGGATATGCAACGACATCTGTTACGGTCAATAAAAAGTTCAATCCGGTTTCGATTATCAATCTTGTCGATATTCTCGGCTGGGGCATCGACGCGGCTACTGGTGCGATGATGAAACCTGAATACAAATATTACAACCTTAATATGCGCCGCATTGATGATCCGAAAAACTATGTGGAGGATCCGACGATAGTAAAAGGCGAAGCTCATAATATGGTAAGTCGCGATACTCCCGGACAAACAGCATTGGAACGCACGATTATTCGTTGGTTCTTTGATTCTGACCCTCGCGGCGCACGCATCTATTGGCGAGTTGTGTCGAGTATTCCCGCTGTTGTGAAAAACACCAACGAGACATATTTGACTACCACTCCTTTTGAGGAGACAAAGGCATTCAATATACTTGGTCTGACATACGAAAATTCGCGCGATGTACAAATCGAAATCAAGGTCAGCAAAAAAGGCTATGAAGATCAGGTAAAACGATTCAATGTCAGACAAGCAATCGATCAACAGGAGATAAGCGGATTTTTTGAAATGGTTGCCAAACCGGAGTAATTTCGGCTGATAGAATTTTTATTGTGGCAACTCGTCGGCATCGAAAGGTGCCGGCGAGTTATTATTTGCATAATATAAAACCCATCTCTCCCTATAACACATATAAACCCCAAAACGACACACTGTTCCCCGAAAAAGGAAAGAAAACGAACAGAAAGGAAACAAAAGGAAAGTGCAATTTGCCAAAATCGCTTTCGTTTCCTTTCTTTTTGTTTTCCTTTTTTCTACCAGCGTTACCCAACATACCTTCTGCCGATGCAATTTTTTGTATCTTTGCGCCCAAAAAGGAACTGTTATGTGGGTTATTCCGGCATTTGTTTCGGCGTTGCTGCTGGGGCTTTACGATGTGGCAAAAAAACGGGCATTGGCAGATAATGCAGTACTTCCGGTGCTATTGCTTAACACTTTGTTTTCAAGCATTTTATTTCTGCCGATAATCATTGCGTCGGCAACCGGCGCAGGGTGGTTCGACGGCACTCCGTTCGCAATCGGTCAAGGCAACCTGCACGACCACGCGATGGTCGCCGGCAAAGCGGTTATGGTGCTGACTTCGTGGGTGTTCGGCTATATCGGCATCAAGCATTTGCCCATAACCATTGTCGGACCCATAAACGCCACTCGCCCTGTAATTACACTCGTCGGCGCAATGCTCATATTCGGCGAGCGACTGAATCCTTGGCAGTGGGCAGGTGTGATTTTTGCCATATTTTCACTCTTTTTGTTGAGCCGTTCGAGCAAGAAAGAGGGCGTGGATTTTGCACATAACAAGTGGATTTTGTGCATTGCGGCTGCTGCCATAATCGGCGCAGGCTGTGGATTTTACGACCGTTATATAATGCATCGCTTGCAGCCGATGTTCGTGCAGGGTTGGTACACGCTTTACCAATGTGTGCTGATGAGCATAACCGTTGCTTTTTTGTGGTTGCCGCACCGACATGAGGTGGGCAAAAAATTCCGTTGGTCATGGGCGATTCCATTGATTTCCATATTCTTATCGTGTGCCGATGTGATGTATCTGTTTGCATTGAGCAATCCCGAAGCGATGATTTCCATCGTGTCGATGATTCGCCGTTCGTCGGTACTCGTTTCGTTCTCCTGCGGGGCGTTGCTCTTTCATGAAAAGAATCTGCGCGCAAAAGCGATTGATTTAGTGCTGATTATGGTCGGAATGATATTCCTCTACATCGGCTCGCGGTAGGTGGTTTTAGCCACTATACCTATATTTTATTTGTAAAATTTTTACTATCTTCGCGCCGTTATGGAAAGAATCAGGAATTTTTGCATCATTGCACATATCGACCACGGCAAATCGACTCTTGCCGACCGCCTGCTCGAAAAAACACACACGCTGAACCAGCGCGAAATGCAGGCGCAGGTGCTCGACGACATGGATTTGGAGCGCGAAAAGGGCATCACGATAAAGAGCCATGCGATTCAGATGGAGTACAATGCCGCTGACGGTAAACGCTACACACTCAATCTGATAGACACACCGGGACACGTCGATTTCTCGTATGAGGTTTCGCGCGCAATCGCCTCGTGTGAGGGGGCATTGCTCGTTGTCGATGCGACGCAAGGAATTCAGGCTCAGACGATTTCGAATCTCTACCTCGCACTCGACCACGAACTCGAAATTATCCCCGTATTGAACAAAATAGATATGGATTCGGCAATGGTCGATGAGGTCAAAGACCAAGTCGTGGATCTGCTCGGCTGCAAGCACGAGGATATTTTGTGTGCTTCGGGCAAAACTGGCGAGGGCGTCGATGCGATTTTGGAGGCGATTGTCAATCGCATACCTGCACCGAAGGGCGACGAAAACGCCCCGTTGCAGGCATTGATATTCGATTCGGTATTCAATCCGTTCCGCGGCATCATAGCATATTTCCGCATATTCAACGGCAAAATACACAAGGGCGAGCGCGTCAAATTTTTCAATACGGGCAGCGAATACGACGCCGACGAAATAGGCGTATTGAAACTCAAACTGTCGCCGCGCGACGAAATCACGGCAGGCGATGTGGGTTATATCTGCTCGGGTATAAAGAACTCGAAAGATGTTAAGGTGGGCGACACAATCACAAGTGTCGCAATGCCTTGCAAGGAAGCAATCGCAGGATTCGAGGACGTAAAGCCGATGGTCTTTGCGGGCGTTTATCCCGTCGAGGCAGACCAATACGAGGATCTGCGCGCATCACTCGAAAAGTTGCAGTTAAACGATGCTTCGCTGACGTTCGAACCGGAGAGTTCGCTCGCACTCGGTTTCGGATTCCGTTGCGGATTCCTCGGACTGTTGCACATGGAGATTATACAGGAGCGGTTGTATCGCGAGTTCGACATGGACGTGATTACGACCGTACCGAACGTGTCGTATCGCATAACCACCACAGCGGGCGAGGCGATCGAGGTACACAATCCGTCGGGGTTGCCAGAAATTACTAAAATCGCAAAAATCGAGGAACCTTACATATTGGCGCAAATCATCACCAAAACCGATTTTCTGGGTAACGTACTGAAACTCTGCATAGATAAGCGTGGCGTAATGAAGAATCAGACTTACATTACTACCGACCGCGTCGAGGTCAATTTCGAGATGCCGCTGTCGGAAATCGTCTTCGATTTCTACGACAAACTCAAAAGCATATCGAAGGGTTACGCCTCGTTCGATTATCACCGCACGGGGTATGAACAGAGCAAACTCGCCAAGTTGGATATTCTTCTCAATGGTGAACCCGTAGATGCGCTTTCGTCGCTCATATATGCCGACCACGCCTACGATTTCGGACGCAAAATGTGCGAGAAATTGAAAGAACTGATACCGCGTCAGCAGTTCGACATAGCAATTCAGGCGGCAATCGGCTCGAAAATCATCGCCCGCGAGACGGTCAAGGCTGTGCGTAAGGACGTTACGGCAAAGTGCTACGGTGGCGATATTTCGCGTAAGCGCAAACTGCTCGAAAAACAGAAGGCGGGCAAGAAGCGTATGCGTCAAATCGGTCAGGTGCAGGTGCCGCAGTCGGCATTTCTCGCTGTACTCAAAATGGATTAAAACACTCATATATAAGATGAAACGAACGATTATCGACCTGTTCGAAGGTTCGGTTGCGCAATACGGCGACCGCACTTTCCTGCTCGAAAAAACCGACAAGGTATTCGAGCCTACCACATACGCCCAAACCAAGGAACAAGTGTTGCGCGTCGGCGCGGGATTGGCTGCTATCGGCGTCGAGCCGAAACAGACGGTGTCGATACTTGCCGAAGGGTGCAACGACTGGATTATCTCGGAGTTGGGCTTGCTCTACGCCGGCGCAATCAGTGTGCCACTCTCCATAAAGTTGGAGGAGTCGAACGACTTGTTGTTTCGCCTCAATCACGCTGATGTGGGGACGATTTTTGTCTCGAAATATCAGTTGCCGAAAATCCGCCGCATTCGTGAGCAGTTGCCGGCACTGAAAAACGTTATCGTTTTCGGTGATGCGGAGTTGCAGGCGGGCGAGATGTCGCTCGACGAGTTGAAGCGCAGGGGAGACGATTATCTGAAAGCGCACCGCGAGGAGTTCTTTGCAATAGGCAAAGCGATTGACAATGATGACTATGCAACGATTACCTATACCTCGGGAACAACTGCCGACCCGAAAGGTGTGGTGCTGACGCATCGTAACTACACGGCGAATGTCGAGCAGGCTTTGACGCTTATTCCGATTCCGCCGACATTCCGCACGCTTATAATTCTGCCGCTCGACCACTGCTTCGCACACGTCGTAGGTTTCTATATTATGATTGCCTGCGGAGCATCGGTCGCAACGGTGCAGGTGGGCAAAACTCCGATGGACACGTTGCGTAACATTCCGCTCAACATTCGCGAAGTGAAACCCGATTTCCTGTTGTCGGTGCCTGCATTGGCAAAGAATTTCCGCAAAAATATCGAATCGTCGATTCATTCGCAGGGCAAGGCGACCGAACGTCTGTTCCGCTTCGCGTTGGCTACCGCTTACGAATACAATCAGGACGGTTACCACAAAGGGCGCGGCTGGCGTTTCATATTAAAACCGCTCGTTGCGCTGTTCGACAAAATTTTGTTCTCAAAAGTGCGTCAGGCATTCGGCGGCAATCTAAAATTCTTTGTCGGAGGCGGTGCATTGCTCGACTCGGAGTTGCAAAGATTCTTCTATGCCATAGGTATTCCTATGTATCAAGGATACGGGCTGTCGGAGGCTACGCCGGTCATTTCGTCCAATGCCAACCGTCCGAAAGAGCACCGTTTCGGCTCGTCTGGAAAGTTGGTGCAGCCGCTCGAAATAAAGATTCTCGATGCCGACGGTAACGAAATGCCGGCAGGCGAAAAGGGCGAAATCGTCATCAAGGGCGAAAATGTTATGGCGGGCTACTGGAAAAATCCTGCGGCAACTGCCGAGACCGTCAAAGACGGCTGGCTGTACACGGGCGATATGGGTTATATGGCAAAAGACGGATTCCTCTATGTATTGGGCCGTTTTAAGAGCCTGCTGATTTCGAGCGATGGCGAGAAATACAGCCCCGAAGGTATGGAAGAGGCGATTGTCGATAAGTCGCCTTACATCGATCAGATCATGATTTACAACAACCAAAGCCCGTACACAATTGCCATACTCGTGCCTAATGCGGAGGCATTGCGACGAAAACTCGCCGACTGCAAAGGCGACAAGGCGGAAGCGGCTGCACGACTGTTCGGTGAGGAGATAGACAAGTATCGCACGGGTGGTGCGTACAGCGACGAGTTTCCCGACCGTTGGCTGCCTGTGGCATTCGCCATTGTCGATGAGCCGTTCTCGGAGAAGAACGGGCTGGTAAACAGTACAATGAAGGTCGTGCGCAACAAGGTAGAGACGCATTTCAAGGATCGCATAGACTATTGCTATACGCAGGCGGGCAAGCAACTGCTTAACGAGCGTAATTTGGCATCGCTGCGGAAACTGATAGGGTAGATTGTCGTAATTTGTGTGCAATTTATTCGGTATTATGCCGTCGCAGATTTGCTTTCAAAATAAATTTGCAGTAATTTTGTATCACTTTTCGGCAGAGCCTCGCAGTTCCGGCTTTCGGCTCTGCCAATCGCGGGAGTAGCTCAGTGGTAGAGCATCGGCTTCCCAAGCCGAGGGTCGCGGGTTCGAACCCCGTTTCCCGCTCAAAAAATCAGGCAAATGCCCTCAGAGATGCTTCTGAGGGCGTTTTTGTTTTCGGAAAGTACCCTAAAACGGGTGTTTGTGCAAGCATATATGCAAGTCGGCTGTTGCTGTTGCAAATCGGTTGCAAGAAATCGTTTAATCAATTAACTTACAACTATGTACAGTGTTAATTTTACTTGCACAAATGGTCGTCCGAACAAATCGAATCTAAACAAAATCACCGTGTGGATCAATGTGGACGGTGAGCGTGCAACCACCATGCTTGACCTGAAAGTCGAGCCCGAAGAGTTCAAAAAAGCAATCTGCTCGCCACGCTCCAATTACATAACTCGCTATTGCTCAGATGTAAGGCGCAGAATAGACGACTACTATACGATATTGTTGGAAAAGGGGCTTAGGGTTCGGGCTGCCGACCTCGCAGACTATGTACGCAACGGTTATCAGGTGAGAAACTATATGCTCTATCAACTTTTCGACGATTTCATCAAAATCGAAAGGCAGAAGGTCGGCAACGACATCGGCACTTCCACATACCGTAAATATCTGTTGGCAATAGAGCAGTTCAAGAAAGTCATTCAGAACAAACCGCTCAAAGCTGTCAATAATGCAGATGTGCTCTCATACAAATATCATTTGGTGAATGACCTCAAATTGAAAAACTCGACACTATGTTCTTACCTGACCAAAACGAAAAGTATATTCGTATTTGCGGTGCGCAATGAGCAACTGACGCAAAATCCGTTCGATACAATCAAGATAAGGAAAAGCGAAGTCGAAATCAATCCGCTTACGAAGGAGGAGTTGATGTCGATAGCCAACAAAGATTTCGGGATAACAAGACTGAATCAGGTCAGAGATGTCTTCGTGTTCGCTGCGAATACGGCTTTGTCGTATGTGGATCTCGCATCGATAACGGCAGCAGACATTCAAACCGAAGGCAACGTGAAGTTCTTGAAGAAGAGACGAGCCAAGACAGGCGTAACATATATTCTGCCTTTGAATGAAACAGCAGTCCGAATCCTTGAAAAGTATAATTACGAGTTACCAGTTGTCTCGAATCAGAAGTATAATGCCTACCTAAAAGAGATTGCCGATATATGCCGTATCAAGAAACCTCTGACAACGCATATTGCTCGGCATACCGCAGCGACTTTGATGCTGAATGCGGGTATTCCGATTGAAGTGGTATCGAAGATTTTGGGACACTCGAATACGAAGATGACTCAGCACTATGCGAAGTTGCTCGACAAAACGGTAATCAATACCAAAATCGAGTTTTAGTTTTGGCTTTGGTTTGCCTATTCCCGCAACCGAGAACAGCCGACACTTTTTGGAGTGTCGGTTTATTCTTTTGCGGAGGTTCGGCGGGAGCAATTCTTTCGGATAGTCCTGCCACAACTCGAACCTTGTCGGGCTGTGGGCTTATAATCTGCATTTTACGGGCATTGCGACAGCGGGTGATTGCATATTGGCAGGAAAATGGTCGATTCCCGCCTGATTGCAGCCCGATCTTGGTCGATTACGAGGCAACGGCATAGACTTGCAACTTCTTTTTGAGTATGTCTAAAATCTCGCCGTGCATTCTCATAAAAGCATTGACCTGTGGTTTGATTTTTACATGCAGGTTCTGCTCGACATCATTCACAATACCTCGTAGCATCAGGCTGTCTTGAAGTCGTCGGATTCCGTCGGTAAAGGTCATTTGCTCCCTTTTGTCCAGATAGTCGTGCAGTTGAAACCCGCACATCGATTTCACACCTTCGACACATGATTTGTTATAGGCGAAGTTCTGTTTATAAGCAATCAGTGATTTGACAATCTCTCTTCCTTTTTGCAGAATCTCCCGCTTCTTGGCATTAACTGTATCAGGAACTTCAAGGTCGCGAATCTCGACGAAAACCTTTATCAGTTCGTCAATAGCCGCCTGCACATTTCGCGGAAAAGCGAATTGCTGATTGTAGTGGTAAATAATTTCGTTTGCCTGATAGTGCAACGTTTTGAGGCTGTCGTTGCCTGCCTTTGCTTCGCACTTGATCGTGGCGAAGTCTTTTATATCTGAAAATCGCATC
>CAVKRC010000045.1:0-11165 GCA_963658625.1 bacterium
GCTTGCGAGATATGCTGCTTATGCGTTTCGCTCTTGGATTTGCCTTTTGATGATGCGCTGATGCGCTCCTTTGTTTCGTCTGACAGTTCTCTGTACTGTCTTTTATAAGTGTTATTATTCATTATTATTCGCGCCATTTTTATTTGCGCTCATAGATAAATATGGCAAGCACGGTAAAAAAGTCAAGAGAAATAAAAGAAATAGAAATTTTGTTTTTTTTGAAAATTTGCAAAAGATTTCGGACAAGCAACAGTGCATGCCTGTTTAACCTACCATACGGCTGCCTATTTTTTACAAGGGCGCATACGCGCAATCGGTTGCCACTCACTCCCATGCAGGTGTCGATGTTAGGACAATATCGAATAGTAATTCTTTCTATTGTGAGGGGTACTGTCCTATTTAATCTTTTATGTTACTCTGCAACAAAAAAGAGGTGGCAAATGCCATCTCCGTAAGATTAAAAAGTGCAGGAATTAGATTGAGACAAATCTAATAGACATCTTCCATCTCAACCCGTATTTTCGATAAATCCTCGGGGTGCGGAATGATGCGCCGCAACTCCCAAATCTTGCGCAAATCCTCCAAAAACTCGTTCGAGAATATAACATTGTAGGGTACGCGAAATCGGCTCGCAAGTTCTTGCGAGCCGATTTCCTATTTTTCCCCCCCCCTCTCTCAAAAAACGCATACCCCCTAAATTTGAACAAAGATAATTTATCTCCTATATTGACTTTCAAGAACATTATGCCGAAATTTGCAACGGCAACAGTAAAAAATGTTCATAACAAAATGCATTTTCCGAAATTTTGTTATAATTTTGCGTAACATATTGTTTACGCGGAAAGTGTAAGCTTATTCCCGAAAGTCGAACTTAGGAAATTCTACTGCAAAACGAGGAATGGCGAACATTTCTTGCGTCGTGCCTTCATAGGTTATGGCGTGGGACTGTTGCTTATTTTACGTTTTGTGGCATCCTAAGGCCAGACTTTCTAAAATAAGTTTTCGGCACCACGCTTCTCCGTTTTTTATAATGTAAAAAGAAATTTGTTACGCTGTCGAGGTGCGGATGGCGAGAATTTTTGTGTGCATATATAACGTATAAACCTATAATAACTAACGCATTATGAAACGATTATTTTACATCTCTCCGGAAATTGAATGGGAGCAGATTGATGCCGAAAGGGGCTTCGAGGGCAGTACCGGCATAAACATCGACATCGACAATTGGGAAAATGGCGGTACCGACCAAGGAGGAACAGCAGAATAACACTTTTTAATTTACAATAATATGCAAAAATTCAACAAATTAATTTCGATTCCGGTCGCTTTGCTCGCGGCGGCATGTACGACCGATCCCGCGGAGTTGGCACCCGTCGTGCCGTCGGTTGCTCCGCAAATCCGAATTTCGAGTTCAATCAACCAACAGTACGTCTCGCGTGTAAACGACGGCGGTTTCTGCGAGGGCGACCAAATCGGTCTCTACGGAGTGAATTACACCGACGACAACACCGTAGCCGGCACGCTCGCAGATAGCGGCAATCAGGTGGACAACGCCCGCTACACCTACAACGAGGCTAACAATTCGTGGACGACTTCGTCGCCTGTCTATTACAAGGATGCCGTTACCCACATCGACCTCTACGGCTACTACCCATACGGCGCACCATCGCAGGTCGGAGCCTATCGTTTCGAGGTTGCAAAAGACCAGTCGGGGGCGGGTGCCACCGACGGCTATGCACAGTCCGATTTCCTGTGGGGTAAAGCAACCGACATCGCGCCGAGCGAAAACCGCGTGCGCCTCACCTTCAACCACCGCCTTGCCTGCGCCAATGTGATACTTTCCGAGGGCAAAGGTTTCGATGAGGGCGAGTTCGACAAGTTGGACAAAACTGTCATCGTCCTCAACACTACCCGCACCGCCACCATCGACCTCGCTACGGGTGTCGCTGCCGCCGAGGGCGAACCGACCGCCGAGGGTATCGTTATGCGTGCGTCTGCGGACGGCTTCCGCGCCATAGTCGTACCACAGAGCGTCGAGGCGGGTGCGGCATTGTTCGCCATCACCATCGACGGTATCACCTACCGTTTCAAGCGCGATGCTGCCACACTCTACGAGCAGGGCAGGCAGAGCAAGTTCACCATCACCATCAACCGCAAATCGCTGTCGGGCGACTACGAATTCGTACTGACCGACTGCGACATCGTCGATTGGGTTGCCGACCTCGAATCCCACGGCGGCGAGGCTCGCCAATACTACGTGGTCGAGCAGAGCGAACCGGGTACGCTCGGCAGCCTTATCCGCGCCGCCAAGAAGAACCCTGCCAAGATAAAGAACCTCAAAGTCTCGGGCAAAATAGACGCGCGTGACTTTTTCTTTATGCGCGACTCTATGACCATTTTGCAGGCGATAAACCTCAAAGAGAGCAAGATTTGCCAATATAGTGGCTATGGCGAAGATGAAATTCCTGATTATGCATTTAGGAATTATTATAACACAAAGAAAGCCGAAAATCTTGTTCATTTCGTATTTCCAGAGAAAGTAACACGAATAGGTGATTATGCTTGCTATGGCACCCTACTTTCCGATGCTCTTATTATTCCTAACGATGTCGTAGAAATTGGAAAAGATGCTTTTTCCGGCACAAATATCACTTCACTTTCTCTGCCTTTTGGACTCAAAACAATCGGTGATAGTGCTTTCCAAAACTGTTCAAGTATGACAGGCGAACTTAAACTGCCTGAGACTTTGGAAAATATGGAATCAAATTGTTTCTGCGGTTGTTCTGCCATTACCGGTAATCTGACTATTCCCGAAAAGATTAACGAAATTCCATACAGAGGTTTCGACCATTGCTCAAACTTAACAGGATTGACCTTGCCCGATGGGATAAAAAAAATTGGAGAGTGGGCATTTTATTATTGTACAACTATGACTGGTAATTTACATTTGCCGGCATCTTTAACCGATATTGCATCTCAATCATTTGCACAATGCGGATTTCAAGGCGAACTGGTAATTCCTGACGGGGTGCATAAAATAGAACAATCCGCATTCAGCGGCAATAATTTTTCGAGTGTCGTTTTCCCTAATGAACTTATATCCATTGAAGAAAGTGCTTTTTCCAATTGTCAACGAATTACCGAGCCATTAGTCTTCCCTGAGAGTTTAAGGTCTATTGGGAAAGGAGCCTTCGTTCTCTGTTCAACAGTTCCGTCCATAGTACTGCCGAAAAATCTGACAGTAATCGGTCCTAACGCATTCGACTACTGCTATGGCATATCGAAAATAACCTGCGAGGCGGAGGTGCCGCCAGCAGTGTTGAGTGGCGCGTTCGACGGAGTGGCAAAGGACAACTTCACAGTGGAGGTGCCTGAGCAATCGGTCGTGAGATACCAGACAGCCACAGGGTGGAACGATTTTCGTAGAATATCGGCGCACCACGACTTTGCCATCTCGCGACCGCTGTTGCGCACGCTCAATGCCGCGCATAAGGCGACATATCTGCTGCGCGCCCCTGCGAATGAGGCTTGGAGCATAGAGAGCAAGCCCGATTGGGTAACGGTAGAGCCTGCGAGCGGTGTAGGCAAAGCAGAACTTACCGTGACGGTTGATGCCATGGCGGCGGCTGAGGCGGGTACGTTCGAGATAGAGATTCGCAATGGCTCGCAGTATATCTCGACCGAGACCGACAAGGGACGCGCTGGCGAGGTGGTGTTCCTGCTCGATAACAAGGATTACCGCACAAGCATGAAGGTCGAGCAGTACGACTATGAGTATGCCGACGGCGATGTGATAACCAATCAATCGGCGACCGAGGGTGGCGGCGTGAATGTGGTATTCATGGGCGACTGCTTCGATGCGCGCGATATAGCCCGCGGCTCCTACAAGTCGGGCATCGACGAGGCGATAGGCTATTTCTTCGACATAGAGCCGTACAAGACCTACCGCGACTACTTCAACATCTACACCGTGGTCGGCATGTCGCCCGACAGCGGTATGGGTACGGTCAATACAGTCAAAGACGCATGCTTCGGCTCGCAGTATTCGCTGAGCGGCATTGCGCCCGACACCAAGACAACCTACGAATATGCCTGCAAGGCACCGACGGTCGATGCGTCGCTACTCGGGCAGACACTCGTGGTGATGGTCGAGAACACGCAGGACTATGGTGGCATCACCTACATGTGGGCGGACGGTTCGGCGATAGCCGTATGTCCGATGAGCCGCGATGCCTACCCTTACGACTACCGCGGCATAGTGCAGCACGAGGCGGGCGGTCACGGATTCGGCAAACTTGGCGACGAGTATATCTACCACAATGCATTCATACAGTCGTGCCAATGTACTGACGGTTGCAGTCATGATGATAAGTTGAAGGTAAACAAGTCGCTCGGCTGGTTCCGCAATCTGTCGCTCGACGGCAACATGCACACCGTGGAGTGGGCGCACCTGATTATGCACCCGAAATACAGCAACATAGTCGATATGTACGAGGGCGGCTATTTCCATACGCGCGGCGTTTACCGCTCGGAGGCGACGAGCTGCATGAACAACAACATACCGTACTACTCGGCGATTTCGCGACAAGAGATAGTCGAGCGCATAATGCGCTATGCGGGCAAGGAGTTCTCGATAGACGACTTCTATGCCAAAGACGTGCTCGATGTGTCGAACAATAAGTCGGCAAAGGCGCGGCTGAATGTTAGAGAAAATGCTGTTACGCTTACAGGCGCGGGCAAGCAGATGCCGCCGAAGTTTATGGGTGAAAAGCCCGATTTGCGCTAATCCTAAAACAAAAATCGAAATATGAAAAAGAGTATATTTTTCGCAGCCGTGGCAACCGTAATGCTTGCAGGCTGCAACAAGAATAACGATACGCAGGAATCTGCGGAAAATCCCGACGAAATCCGCGTAGAGGCGGTTTTGCCGACCCGTGCGACACAAACGGCATTCGAAACTGGCGACCGTATGGGATTATTTGCCGTCGAGTACGACGGCGAGACCGTTGCTCCGCTCCAAATCGCGGGCAACTACATCAACAACGAGCCGATGACCTGCGACGGTACCGAGTGGCGCGCCCCGCGCACGCTCTATTGGAGCGCGAAGGCGTGCGATTTCTACGGAATATATCCGTATATGCAACTCGGCGCGGTCGATGAGTGGCTGTTCGACATCGTGACAGACCAAAATTCGGCACGCACAGCCGACGCGCTCGGCGGTTACGAGGCGAGCGACCTGATGTGGGCAAAAGCCGAACATGTTGCCAAATCCGACGGTGCGGTGCGCCTGCAATTCAGGCACATGATGTCGCGCTTGGTCGTAAAGGTCGCCAAAGGACCGAAATTCGATGGCAAGATTCCCGACGACATCACAGCGCATATCTACAACACGGCGACGACAGCCAAAGTCAGTTATGTCAAGGGTTCGCTCGAAAAGTATATTTTTAGCGACAATCGTACCATCACTATGCGCAAGGTCGATAACGAGACGTTCGATGCGATAGTCGTGCCGCAGTTCATCGAACGCAGCACGCCATTGGTCGAGATAACCATGGGCGGTATCGCCTATCTGCTCGAATACAGCATGACGTTCCGTTCCGGCTACTGCCACACACTGACCATCACGCTTAATACCTCTCCTGACCAAGAGAAGATAGAGATCGCTATCGACGGCGAGGTCGGCGACTGGGAGTAAATTGTCTGCCTCATAAATTGCGGGCGGGGACCTTCATAAAAAAGTCCCCGCCCGTTTTGTTTTGTGGTAATTATGCCTTACTGGTAAGACGTGGTGTCGTCTATTTCGCCTCCTGCACCGGTATTTTCGCTATGCGACGGCGGTGGCGTGGTTCGTCCTTGTCGAATGCGGTCGAGAGCCACTCCTGCAAAATGGCGAGAGCCGTCTCGTTGTCGATGAATCGGGCAGGCAACACCAACACGTTCGAGTCGTTGTGCTGACGTGTGATGTGCGCTATCTCGGGTGTCCAGCAGAGGCTGGCGCGCACGCCCTGATGCTTGTTGAGCGTTATAGCCATACCTTCGCCCGAACCGCAGATGCCGATGGCACGCGGAAATTCGCCCGCTTCGAGCGCATTGGCAAGCGGGTGGGCATAGTCGGGATAGTCGCAACTCTCGGGCGAATCGCAACCGAAATCGAATACCTCGTAGCCTTTGGTCGAGAGATAGCCCGTAATGAGTTCTTTCAATTCGTAGCCTGCGTGGTCGCTGGCAATGCCTATTTTCATATTCATAACTTGGTGTTTTATGGTTGTTTGCAACTATTTGGCAGCACGCTTACGGTCTATTTCGTTCAGCAGTATCTTGCGCAGACGTATCGCTTTGGGCGTAACCTCCACATATTCGTCCTCCTTGATGTACTCCAATGCCTCTTCGAGCGAGAATACACGCGGCGGAACGATTACCGCCTTGTCGTCCGACCCCGAAGCTCGCATATTGGTCAACTGTTTGGCTTTGGTAACGTTTACCGTGATGTCGTTGCTGCGGGTATGCTCGCCGATAACCTGTCCCATATAGACCTCCTCCATCGGCGAGATGAAGAACCGCCCGCGGTCTTGGAGTTTGTCTATCGAATAGGCGTATGCCGTACCCGTTTCCGATGCAATAATCGAACCGTTGGTGCGCATCTCTATGTCGCCGACGTATGGCTCGAAACCTTTCAGACGGTGCGACATAATCGCCTCGCCCGCCGTTGCCGTCAGCATATTCGAGCGCAAGCCGATTATACCGCGCGACGGAATGTCGAACTCCAATCTCGTGCGACCGTTGCTCGACTCCATATTCGTCAGCGTACCCTTGCGCTTGGTTGTCAGTTCGATAACCGTACCTGCCGCCTCGTCGGGGCAGTCGATTGTCATCTCCTCGATAGGTTCGCATTTCTTGCCGTCTATCTCCTTGATTATGACCTTGGGCTGACCTACCTGCAACTCGTAACCTTCGCGACGCATGGTCTCGATAAGCACCGAGAGATGCAGCACGCCGCGACCGTAAACGATGAACGAATCGGCATTGGCTCCCGGCTCGACGCGCAGTGCGAGGTTCTTCTCCAACTCGCGATCCAGACGCTCCTTGATGTGGCGCGAGGTAACGAACTTGCCGTCGCGACCGAAGAATGGCGAGTTGTTGATTGTAAAGAGCATCGACATCGTCGGCTCGTCGATTTTAATCGGCGGCAGCGGCTCGGGATTCTCGTAATCGCAAATCGTATCGCCGATTTCGAAACCCTCTATGCCGACAATAGCGCATATCTCGCCGCACGGCACCGAATCGACCTTCTTTTTGCCCAAGCCCTCGAATACCATCAAATCGCGAATCTTGGTCTTGACCATCGTCTTGCCGTCGCGCTTGGCGAGTGTAACGTTCTCGCCCGCATGGAGTTCGCCGCGCGTAAGTTTGCCCACGGCTATACGACCGACGTATGGCGAGTATTCGAGCGATGTGATAAGCAACTGCGGCGTTCCCTCGACAACCGCAGGCTCGGGAATCTCGTCGATGATGGCGTCCAGAAGCGGTGTAATGGAATCGGTCTTTTCATTCGCCTTGTGCGACATCCAGCCCTGCTTGGCGGAGCCGTATATTGTTTTGTAGTCGAGTTGCTCCTCGGTGGCGTTGAGTGTAAACATCAGGTCGAACACCTGCTCGTTCACTACCTCGGGGCGACAGTTTGGCTTATCCACCTTGTTGATTACGACAATCGGCTTTTTGCCCAGTGCCAAAGCCTTTTGCAATACGAATCGCGTCTGCGGCATCGTACCCTCGAAGGCATCGACCAACAGCAGCACGCCGTCGCACATATTGAGTACGCGCTCGACCTCGCCGCCGAAATCGGCGTGCCCCGGAGTGTCGATGATGTTGATTTTGTAGTCCTTATAGATAACCGAAACGTTTTTCGAGAGAATCGTGATGCCTCGCTCGCGTTCGAGGTCGTTGTTGTCGAGAATCAAATCTCCGTTGTTTTTTGCCGAATTTTCACGGAGCAGATGTCCCGCCATAATCATCTTATCGACAAGCGTCGTCTTGCCGTGATCGACATGGGCGATGATTGCGATGTTGCGTAATTTTTGCATAAAGAAGAGTAAATTATTGCGCAAAGGTAACAATTAGTTTTCAAAAATGTTCTATTTTTGCTCAACTTATAGACGCATTTTTGCAACGCGACGGCAATGGACAAAACCATCGAAATAACTCACGACAGCGGGGTATATGTCGGCAGGACGCAGGATATTCTGCCACAACTCGTTGCCGACCGCCGCACGATTGCCGTTACGGACGAAAATGTCGCCCGCGCCTGTCCTGCTTTTACCGACGCTTTCGAACATATAATCGTTCCTGCGGGTGAACGGTCGAAAACGCTCTCGACCGCCGAATTGCTTTGGCGCGAGTTTTTGATGCGCAGCATCGACCGCTCGTGCTTCGTACTCGGCATAGGCGGTGGTGTGGTTACCGATATGGCGGGCTTCGTTGCCTCGACCTTTATGCGCGGAGTGCTGTTCGGCTTTGTCCCGACGACATTGCTCGGTATGGTCGATGCCTCGATAGGCGGTAAAAACGGCGTCGATTTGGACGGCTACAAAAACATCGTCGGCACCTTCTCCCAACCGCGTTTCGTCGTCTGCGATGTCGTACTGCTAGCGAGTCTGCCCGACCGCGAGTTCCGTGCAGGTTTGGCAGAGGTCATAAAAGCCGCAATTATCGGCGATGCCGACCTCTTCACCCTGTTGGAAAATACGACCTTCGCACAACTTCGTACCGATACGGCTCTGCTCGAACGGGTGGTCGAGTCGGCAATCCGCGTCAAGGCGCGAATCGTTGCCGCCGACGAACACGAAACGGGCGAGCGTCGCAAACTCAACCTCGGACACACCCTTGCCCACGCCATCGAAAAGGTCGCTTCGCAGTACAACCATGGCGAGGCGGTCGCTGTCGGATTGCACCGTATGGCAGATATTGCTACCCGTATGGGCTTGCTCGACTGCACCGATGCCGACCGCATACAATCGTTGCTCTCCCGGTACGGCTTCCGCACGGCTCTGCCTGCCGATATGCCGAGCCTGACCGATGCTATGCACAAGGACAAAAAACGTTCTGGCGACACACTGCATCTTATTGTGCCAGCGGGCATAGGCGAGGTGCGCGACTGCCCGATGAAAATAGATGAAATCGCAAAAATTTTTGAATACGATGAGAGATATTAAAGGCTTGATTTTCGATATGGACGGCACGCTGATTGAGAATATGGCGTACCACTTTGCCGCTTTCGACGAGTTGGCACGGCGTTACGGCTACAAACACCTGCGTCCCGTCGATTCGCGCTACTACGGTTGGAACAACCTCGACATATTCCCCGAAATCGTCCCTGCCGCCGACCTCGCGCGATTGGGTGCCGATTTTCTGTCGAAACAGAAAGAGGTTATCTATCGCGAACTCTATGCGGGACATGTTACGCTGACGGCAGGTCTCGACGCCTTGCTCGCCGATGCCAAACGGTGCGGAGTAAAGTGTGCCATCGGCTCGGCAGGTCCGCGCATAAATGTCGAATTCATTATGCGCGAGGCAAAACTGGGCGACCGTATGGACGCATACGTCTGCTTGGACGATGTTACGCACTGCAAGCCCGATCCCGAGATCTTTCTGACCGCCTGCGACCGCCTCGGTCTCGCTCCGCACGATTGCGTGGTATTCGAGGACGGTATTCCGGGCATCGAGGCAGCCCTCGCCGCAGGTTGTGCGGCTGTGGGCGTCGCCACGACTATGCCCGCTAAGGCTCTGACCGACGCAGGTGCCGACATTGTCGTCCGCGACTTCACGGGAATGACCGTCGCCTCACTCTCGAAAGATTTGTAACCATACGCCTTTTGGTGCAATCGATACGAATAAAATTTTGTTTCTGTCGATTTTTTTGTATCTTTGCACCCACATAAGGGGAAACCCGATGGATCCTTAGCTCAGTTGGTTAGTAGCACCTGACTCATAATCAGGGGGTCGTAGGTTCAAGCCCTACAGGATCCACAAGCAGCCGTTGATTATTCAACGGCTGCTTATTTTTTATATCATTACCTTACATTGCTTGTCCGATGCGCTCGCGCAAAAAAACGTTTGAGCAGGAATGTAAGAAAATATGGGAATGTATAGAACTCCCCGTTGAATCCTATGTTTTTGTAACCGAATTTTATGCCGTACTTGATGTCGCCGTATTTGTCGCTTTCGATAAGCCGGCGTAACGATACGGTCGCTCCATCGTTAGCTTTCACTTCTACTGGAATAAGGCTATCTGCATCGCGAACGAAAAAATCCATCTCCAATGCCGGATTCTCCCGTTTGTAATAATAGAGATTGTAACCCTGTTTTGCAAGCATATCTCCTACGATATTCTCATATATTGCCCCTTTGTATGTCCCGAAATTGCGATTTACTCGCAAATCTTCCTGCGCCTCCTCGTCAAGTGAAGCAATAAGCAGCCCGGTGTCCTTAAAATAGATCTTGTAAAGTTTTGGGTCGTAATTGCCACGGAGCGGCAACTCGACATCCGCCAAGCAGTAGCATGGGTTTATAATTCCTGCCGTTGTCAGCCATTCCACAACACCGACATAATCGCGGTTGCGTGCATTGGCAGCGACTTTCGATATTTGAAACCGTTTGTTCTCTTTCGACAGAAATACCGATATATGGTTGTATATGTTGCGAATTTTGGCTTTGTCGAGACCAACGGCATATTTGGTAATATCCTCATCGTAGTCGGCAAGCAGTTGTCGTTGAATGGCAAGTGTCCCGCTGAAATTTTTGTTGGCAATATAGGTCTTTACGACATCCGGCATACCGCCCAACACCATATAATCTTTGAATATGCCGAACAGCGTATCGAGTTCCAACTGTGAAAATGGTCGCAGTTCCGCCATATGCCTATACATATCCTCAACAAATTCATGCGAGTAGCCTTTTGCCCATAAGAACTCCTCGAAATCCATCGAATACATCTCTATATCCTCTTTGTAGCCGACTGCATTGGACTCGATTTCGTTGTAATTGATGCCCATTAACGAACCGGAGCAGATAACATCGAAACGCCCGTCCAACTTGAAAAATTTCAACGATGTAGCACAAACAGGACAAGCCTGCATCTCATCGAAGAAAAACAGAGTGTCCCCCTTGAT
>CAVKRC010000046.1:0-10640 GCA_963658625.1 bacterium
ACTCACTTACGTTCGTTCGCGATGACAAAGAGGTTTTACGCTGCGTCGCTACACGCTCCTTGCGGAGTACAAGCCCAAAGTAGATAATTCCGATAAAAATTAACATTATGAAAAAGAGTATCATTATTTTGACATTGATGGTGTGCGGCATATTGGCAGGCTGCACCAAAAAGGACACGGAGCCGGCACAGGACAATAACAATCAACAAGAGGAACCAAAGCCCGAGCCGAAACCGGAACCGGAAAAGTATATATCCTTTGAGGATTATACAGTAAAACAGATATGCATAAATATGTGGGACACGAATGGAGATGGTCGGTTTTCGGAAAAAGAGGCTGCTGCCGTAAGGTCGATAGGATCGGCATTCAGAGATAAGAAAATAATTTATTTTGACGAATTCAGGTATTTTACAGGCATTACGGAAATACCCGAGAAGGCATTTTATTATAGCGAAAGCACTTCCGTAGGTGGCATAAATTTTCTTGAACGTATTACAATACCTAAAAATGTTCGTAAAATTGGGAGTAATGCTTTTTCTTTTAGAGAGCACTCAGATACGAGATTAAAAATGCTTCCAACAGTACCACCGACATTGGGCGGACCTTATCTAGACAGTGCAACTATATATGTTCCATCGTCATCTGTCGAAAAATACAAAAAAGCGAATTATTGGAGTCTTCATTCATCGCGAATCAAAGGATACTAATTTATAAAAAACAAATTTTTCTAAAAAGGATACAAATATGAAAAGAAAAGTAAAATTACTGATTAAATCAGATGTAAATGCAGAGAAGATCGACTCCATAATGAAGGGACTCGAAGGACTCGGTGTATTAGATGACAAAGGCTTTATCACATACGATGACTGTGATAAAGATTTAGAAAAGAAAATAGACAAAATCTTGAATAACGGTTTGCTGTAAAGAACCGTCTGCATTGTGTGTAAGATTCTTAATACACACAGATAATGACGAGCGCATCGGATATTCTTATCCGATGCGCTCTTATTGTGATTATCAATAGGAATTATTGGCTGATTGGGCTGATAGGATTGTGCAGGACAGGCAAAAGAAAACCGCAACGAACTTGATGTCTGTCGCGGTTGTGCCCGGAATAGGAGTCGAACCTACACGTCTCTCAACACTCGCACCTGAAACGAGCGCGTCTACCATTTCGCCATCCGGGCAATTGTGGCACAAAGGTAATAATTTTTCGGCATTTGCAAGCATTGCGGGTAAAAAATTGTAAATAGCCATGCGGGATTTGCCAAATTTATATAACTTTGTTAGGATAAACCGAAAACCAAAAACACAACTATATGAACACCGAAAAAGTAAAAAAGGCGTTTGCCGAGCATTTCGACGGCAAGTGCGCGATGTATGCGTCGCCCGGACGCATCAATCTCATAGGCGAGCATACCGACTACAACGGCGGATTCGTATTCCCCGGCGCGGTGGATTGCGGCATCGTGGCGGCGATTCGACCCAACGGCACCGACCGCGTGCGTGCCTACTCCATCGACCTCGACCAAAGCAGCGAGTTCGGCTTGGAGGAGAAGGACTGCCCGAAAGAGGGTTGGGCGAAATACATCTTCGGCGTATGCCGCGAGATGAGCAAGTTGGGTGTCGAGGTCAAGGGCTTCGACTGCGCATTCTCGGGCGACGTGCCGCTCGGAGCGGGTATGTCGTCGTCGGCTGCGTTGGAAAGCACCTTCACATTCGCGCTCAACGACCTGTTCGCCGACAACCGCATCGACAAGTTCGCGCTGGCGAAGGTCGGGCAGATGACCGAGCATCACTACGTCGGCGTGAATTGCGGAATTATGGATCAGTTCGCATCGGTATTCGGCAAAAAGGGCAACCTCATACGCTTGGACTGCCGTTCGATGGAGTACGAGTATTTCCCGTTCGACCCGAAGGGTTACAGGCTCGTTCTGCTCAATTCGGTGGTGAAGCACGAACTGGTCGATTCGCCATACAACAAGCGTCGCGAATCGTGTGAGCGAGTTGCCAAGACATTGGGAATCGAGACGTTGCGCGATGCGTCGTTCGCCGACCTCGAAACGGTGCGTCCGAAAATTTCGGAGGAGGATTACAAACGGGCGAAATTCGTCATCGGCGAGAAGCAGAGGGTACTCGATGTGTGCGACGCGCTCGTGCGTGGCGATTACGAAACGGTCGGCGAGCGTATGTATCAGACACACTGGGGCTTATCGCGCGATTACGAGGTAAGTTGCGAGGAGTTGGATTGTTTGGTCGAAATTGCCGAGAAATGCGGCGTAACGGGGTCGCGCATAATGGGCGGCGGCTTCGGCGGTTGCACGATAAATCTCGTGAAAGATGAGTTGTACGACAACTTCATCGCAACCGCAAAGCGCGAATTTTCAGCCAAATACGGACACGAGCCGAAAGTCTATGACGTGGTGATTTCGGACGGAGCGCGAAGGCTGGAATAGAGGCTAATCGGGTTATAACGGGAAACGTAGCACGTGCTGACTTTTTCTAAGAGAACTAAGAGTTCTATGAGATCTACGATAGCAGGTAGTTGTTTTTGCAATACTCTGTTCTCCCAGTTCTCTTAGAACTCTTATACCTGCTTTTAGCGCATGAGCGTCAGCCGTTCTCTGCCGTTTGTCAGCAGGAGGGTATCATTGTCGGAGAAGCGGAACCGGTATCGGATTTTGCAGCAATTTTGTTCGAGGACGAGACGCTTGCACAAGATGCGGAACGAAAAAGTCTCGATGTTGCCGCCGCTCTCGAAATAGCCGACACCGTCCCTGTCGAAACAGACATACCCGGCGCAGCCGCCCGATATTCGCCATCTGCCTGCAAAGGCGGCACGGGAGACGGCGGATTTGCGGCACAATCGCAACGCGAGCAGGACGAGAGCGACGACAAGGAGCAGGGCTGCAAGAGATATAACGAAACTGAGCATCATCGGAACAGATTTTTGAAAATGGGATAGTGCAGACGGCGACGCAACCTGATTTTGCGCACGAGATTCAGCGGCTTCTTTTTCAAGGTCGCGCGTCCGCCCGAAGCGATGAAATCATCGACGGCGTCGAGTACCCGTGCCGAACAGCGGCAATCGCGGTGGGGTTCGTGGTACATGGTATATCGACGGATTGCGTCCATCAGTGCCGCAGGGCGCGAGAGTGCGGTTTCGAGCGCGGGTATCACCTCGTCGGGCTCGGTAACATCGAGCAGGCAGCCGCTCGGGCAGGTGTTGCGGAACGACACCACGGGCTTGTCCATAAACATAAATTCAGTCATTATCGACGAGGAGTCGCAGAGCATCGCATCGGCACGGCGCATCGCGTCGGCGGAGAATGTATTGCCGAGGAACTCGGCATTGGGATACTTGGCGGCTATCGCGGCATAGCGGTCGAGAATCGCGGGGTCGTTCAGTTTGGGGTGGAACATAAATATCCAGTCCCATTTCCCCGTGGCGACAGCCCGCTCGACGGTATCCGCCAATATGGGCGTGGAGGTCAGCGACCGCGTAAATGTGGAAGAGTAGAGTACGACGGGGCGCGCATTCGGCTCGCGGCGGAGCATTGCGGGCGAGAAATAGGTGTCGGCTTTCGTCCAACCCGTTTCATAGACGCGGAATGTGCCGTCCGTCGCCTCGATACGGCGGAACGGCTCGGTCGATGATGGACCCTGCGTGCAATATATGTCGAACCAGCCGCGAATGGAGAAGTGGTCGTCCCTGCGTTCGGCGCGTTTGTTTATCGGATAGCCGTGGAAAACGCTCACCTTGATGCCGCCGAAAAAGTCGGGGATATAGTTGCCCGGAGCGAATACCGCCAACGGCTCGTAAGCCAGCGCATCGGCTATCGTGGGCAACAGTTTGTGCGAGGCGACGGGTTCGGACGAGCATTGCGGCTCGACGAACCAAGCCGCATCGTCGCCGCGACGGAGAATCTCGGTTTCGAGCGGAAAGAGTATCGAATAGGCGTAGAAATCGGTTACATAAAGAATGTATCGTTTTCCCATAAGCGTCTCGTTTATCGGTGAATATAAGGTTGCCAATACTTTCGGCGCGCACTTTTCGACCAGCCGTGGCAACCGAACGGCAGATTGCCTTTGCCTATCAGCCGTTCGCAACGGTCGGGGTGGTTGTCGAACGCGAAGTGCGTGGCAACCTCCATCGACGGGTAGGCAAAATCTTTCGGTTCGACAGCCCAGAATATGTCCTCGCTGTAAGTGTGGTGGGTATGGCGCAGATAGAATGTGGCACGCTTGCGCAACTCGTCGCACGCACGACGGAACGAGGCGACCTTGCGCAACGAGAATCCGCCGTTGCCGACCTTGCCGTAGAGTTTTCTGTTTTTCGGGAAAAACCAACGGATAACGGGCAGCGACCACACGCCGCGACGCCACCATACGCCGCCTATGCAGTCGTAACCGCGCGAGCACCACTCCGCAAGTTCGTCGCGGAACACCCACGCATCGGTCTGGCAAATGAGTATGTATTCGCAATCGGCGAACATATCGTAAAATTCGCGCGAGAGCATCATACGGTTGTAGCCCGCGATGCCGTTTTCGCGCCCGAGCCACTGCGTGCTTACCTCGATGACGGAGACATCGATGCCGTCGGGCAAAGCGGAGAGGACGCCGTCGGTCGGCATTCCCTTCGGAACGAGCAGCACATGCGGGTAGCGGTGCAGCACCTCGGCATTGTGGGCGAGCGACAGCCGTTCGTCGGCGTCGAGTTCGGGTTTGTAGAGCGGTACGACGACCTTGACCTGTGTTATTTCGTCCATAATCCGTAGCGCAGATATTTCAACAACAAAACATAGGAGAGCCTGTCGAGCGGAGCCTTGCGGATATACTCGGCGGTATGCCGCCACAACTCCTTGCGCGAAAGGACGTGCCGTTTGAACATAAATTTGAGCATAAGCAGTTCGGCGAGGCGGTTCATACGGAAAATCTGACGCGGGGTATATTTCGTGCCGTCGGCGAACATCGGCAGGCGCGACTGCCATTTCGCGTGGCAGAGTTTGGCACTCTCGTACCAGTCGCGGCTGAAATTGCCTATCGATGCGTGATAGACGGCGACCGTGTTGCAGACATAGTTGCGGTGGGTGCAGGCTACGGCGATGGTGAAATCAATGTCGTAGGCGTGGAAGCCCGTGAGCAGCACCTCGTCGAACATGGCACCCGCCCATACGTCGCGGCGGACGAACATACACATACCGTCGATACAGACGACGGGAGAGAAATCGAGCCCGTCGGGATTTATCCTTTTGCGCTCGACGGTGCCGTCGGGCAGACCCTGATAGTAGTTGAAGCGGGTATGCTCGCGCAGGGAGCCGAAGCCCGTAAGCGGCGAGAGTTTGGAAATGGCACCCGCGAAACCGATGACGCCGCAATCGGGTTCCTGCAACTTGCGGGCGATAACCGCGCCCCAATCCTGCGTGCGGAACTGCACGTCCTCGTGGACGAAACAGAGCATATCGTAGCGGGCACGGCGGGCGCACTCGTTATAGATGCTGCATATTCCGCGATGCGCCGTGCGGTTGTCGAAGACGATGAACTCGAACGGGACGCCGCCTATGGTAGCCTCCACATTCTCGCGCAACGACTCGGCAGCGACAGGATTGGCGGAACAGACTATTATCGAAAACATATATACGACTATTCAGTAATCGGGGAACGGACTTTTATCGTCTCCCGTAATACAAAGGTAGGAAAATATCGTCATCGGTGCAAATAATGTCGCGGACGGAGAGATTAAAAGGCGGCAAAGAGGTTGTAATACGAAAAATACTTGTATCTTTGCATTATACGGCATTCCGTATTTTAGCGACAAACAAAACAGAAAAAATATGTTCGACAAATTTGTAAACAGACATATCGGCACGACCGATGCGCGGCAGTTGCAGGCGATGCTCGACACCATAGGCGTCGGCTCGGTCGAGGAACTTATCGGGCAGGTGATTCCGCAGAATATCCGACTGGACAAGCCGCTCGCACTGGGCGAAGGTATGAGCGAATACGAGTTCGCGGCGCACATTCGCGAGATAGCCGACCGCAACAGGCAGTTCCGTTCGTTCATAGGTATGGGCTACTATCCGAACGCGGTATCGGCGGCTGTGATGCGCAACGTGTTCGAGAATCCTGCGTGGTACACCTCCTACACTCCTTATCAGGCGGAGATTTCGCAGGGACGATTGGAAGCCCTGCTCAATTTCCAGACGGCGATTTGCTCGCTCACAGGAATGGAGATTGCCAACTGCTCGCTCTTGGACGAGGCTACGGCGACCGCCGAGGCGATGCTGATGATGTTCGCCCTGCGTTCGCGCGAGGCGGTCAAGGAGGGGCGCAACCAGTTGTTCATAGATGAAAACATATTTCCGCAGACGCTCGACGTGTTGCTCACGCGCAGCGAACCGTTCGGTATAGAACTCATCGTCGATGACTACGCCTCCTACACATTCTCGGGCAAGGAGTTCGGCGCGATAGTGCAGTATCCTGCCGCCAATGGCGAGGTGCGCGACTATGCCGATTTCACGGCGGCGGCACACGCTTGCGGGGTACTCGTTACGGCGGAAGCCGACCTGCTCGCGCTCGCACTGCTCACGCCGCCTGCGGAGTGGGGCGCGGATATTGCCGTCGGCACATCGCAACGACTGGGCTGTCCGATGGGCTTCGGCGGACCGTCGGCAGGATATATGGCTACGCGCGAGGCATTCAAGCGCAATATGCCGGGACGAATCATCGGCGTATCCATCGACCGCAACGGCAAGCGCGCGCTGCGTATGGCTTTGCAGATGCGCGAACAGCACATCAAGCGCGAGCGCGCCACGTCGAACATCTGCACCGCATCGGCGTTGATGGCGTCGATTGTGGGTTTCCACTGCGTCTATAACGGAGCCGAAGGGTTGCACCGCGCGGCGATGACCGCCCACCTTGCAGCCGTAACAGCCGCCCGCGCAATAGAGGCATTGGGCTACGCGCTGACAACCAAATCATTCTTCGACACCATAGAAGTCGAGGCGGAAGCGTCGGTAATAGAGTCGCTCGCCCTCGAACACGAGATAAACTTTTTCTACCCGTCCGAAACGCGCGTGCGCATAGCATTCGACGAGGTTACGACCATAGAGGAGGTGAACGAGGTCATCGGCATATTCGCCGAGGCTAAGGGTCGCAAGCACAAGAGCGTGCGCCTTGCCGACGAGCCGACCATTGCGCCGTCGCTCGTGCGCCGGTCGAAAATCCTGACCGAGCCGGTATTCAACCGCTACCGCTCGGAGAGCGACCTGATGCGCTACATCAAGCGGTTGGAGTTGCGCGACATTTCGCTCGCCAACTCGATGATTTCGCTCGGCTCGTGTACGATGAAACTCAACGCGGCGGTGCTAATGCAGCCGCTCTCGCTCGCGGGATTCCAGAACATTCACCCGTTCGCACCTGCCGACCAGCGCGAGGGCTATACGCAGATGATAGAGGAGTTGGAGCGCGACCTCGCCACGATTACTGGCTTCGCAGCCTGCTCGTTGCAGCCCAATTCGGGTGCGGCGGGCGAGTATTCGGGACTGATGGTCATACGCGCCTATCACCAAAGTCGCGGGCAGGGCTATCGCAATGTGATACTGATTCCCGCGTCGGCACACGGCACCAATCCCGCATCGGCGGCGATGGCGGGTATGCGCATCGTAACGGTCAAGTGCGACGAGAGGGGCAACATCGATGTCGATGACGTCAAGGCAAAGGCGCAGGAACACGCTTCGGAGTTGTGCGGGCTGATGGTAACCTATCCATCGACGCACGGCGTGTTCGAGAGCCGCATTCGCGAGATTGTCGATGCCGTTCACGAAGCGGGCGGCGAGGTCTATATGGACGGTGCGAATATGAACGCGCAGGTCGGGCTGACCAATCCGGGCTACATCGGCGCGGACATCTGCCACCTCAATCTGCACAAGACATTCGCGATGCCTCACGGCGGCGGCGGTCCGGGCGTGGGACCCATCTGCGCATCGGAGCATCTGGCACAGTTCCTGCCGTCGCATTCGGTCGTTGCCACGGGCGGCGAACAGGGTATCACGGCGGTCGCGTCGTCGCCTTGGGGTTCGGCGATGCTGTTGCCTATAACATACGGTTACATCAAGATGCTCGGAGCCGACGGATTGCGTCGCGTAACCGAGATGGCGATAGTCAATGCCAACTATATGGCATCGGCGATAAAGGAGGAGTTCCGCACCTACTACTCGGGCGAAACGGGTCGCGTGGGACACGAGATGATACTCGACCTGACGGCGTTCAAGCACGACTACGGCGTCGATTGCGGCGACATAGCGCACCGACTGATGGATTACGGTTTCCACGCGCCGACGCTCTCGTTCCCCGTTCACGAGACGCTGATGGTCGAACCGACCGAGAGCGAGCCGAAAGAGGAGATGGATCGCTTTATCGAGGCACTCGTAAGCATCAAGCGCGAATGCGAGGCTATCGCGGGCGAAGCGGACAACGTGGTGGCGAATGCGCCGCACACCGCCGAGGAGATTGCGGGCGAATGGTCGCACCCTTACTCGCGCGAAAAGGCGGCATTCCCGCTCGAATGGGTACGAAATTCCAAATTCTTCCCGTTTGTATCGAAAATCGACAACGGCTACGGCGACCGTAACCTCGTCTGCAAAAACGAACAATAAAAACATGGTGATTTATGAGAAAGGTTATTCTCGCCATATTGCTGACATCGCTGTTTTGGATTGTCGTATATTTGCTTGTATCGCACAAGACAAAAAACAATTCCACGTCGGTAGATATTCCTGATTATTCGGAAGTTATTATCGGTTGTTGGGAGCCTATCGAGTTGGCTGACACCAAACTGACATTCTCTAAATACGGGACTATGCGCATCGGCGACACCGCTCTTGATATAAACTATTCCGTAAATGAGAACATCGTAAAAGTTTCGTTATTCGGTCTGCTTGACACCTCGTTTGAAATTAAAATATATAACGAAAACAAAGATACCTATCTCGAGATTTTCGATGCTCCGCAATTTGCAGGAAAGTACAAGAAAGTGGATGCCGAAGCGGTAGAAGCCGGGCAGAAGGTCGAAGAGACGGTAGCCGTTCCGGAACAAGAGACAGACAAAAGACCTCAACAAGAGGCACGCAGGCGACAGCCGAGGGTTGTCAATCGCGAGAATACTGGTGCTTCTATTGCCATTGAGGAAACCGGTGCGTCTGTTGCTGTCGAGGAGTGCGAACCACCGACACCCGACACCGAGGTCGCTCCGCCCGACACTCCCGTTCAATCGCCAAAGGTCGATGGGCAAACGTCTGCGCAAACCGATGTTCGCACCGACAAGCAGTCGATTACAGGTGTATGGTCGCCTGTGGAAGGGGCAGAATACCCGCTGACGATAACAAAATACGGGACGGTAATACAACACATCAATAGTGCTGTCAATATGCGCTATCAATATAATTTGAGCGGGAGCAATCTTAAAATTGGTTATGACAGAAATGCCCAAGCAAATGTATATGTCGAAAACGGGAAAACATATCTCGAAATATACAACAGCGAAAAATTTTCGGGCAAATACAGATTGTCTTCAAAGGCAGTAAACATTGATGGCAATATAATTAACGCTTCCGAATACCCAACTGCAATTACTGGTAAGTGGAAGCCCATATTTGGTGCGGAATATCCTTTGGAAATATCAAAATACGGGACGGTCATACAGAATATAAACAGCGCAGTTAATATGAGGTATAATTATTCATTAGACCAAGACTGTCTGAAAATAGGATATGATAAGAATGCCAGAGTGGCTGTAATAAAAAATGCAAACGGCACATATCTTGAAATATACAATAGCGAAAAATTTTCAGGATTATATAAGAAACAATAACACATATATTTACACAACGTATAAAAAGAGATTATGAAAGTAGAAAATGCAAAGATGGTGGCGGTGAACTACACGCTTACCGTAGATGGCAAAATCGCCGATCAATCGCAACCGGGCAAACCGCTCGAATTTATCTGCGGGACGGGTATGCTGCTCCCGAAATTCGAGGGTGCGCTGCTCGGCAAGGAGCCGGGCGACAAGGTTTCGTTCACGCTCTCGCCGAAGGACGGTTACGGCGAAATCATCGACGAGGCGGTGGTGGAGTTGCCCAAGAACATATTTATGATTGACGGCAAGTTGGCGGAGGATATTCTCTTCGTCGGCAACACAATCCCGATGAGCGACGCCGAGGGACACCGTATGAACGGTATGGTGCGCGAGGTCAAGGGCGAGACGGTAGTTATGGACTTCAACCACCCGATGGCGGGCAAGACGCTGAATTTCGATGTCGAGGTCGTATCGGTACGCGATGTTACGCCAGAGGATTTGGCATCGAAGGGCGGTTGCGGCTGTGGCTGCGGCGACCACGATTGCAGCGGTTGCGGAGACCACTGCGGCGAGGAACACGACCACGACCATTGCGACTGCGGACACTGTCATTAAGTGGCTAGTTGCTAGTGATTAGTGGCTAGAATTAAACGATGGAGCAGGCATCTAACCCACTCCATCGTTTTTTTATAAATTATTTCCTATCTTTATATCTTTTTATACATTTCACTAGCCACTAGCCACTAGCCACTAGCCACTAGCCACTAGCCACTAGCCACTA
>CAVKRC010000047.1:0-9781 GCA_963658625.1 bacterium
CATTTATATCAATAGTTTCCATAAATACCACTATTTAGAAAATACTTTTTGGATATCTTCCTCGATGGCATTTTTTTTAATCCTATTAAAAAAATCTACTAAAATCTTAGCTCTGTTAGGATTATTAAAATTGCATACTGCTGTCCGCTTTTCAATATCCGTTTCTATTCTATACGATAATTCATCTCCAATCGTAAAATGTATTTCTTTTTTGTCTGGATCGTTTGATAAATATGGAACCGCATCAGTACGATACACTTTGATATACTTACCTTGCGATAAGTAAAATGATAGACGCTTAAACAAATTAGACTGTGACACCATATTTTCATTGTATTTATTTACAATTATTTCAACAGTACCGTCTCGCTCTATAAAATCGCTTAATGCCACAATGTAACGTGGGTTGTTTGGCACATCACTACATAATGATTGCGCAAAAATTCGAATATTTTTTTTAGATTGTTCAAAGATTCTTACAAGCACCTCTATTGCATGTTCTTCATCACTATTTGCGAAATCTTTATTGATGAGATTTTTCGCAAGTTGCGAAATATACCTAATATAAGTTTTCATAAGCAAACCCTCTATTTGTGTTACAAAGATAACAAAAAAAACTATTATCATTCATATTTATTAAAAATAACGAAAATCGCTCAAATGACATTCAAACTATATTCAATTTATTATTTTAATTAAAACGTTACTTACTACGATATTATTGGGTGATACGCACTATTTACAATCAATGGGATTTACCTTCAATCAAGCCGTTCACCAAGCCTTATAACAAACACCCGCCTGTCGCTCGGTGCGCCCCATTGGGGACTGCCGAATCCGACATATACACCTTTGCAAGAGAATGTCATCGTTCGTTTGGTGTAACCACAAGAAAATCGTATAGTATCAAATTTCGCCACCAACGCTCTCGACTGCAAGTCCTGCGAGATTCTATCAAGTCTGCCTGCATACCATTTGATGGTTTCTGCTCCGATAGGTTCATAACGTGTACCATCAAAATTTATGGCAAAAAACATGCGAGATAACCAGTAGCCGGTTATTTCGCGATACTCTTCGTGTTTTTCGCCTCGTTCAATCATTTCGTACCACTTCTTTTTCAGTGGCAGGTAAAGTGTTTTCATGGTCGATGAATTTAGATTGGTTCCCGGCGGCGGAATCGAACCGCCGCATTGAACCATTCCGGGATTACTCCATTGCTGCCAATGAGAGCGGAAGCGTGTGCTTAACTCCTTTGTCGTCCTTGTACGATACGGAGATGAACTGACATGTCTCAACAGGCTGATAGGCTGCCTGTATGATGTCCACCGCCTCGATGAGTTTTGCGTATCCCGACTTGTTGGCGGTTTCGCGCAACTGCAACACGCGGCTCGCTTTGAGGTTGCCCTTGCGGTCTTTGGCAAGCAAGCCCATAACCATTTCCGACAAGGCTGCCGCCTCTTCGTCCTTGGCAAGCGACTTGATGAACTCCTTTGCCATGCCTATACCGACATTTACCGTGTCGTCCCAACCGTCGTTGGTGCGTGAGCCGAGTGCGATGGTAATGCGACCGTCCGATGTTGTGAACTGGTCGCTGCGACGGTCTGATTTGGTGCGGAACAACTCCTCCTTCATGCTGATGAGAGTCTCTGCATCGGCAAACATTTTCTCTTTTGCCTTGCGCATCGCTTCGCTTACTGCGCTCAACGTTGCGAATCCTGCCCGACAGAACTCATCGACCGAATTTTTATAAGCCGTGATGTCGTCCTCGCGTTTCTGTTTCTCGGCACGCTCTTCCGCCTCAATCTGCGCCTTCAATTCGGCACGTTCCTTTGTTGTCATGTTTTTGATGTCCATAATATTTTTGTGTTAAATAGTTCGTCATTAGCGGGTGGCGAGGGAATCGAACCCTCTCATTTTTGAATTGCAACCACAAATGTGAAAATCACTAAAATATGCCTGTACCACCCATCGCCTCATTTACTTCATCATGGGCAACCTCCTTTCCTGTTTCAACTCGGTATTTGGTTATTACGAATCATTATCCGTATCGGCACAATGGGCTTTGCCGCCTCCTGCTTCTGCTTGCGCATTATCGCTTCGAGTTTCGGAACGAGAGCCTGCAACTCCTCGATGCTCATCAACCCGAACGGCTTGCCTGCTATGCGCGGATTCTCGCAAAATCGGTTTACACGGTCGAAATCGGTCGTATCGACACCTATGCGCTGCATTCGGTTGAGAGCCGCCGAGCGAGCCTTGCGCAAACGTTCGCGATATGCCTGTTCGTCCTCGTCGATGCGTTTGCCTGTTTGCAGACACGAACACATCTGCTCATACTCCTGCGGCGACATCTCGCGAAGCGATGATGTGCGCCCGCCCGTGAACTGCGCAACGAGTTCCTCCTTGTATTGGTCGAGGTCTATGCCCTTGGTCTTGGCAATGGCGTAGAACCGCGAGTAGTTACGCTTCTTTTTCATGGCATCTAATCCTTGCATCGACATCTGCTGTTGCCTCGAATGTGGCTTCCTTGAATATGCGCATTCTGCGTTGCTTGGCGATGAGATATTCGAGTGTCGCGCCCCCTCGCTCTCCTGCCAATCAGCCATCATATAGACTGCGTCGGATTTGAGCAGCAGTGCCACATCTTTGCCCATCTGGTCAGCCCACTCCGCTTCGAGCGGCAAGCCATTGTCGAGTGGCGATACCGGCTCGAAACCGAAACGCCGAATCTTATCCTCCGCAGCGCGGAACTTGGCTATAACCTCCCGTATAGGCAGTCCCGATATTTTGCCGCTGATGTAAATTTTTCCGATTTCCATAGTCTCTATTTGTTATTGTTGTTTACCTCTCCCCAATAGCGTTGTGCGCCGTCTGCGTAAATGGTGCATTCGCCCGTTGTGCCGATGAATCGTCCTTTGCTGAAAGCCTTGTACCCCTCCACCCATATTTTGAGCGCGGCATCGTACATCACCTTGGTTGCCGAGCGTCCGTCGGGACGCTTGCCGTCGGCGTGGCTGACGAATATGAGCAGTTTGTTGCGGTGCCGCTCCTTGAATGCGAGATACTCGCGGTAACTCATCTGCATATATTGGAACGAGTCGATGACTGCGAAGTCGGCAGTACGAGGTTTCGACAGGTAACTATCAAGTTCTTCGAGCGACATGTCGCCGTTAATCTGAAACCGGCGACCGCACTCCGCCATGTTGAAGCGACGCAGCGTGTTCTGCATCGTCAAGTCCACGCCCTCCTCCTTGGAGAGATACACGCCACGCATACCAAGCGAACACAGGGCTTTGCAGAACAATATGACTGCCGAAGTCTTGCCGTTGCCCGAATTGCCCCAAAAGAACACCACGCCCGTGCGACCTATCTCGCCGATGCAGTCGTCCCATATCCCGCCGAGACGAATCTTTTTGTATGTTATGCTGAGTGCCTGCGCAGCCGATAGTGTGCGTCCCATTTGAATTGCGTTTGAACGGTGTTTGAACGATATTAAAGTCGCGCGGCGGCAGCGATGCGACGCTGCTTGTGAACCTCTTTTTTGACACGACGCAGGTCGTAGCGACAGTCTGCCGAACCATTGATGACATTGCGTATTCCGCTCTCGTCGGCAAGCCCGTTCTCGCGGCATATCGCCACCACCTCGTATTCGCTTGTCGGAGTCAAATCGACAAATCTGCGGCAGATACGCGAATCCAACTCATCGTAGCCTTTGCGATCGGCATTCTTGCCTCGCTCCATGCGGCGTTTGATGTACGGTGTCGAAAGAAATACCATTCCACACTTGTCTTCGAGCGCATTGTAGAGCGATATGAAGTAGTACATGACCGAGTCGGTCAGTTTGTCGCCCTCATCGAATATGAGCAACGGGCGGTCGAGCGTTACGAGTTGACACATAATCGACGACAATGTCTCGCGGACTGTCTGCCCTTCGGTGCGAATGCCGATCTTGCGGGCAAGTTCGCGAACGAAATCCGACTTGTGCATATCCTCCGAACATGGAAGCATGAATACATTGCGGTGATTCCGTACATAGATGGTTGCGGCGGTCGTCTTGCCTATGCCGGCAGGACCGACAATCCACGACACATTCTGATACTGCTGCGCATCTTGCAGATAGGTCTCAACATCTTTATATGCCGCCGTTGCGCATAGTTTCCAGCCGTCGATGCGCGTCGATTCGATTTGCGACAGAATGTTGCGGAACATCGCGTCGCTGATGTTGTCGAACTTGCCGTTGAGCAGGGCACTTATCGTCCCTTCGCTCGTCTTTTCGAGCGAAGCGGTGGCCTTTGCCTGACTCGGATAGCGTTTTACATACGCCATCAACTTCTCGCGAATCGCATTCTTCTGTTCAAGTGTCATCTGTGTCATAGTGCTATAATGTTTTATGGTTACAATCTGCTTAGTGCTGCCGTTTGGTCGTAGTCCATGTTGCTGACCGCTTTCGTGTATTCGCCTATGGAGAGCGGCTCGGAAGTCTGTTCTGTCGGTATCACCATCACGGTGTCGGCAAGCCGTTCGTATTCGTGTTCCGTGATGCCTTTTATCGCAGGCGTGCGCAATCCATGCTGTTCAGGTGCCACGCCATGTTCCATTTCGAGCGCATGGTTCTCTATCTGACGGCGTACACGTTCGCGTTTGTTCGCCTCGTCATTGGCGCGAATGAGTGCCATGTCGCCCTGTTGCTGCTCCTGAATGTTGCGACGAACGGAGAGATAAGGATATGCTACCGCCTCGAAACGTAAACCCATAGGCGTTTGCGTAAAGAGCAATGCACGGTCGAGGTTTTGCGGATCGAACTTGACGAAGAACTCGCGACCCGTGTTCTCGCGTCGCCACTCGTAGTCGGGCTGTCCCGATTCGGTGAGTACCTCGAACGTGTATTTGCGCTTTTGCCATTGTATCGTGATGCCGTTTGCCGTAAATCGGCTCGACTCATCGGTCGTAAGCCAAAACATGTCTATGATGTCGTACTCGCTTACCTGCTCCGTTTCCGGATTGACGCTTGCGCGATACATATCCTCATGGGCTATGCCTGTGTTATAATGTGGCATCGCATTCCACTTGCTGCGCGCCTCGGCGTATGCCGCAAGCATCTCATCGTATGTATAGAGCGAATCCTTGTTGGCTTCGAGGAACTCTCGGTTGATGCGCCATGCCTCCTTCGATGAGATGTTGCCGCCCGTGAATCGCCAGTCGGCTCGTAACACCTGCTTTTGGAATCTGCCGAACACCGACTCGATGGATTTCGACTGCGCATTGTATGGTGCGGTAGGTCTCGTTATATGGCTTATCGCGGCAAAGAACTTCTGTGCCATCTTACTGCGCTGTCCGCCTTGGTTATCCGTTACGATTTCGTATGGTTTGTGTCCGGAAGTCTCTACTGCCATACGGAATGCGCGAAACTGCGCCTCGAAGTTCTCCGATGCGCTTACGGCATATCCGAGCAGCGTTTCGCTGTACGCATCGATAACCTCATAGACCGATGCTGTTCTGACCACCGTCTTGCCGTTCTCCGTCGCTTTATAAAACAGGTTGAGTTTCGTTCCATCGCCATACCACAACGAATCGCGCATTGTCGGCATCTCGGTCTTGTTGTGCCGTGCGAAGAGTTGTTTTGCAGCAAGTTCGCCATATACTGCATCATACCATTGCGGTTTGATTTCGGGGCGTTCGAGGAACTGGACGAGCGATGTGATGGAACTGAGCGGCTTCCAACCTCGCTGCCCGGCGATGCGGTTGAATTCGTCGAAGAGTTGCCGTGTCGTATATACCGGCACCCGGCTGCGGCGCAGTGCAATAATCTGCCGACCTGCCGTTTTTGTTATCTTCAATGTATTGCTGTTGCAGAATTTGCCCGATATAAGGCATTCGTAGCCCTCTTTCGAGTACTGACGCAACTTATCGCGCAGGCGCGCTTCGCTCTTTGGAAGCGTATGCCCGTATATGTCTCGTAGTTTCTCTGCTGCCGCAAATATATTCGACCATATTACGGGTGTATTGTTGTTGCACGCTCTGCGCATCGCCTTTTGGGTATTGAGCATCTCGCGGAGCGCATTCAGCACGCGGGCATTCGTTGTGTATTCGACCTGCTTATCTTCCGGGAGATGCTCGCCGTTGGCAAGCGTATGGTCGTGGAAGAATCGTTGTGCCTTTGCATCTACGGGCAGGTGCATCTGTTCCTGTTTCATAATCGTTTCAGGGTTGCCGTATTTCGACTCGAAGCGAACGCGGAAACGTTCGGGTATGGAAGAGTATTCCACAAGAGCGTATGAACCCAAGCCCTTGCCCTGACGGAGAACATTCAGTCCATTGCGCACTACCAACTTCTTGTAACAAGAAGCAGTCATCACAGCCTCGCCATCATCCGATCGCGTAAGGTCGTGCATCGTTACCGCTATTATGTTTCCGAAATACTCCATTGTCTTTATCTCTTGTTCCCACGCCGGTATCGCTCCGGGCAACTCCTGCGAGTTCGTGGGATAATCGCTGCGCATTCGTGCTATCAACTACAAATCGCCTGCGATATGTGTTTCATTGTTTTCTTGCAAATTCCAAAGTTTAGTCAGCATCTCTCGAATTCGCTCGTTTATAAAGAGGTTCTCATTGAGCAATCTGTCGTATTCAAGGATTCCGCGTCTGTTCTGCTCCGCCAATCTGTGCAGTTTCTTGCGATTCTCTTCAAACTGCTCTTCGAGGTCGTCGAGTTTGGCATTGATTTCAGTTGCTGTCAAGTTCATCTTTTACTCGTTTAATGATTCGGATAACGATTGCGCGCGGAAGAGGATATTCGACCAATCACGCATTCTTACAGTTTCGTATTCTTCGATGGCATTATTGTCTTGGAAGAGCGTCGCTCGGTTGTCATCGTTGTCAAAAAGCACGCGTACACCATTCATAAATCTTTGAGAAATACTCTTAACCGAGCCATTGGCGAACTCATACTCTGTTTGGCAATTTGGCTTAAAACCGTCTGGTACGAATGTGCAGGTTTCAACTACGCCACCATTGGCAAGAGCCATTCGGCGGATTTGTTTGGCAAGCGGGCTTTCGGTTACATAGTTTAGAGCCGACCATATTGTTACATGGCTGACGCCAAAGGCTCTTTGCAGCCATGCCCGTTTCTCTTTTGACAAGTTGATTCGTTTCATTAATGTCTCTTTATTTGTTGTTGCTCCGTGTAGAGGAATCGAACTTCTCTATCGTACCAGAATACCGCAGTTCCTCTGCGCGTTCACGGAGTGCTTTGCCGAGCCTCTATCTTATGTATTCGTTTTCGTAGTCCTCTTCGGGCAGCATACCGCGCTTGTCCCAACTATTATAAAGCAGTGCCGCAATGCCCCACATCATAAAGCCGATTGTCTTCGAAATAAGAAATGCCGTCAACCATGTCTCTTCATTTGTCGGCTCGCATGCCAAGCAGACAATTCCGGCAACTACCAGCAAACTGATTGCCCATATTCTGATTTGCTTCGCCATACTTATAAGATTTCAAATTCAATTTTTGCAAGCATCGGATCCTCCGAGAACATACACTGCATAAATCTGTCGGAGGCGGTAAATTCGATATGCGTTCTGTCGAAGTTGAATGGCCAACCAACAGCGATTAAATACGAAGCCAATCGTCCAAGATTGCGATTTGTCTTGTAAGTTTTCATTGTCTTATTATTTATTGATATTGTTCACTACCACTCCGCCACGCTGTATTGCAGCCGCACGGATTCTTTTTGCAAGGTTTGAATTTGTCTGCCCACGCAATGCTGCCCGAACCGTCGGCAGACTCGTTTTGAACAGATTGGCGAGATACTGTCGCTCGTCGTATTCTACTAATACCTTTGCCATTTGTTTCCCGTTTAATTATTTTCACTATCTTTGTTCGCAATCTTTCATAATTGAAAGACATTGCAAATATATAGACTATTGTTTATATATCCAAGCGCATTTGTAAACTTTTTTCTATATAGTTAATGAAAGCTATCGAACGCTTCATACAATACCTTGATGAAAAAGGTATTAAACCTACACGATTCGAAAAGGATGCTGGGTTATCTAATGGGTATTTAGGTACGCAAAAGAAGCGTAATGCAGATCTCGGAGAGGGCGTTATAATTAAAATAATAGACTATTGTCGAGATTTGAATATAGATTGGTTGCTTACCGGTAATGGCTCTATGCTTCGCGACCAAGAGGTGCAACGCGGAGTGCCGACAGTGCAGGAGACATTCCCGCTTCGCACCGATCACAATGTCAAATTGCAGACAGTGCCACTGTATGAACTCGATGCAACAGCCGGTCTCGTAGCCTTGTTTAATTCGAGCTCGCGCCAAGCACCGGTAAGTCATATTCAGATTCCTGACCTGCCACCATGTGATGGCGCATTGTATGTTCGGGGCGACTCCATGTATCCGTTGCTCAAAAGTGGAGACATTATATTATATAAGGAGATTGCGAGCGACACTCGCTGCATTCTTTGGGGCGAAATGTACCTGCTGTCGTTTGTGATGGACGGCGAGACATACATAACAATCAAGTATATTCAGCGTGGAGATGACGATGCGCATGTTCGCTTGGTTAGTCAAAATCCGCATCACGCACCACAGGATATTCCGGCAGACTCTATACATGCGCTTGCACTGGTTAAGGCAAGCATTCGGTTCAATACCATGGGATAATCTCGGCTGGTTCTGTATACAAAGTGCGCAAGATTATAGAATCTCGCGCACTTTTTGTTTGCTTACTACTGGGTCATGGTGGTTGAATCGGCTATATACCAACACGTTATAAGTAAATCACTATCAAAATTTAGCCGATTTTATATGTATTAAGGGGTAGTTTGATTGCATTTTTTGTGCAAATTCGAGGGTATTTGTGTAGTTAAGTAGTCATTTGGCTGCAAAAATTTGCGTGTTTTTGTCCCCCTAAATGTCCCCCTAACGTGTACATTTCGTTTTGGAATTGAAAAAGTTTTGTCCCCCTTAATGTCCTCCTAAGTGTCCCCTTAAACTTGGGAACGATAATATGTAAATAATAAAACGACACCTTCTAATATGCAATTATTATATGGTTCCTGATAAGATTTGAACGGGCTTTTAACGCGGCAAGTTGATTAGCCGACCAAAGGCGCAGAATCGTCCTTATATGCGCGTCAAATCATATTGTCGATAGATTATACAAAGAAAAATCGCCTCCGAAATATGGTCGTTTTAGACCTTTTCGATGGCGATGTAACATTTATGCTCGAACGGAGCGTTCAAACTGTGGTAGAATGTAACACAAATGTAATATTAAAGTCACAATTCGTTTTGGGCGAAAATTTTTGGTTACGTTCCGCTAACTTCCTGACCTACACAAAACTTGTGCTATTCTACACCTCTCTATACTTTTTCGCATTTGGTTTTATCCCCCATATTTAAGGTGGATTATAATAATGTCCGTCCTCTTTTCAGAAAAATAGAAGCAGAACAAAATGAGGAAAAATTGAGTGCTGCCGAAAACAAATTGGCATTGCTACACCCCGCTCGTATAAAAGAGATTTCGCAATATATACTCGATAATTTTAGAATCAAGACACATCGCACCTTAAATTCAGACAACAGTTTTAATGCAATGTTTGCGGTAAGTAGCGTAGATGCCGACAAATGCCTACTACCGGAATAAACGTATAACTCCACACTTTCTTTTTTGAAACCAACTTATTAACAGACTGCGCAGGAGTCGCAAGGTCGCAAAAAAAATTAAACGCTCTATGAAGAGATTTTTCGGCGTTATCGCACTCGCATGT
>CAVKRC010000048.1:0-9300 GCA_963658625.1 bacterium
ATATATAACAAATAAAAAAAGAAAGGAAAAGTATGAAAAAGCAAACTTGGATTATTATCGGCGTAATCGCAGCCGTAATCGTAATTTTCTGTTGGTCAGCATATAACGGATTGGCGACGGCACAGCAGGAGGTATCGGCGAAATGGTCGAATGTCGAGACGCAGTACCAGCGTCGCAACGACCTGATACCCAATCTTGTAAACACAGTAAAAGGCTATGCCGCACACGAGCAGGAGACTTTGAACAGCGTCGTAAGTACCAGAGCCGCAGCGACTTCGGTCAATGTCGATGCAGCGAATATGACGGCAGAGCAATTCAAGGCATACTCGTCGGCACAAAACGGTGTAACACAAGCACTTGGACGACTGATTGCCATTGCCGAAAACTACCCCGATTTGAAGGCTAACCAAAATTTTATGGAGTTGCAATCGCAGTTGGAAGGTACCGAGAATCGCATCGCCGTTGCCCGCAAGGAGTACAATGATGCCGTTAAAACATTCAATATCAAGGTTGTAACATTTCCGAACAATCTGATTGCAGGCATATTCGGCTTCGCGCAAAAGGAGTTTTTCGCCGCTGTGGAGGGTGCTTCGGCAGTGCCTGTCGTGGAGTTTTAGCGACCGCTATTTTTAACGTAACACGCTATCACTCTGCACTATGGGCAAGCGAATCCTTGTCGTCGATGACGAGCGCGACATCTTGGAATTTGTCGGCTACAACCTCTCGCGCGAGGGCTACGAGGTCTATACCGCTGAAAACGGAGAGGTTGCGCTCCGCATTGCCGAGCAGGTGCGCCCGCATCTGATTCTGCTCGACTCGATGATGCCCGTGATGGACGGTGCGCAGACCTGCGAGGCGATACGCCGCCACCCGCTGTTGAAAGATACTATGGTGGTGTTTCTGTCTGCCGTCGATGAGGAGGAAAAGCAGGTAAACAGTTATAAATCAGGGGCTGACGACTACATCACCAAACCCGTGCGTATGCGCGTGCTGTGCAGTCGCGTGGGTGCCATAATGAAACGGCTGGACGAGCGCGAGGCTGCGGGAAGCGTTGGTGTAGAGATAGATGAGGCTCGCCACGTCATAATCACTCCGCAAGGCGAGGAGATTTTGCCGCGCAAGGAGTTCGAGATACTCCGACTGCTTCGTTCACAACCCGATAAATTGTTTACCCGTGAGGAGATTTACAAACGTGTGTGGGGCGACGAGATAGTGGTCGGCGAGCGGACACTCGATGTGCATATCCGCCGTCTGCGCCGCAAATTGGGCGACGGCCGCATTGCGACCATCAAAGGTGTCGGCTATATGTACAAGGCATAATACGCTATCCGACAATGCGATAATGATTATGGAATTGCCGATAGCAACGACAGTCGCGTCCTAAAATTCGGTCGGCAATCAGATTTTCGGGCAAAGCGTTTGTTATTTCAAAACTTTGCATTACCTTTGCATTCGCTTTCGAGCGACGATTGAGCTATGGTGTAACGGTAACACAGCAGATTTTGGTTCTGTCGTTCCAAGTTCGAATCTTGGTAGCTCAACCAACTCCGACAATCCGCAATGGGTTGTCGGTTGTTTTTTTATGTGATTATCATCCCTTTACACCGCGAATCCGACGGAACGGCAGTCGCATCACGCCGAAAAACGCCTCGCCGAATATGCCGCTCGACATTTTCGATGTGCCAGCCTCGCGGTCGATGAATATGATTGACTCCTCGCCGATGCGGAAACCCAATCGCCACGCCGTGTATTTCATCTCGATTTGGAAGCCGTAGCCCACCATCTGCACCGCGTCCAAGTCGATAGTCTCCAACACCTTGCGCCGATAGCCGACAAAACCCGCCGTGGCATCGCACACGGGCATACCGGTAATCAATCGCACATATCGCGAGGCAAAATAGGACATCAACAGGCGCGAGAGCGGCCAGTTCACAACATTCACACCACGCACATAACGCGAGCCGACCACAACGTCGCAGTCGCTCTCCAAGCGTCGGACAAGGCGGAGCAGGTCGTCGGGATTGTGCGAAAAGTCGCAATCCATCTCGAAAACCATATCGTAGTCGTGAGCCAATGCCCAGCGGAAGCCCGCGATATAAGCCGTACCCAACCCGAGTTTACCGCTGCGCTCGATAAGGAACACGCGGTCGGAGTTGAGTTGCCGCTCGCCCTCGATAATGGCGGCGGTGCCGTCGGGCGAGCCGTCATCGACAAAGAGCATATCGAATCTCTCGCCGAGCGAAAGCACTTTGGCAATCATACGAGCGACATTCTCGCGCTCGTTGTAGGTGGGGATAATAACGAGTTTACGCATAAGTCTTACATCATTTTATCGAATCGGTGCCGACCGAACAGGTATCGGAGCAACACGCTGCCTTTATATATATAAGGTGATTCGCGCACGACATTGCCGCGAATCGCCTTGCGTTCGCGCGACAGGCGCGGGTGCCATTTTATGAAATCGCGCCAAGCGGCAAATACTGCCCTGAATCCGCCGATGTTTCCGCCTGCGAGGTAACTCAATGCCGCCGCCGCGTCGAGCAACGGACGCACGAGGGCGACCGCAGCACGCTGCACCGGCGAAGCGCAACGGTAGAGCATTGCGAGATTGTTGCGATGGTTGAGAAATATCTTGCGCGCCGAGCCCGCAGAGAGCGTTCCGCCGCCCAAGTGCCGGACACAACTTGCGGGTTCGACCACCACATCGAAGCCAGCCAACTGCACGCGCCAACAGAAATCAATTTCCTCCATGTGGGCGAAAAAGTCGCCGCACAAACCGCCGAGCGAACGGAAAACATCTGCCCGACAGCACATTGCAGCACCGCTCACCCAAAATACGCGACGGCGCGTATCGTACTGTCCGCAATCCTTTTCGACGCAGTTCAGAATCCGACCGCGACAGAACGGGTAGCCGAGAAAATCGATGAATCCGCCCGATGCCCCAGCATATTCGAAGCGGTCGGGTTCGGTGAGCGACAGGATTTTAGGTGCAACGACCGCCGTCTGCGGCTCGGATTCGAGTACCGCCGTAAGCGGAGCAAGCCACCCTGCCGTCGTCTGCACGTCGGAATTGAGCAGCACGAAAGCGTCGTAACCGTCGAGCATAGCCAGAGCGCGGTTGTACCCCTCGGCAAAGCCGTAATTCTCGGGCAGTTCCACAAGGCGGACAGTCGGAAATCCGCTCCTGACGACCTCGCGCGAGCAGTCGGTCGAACCGTTATCGGCAACGACCACATCGGCATCGGGCGTGTTCGCCACCACCGACGGCAGAAAACGGCGCAGAAGTTCCGCCCCGTTCCAGTTCAGTATGACCACTGCCGTTTTCATAATCGCAACGCGCTCTAATGTCTGACGACCTTTTCCGCCAGACCCGACTCTCCCGCCTGCGGTTGGAATTTCCACCGTTTGTGCGACCACAGCCACAGTTCGGGACGACGCACGATGGTCTGCTCCAATGCGCGGACATAGCGTTCGGTGATTTCGTGACGCTCGACGGGCTCAGTGCCGTCGTATATCATTTTGTATTCGCATCGGTAGTAACCGCGCCGAATACGGTTGAGTTCGAGATAGAACACGGGCAGAGAGAATTTCAACGCCAGTTGCTCGCCGCCGTCGAAAAAGAGCGTGTCGTGATTGAGAAAACGATACCAATGTACATCGCCGCGCGGCGGACTGTTCTGGTCGGAAATCAGACCGATGACGAGATTGCGCCCGTCGATACCATCTTTGTGGTTCACATAGAAGCGCATAAACTGCTTGCTCGACACCGTATCGACATCGCGCATACGGCGCAGGCGCAGGAAAAATTCGTCCATCGCGGGATCCTTTATCGGGTGGTACGCCACTACGAGGCGATGATGCGGAAGCCACAGCGAGGCAAAGGTGTAGTACTCCCAAAAACCGTAGTGCGAAGTCAGTGCAACGGCGTTGTGTCCAGCGATAATCCGCTTCACGTCAGCCGTTCCGTGGAACGTTACGCGGCGGGCGCGCTCACTGTCGCTCATACCCGACAGCGTGATGGTATTGATAATCATCTCCGCCAGTGTACGGTAGTATTTGTGGCAAATCATCAGGATTTCGAGACGGCTCTTGTCAGGGAACGATTCGGTCAGTTGCGCGATTATCAGGCGACGGCGATAACGCACGACATAGCGCAGTACGATGCGCACCGTCTCCAACAGCACATAGTATTGGAACCAATATGGCAAAACGGCAATCGTGCGGCACAAAATCCACATCGATTCCGCCCGCACCGCATTCATCGCTCTCTTTACCCGTTCGCTCATTCCTCGCTCTCCTCAATCATATCGGTCTCCTCGCGACGCGACCTGCGTCCCTTGCCCGCAAGCACGATGACGAACTCGCCCTTGGGTTCGTGTTCGCGAAAATGGTCGGCAACCTCTGCCAAAGTGCCGCGCACGGTCTGCTCGAATTTCTTGGTAATCTCGCGCGAGACCGACACCTCGCGCTCGGTGCCGAACACCTCGCCCATCTGTTCGAGGCACTTGACCACGCGGAACGGCGATTCGTAGAAAATCATCGTGCGCTCCTCGTCGCCCAACTCCTCCAACCGTTTCATTCGTCCCTTTTTCTGCGGCAGAAAACCCTCGAAACAAAATTTTTCGCACGGGAATCCGCTCTGCACCAGTGCAGGGATCAGAGCCGTAGCACCGGGCAGCGTCTCCACCTCGATGCCGTGTTCGATACAGGTGCGTACGAGCAGAAAACCCGGGTCGGATATGCCGGGCGTTCCCGCATCGGAGACCAGTGCCACATCGCGTCCCGCCTCGATGGTCTGCGCCAAAGCCTCGACCGTGGCATGTTCGTTGAACTTGTGATGAGGGCGCATAGGTTTCTCGATGCCCAGATGTTTGAGCAGCACGGAACTGGTGCGCGTATCCTCGGCAAGTATCAAATCGACCGACTGCAACACCTTGACGGCGCGCAACGTGATGTCGTCGAGATTGCCTATGGGCGTGGGGACTATGTAGAGTTTTGCCATTTCGTGCGTGCGGTTATTTGCCGAATTTGCGTTGGAGCAAATCCATAATCAGTTTCGCGCCGTCCGACTCGCTGCGCCACGAGTAGTTCTCGACGATATGCACCATACAGTCGTCCAGATTGTCGAACGAATCGATGGCGACAATGGCGCGCTCGTATGCCTTTTCGTCGCCGCCGAACAGATCGCGAATCAGCAGGAAACGGTCGTTGATGCCTATCGCCCTGCGCAACGATTGGACGGGAGCCGATGCCGCAATGTCTTTCGGGCGGGCTATTGTGTCGCCTAGCGTCTTGTCGGCAGAACGCAACACCTCGCCGAGCACCTTATTGCCGTTGCCTTCCGCCGGTTGTTCCTGCTCGGGCATTTTCTGCTCGGGCTTCGGCGCGGATTGTTCCGCTTTTGCGTCGGTCGCATTTTCCGTTTTCGCATCGGACTCGGTCGGTTGCGCCGGCGCAATGTTCGGTTGCGGAACATCGTCGTCGTACAACGACATTATCACGCTGCGGCGGGCATGGCGCGGCAGAATCATATCCTTGTCATCGAACAGTGCATCGCTTTCTCGCCTGCTCTCGCGGGTCTTTTCCGCAGGTTGCACAGGCTCGACGGGCTGTTCGACAGGCTGTTCGGTCTGCTTTTCCGATTGCGGTTCCGTCTCCGATTCGGTTTCTATTTTCGTTTCCGATTCGAGTTCGGTTTCTGTCTCGGTCTCGGTTTCCGTTTCCGTTTCCGTTTCCGTTTCTGCCTCCTCATCGTCGGGCATAATCAGTTCGACCTCGACTTCGGGCTCGTCGGACTCCTCCTCGACCTCCTCTGCCGTTGCCTCCGTCTCCGCCTTATCGTCCCCGAATCGCAACAGGGTATAGATGCGCCGCAACTCCTCCAATGCCACATCGCGCTCCATTGCCGATATTTCGCCATTCTGCCAACCCTCGACAAGGGTTTGCAGGCGGGACAGACCTTGTTTTATCTCTTTCGTATTCATCTTTGCGCAGTTGTGCTTTTAACTTTCAAAGATAGGCATTTTTTGCAAAACGGCAAAACCTGCACCTTTCGTGCCACACGAACACCCCCTCTTTTTCTTTTTCGCGCAACTTTTTCTTTTTCTTCCGGAAAGGTCATCTACCGTTTTCACCCTAAAAGTTGCTTCAACAAATGAATGAGAAACATCTGATGCTTCCGTATCAAACACGAAATATAAAGGCAGGTCATTGATAGCACATTTCACCTTACAAACACCGCCTTCTTTTGTCAACGGTATCTCTACGGTTTGTTCCTCATATACGAAAGTATCTTGCATTTTATCATCTATCTCAGATTCAATAATATTTTTATATTGTTGAATCAGCTCTTTGTTTTTTGGCAATTCCCTTATTGCATTCAAATCGTCAGACATTTCAAGATGGACAAAACGGCAATATCCTTTTTCTAGCGCAATTTGTAAAAAATATACAGACTTATCTAATTAACACATTCTTGAATGTAAACAAGCTGCGTCATAATAGTTGCCTGCATTATCTGGATCATTGGCTATCACTTTATCCATAAATTCAATAGCTTTTTCTTTTTGTCCTAAACACCAATAGGCATATTGCGCACAAGAACTATTATTGGGAATAGTGTCAAGCTCGACTACTTTTTTATAATCTGCCTCTGAGGATTTTTTATTCCCTTTTAAAGCATACATATCCCCATGTCCCGGGTAAGCGTATGTGTAGCCATTGTATAATCTTCAATAACTCCATCTGTGTCTTCGCTATTGTCATTAAACCAGCCACGGCGATAATATCCTCCAAAATAATCTGGTTGGTGGCTAATATATTTACCTAACTCCATTATGGCATCTTTAGCATTCCCGGATTCATATAGAAGGTTTGCTTTTTCCATTACATAATCATAATCAGTAGAGTCCAATGCAATCGCATTATCAATATGTTTCAATACAGAGGTGAAATCTCCCATGTTGCTGTAACATTGAGAGATACTGTAGGATCTTACATCAGAGGCTTCTTTCTCATAGCAACTAGTATAATATTCTATGGCTTTCTTATAAGCATCTGTATGTTCATGCACAACGCCTAAACAATAAAGCCAATACTCATTGTTGGGATTTTTGACGGATTGTACCTTCAGTTTTGCTACTAATGGAACCATTGCAGAATCTGCTACCTGCTGCATTAAATGAAATGCTTTATTATCTCCATCAATATCCAAAACTTTAATAATATCGTCAATAGCCTTGTCATACTGCTTAAGTCTGGTATAGCTTTCAGCTCTAAACGAATACCCGGAAGAATAGTCAGATGCCAATCTTGTTACATAGTTGAATTGTTCAATAGCGTCATCATATCTTTTTTCAGCATTGGCATTTCGACCGATACCCATATATCCCATCACACGACCCGGGTCAATGGATATGATTTTACGATAATCTTTATCTGCCAAGTCATATTTATCCATGTAATAATACAAATTGGCACGTTTTTCATATACATCTGCATCATCAGGGGTTTCTTTAATTGCAGATGATAAATCGGCAAGTGCTTTGTCTTTCTCTCCCAATCCGATATAAACCTCAGAACGTACAATATATGCAAAAATTATATATTGCTGTCTTTTTTTTGGGGGGGGGTATACTTTAATGCTAGGTCCACAGCCGTTAATGCTCGTCCACATTCTTCTTGGTATTTCCGAACAGTTGCAATCCATGCTAAGGCATATCCATTTGGGGGATTGTCATTCAACTCTTTGTTTTAGTATTCAAGAGCTTCTTCTGCGTTGTTGTTCTGAATGGTCTCCACGCCACGATTGTAATTGTATGTGTCGGGACGGTTGACATTCTGGGCAAAAGCTATTGAACAACAAAATAGCATTGCTACAATTAAATATTTTCTCATATCTTATGTTGTCTATAATAAGATTCTATTGCACTAGAAATAATATATCAATGATGTTCCCAAAAACTTATCATCTAACGAATATTTATTATCAAGATCCTGCTTATAATACAAAGTAAGCCAATCCCAATGTTTCCATGTAAAACCAGCACCACCTCCTATGGAAAACTGATTTTCAAGTTCATCTTTGCGAACGATATTATAAAATCCCAATCCAGCGATATACAATTTGGAACTTGCTCCTATATTGCATAGATTGATTTTTAACTTGGCATATGCCGGAAGATGAAATTTTGTGTGAGTTTCATAATCACTGTCGTAATACGAATCGTCTTCATCTGCATAATTATAGAATATTAATCCTGGTTTAATTCCGATTTCAAATTGAACAGGTGCTTTGTTATTACCAAATTTTACACTTGCTCCAATATTGTAGTATCCGACATTGAGATAACGATCGGGAGATATACCATTCCAGCCAAAATCCAATAGTTCAAGACCAAATTGGACATATCCACCATTCGCTTTTACTCTGGCTTTACGCATCTGTTTCTTGTGTTGTGAATATGCTCTTTTACTACTCTCAACGTACCTTTTTACCAAATTCTTTGTGATCTCATCTTTCGCATATCCAAGAGCTTCATTAAAAGTTATATCTCCAGAATACATGGTAAACGATTTGGCTTTTGAAATAGCAATTCTGTTTGATATCTCATTAGAATATTTTCCAAAAGGGTATTTCCTAAGAAAAGAAAGCAACTTATCCTCTGTAGAACAAGATGTTAGGTTGTTATAATCCCAATATTCTTGACATTCATCAAATTTAGATTGATTTACTTGCTCCAAAGCATACTTACCGCCTGCTTTATTAAATTCTTGATAGGCGTTAATCAAATCATTGGCTAAATAAAAATCTACGCCATTTAATTCGTGAATCCTTTTTTGGGCACTATCTATGCACGATGATTGGGGATAAGTCTTCATAAACATTTCTATTTCTGCTATGTTTTTTGAAGACTGAATAGACTTCCATTTATCAACAGATTGAAGTTCTGTTATTGCCTCAATAGCATTTTCTTTAAAACTTTTGAATTTTGAGGAGTCAATATAGTTATTGTATGCCTCAATTGTATTTGTTTTTACTGCTTCTGACCATTGATTATAGTCTTCTATTCTATTTTTTACATCAGTTGCATATTTACCTTTCGGATACAATTTTATGTACTCTTGGAATGCTTCGAGCGTCCTTTTTTTGCATGCAGATTCGTATTTTTGTTTTTCAACACGTTGTCTTTCTGCTATCTCTTTTTGTTTTTGTTGTTGGTAATTAATAAGGGTCTGTGCCTCCATAGAAACATTTGAACCAATGCAAATTACCAAGCAAACTATCCAACTATATACTCT
>CAVKRC010000049.1:0-1881 GCA_963658625.1 bacterium
TTTCCGACGATTTTTATGCCCAAAAACTTGCGTAGAAACATAGTTCATGCCACACGCGCAAATCTGCGCGTGAGTTGGCATCTACCTTTGTTTTTTTATAATGTTCTCTGCTTCATAGAACTCCTAGTTCTCCTAGTTCTCCTAGACCTCTTAGTTCTCTTAGAACTCCTATAACCACCTATCCCCCCTATAAACCCCCACGCCCCGCCAATAAAAAAACGAACCGGCAACAGCCTCCCGACCGCTGCCGATTCCCGCAAAAAGATAATAATATAAAATTGAAAAAGTGTGTTGCTCTTAACCCATTACTTGCTGCGCTTCGCAAACTTGAAATCGAAACCGAGACTTACAATCGTACTGCGACGACTGTACTTGGTCTTGTACGGCAACCCCGTCGAAGCATTGGCGGAATTTACCGTATGCGGCATATAAAATCCGTGGCACGCTCCCAGATTGAACCGCACCTTGTCGCTGATATTGAACGCACCGCCCAAACCTACCGTGAGGCAGTCGAGTTGATACCCCAACTCCGAGTGGAATGCGTCCTTGACGTTGTAGTCGGTGTACTGCATACCGCAACTTACCAACCACCGCTTGTTGATGTTCCACTCCACACCGAGTATATACTCCATCGTGTTGCGATTCACCAACCTCTCTTTCGGAATATCGGTGCCGAATGCATTTTCGAAATGGGCGTCCTTGTCGAAATAGCAGTTGTATTGCGCCGTCAGCGTAACCTTGTCTATAAACCGCTTCGAGAGCGCAACCGTCAGCAACGCAGGCTGGTCGTATGCAGTTTTTGCTCCATCGGGATACAACCCCGTATCGTCCTTCTTGGTCTTGTTTTTCAGCGTGATTGCGGTGCGGAACTCGTATTTCACCGACGCCGACCACCCCTTGTGATTGAAATAGAGTGCCAACACGGGACTGATTCCCCAACCCGTCTGCTCGGCATTTATCTCCTTATCCGCCACCAAACCCGCATATTTACCGGCGTCATCTTTAAGCGTCGGATTTATCGCCACGTCAGGCAATGAAGCGACCTGCGAGAATATATCGTAAGCGCGTTTCATTGTGCCGTCCAATCCGAGCGCAGGCACTGTCGGATTTATCATTATATCTTTGATATGCCCGATGTATTCATTTGTAACATAGTTGAAGCGAGCCTCTGCCGCAAACGACAACCAATTCGTAATGCGTACCGATGCGCCCAAATTCGCAGCGTAGGTTACCTGATAGCCGTGTACGCGACTCGACAACGAATATGCAGTCGTAGGGATACCGTACTGTTGCAAAGCCAACGGCAGTGCTGCAAATTGCGTCTCGAACGAACCCAATCCGTCGTTGTACTTGGCTTTACCGCCGCCCCCGCCTACGCCGACCGATGCCATCACCGCAAAACGTTTGTATTTCCACACCAAATCCAGATTCGGCAACAGCGGTGCGAATGTCTTGCCGTCGAAGCGTTTTGTATCCTTGCCGCCATTCATTGCAAACGGCGCGTATGTGATTTCTGACCGACGGTTTTGGAACACGAATTGATTGCCTATCGAAAAATGGAATCCGTCCTGCATAAATGCCGTACCCGCAGGGTTGAAATATACCGCATCGGGATCGAGCGATGTTCCTCGCGCGAGGTGGCGCACCCACTGCGCACTTTGATTTGTGTTGGTCGTGATCCCGCCCGCGAAAACGGCGTTGAATGCCGAAACGGCGATAATTGTCAAAAATAATTTTTTCATGTTTTCCTTTTCTTTCTTTTTCTTTCCTTTCGGGTATGTTTTTGCTTGATTTTGCCGGATTTCGGCTTTCGTTTCCTTTCCTTTTGTTTCCTTTTTTTCTACTGGGCGTACCCACTTCCGCCTTTTCCTGCGGATATTA
>CAVKRC010000049.1:1925-8408 GCA_963658625.1 bacterium
CCCGATTCTACATAGTGATTCTCTTTGCATAATCTCGGAACTGCCGGCGCAAAGGTCGCCATTGTTCACCGCGCCTGAAAACAAAATGGGAGATTGCATTTCGTATATGTGGCGAAATCCGTATATAGGGACGAAAATCGCAAATACGGGGCGAAATTCCGCATCAGAGACTAATGGCAAGTGATTAGTGTATAGATAAACGAGCATATATTCCGTTAATTTTTGCAGGGCGAGGTTGTTTTGTGCGAAATTTCACTATATTTGCATAACAAGGTCGTTGCCGACACGTCGGCAATACGGATAACTACCTGAAAATAAATTAAATACAATACTACTATGGAGTACGCAAATCACTTGGGCGAGTACGCGCCTGCACAATCGGAGGCTCAAATCGCCGAAATCGTTGCCCGTATGAAGGCGGCAGCCGTCGCCAACCACACTGCCGACGTTTACAAATTCTGCCTTTCGGCAATCGACCTCACCACGCTAACGTGCAATGATTCAGTTGCTTCCGTTACCGACTTCGCCAAGCGTACGGTAACGTTTCCCGAGAAATATCCCGATATTCCGAACGTGGCTTCCATCTGCGTCTATCCGTCGTTCGTCGAGACGGTCGGTGTCGCGATAGACGGCACGCCGATGCGCATAACGAGCGTGGCAGGCGGTTTTCCATCGTCGCAAACCTTTCTGGAAGTCAAGATGTTGGAGGTTGCAATGGCTGTCGAAAACGGAGCCGACGAGGTCGATATAGTACTCAATGTGGGCAAGATGCTCACCGGTGCCTACGACGAGGCGGCAAACGAGGTGGAAATGATTCGTTCAGAGATGGATAGCGACATCATTCTGAAAGTCATCATCGAGTCGGGTGCGCTCAAAACGCCCGAGTTGATTCGCAACGCATCGTTGCTTTCGATGTTCGCAGGAGCCGATTTCGTCAAGACCTCGACTGGCAAAATCGACGTAGCGGCAACGCCCGAGGCGGCAGTCGTTATGTGTCAGGCAATTAAGGACTACTACGAGAAGACCTCGCGCAAGGTGGGCTTCAAGGCAGCGGGCGGTGTGCGTACACCCGAGGACGCGGCGTTGTACTACACCATCGTCGAGCAAATTCTTGGCAAAGAGTGGCTTACGACCGACCTGTTCCGCATCGGCGCATCGTCGGCAGCCAACAATCTGCTCTCGGCAATCGTCGGCACGCAAGTGAAACATTTTTAGAAGATTAATAATTATACATCGTGCGAGGCGGGCTTGGGGTTCGTCTCGCACGTTTTGTATGGTAAGCAGCAATGTTATTTTTGTAAAAATTTGTTATTTTTGTATATACAAAACCTTAAAACTATGAAAATCAACATTGTTTATTCAATCGTTGTGTTGGCGATTATGTCGGCATGGCAGGCACAGGCGCAGGAGACAAAGCAAATACAAACGCAGGGACAAGTGCGGGAGCAGGAGGCAGCAACGGCAGAGCCGATATATGTTATAAACGGCGAGCGGGCGGAGGTGTTCGATGTGCGGGCGGTCGATATGTCGGCATTCAAGGAGGTTACGAAGCCGAAAAAGTCGGATTTCGAGAAGGCAGGCATAACGGCGGAAGAGGCTGCGGGGCGTGAGGTGAAGTTCCTCAAAACGAAACGTCCACTTCTATTGGCAAGAATGGGAGAAATGATGGAATACACGGGGCAGATTCAGACCGAATACGGATTCGGGGCATCGGGTGCGAAGGTTTACACCGAGTTCGGTCAGACGCAGACAGGCGGCTCGGCATTTTTGCGAACAAAACCCGGTTCGCTTATAGTTGTATGTAAAGAGGGTTATACGCCTGCCTTAATAGAACTCGGCACAAAGACGCAACGCATGATAACGCTATACAAACCCTCGGAGACTGCGGTCGAACAAGACCTCGACGACAAGCCGACAGCGGAGCAGAAAAAGGTCAATGCGACTTACAATCTGACGGTTTGCGACTCGGCAGGAAATCCGATAGAGGGGGCTGCAATCTATACGAATCGCAGTAAAATGAATAAAGTTATCGGAAAAGACAGCGGCAAATTTACATTAGAGGCAAAGTGCGGAACGCGGGCGATAGCGATGCCGAACACGAAATATGCCGAACCCATAGAGTTCACGCTCGGCTCGGTCGGCGAGGTGTTGGTGCGGGTACCGCTCAAAGACCTCGCGGACGGCAGTCGCCCGATGCACAAACCCGATACGCATGCACAATTTCGCGGGCAGGGAATGCCGGAATTTCGCAATTATGTAATATCGCAGGTGAAATACCCAAAGGCGGCGAACGGTGCGCGCGGAACAGTCAAAGTGAAATTCGTTGTCAGGAAAGACGGCAAAATCGGCAAGATAACGGTACTCTCTTCGCCGCATGAGGCACTTTCGGCAGAGGTCGTGCGCGCCGTAAAGTCGTCGCCGAACTGGTCGCCGGCAATATATTACGGGCGGTATGTGAATATAAATTATGTGTTGCCGGTAACTTTCAAACCGTAGAGAGGCAAGACACAAGCATTGCGGTAAACACAAGAAATGCGGGACTTATTCTGTCCCGCCTTGCGTTTGACGGACAGCCTTTATTTATTAGTAGTCCGAGCCGATAAGGTAGATGCGGTCGGAGAAATAGGGTAATGATGCCAAAAGTGGTTGGTGATATTTAATATATAGCACTGATAATATTGTAATTACAGAAGAAAATATATAGTTTAATGAAATCTGTTTCATTAAACTATATATAATAAACCTATGCTAACTAACAATTATGCAACGTCTAGTTGGTGTAACATCAATAAAATCAAAATAATAAGTTCGAGTTGTATAAAGACTCAAACTTATTATTTTGATAAAATGAGAGAAATTTACCAACCACTTTTGGCATCATTACCAGAAATAGCGGGTCCAGTCGGGCGATGAAAGGTAAAGCGATTGGAAATAGTCCACGTTGGTATAGAGCGTCAGGTCGTTCGGGGCATTGGGACCGCCAAAGACGTTATCGCCCAGCGTGGCAGGCAATCCGCGAGGTTGGACAATACGCAGTGCGGGGCAGTTGTAGAATGCCTCGTCGCGGATTTCAAATACGTTGGAGTCGTACTCTATCGCTTCCAGAGCCTCGCCGTCGGCTGCACCAGTACCGACCCCGCAGAGTGCGCCCGTACCGATTATGCATACCTCGGGCGGCAGCAGATAGTAGGGACGTTCCTTGGAGAGAATCGTGCGTTTGGGCAGGTTGGCGGGAGCGAATGCAACGAGAACCCGTGCGCCGTTATCCGCTGTTGCCATCAGGCACTTGCCATCGTCGTCGAGCATACGGCGGTCGTAGGGAACGTCGGAGGTGAAGCGGTTGAGTGCGGGGCAGTTACGGAATGCATATTTGCCTTCGAAAATCATCATATCGGTCGTGTTGTCGGCTCCACGGAAATGTACCTCCGCCAATGCCGTGCAACCGCAGAACAAGCCCGTGCCTACCTTTTGAAGCGTGGGCGGGAATGTATATTTTTTGAGCGACGTGCAGCCAGAGAATACGCTGTCGCCGTACTCGACGGTGGCGGGCGAAGTCTCGACGGTATCGAGTTTCGCAAAGCCTTCGAATGCTTTGTCGCCTATTGTGCGGACGGTCGGCGGCAGGATTACCTTGTCGATGGAGTATGCCGGCACTATCCCTGCACCGCATCGGGTAACGGGACCGTCGAAAACAAGCCTACGCAGATTCCACCCGCGGTCGGTGCTGCCCAAATAATCGGTTTTGAGGTATGTCGCGCCGAAATTGGCAGCCGAATCGACATTTTTGGAAATGCGCAGCGAAAACGAATCAGATGCCTGCACCCAAATCTCGTTGTCGGGGATTTCGAGTACAGCCTTTACAGGCGGCATACGCAGCACCTCGCCACGGCGTACTGTCTGTTGTTTGGTGGTGGAGATGGTCATCGCGCGGTCGAGGTCGTCGGTAAGTGTGATAGTGAAGCCCTCGTCAAACACGGTAGGAATCATAGGGAACCACAACTCGGTCGGGTGAGCGGAGTCGGTACTCAGCCGTCCGTTGAGTTTGGATAGCCTGATGTATGTACTGCCACTGTCGGACGATAGTTCCACCTCGGGTTCGGCATCGGCAGAAGCCTTGATGATGACGTCGCCTGCAACTATTTCGCCCTTGTTGCCCGAGAACCTCGCCGAGGAGAGGACGCGCTCCTGATCGCACCAGACCTGCACCAGAACATAGCCCGTAACATGGCGGAAATGCAGGCTGCAATCATCGGGGTAGGCGGTTGCGGCGACCAATGTTGCAGCATTGGGCGGAAAGGCAACATTGTCGGTTACGGGAGCGAAAAAACCTGCCAAAACAGAGGATTCAATCAGACCGTCGTTGCGCCAATCGGTCTTACCAAGGCTTGGATATATTGCACAGTATCCCTTAGGAACGATTGTAGCCGGCTTGGAGCCGAGTGAACGGGACAATTCGAAATCGCCCTCCGATTCGCCGTCCTTACCGCTAAATGAGTAAGTCGCCGCAGAAATATCACTCATCTCATTTTTTCGTGCGGAAAAAACGGTAATCTCGTCGGCGGCATTCCAGTATGTTTTGGTGCCGTCGATATAGGCGCGGGAATCGGTCGGCTCGATGCAGGCGTGGAGACGCGGGGCGTCGTCGCCCTTATACGGTGCGACCGCGTCGGGGCTTTCAGTGCAGCCCGACGCGATTGTGAGTATGGTTAAAACGGTGAGTATCTTTTGCATAGCGGTAGTTTAGTCGTCAAATTCGCAACCGACGATGATGTCGGCGTGTTTGCTCCAAGGGAAGGTTGAACGGTATGCCTCGACCGATTGCGCAGGGACATAGATACGCAGGTCGGTGTCGGTACCGCTCTCCGGCAGACCGAGTTGGTCGAGATTGCCCGCCTGACCCTGAACGTATGGCGGCGTAACGGAGCGCAGATTGATGCGTTTCCACGACGCGGGAACGGTGGCTCCGAACGGATATTTCTCGAAATCGGTAAGCGTGGCAGGGAAATCGACGGTTTCGAGTTTGGTAAATTCCTTCATCGCCATATTGTACACCATTTTCAGGGTACGGGGCAGAAGAAGCGTAACGACGGAATAGCAGGTGTTGATTGTCTGCGGTTTCAGTTTGGTGATATTGCCGTCGAAAACCAAACGGACATATCGCTTATCATTGTTTTGAATGAAGCGCGTGTAGGTAGCACCGAAATTCGCCACCGTTCCCATACCGTTGATGATACGGATACGGTCCATATTGACGGTCTCGGTGCCGTAGAGCCAAATCTCGTTGTCGGGGATATGGAACTTGGCTTCAACAGCAGGCATACTAAGAACCTGTCCGCGTTTCATATCGTAGGCGCGTTCGGCGGTGCTTTGGGTGAATATCTTACCGTCCTCGTCGGTAACGGTGATGGTGAAACCCTTGCTCAACACAGTGGGAGCCATAGCGATAAAGAACTCGGTAGGGTTGGCGGGGTCGGTACTCAAAGCGATGTTGCCCGTATTCAGCGTAACATAGTCGCTAATGGTGCCGATATTGTAGTCGGGCGTGGCAACAGGCTCGTCGCCGTCCAACTGCACCTTGACGGCACCCGCGATAAACTCGTTGCCGTTCGCGCCGACCATAATGGAGGAGATTTTCGTACCCGCCTTATCCCACAGGCGCAGAACCATATAACTTGCCATGTGGCGGAAATGGAGCGTCGCCGAGTTGTAGCGGAAACCGCTGTCGCGGAAAGGGCAAAAGTCGGAAACTAACGACACCTGCGGTTGGGCGACACCCGTGTCGGCGATATACTTCTGCTCGATGGGGATTTCGGCGGCAAGGCAGTAATCCGATACGGCATACTGCACATGGTTCTTGATTCTCGGGTAGAGCGCGTAAACGCCGTTGCGCGTCAGCGCAGGGAGGTCATTGGTCGATTCGGGAATATGGTCTAAGTCATATTCGAATTGACCGCAGGCGGCATTGTCCTCGCCCGAAAATTTGAATTCGTAGGAGGTACTGTCCGTGCGACCCTGACTGAACCACACCATTCGGATTATATCGCCATTATTCCAAAGGGTTTTCACGCCGTCCAAGTGGACGCGCGAGGTGTCGGCCGTGTTCTCTATTGTGGCGTAAATCGTCGCAGGGACGGGGTCGGCATCGCCGGTTCGAGCAACTGTTTCGGCGATTTCGGCAGTCTTGTTGCAGCCCGCAATAAATGTTGCGGCGGCAAGCACAAAAAATATCTTTTTCATAGCGCGTGCTTCCCGTTTACCATTGACCCTCAACATAAGTAACGTCGTCTATACCGGTTGCAGAAGCAACGAATCCTCGCTCTATCGTTACCGATTTCGCAATCATTTCGGGCGCAAAGTATCGCTTTGCGCTCATGCAATTCAACTTTTTCATCTGTGTTTTGTTTTTACTTTACCTGACATAAATTGTGGTGCGGCAAAGGTAGGAATAATTCGGGGAAAAACAAGCGGGTATAACGGGGAGGT
>CAVKRC010000050.1:0-8356 GCA_963658625.1 bacterium
TTATTTTGCCACACATCTCCTTTGTGGCGATAACTATAAAAAGAAAGTGTGGAGATATACTTCCGTTTATCTGTTAGAAGGCTCTGACAAAACCCAAGCAAGAATAAACGATTACAATGCCCCCACACCTGTACGATGCAGGACATAGCGCAGAACACGCTGTAACCCCTACACCAATACAAGAAATGAGTGTTGCTCGTCGTCCTCTTGCTTTTGAAAATTGTCAGACTTTCTAACAAGGACTTGCGAAAACACTTTCGTATGTCTGCAATTCCGCAGAATTGCACCACAAATATAATAAAAGTTCTCCTGATTGAGCAACACCGCCATGGGGCATTGTCCTAAAAGATAAGCAATTTCGGATTATGTTGTTACTCCATTGCTGTTTTTTTGAATTTATTTGCGACGGATTGTTTTGATTGCAAGAAACGAGGGTCGAATCCGCGAAATAAATTGCATCACATCAAACCATAGAAAATAGCAAGGAGGCTCCCCCGAAAGCCTCCTTGCTTAAAATGAATAAATCTCTCCGTATATTGTTTTATTTCAATACGAAGCGGTATGTGATTACACCGCCTTCAAAAAAGGCATTGCTCTCCTTGAATCTCGCTTGGAGGGCGGCGCGCTTGGCGGCAGAGACAAGTGCCGCATCGGAGGTGGTGGAGCCTTTCGGTTCGAACTCGGCGGCGGTTACCGCCCCCTTTTCATTCACAGTAACGCGGATAACCACCGTGCCGCCGCGATTACCGTCGAAACGCGGGGCAGGCAGAGAGCCGACAAGTCCGCGACCGAGCAGACCCTCGTTCAGTTCGGCATTGCCAACGGGGTTGAGTCCGCCGCCCGTGCCTGCGGTCTGCTCCTTCTCCGCTTCGCGGGCGTAAGGATTGCCGCCGTTCACAGGTTCGTCGATGCCGCCTTTGGGCTGTTTGAAAAGGGCGCGCTGATTGACTGTGCGCGTGGCGGCATCTGTTCCCGAGACTTGGCGGGAATTGTCCATTTTCGCCACTTTTTCGTGGCGCGGAGCCTCGCTGATGCGCCGTTTGGGTTCGGGCTTAGGCGCGGGCTCGATAAAATCGACGATTATGGCATCGGCGTTGCGTGTGAGATGCCGTCCCGTATCGAACGACACGAGAACCATGGCGACGACAATTGTCGCCACATAAGCCGCAAGCGCGATGGTTGCCCAGTAACTACCCTTCATCATTCAAAATGCCGCATCACGGTTGGGTTGCAAGAATCAGTTTGTAGTCGTTGTCCTTGGCGATATTCATCACCTTGACCACCTCATCGACAGCCACAGTCTTGTCGCAATGGAGCGAGACGGTAGGTTCGGATTGTCCCGTAAGGCGCGCTTGCAGAGCACGACGGACCCCCTCGATGCCTGCGACCTCGTCCAGTTCGACATAGTATTTGTAGCCGCCGCCCGTCTGCTGAATCGACACCGTGGTAATCGCCTTGTCCTTCAACTGATTGGAACTCTTGGGGAGCATCAGTTTCAAGGCGTTTGGATTGATGAGCGTCGTGGCGATGAGCAAAAAGAGCAGAAGCAGAAACATCAGGTCGGTCATTGCCGACGAGGAGAACGATTTTTCGACTTTCGAGCCTCGTTTGATTGCCATAATTCGCTATTTTTGAACAGGTTGATTCAAAATGTCCATAAAGGCGATGGAGTTCGCCTCCATACGGAACACCAGTTTTTCGATACGCGCAACGAGGTAGTTGTAGCCGAAATAGGCGGGAATGCCGACGATAAGACCGCCGACGGTCGTAACCATCGCCACATACATACCACCTGCCAACAGTGCCATATCGACCGTACCACCCGCTGCGGACATATCCATAAAGGTCTCGACCATACCGAGTACCGTGCCGAGGAAACCTATCATCGGCGCACCGCCCGCGATGGTGGCGAGGAACGGCAAACCGTTTTCGAGTTTCGACACTTCGAGATTGGCGACGTTTTCGATTGCGTTCTGAACATCGCTCATAGGACGCCCCAGACGCTCGATGCCTTTTTCGACCATACGGGCGATTGGGGTATCGGTTTTGCGGCAAAGGTCGATAGCCGACTTGATTTTACCCTCGGAGATGTAGTCGCGGATACGGTTCATAAAGTTCATATCCAACGCCGATGCCTTGCGTATGGCGAGGAATCGTTCGACGAAGATGAAAATCGTCGCTCCGCCCAATACGAGCAGTACCCACATCAGCCAACCGCCGTTGTTGAACAGTTGCCATAAACTCATTCTGCCTGCGGACTCTGCCACTTCGGCAGCTTGCAATAATGTAATCATAGTGTGTGTTGTTTTATTGTTTGTTTTTGTTTTCTATTTTGTTTTATGTTGTTCTATTCGCCGTCGGCAGTTGCCGCTGCTGCCTGTTCGCGTTCGGCGGCTTCGGCAGCGGCTCGCGCCTCGGCTGCCTTGCGTTCGCGCCGTTTACGGCTCATAAAGCGGGCGGCGACGCGGCGACGCAGGTCTTTGAAATTGTCGAAATCCTCCTTATAATAGACGCCCAAGCCAGTCTCCTGCAAGCCTTGGTTTTCGTCGAAACGGTCGATGGTGTGCGTAAAGCCTTTGAGCCGAAGCGTACCCGCGCGGTCGATAAGCCATGTAACGTAGGCTTCGCCCGTAAAATTGGAACCCGAATTATTGACCATCTGCGATTTGTCGGCCATGTAGTTGCCCTCGACCTCGATAAGCAGACGATTGTTAATCAAGCCCTTGGAAAAGCCGAAATCGACCTCGTCGCCGGTCATCTCGGTTTTCGGGCGGTAACGTATGACGATATTGTAGTCCTCGGTGGAGAGCCAATTGCTCAACTGATTGGAGAGCAGTTCGAAGCCTGTTGTCGCCGCCGTGGAACCGCCGATGGCGGACGAGGCGTTGCTCGATACCGTCTCCGCCACGAAACTGTTGGCGACAAGCAGGTAAAGGAATTGCTGCGACTTGCTCTCGGGCGTGCTGAGCGCATTGGCAATGACCGACTGCACCTCGGAATCAACATTCGGCACCGATACATCGAACGTTACCGTAGGGTGTGTAAGGCGATCGGAGAGGTGAATGACGCAATCGACCGGCACGGCGCGCGTGGAGGTGTTGCTCTGCGCCACGCTGCCCTCCAAAAGCGGTTGGAGCGAGGCTTTGAGTTTATAGACGGCGTCGATATTGAGTACTGCGTCGAGCGGTTCGCCCGTCCACTGAATCGTGGAACCCGAGTCGATGACGAATCGTTTGTTCACGATATTCTGCAACGTAAAGAGGTAACTGCCCTCGTCTATGGTATAGTCGCCGTACATTTCAAAAATATTCATACGCGGATTGATGCGCATATTGAGCGCGCCGTTACCGCGACCCTTGATTATGTCGCCTACCGTCGGGTCGATAACAAGTTGTACCTCGGCATTGCGATTGACGTCCAAAGCCATCGTGATGTCCATCGTGCCGCGCGTGGAGGCATGGCGTTTCTGCCGACGCTCGAACATCAGTTTCTTGCGCACGAGGTAGTCGGTGGTGTCGGGTTTATCCGCCGACTCGAATATAACGAAATCGGCATTGGAAATGTTGCTCTTGCCCGAAAGAGGCATAAAGAAGCGTGACCCTTCGCCCGTCTGCGCCACTATATCCATCGCCACGCCCGACTTGTCGCCCTTGATGGTGGCGTTGCCCGTGGCGAAGACATTGCCGTAGAACATATCGTTGTCCTGCTTGGTGGTGTTGAGTACCTGCATATCGCCGATACGCACCCCCACTTCGTACTCGACATTGGAGAGGTGATCGAGACTGAGCAACATATCGAACGTACCAGTATTGCCGTTGGCGTCGTACATCGGCGCACGCCGAACGGCGAAGCGGTTGTTACGCACCTTGATGTCGGCTTTCGGAATGCGGTAGGTACATTTGGTATAGTCGATGGTGGTGCTGAGGTTGCTGACGAAGATGTCGCCTCTCAATTCCGCCGAACGCCCTTCGCCGTCGAGCACCAAATCAGCGCGCGCCGTGCCGTGCGTGTCGGAGATGACGCCCGATAGCATAGGATCAAGCAGCCCCATACGCAGGCTATCGACCCGCAAGCGGGCATAGTAGCGTCGTTTGGACGGGGCAAAGAAGCCGCGAACTATTGTGTCGCCGCGCTCGCGTTTGGCGACAGTAAGCGAGGCTCGGCTGCGCTTGAAATCCCACGATGAGGAGAGCGTAAGGTCGGGCATCGGCATACCGTTCACATCGAGACTGTCCAGTTGAATACGCGCCTCTATCTCGCTGTCGCGCAGGGCTGATTTGACCTTGGCGTAACCGTTGGTACGTCCGTCTATTTCGTAGCCCATACGTTGGGCAACCTGTGTAAACGGCGCGAGTTCGAAATTGCGCAGCCGCAACAGAAGCGAATCGCCAACGCTGCCCGAGGCAACTCCGTTGAGATAGAGTTCCTGATTGGCACTGCGCACCATAAAGCGACGCACATCGATATGCGCCGAATCTATTTCGATACCGTCGGAGGAGATGTTCCAAACATTGTTGCCGCGCGCGACGTATGACGGCAGGACACGCATAGCGATATGCCGTTTGTTGTCGCGACGCGATACGTCGGCGGCAACAGCCACCGAGCCGACGACATTGCGCAGACTGTCGGCGAATGAACCCGCAAGGTTTAGCGCGTTGTCCTTTGCACCGCCGTCCAAGCCCATATTAAGAAGGTGCAGAGTTCCTGCATAGAAATCGACAGCCGAGAGTTTCATCGCCAGCGAGTCGCCTGTGTTGGAGACCGCCATTTTGAGTTCGGTCGCAAGCAAGCGATCCTTGGCTATATAGTCTGATTTGGCGCGCATAACGAAGCGGTTGTCGGCAGGATTCATAAAAACGAGCAGCGATGAGCCTTCGGAGACCTCCAAACCACCCGTAATGCAGTCGAGCAGCGGGTCAAGCCGTTTAGTGGTAACGGAAATCAAGGCAATGTTGCGACGCAGAGCCTCGCTGCGCTGTTCGATGGTACGGCGGTCCGACTCGTCGTACATGGCAGGAACGTAACGGGCAAGCAAATTCTTGGCGTAGTAAATCACGTCCTTGTAGTTGCTGCGACACTCGAACACCGCATCGGCGAAATCGGAGGTGAGTTTTACGGAGCGCGTATCCTCATTGCCCTCGACGGTAATCGAAACGAGGTCGGAGGTTATGGTCGTATCGCCGTGGCGATAGGAGGCGTCGGCGATACTCATACCGCCGTTCATCTCGTCCAGCGAATTGCCACGCACCGAGGCACTGACGGATGCCGAAAGCACCGACACCGTATCGCGACGGTTGATGTTCATTGCGTGGAGGTCAGCGCGGGCAATATCGACCACAGCGTCGTAAGCGCGCTCCTCGCCTCCCAGATCGACAATCGCAGTGGCGTCCATCGCAAGAGCCTCGTCCGCAGAGTGCAGGCGGGCATCGATACGGCGGTTATGCACTCCGCCGTCGATGGTTATGTCCGTGTAGTCGTGTCCGCCGATGCGCAGTCCCGTAATCGAACCTTTGCCCTTGACGACAGGCGACTCGCCGCCCAAAAGAGCCGACAGCGAAGAGTCGAAGGTGATGTCGCCCAAAAGATTGTTTCCGAGCAGGCGACCGAGCGGAAGGCTCTCGCCCGCGACAGAGGCGGTGAGCGAGTGCAGACTGTCATCTGGCTTCATCGTGCCGCGTAACCGCACTCGACCGCCACAGCCCAGAGCGAGATCGGCATCGGTCTCGAACGACTTGATGCGTCCCGCGAACTTGCCCGAGAGGTTCAGACGTTTCGTCCGGTCGATATAAGTGCGGGCTTTGTCGGGAATAGCGAGATGCGCAATGTTGCCGAGAAGACGCACGACCTCGTCGGTAGTGGCGTCCAGACGGCGGACGTTGATATTGAAGTTGGTGCGCGGCACGGCTGTCAGACCGCGAACTCGACCGAAAACCGAGAGCGTGCCGCCATCTTCCAAGCGGAGCGATTCGATATTGGCACGGAAATCGGCGACCGTGCCGTGCATTGAGAGCGTGGCATCGTAAATCGATGTTTCCCACCCAAGCAGCGACGGAGCGAAATAGCCGATGTCGTGGCTGTCGGCACGGCTGTTGAGTACGTCGGCATCTATGCGGACATTGCGCACGAAATCCTTGTAGGAATCCCAACCCTCGCCCGAGAGAGTGAACTCGGGCAGGAAAAGCGAAGTCTCGCCCGTCTCCAATTTCATCGATGCAATGGAAATCAAGCCCTTATCGACAAGCAACTGTCCCGAAAGGTTGCCCAGCGCAAAACCGCTGCGCTCGGTGAAAGTCATATTGACGATGTTGCCGCCGACCGCTCCCGCCGCGATGGTGAAATCGTGGATATGCGATGTGATTCCCGACAACTGCATAGCCCCGTAATCCACGCCGAATTCTGGATTGCGCGGAGTGAGTTTTTCAAGGCGGAATTCGAGATTGACGGCATCGAGCGTGCGTATAAGCATCTTGAACCGCCCTTTTCCTTTGCGTTTGCTGATTTTATCAACCACCTCCTTGACATTCATCACGCCGCGCTCGGTCTCGCGCAAGATGAATTTGCCGTTCTCGACCTTGCCTACATTCAGCACGAAGCGGTCGGAGAGATTGCTCAGTCCGCCGATGTAGGCGGTAACCTTCTCGGCATAAATCAGCGTATCGCGGTCGAGATCCTCGACATAGAAGCCTCGCACGCAGACTTTGTTCAAAAGCCCGACCGTAATGCGGTCGATACTCACGCGCGAGCCAATTTTGTCGGAGGCGAAGCGTGCCGCCTTATCTACGGCGAAATTCTGAATAGAGGGTATGCTGAGCAGCAAAGAGAGCAAAACGGGTAAAATTATCAGCGATAACACCGTTGCCGATAACACTTTTACCGATATTTTAATAACTTTGCGCACAGATACCGAATATGATATATAACTTACAAAGTTAGCCATTTTCGGTAAAACGGCGAAAAAAATAACGAAAAACCTGATACAAGCATGGAAATAACCATATTGGGCATCGAATCCTCGTGCGACGACACATCGGCTGCCGTATTGCGCAACACTACCCTGCTGTCGAGCGTCATCGCCTCGCAGGCGGTACACGAAAAGTACGGTGGCGTAATTCCCGAACTCGCATCGCGGGCGCATCAGCAGAACATAGTTCCCGTGGTCGATACCGCACTCAAAGATGCCGGCATTACTGCCGACAAAATCGACGCCATAGCCTTTACGCGCGGACCCGGTTTGCTCGGTTCATTGCTCGTCGGCACCTCGTTCGCCAAGGGATTGGCGATTGCACGCAACATTCCGTTGGTCGAGGTCAATCACCTGCACGGACATATACTCTCGCACTTCGTCGATTTGCCCGACGAACAGTTGCCGCACCCGTCATTCCCGTTCCTCTGCCTGCTCGTCAGCGGCGGACATACGCAGATTGTCCGGGTCGGCTCGCCGTTCGATATGCAGATTGTCGGCACTACCATAGACGACGCTGCGGGCGAGGCATTGGACAAGTGCGCCAAGGTGATGGGACTGCCCTATCCCGGAGGTCCCGTTATCGATCGTCTTGCCAAGGAGGGCGACAAGGATGCGTTCCGTTTCGCCAAGCCGCATGTCGATGGGTTCGACTACTCGTTCTCGGGATTGAAAACGTCGTTTCTCTACACCTTGCGCGACGAAATGGCGGATAATCCGAATTTTATAGAGGAGAACAAGTGCGACTTGTGCGCGTCATTGTTGCATACGGTAGTCGATATTCTGGTCGATAAGTTGGTGCGCGCCGCACGCGAATACGACATCAAGGACATCGCCATCGGCGGTGGTGTATCGGCAAACTCGGTACTGCGCAACCGCATCGAAATGGAGGGCAAAAAGCGCGGTTGGCGCACATTTATTCCGAAATTGAAGTTCACCACCGACAATGCGGCGATGATTGCCGTGGCGGGCTACTACAAATACCTGCAAGGCGACCTTTCGTCGCTCGATGCTGCGCCGATTGCAAGGTACGAGGATCTTTTATAACGTCCTCGACAAACTAAAAAGGCAACCAAAGAGAATTTGGTTGCCTTTTTAAGTTTGAGCGGGAAACGGGGTTCGAACCCGCCAATAAGTCGCAGCAAATCAAGTCGTTGTCCCTATTGCCTCAGTTGCTTTGCAAAGATATTGTATTTGCACAAAAATAGCAAAATAAAGCAACAAAAAATCGTTAGAAAATCGATGAAATCGAACAACAAAGCGGAACATAAAATCGACAATAAATCGTGTCGGCGGTAAATAAAAAAGGAGGCTCGGAAGCCTCCTTTGGATACTTAAACAATCGTAATCTATAAGTCAATCATAGACAAGTATACATTACGTGCAATATCATCT
>CAVKRC010000051.1:0-8234 GCA_963658625.1 bacterium
ACATCGCTTAAACTCATTTTAGGAAATCCACATAACGATGTTAACATTCTCCACAATGCCATTTCTTTATCATCAATTTTTCCATCTGCAATAATAATCGTCCCAAGAAATGCTGAAACGAAATCTTTCTCAATATTGGTCATATTTGAAATAATAGTTGCGGCTTCAATCAAAGGTAATTTCAAACCAGCTTCAAGATCTCCTTGTTCTACTTGGATATTCTTAAACACAACAGCATTCAACATAAATTCTTTCGGATTCAAATCTCCATCTGCGGCTTGCATTTCAGCAGCAACTTTTACAATCGCTTGTTTTTCTTGACTTGTAAAATACATAATAAATAAGTTTTAGGTTACACCTATCAGCCCGAGGGTGTGATTAATTTTTGCAAAAAGAAAGCGTAGGGCTGATACCTTATTTTGTGCGACAGGTCGTAGGAAACCTTCATTGGTAAAATAAGCAACAACCCCACGCCAATATCCGTAAAAGATATATGACGAAAAGGCAATGCCACCTACTCCCACCAAATGAATGGATTTTGTGCTTTGAATTTCCTACGTTCGTCGCACCGGAATAAAGTTACACTTCCGTAATCAATTATGTTACTGCAAATGTAACAACTATATTTTGGAAATGCAACAGCATTAGTCCTCTTTTTTCGGGATTGTTGCTAAAATTTATTACCGCAAAGGTCAGAAAAACAAACAATTTGTGCAATAGCAAAATGCCGTGCAGCAAAATTTTGTTTGTTGCACCTTGGGGAAGTATATATAAACGGAATTATCTACTTTGGGCTTGTACTCCGCAAGGAGCGAGAGCGACGCGGCGTAAAACCTCTTTGTCATCGCGAACGAACGTAAGTGAGTGTGGCGATCTACCATTGTGTCGGGTATCAGCAATGGTATTTATAACAGCGGTAGCTAACCTTCGGTTTTCCTCCTTCGCGCCTCGGCAATTCGAGTAAACTCTATTGCGCTCGGCTTGGCGTCGGTTAACCACGCCGTTCGCATAGACCCTCATCGGGTATCAACTCCATTAACGATTGCTCCGGCTCGTTATGACATTTTTTATTTACAAGCCCCAAGTAGATAAGTTCGAGTCTAAAAAGTTTTTTCTGCCTTCAACTCCGTGCAAACCGAATTTTTTGCTACCTTTGTATGTTTTATAGCAAAATTTCAGAAATAATGATAACCCTTGAAGCATTCAATTGGTTTCTCGTAGCGATGTCGCTCATCGCCGTGGTAGTATTCGTGGCACTCTATTTCGTCGAGGCGGGCTACGGTTACCTGTTCAACCCGAAATTCGGATTTCCCGTACCCAACAAAATAGGCTGGGTGCTGATGGAGTCGCCCGTATTTATCGCCATGTGCGTGTTGTGGGCTTGCTCCGACGTGCGTTTCGAGGCTGCACCGCTCGTGCTGTTCCTTATTTTCCAGATGCACTATTTCCAGCGTTCATTCATATTCCCGCTGCGTATGCGCGGCAAGTCGAAAATGCCGTTCGGCATCGTCGCCATGGGTATGATTTTCAACACGCTCAACGCGCTGATGCAGGGCGGCTGGATATTCTACCTCGCGCCGCAGCAAAACTACTACGCCGACTGGTTCTCCAAACCCTATATTTATATAGGCACGGCGGTTTTCCTCGCAGGCTTCTTCATCAACCTGCAATCCGACAGCATTATCCGCAACCTGCGCAAGCCGGGCGATACCAAACACTATATCCCGCGCGGCGGTATGTTCCGCTACGTCTCGTCCGCCAACTATTTCGGCGAATTTACCGAGTGGGTGGGCTTCGCCATCGCCTCGTGGTCGTGGTCGGGCGTCGTGTTCGCTTGGTGGACATTTGCCAACCTCGCGCCGCGAGCCAATTCGCTCTACAAGCGATACCAAAAGGAGTTCGGCGACGAATTTACGTCGTTGCACCGCAAACGTATGATACCGTTTATCTACTAACCAATAAATCTATGGAAGAGAAGAAAAACCTCGAAGAGTCCAAACTCTTTACCCCCTACAAACTCGGCAAGGTTACCTTGCCCAACCGTACAATCCGCTCGGCGGCATTCGAGTCGATGGGCAAGGATTTCAGTCCTACCCAAAAACTCAAAGACTACCACGTCAGCGTAGCCCGCGGCGGTATCGGTATGACCACTCTGGCTTACGCCTCGATTAACAAGAGCGGCATCTCGTTCAACTCGCAACTGTGGTTGCGCGACGAGATTGTCCCTGCTCTCAAAGATATTACCGACGCAATCCACAACGAGGGCGCGGCTGCGGGTATCCAAATCGGACACTGCGGCAATATGACCCACTGGTTCACTGCGGGTTGCTTCCCTGTCGGTGCCTCGACGGGCTTCAACCTCTATTCGCCCACGTTCGTGCGCGGTATGCGTCGCAGCGAGTGTACGCAGTTTGCCAAGGATTTCGGTAAGGCTGTTCTGACTGCCCACGAAGCTGGCTTCGACAGCGTCGAGGTTCACGCCGGACACGGCTATCTCATCTCGCAATTCCTTTCTCCATATACCAACCATCGCCACGACGAGTTCGGCGGTTCGCTCGAAAACCGTATGCGTTTCATGAAGATGTGTCTGACGGAGGCGCGCGAGGCGGCGGAGAAGTGCGGTATGGCGGTGTTGGTCAAGCACAATATGGAGGATAGTTTCAAGGGCGGAATAGAGATTCCCGAATCCATAGAGATAGCCAAGGAGATAGAGAAGTTCAACGTGGACGGCATAGTCCTCACCTCGGGCTTCGTATCGAAGGCACCGATGGCGGTCATGCGCGGACGCATACCGACCAAGACGATGAGTTACTATATGCCTTGGTGGCCGTCGCTGCCGCAGAAAATCGTCGTCAATCTCTTCGGCAACTGGATGATTAAGCAGTACGATTTCGAGGAGTGCTTCTTCCTCGAAAATGCCAAAAAGTTCCGCGCCGAACTCAAATGCCCGCTCGTCTATGTCGGCGGTCTTGTTTCGCGCGAGGGTATCGAGAAGGTTCTCGACGCAGGCTTCGAAATGGTGCAGATGGCGCGCGCATTGGTCAATGACCCCGCATTCGTCAATAAGTTGAAGGCGGGCGACATCACCACACGCTCGGGTTGCGACCACCGCGACTACTGCATCGCGCGTATGTATTCGGTCGATATGCAGTGCTGCCACAACTGCTCGGGCGAGATTCCGGAGAAACTGTGGAAGGAACTGCGCAAAATCAAATAGATATGAGACGCGGAGAGGTGGCAAAAGGTTCGCGCACGGCACTCGTTACGGGCGCATCTACGGGTATCGGGCGGTGCTATGCCGAGCAACTCGCGGCATTGGGCTACAACCTTGTCGTTGTCAGCCACACCGAGCAGACCCTGCGCCGAACGGCAGCCGAAATCGCCGCCGAGTACGACGCGCAGGTTACGGTCATCGTCCGCGACCTCGCTCAAATCGACGCCGCCGAACAACTTTTTGCCGAAATCAAGCAACGCGGCATCGAGGTCGATGTGCTTATCAACAACGCGGGAATGTTCTCGTTCTGCGACATCTGCAACACGCCCGTCGAGCGAATCAAACGCACGATTCTGCTCCACGACATAACGAACACGCTGCTCTGCCGCCTCTTTGCCGACGATATGGCTTCGCGCGGCGGCGGGCATATACTCAATATGTCGTCGTTCTCGATTTGGATGCCGTTCCCGGGTCTGTCGCTTTACAGCGCGAGCAAAGCCTACCTCAAAAGTTTCTCGGTCGCTTTCTCCAAGGAGGTGCGCGACCACGGCGTATACGTTACGGCGGTCTGCCCTGCGGGCATTGCGACCGACCTCTACGGACTTACGCCGAAATGGCAGAAGATAGGTTTGCGACTCGGTGCGCTTATGTCGCCGCAAGCCTGCGCCCGTCGCGGTCTGCGAGCCATGTGGCGCGGTCGTCGCTGCATAGTGCCCGACTGGTGGAACAAGATTTTTATCCCGTTCTGTCTCGTCCTGCCGCCGTTTATGCTCCGTTGGCTTCGCAACTACACGATGCAGTTCCAGAAATAGGCGTGAATATCGAACGTTGCATATCGCCGAACGATGCCGTTTTGGACGAACTGACATCGGTTTGGGAGCAATCCGTGCGCAGTTCGCACCATTTTCTGACCGAAGCGGACATCGACTTTTTCCGCCCGTTGGTGCGTTCGCAATACCTGCCATCCGTGCAACTTTATTTGGTGCGCAACGACGCAGGACACGTTGCCGCCTTTATGGGGTTGAGCGACGATATGGTCGAAATGTTATTCGTCCTGCCCGCCGAACAGGGCAAGGGTTGCGGCTCTCTGTTGCTCGACTATGCGGTTCATACTTTGGGTATTACCTGCGTCGATGTGAACGAGGACAATACGCAGGCATACGGTTTCTACCTTCACAAAGGCTTCACTCCCGTCGGTCGCGACGCAACCGATCCCTTCGGCAAACCCTTCCCGATAATCCGGCTCCGCTACTGCAAATAGGGTAGCCAATACCTTATTTTCTCTATCCTGCAAGGCGGAACTGTGCCTTGCATTAAACAAATGTCATAATGAGCCCGAGCAACCGTAAACGCTACTGATACCCGATAACGTTCTATGCGCAGGGCGTGATTATCTACCTTTGTCTTAAACAGCCTGACAAATACCCCACAATTCCCGGACATTTATTATTTCTATTCGGCGCGCCCCTGCCCACAAACAAAAAAAGCAGAACAAATTTTGTTCTGCCTTTTTCTGCACTGATTGGCGGAAAGAAGGGGATTCGAACCCCTGAAACGCTTTTGACGTTTACTCGCTTTCCAGGCGGGCCAGTTCAACCACTCCTGCATCTTTCCTTTTGCGGGTGCAAATATACAATTATTTTTCGTATAAAGCAATCATATCCGCATATTTATACGGCTTTACCTCTTATACTCCTCCACGCCCTGTTTCAGAAACTCCGCAAACCCTGCCACGTCGAGGTTGTAACCCCTCGGTTCGGCAAGTAGTCGCCCGCCGCGCCCCTGCAACACATAATAGGGTTGCGCATTTATGCCGTAGCGATGCAGTGCGTAATACGAATTTATCTTTCCGAGCGATTTGAGCGTTTTGCCCGTCTCGGTCGTAACCCACTCCTCGCGCGGCAACTGCTTTTTGTCATCGGTATAAAGGGCAACCACCACATAATCATCGCGTAACATCGCCAGCACTTCGCGATCCGACCATACTCGCGCCTCCATCTCGCGGCAATTCACACAACCGTGTCCCGTGAATGCGATGAACAGTGGCTTGCCCGCTTTTTCGGCATACCCCTCAGCCTCTTTCAAGTCGAAAAATCCCTGCAATCCGTGCGGCAGATGCAGAAAATCCGAGTATTTCGGAGCCGCCTCTCCGTTCCGCCAATCCGACGAATCCGACGACCCCGCATCCGAGCCGTTCCCCATCACGAAATCCTGCGTCGTAATCGGTGGCAGATAGCCCGACAACGCTTTCAGCGGCGCGCCCCACATTCCGGGAACCATATAGACCACGAACGCGAATACGCCTATCGCCAATGCCAACCGCCCTACGCCTATGTGCGCGACCTCGCTGTCGTGCGCAAACCTTATCTTGCCGAGCAGATAGAACCCGAGCAGCGCAAATACAACAATCCAAATCGCCAAATAGACCTCGCGGTCGAGCAGTCCCCAGTGATAAGTCTGGTCGGCGACGCTCAAAAACTTGAAGCCGAGCGCAACCTCCACGAAGCCCAATACGACCTTCACCGAGTTGAGCCACCCGCCGCTTTTCGGCAATTTTTTGAGCAACGACGGGAAGAACGCCAACAGCGTGAATGGCAGAGCGAATGCCGCCGAGAATGCGAACATCGTCAGAATCGGACTCCAAAACTCTCCTGCGGTCGATTTTATAAGCACCGAGCCGACTATCGGACCCGTGCACGAGAACGATACCAGCACGAGTGTCAATGCCATAAAGAATATGCCGCCGATGTTGTTGCGCTCCGACTTTTCGTTGCTTTTGTTCACTATGCTGCTCGGCAATACGATTTCGAATGCCCCGAAAAACGACGCCGCGAAAATCATAAATACAGTGAAAAACAGAATGTTTGGCAACCAGTGCGTCGCCAAAAAATTGAATATATCCGCTGTTACCGCATCGCCGCCCACCAAGCGCGTGATTGCGATTATCGCCGCAATCGGCAGCGTATATAACGCGACGATGAACAACCCGTACAGCGAGGCGTTCAACCTGCCGCGCGCGGGCGAGTCGCTACCTTTCATAAAGAACGATACCGTCATCGGCACCATCGGAAAGACGCACGGCGTGAGCAGCGCGGCAAAGCCCCACAGCACAGCCTCTATTATCAACGCCCACAGCGTTCGGCTGTCGGTCGTTGCGGGCTGTGCGACGATTGCCGATTGGTTGTCTAGCGCAGCGACGGGTGCACCTATTTCATAAACGAGTTCGGTATCCTCGGGCATACAGCCCACCGCGTCGTTGCATACCATATAATCTATTGTCGCTTTTACGGTTGCCGACTTTGAACCGCTCAAAACGATGTCCTGCTCGAATACTGCCCGATGTTCAAAATAGCCGATTTCCATATCGAACATCTTGTCGAATACCCGCTTCGGCTCCGTCGCCTGACGCAACGCCCCTTCCAACGCTACGCCATCGGCTTTGACGAACTCCATCGTCGTGGCATTCGGACCGCCCTCGTATGGCCCCAAGTCGTACAGATGCCACCCGTCGTCTATTTTTGCGGTGGCGATTAAGGTGTACCTGCCGTCGCCCGCCGAGCGCACCGACTGCGACCATTCGATATGCGAGCCCTGTGCGCAGGCAACAGTAGGTGCTGCGCATAATGCAATGATTATAAATGTAATACGAATAAATCTCATAGCCTTTTTCTCTGTCGTGTAACAAATTATCTGCCACAAATATACGAATATTTGCCGAAACGGGAAACCACCCGCCAAATGTCGTAAATGTAATATTTTGTTCGATTTGTGCATAATTGTCCCAAAAACAAATTATATTTGCACAAAAATATGTTTGATATGGGAACAAATGCGTTTTTTCAATACCACGTCGAGGACATCAAAAAGCACGACGGCGTGGAGTTCATAGAGTGTCGCGGCGCGATACTGCTTCATCTGAATCTGGCAGACAGCATAGTGGCGAAGGAACTCAAAGACCCCTGCCGCATCAATGCCTTTATGACAGTGATATGCACGCGCGGCGAGGTCTCGTTCTCCGCCAATATGACCGAGCATACGCTCTCCGCCAACACGATGTTCACCACGCCCGCCTCTATTTTTGAGTTTCGTTCGAGCCGCGATTGCGAACTCTACATTCTGGCATTCGACAGTAATTTTGTTGCCGAGCGACGCCTTGATATTCAGTTAATTGCACCAGTAGTCTCCTCGTTGCAGGGGAGTATCGAGATGGATATAGACGAATACTATATAAGTCGAATGAAATTCGCGTTCGGTTCGTTCTACAAGGAGTTCGTCAATCGCAGGGAATCTCCTTTTTCGGACCTTATCGTCAGTCACGCGCTCTGCTCGATAATCTACCGAATATGTGAGGTGATTCTCGACAACAAGGACGAACAGCCTGCCGCACTGGGAGTTAAAGACCGCAGTGTCGAGTATTTCAAGCGGTTGATGCAGTTGCTGGCGGAAAATTTCCGCACCGAGCGCAATGTCGAATTCTATGCCGACAAGATGAATCTTACGCCGAAACATCTTTCGCGCGTTATCCGCAACTTCACAGGCAAGTCCGTCCACCAGTGGATAGACAATGTCGTCGTGCTCGAAATCAAAAATCTGCTGCGGTATTCGGATATGAGCATTCAACAAATTTCCTACGAGCTCAATTTTCCGAACCCATCTTTTATGGGGCAATACTTCAAACGAATCACAGGCAAAACTCCGGGACAATTCAAGCGCGCCCGATAGATTTTTGTCCGCTGTTTTCCGACCTCGAAATCCGAACGGGAAATCAGCCGAAAATCCGACCTCCGAAAAGGTCGGATTTTTCGTTGCCTGCCACTTGCCTGAAATTACTGCCGATTGCCGTTTTTTGCGCTCCGATTTTCCTTTCGGGCTTTCGTTTCCTTTCCTTTTGTTTCCTTTTTGTTTCCTTTTGGGGCGAAAATGCCCGAAAACGACTTTCTTTTTCTTTCCTTTTCTTTCCTTTTGCGCCGTCGCAAAATTTTTTTCATTCATTTTTGAACAAAAATCGAGTGTTTTTGGT
>CAVKRC010000052.1:0-7499 GCA_963658625.1 bacterium
TAGTGGCTAGTGGCTAGTGGCTAGTGGCTAGTGGCTAGTGGCTAGTGGCTAGTGAAATGAGTAAAAGAGTATAAAGTTAGGAATAATTTATAAACAGTGAGAGAGCAGGTTTGATGCCTGCTCTCTCACTTATTCCAGCCACTAATCACTAGCCACTGCTTTCAGACCATAATCAATTCGACTCCCGCTTCCTCGACGATTTTCTGCATCTCGGGCGATACTTCGCTGTCGGTGATGATTATATCCACATCTTCGAGGTTGGCTATGCGCCCGAAACCGTGCTGACCGAATTTCGACGAGTCGGCAAGTACGACGGTCTTGGACGACCGCTCCATCATCTTTTGCGAAAGTTGCGCCTCCTCTATGGTCGATGTCGTGATGCCGAAATCGGGATCTATACCATCGACACCGAGAAAGAACTTCGAGCAGACCATATTCGCAAGCATCTGGCTCGCATTCTCGCCGAGCGTGGCGAACGACTTTTTATATACGTTGCCGCCCAACTGCTCGACCTTGATGTTCTCGCCCTCGTTCAGCAACGCCGCCACCTTCAAAAACGGTGTTACGACGTTGAGCGATTTCGACGGTATCGTGTCGTGAATCACCTCTGCCAAAGCGTACATCGTCGAACCCGCCGAAATCATAATCGAGTCGTTGTCCTCTATCAACTCCACGGCTCGTTCGGCAATGCGCCGCTTCGCCTCGCGATTGAGCGAACTCTTGGTCATCAGGTCGCGGTCGGCTATGTGCGGATTCGCCAACCGTGCGCTGCCGTGTACCTTGTAGAGCAATCCGCGGTCTTCCAATATCTTGACGTCCCTGCGAATGGTTACTTTCGTAACTTTCAATTCGTCGGCTACGTCGGCTATTCGTATGAAACCGAACTTGTCCAATTTGTCGAGGATATACTTATGCCTCTCTGCAATACTTGACATATTTTATCAGGTTTTTTGATTTGGTATTCGTCTCTCTATTCGTCGCAGTGGTAATACAGCGGTTTGTCGAACCTGTAAAGCGTCTGCTCTGCCAACACCTTGTCGTAGAACGCCTTGACATCGTTCCAATGATAGTACGGCTTTATGTCGCTATCGATCGGGAACTCAGCCTCTTCCTCGTTTATCAGCATCTTTACCAGTACGTCGCCCGTCTTGGCGTTGCGGTAGAAAATCCATTGCATATTGGTTGCCATCGGAATATCGAAATCGTGCCACGTCTTCTCGATGTCCTCGATTTTCTCCGCTTTGTGGCTCCAACCCTTCAAGCGCATCGTGTTGTAAAGCCCCATCAGCACACCGTCGTGTCCGAATCGCAGCGTTACGGCAGGCTCGGCAGCAGCGATCTTCTCCGCAGCGTCGTCTATGAGTTGTTTGAGCAGATTGGCAGGTACCTCGTCGAGGAATCCGCCGCCCGTGCCAGAAGGACCCTTCTCGTAGTAGAATATCGAGTTGATAAGTCTCCACCATGTATATTTCTCGTCAGCCGTGAATATGTCCGACATATCCACCTGCGCAGGCGTGTTCGGCGTATTTACCGTAACGCGGAAGAGGTTGATTGCGAAATCGTTGGCATTCTCTATGCCTGCCGCGAAATCCTCTGCGAAAAGCGAATGCAACAACCGCGTGTTATCTACCGTTGCGCGACGGAACGCATACCAGTCGTCCACCCACGGACCTACGGGATAGCGATACTTGTCGATGCGCGCCGAAAGTGCGGGACTGTTGTCCCTGTAATAAGGGTTGAGGTAACACATATACTTGTAACCCGTGTCGAGCGTTATGCGGAGCGAGGCGTCGCAACGCAGCAATTCGTTCGTAAATGCGTTCATACTCAGCAGACAGCGCGGTATGATGGTCGCCACCGACGATATGGTCGGGTCGTGGCGGAAAATCTCGGGATAACCCTCGTACATACGCTTCGCGATGCCGCGATGCTGTTCCTGTCCGAGCGGCGTCAGGTCGCCCGCCAACCCTTGGCAGACATCGGCAATGCGCTGCATACGACCGTATATCTCTTTGCCGAATGGCGTAAGTTTTCCCGCTTTGTCGGCTTTGGCGAATATGTCGAACACGTTGTCGAACTTGTGGTTGCGCAGAATGTAGCGCGAACCGTGGCGTCCGTAGTGCGAGATGTAAAACGGCTTGTAACCCTTCGGCGCAGGCGTCAGGGCAGGGAACTCGGTAGGGTAGAGCCTGTACACACCCGCCGCCTTTTCGGGATTCGCCTTAATCTCCTCGCGCATATCCTGCGCCACCGCCGCCATCGCCATCACCGTCGCAACGGCAAAAATCAGTAATCTTTTCATCTCTTTTTTCTTATTTTTTATTTGTTGATTTCTTATAATGCCATTATCGTGTGATATACCTTGTTAATAAATGCACTGAAATCATTTATTATGATTGCATCTCCGAACCCGTTGTATTGCTTGGTTGATAATACGATATTCGGGTGCAGACTTTTATAATAATTCAGATATTCATCTTTTGTTTTCAACTCTTCATTATCCGGAATGTGAATTACATATAACAGGGTTTTATTCGGGGTATGATAATATATATCAGCATTATCTTTTGATAATTTCTGATATTTGGCAATGCTGTGATCTGAAAATGTCTCCCAATGTTTAATGTCCCTGTTATTGTTGTAATGCGGAAGTTTATCGAATATGATGAAGATTTGGAAATATGGGTATTTAGCGCACCTAATATTCGCTGTCTCTCCAAGCATGTTCTCAAAATAATTGATAGAGTTTGGGGAGTAGTTCTGCATAACAAACTTTACGGCAATACCGGCAACTATAGCATTCTCTTTTTTTATAGTTATATCTACTTTCTTGTCGAAATAACGACCTTTAATAGAATCTTCTTCTCCGTTTCCGTATCCTTTTGACGAAATTATATAATTGCAACCAAGCAACTCGTTAATCTTTTTGGCGATAAATCCATGTAAAGGTATCAATTTCGCCGTGCTGCGAGATGTCCCCTTGTCTAAAAAAGAGTTGAACGATGCCGTAATTGCAGTCAAAAACTCTTGATTAACATTAGGCGATATGCTGTTCTCTGTTTTCATTGTTGTAAGTCAGTTTATAGTTTATGTATTGCTCTATATCTTTTGAATTGAATGTGTAGTACCCGCCGCTTTTGTATTTTTTCAGCAATGCGACATATTCTATGAAATCCGGGTTTACTATAATGCTTTTTATTGTATCGAGGCTCTCATTGGTCAATATATATAGTCCGCTGTATACACCGCAACCTGCCGGGACCTCCTCCAATCTGATGCTGTTCAAGTCCTTGATGATTGTGTTGATCGCGATTTTACGCTTACCCACATCTGCCAATGCCTGCGTTCGCCCATACAGATACCACTCCGGAAACTCCTCCTTGTTTTTTAGAATATCCTGCCTGCGTGATTCCATATACATTCTGATGCCGTTATCGGCAAATACCTGTTCTGCTCCTATCGGTTTGCCATTGTGGTCGTATGGGAAGAAACATTTGTGCCATTTGCCCGTAGATGCCTTGATTGTCTTTATGGTATATGGCGAATCGGGTATAATGTCATTTATGAAAACATTGTCGGCAAGTGTCGCAAAACCATTTTTAACCCGAGCGAATTGAGTGGCAGGTGTAGTTTTGATACAGTGCAGCGCATTCAGAGCCGAAAAATCTGAGAGGTAAAAATTCCCGTCTATATATATGTCCGTATATGACAAATCGCAAACATATACTCTCGATTTGGTATATGCGTCGTAAATGTAATAACCGAATCTGTCGTTTTGCCTGTCTTTTGAGAACAAGGCAATCATGGTATAGGTAGTTACGTTATCGAACGGTTGGAAATGTCCCAAATCCACCAACGAAATCAAATTGCGGTGTTGCATGATGTATCTGCGCATAGATGTGGCGGCAAGACTGTTAAGCCAAGAACTCGGCGTGATGTAACAAAGTTTGCCCCCATCCGCCAGCATATTGAACCCGATTTCGTAGAATGCCAGATAGAGATCGGTCATTCCATCTTTGTTGAATGCAAAATTTTTAACATCGGAGTAACTGCTTTCCAGATTGTGTACACGAACATAGGGCGGATTTCCGATCACAAAATCCATTAAACCGTCATACTCGCCAACTTTTAATGCGTTCCCGACCCGAATATCCCAACGAACGTCGGATATGCCGTATTTCGCAACAATCGTATTGAGTTTCCTTATGCAGTCATCTATAGCCACAATGTCCAAATCCAGTCCGTGAATATATTTGCAAAGACCAAGCTTTGTCGCTTCTATGTTTAATCCCGTATCGAAGCATGCGGAGCAGTAACGATTTACTATTTCACATAGGAACGCCCCGCAGCCGCAACTATTGTCGATAATATGCTTATCGACAATGGCAGAACCCGTATAGCCGCAATAGTCGAGCATATTATCGACTATGAATTTTGGTGTAAACACCTGCCCGGATTGTTTCTTATCGTTTTTTTTCATTATCGTTACAAAAAGTAAAATTTAATGCGCTTCCAACCAGTTCCTGCCCACGCCGCAATCGACCACGAGCGGCACCGTAAGCGTCGCCGCACCCTCCATTGCCTCGCGCACGATGCGTTCCACCCGTTCGCGCTCGCTGATGAGCATATCGACCACGATTTCGTCGTGTACCTGCAAAATGATGCGCGAGCGTATGCCCTCCTCACGGAACCGTTGCGCGACGGCAATCATCGCTATCTTCATAATATCCGCCGCACTGCCCTGTATCGGCGCATTTATGGCGTTGCGCTCGGCAAATGCGCGGGCATTGGCATTGCGCGAGGCAATGTCCGCTAGATACCGCCTGCGCCCGAACAGCGTCGTTACATAGCCGTCCTTGCGTGCCTGCTCGGTTACGCGCTCCATATACTCTTTCACCTTCGGATACGACGCAAAATAACCCTCTATCAACGCCTTGGCTTCCGCACGCGGAATATCCAACCGCTGGCTCAATCCGAACGCCGATATGCCGTAGATGATACCGAAGTTGGCTGTTTTTGCCCTGCGCCGCTCTTCCGACGTTACCTCGCCGAGCGGCTTGCCGAATATCTTTGCGGCTGTTGCGGCGTGAATGTCCTCGCCGTGCATAAACGCCTCGCGCAGCGATTCGTCCCCGCTCAAATGCGCCATCAACCGCAACTCCACCTGCGAATAGTCCGCCGAGAGCAGCAGATGCCGTTCGTCGCTCGGAATGAACGCCTCGCGAATCGGGCGGCCTATCTCCTCGCGCACGGGTATGTTTTGCAGATTGGGATTGGCTGACGAAAGCCGCCCCGTCGCCGTAACCGCTTGATTGTACGATGTGTGAATGTGTCCCGTAACGGGATTGACCAACAGCGGCAGCGCATCGACGTATGTCGATAACAATTTCTTGACGCCCCTGTATTGCAGTATCAAATCCACTATTTCGTGTTGGTGCGCAAAACCCTGCAAATACTCCTCGTCGGTGCAAAACTGCTTGGTCTTTGTCATCTTGGGCTTCTCGGCAATGCGCATTTTCGTAAAGAGCAGTTCGCCCAACTGCCGGCTCGAATTAACATTCAGCGTCGGGTCTCCCGCCATCGTCCGCACCCGCTCCTGCAAGGTGTTGAGTTTCTCCGAGAGTGTTGCCGAGTAGTGCGCTAACGACGCACTGTCTATGCGCACGCCCGTCCACTCCATATCCGCCAACACATCTATCAGCGGCTCCTCGATTTTCTCGTACAGAGCCATCTGATTCTCCCGCTCGACCATCGGACGCAATACCTGCGCCAGTTGCAGCGTGATGTCCGCATCCTCGGCGGCATACTCCGCGATGCGCTCCAACCCGACCATATCCATCGTTAGTTGCTTCGCTCCGCGTCCGATAAGCGACTCTATTTCAATCGGTGCATAGTCCAAATATCTCTCTGCCAACGCATTCATTCCGTGCCGCGCCTCGGGATCCAACAGATAGTGCAACAACATCGTGTCGTACTTGCGACCGCGTACCTCTATGTCGAGCGAGCGCAGGAACAGAATGTCGAACTTCATATTCTGCCCGATTTTCGCTTTGTCGGCATTCTCGAAAAGCGGACGCAGAATCGCGGCATACTCGCTCTCCGTTTTGTTGCGCGTTGCCGCATCGCTCATGCTTTCGTGCGTTCCGAAAGGTATGTACCACGCCTCGTGCGGCTTTACGGCGAGCGAAATGCCCACTATTCGGTCGCGGAACATATCGAATCCCGTCGTTTCCAAGTCGAAACAAAATTCGTCGTACCTGCCTATTTCTGCCACCGCCTCTCGCACCGCCTCTGCATCGCGCACTATCCGATAGTCGTGCTGTACGGTCTCTGCCGTCGCAAACTCCTTTTTCGGCTCCTCGTCAGTCGGCCCGCTTGTGGTGTCGAATAGTTCCGCCTCTTTCGGCGTCTGCTGTACGGGCGGCGGTGTCTGTTCGGGCGCAGACATATCGAACAAAGTCCCCTGTCCTGCCATTGCCGCCTTTTGCGCCGCTCCCGACTTCGCCCGCGACATATTCGCCAACTGATATTGCTCCTCCTGCTTCGGTATGCTCAAATCCTCGGCAGGCGCGAGATTCGCCAAATCCGCCGCAAATGCCTTGAAATCCAACTCGGCAAACAGAGCGCGCAAAGCGTCGATTTTCGGTCGGCACACGGTCAAATCCTCTGCCCGAAACTCTATCGGCACGTCCAACCGTATGGTCGTCAGCGTCTTGGCAAGTTGCAGCCGCTCCTTGTTCGCCGCTATGTTCTCGCCCGTTTTTCCGCCGATTTCAGCCGTATGGTCGATGATGTTCTCCACCGTACCCCACTGACGCACCAGTTTGCAGGCTCCCTTTTCGCCCACTCCCGGCACTCCGGGAATGTTGTCCGACGAATCGCCCCACAACGCGAGTATGTCGCGCACCAATACGGGATTCTCTATGCCGTATTTCTCGCAAATCGCCGCCGTGTCCAATATCTCGATGCCGTCGCCCTTCTGTTTGTATATGCTGCGGTGTTCGCCGACGAGTTGCCCGTAATCCTTGTCGGGCGTAACCATATATACGTCGTAACCCGCCTCCGAGCCGCGATGCGCCAATGTGCCTATCACGTCGTCCGCCTCGAATCCATCGACCTCCAAAATCGGAATGCACATCGCCTCGACTATGCGCTTGACGTATGGCACCGACGCTATGATGTCCTCGGGCGTGGCGGGACGATTCGCCTTGTACTCGGGAAAAATATCCTTGCGGAACGAGCCGCCTTTCGGATCGAATGCCACACCGAGCAGGTCGGGCTTCTCGCGCTTCTGAATGTCGCGCAGAAACTTCGTGAAACCGAACACTATCGATGTGTTCATGCCGGCGCGATTCCGCATCGGTCGCCCCATGAACGCATAGTAGTATTTGAAAATCAATGCATACGCATCGACCAGAAAGAGTTTTTGCATAATAGTCCTTTTTAGTGGCTAGTGGCTAGTGGCTAGTGGCTAGTGGCTAGTGGCTAGTGGCTAGTGG
>CAVKRC010000053.1:0-6216 GCA_963658625.1 bacterium
CAAGAAAATACAGCATAGGTTGCAGCGGTTCGGGTTGGGGTGTTTGGAGCAACGAGACGCATCAGAAGGTAGCAGATTGCACCTGCCGCACGGCAGCATTGAGCAAATGGTATGAATTGGAAGGGTGGAAAAAGCCCGCTATGTGGTACTAATAGATAAATTGACATTTAACTTAATCTGTTTCAATAATATGGAGACAATGGTAATAATCAACGGCAAAACATCGCATCGTGCGAATGTAATTATGTCGAGGACGGGTTCGGCAGCAATGGGCGTATTGAAATCACAACTTATCGACCTGCTCAAAGTAAAGTTGCACAACGGCGTAGCGCATTTTATGTACCAGAAGAAAAACGGCGAAATCCGCGAGGCTTGGGGAACTACTTGCTCAAATCTTATGCAGGCAAAAATCAACGGCAACGGCATCTCGCGAGACCGTGTCAATTGCGTGGCGTATTGGGACATAGAAAAATCGGCGTTCCGCTGTTTGAGATTCGAGAACCTGATACAGGTATTTTGAACATTTCGCCAGCAAACCGTAAAACTTATTATAATACATTGATTACAATGCTTTCACGGTGAGTGTTTGCTCGTTAGCGAAAAAATATCTACTTTTGTTTTGCCATTGGGCGAAAGCCTGTGGCAGACATACGGAAAGTGTTTTTCGCAGTCCTTCTAAGATAATGTGGAAGTTTTCGAAGAGGTTGGACAAACGGGCAGCACTCATCTTCTGTTTAGATTATGGCACGTTGCGCATTCTTGCGTAACGATTTCCCATATCTATTCAGGTGTGGGGCATTGTAATCGTTTATCACCTCTTGGGCATTCCACAGCCTTCTTAGAGATAAACGGGAAAAATCTCCACACTTTCTTTTTATAAAACTAAAACACAGACAACTACCACAGAGGAGATTATGCGGTAAAATTGATTAGATGACACACATTTACACTAATCTTAAATAATTTTACCATGAAAAGAATCATTATGATTTCCGCCGCGCTGTTTGCTGCGGCAACCCTTTTCTCGTGTGCCAAAGACCACACGAAAGACATCAACCGCATCAACGAGCGGCTCGACGACATCGAAAACGTGCAAATCTCGTCTCTTGACGGGCAAGTGAAGGCAATCCAAGCCTCTATTCCCGAACTGAAAAAGACGGACACGGAACTCAAAGGTTACATCACCTCGTTGCAGACTACGGCGAAAAATCTGCAAGAACGTATCGATGCAGCCGACGGCAAAATCGCCGACCTGCGAACTGCTCTCGACAAAGCCATTGCCGACGCAGCTGCTGCCGACGATGCGCTGAAATCGGAGTTAATCGAGTCGATAAAGAGTGCGAAAGCCGACGTATTGGCTCAGTTGGAAGCAGCCAAGAGCGCAATGACAGAGCAACTCAACCAAATTAACACGACGATCACCTCGTTGCAGGGCAAAGATGCCGAGTTGGAGCAGAAAATTGCAGCGTTGCGCACCTACACCGATACCGAACTGCAAAACACCAAAGATTGGGCATTGGCGACATTCGCGACCCTCGCACAGTACAATGCTCTCGCGGGCGACATCGCCACAATCAAGGAGAACATCGCATTGCTCAACTCCGCTGTCGATGCACTCCAAAACAAAATCGCCGAAGAGATTAGCGAGGAGATAAAGAATGCTGTTGCGCCAGTCAAAAGCGAAATCGTAAACGAAGTTACGACAGAGGTAACGAACACTCTGAACAAAACCATCGCCGACACAAAGAGCGAAATCAAGGCAGCCTACACCGCCGACATCGCCAAGGCAATCAGTGCGCTCGAAACCTCGATGAAATCGTGGGTGAACGAGCAACTCGCAGGCTACTACACCATCGCGCAGACCGACAGCAAACTCGCCGTGCTGAAATCGGATTTGGAAGCGCAACTCACTTCGCAAAAGACCTATCTCGAAAACCTCGTCAATTCCCTTTCGCGTGAATTGAACGGCAAGATAGATGCCAACAAGACGCTTATCGATGCTCTGCGCAGCGATGTAACCTCGTTGCAGGGAACGACCGCCAATAATGCCTCGGCAATAGCCGACAACGCTGACAAGATAGCCGAAAATGCCCGTAAAATCACGGCAAATACGGCGAACATCACCGCCAATGCCAACGACATCGACGCTATCGAAAAGGAGATCGCCCAGCACAAAACCGACATGGAGGCGAAAGTAAAGGAGATAGAGCAGCGACTGACTCAAATCGGTGCCGACATTACCTCAATCAATAACGAGATTGCCGCCGTGCGTAGCGATTATGCAGCCAAAATCGCGGCTCTGCAAACGACGTTCGAAGCCAAGATTACGGAGAATAAGCAGGCTATCGCAGCCAACAAGAAGAGCATCGACAACAATGCCAAACTCATCGCCGAGAACAAGCAGGCAATCAACGCACTGAAAACCTCGACCGAGACGGCTATCGCCAAGAATGCTGCCGCCATAGCGACCAACGCCTCCAACATTGCGCAAAACGCATCGCTCATCTCTGCCAACGCCACGGCTATCGACAACAACGCCAATGCAATCGCAACAAACGCTGCCGACATAGCGCAGTTGCAGCAGGATTTGCAGACTACCAAGACAGAGATTACCGAAGCCTACACCGCAGCGATCAACACGGCAATCACCACATTGGACGGCAAGTTGAGCAAGAAACTCGCCGATGATGTCGCAACGCTCAACTCCCGTATCGACTCGGAGGTTGCCTACATCAACGAGACCATCACCGCCCTCACAGCCCGCGTTACGACCCTTGAAAAGGAGGTTAAAGCCATCAAGGTTGCCATTCTCGATATGCAGGAGGAGATAGCCGACATTCAGAAGCAAATCGCCGCTATCTTGGCTCGCGTGCAATCCGTCAAGTATGTTCCGCAGTACTCCGACGGCAACGCCACCATGTACTACACCAATAGCGCAGGTCTGATTACGGCAGGCTCGGCGACGCTTGATTTCGAGATGCGCCCAGCATCGACCGCTACCGACATCGCCGCCCTGTGGGAGTCGGCATTGAGTGTCAAGGCAGTCTATACCCAAACCCGCGCCGTCGAACTCGTGCCGCTGACCATCGAGAGCGCAACAGCCAAAGATGGCATTCTCTCGCTCGTGGTTTCGGGCAAGGCTCTCAAAGAGGAGTTCTTCCGCAGTCAGACGGCAGCCTCGATTCGTCTCGAAATCTCGGACAGCAACAACTGCCTCACCTCCGACTATGTCAATATCGTCCCTTGGACTACCGACAACATCTATATACCTGATGCCGTATTCAAGGCATACCTCGTCGAGAACTTCGATACCGACGGCGACCACGAAATCTCTGCCGACGAAGCCGCAGCGGTGAAGACCATCGACATCGGCGCATCGTTGCAGCGTGCCTCTTCGTTGGCAGGCATCGAGTATTTCACCAACCTCGAAACCCTCGACTGCACCTACAACAAAGTCGCCAAACTCGACCTTTCGGCAAATACGAAACTTTCCACCGTCAAGGTCGGCAACAATAAAATGACCTCTCTCACTCTGCCTGCATCTGTCGTAACGCTCGATGCTTCGGGCAACTCGCTTACGACCATCGACACCAGCGTTGCCGCGGGTTTGAAGGAACTCAACCTCTCGTACAACTCGCTCGTGTCGCTCAATGTGGCACAGAACAAGGCTCTCACCTCGCTCGATGTAACGAAGAACTCGCTCTCGGCACTCGATGTTACCAAACTGCGCTCGTTGCAGACTCTGCACTGCGGTAAAAACGCCATCGCGCAACTCGACCTGTCGCAGAATACGGCTCTCACCGACTTGGATTGCCAAGGCAATACGCTCGCGGCACTCAATCTTACGAAAAATACGGAACTCGTCTCGCTCGACTGCGGCGAGAACTCGCTGACGGCACTCCACCTCGGCAGTGCGAAACTTACGGCTATCGACTGTGCCAACAACGCATTGACGAGCCTCAACCTCAACGCCTGCACGGTGCTTGCGTCGCTCGACTGTTCGCACAATGCGCTACGCACGCTCGAACTCGCCAAGTGCGCAGCCCTCGCAACGCTCGATTGCTCGCACAACTCGTTGCAGAGCCTCAACGTGAGCGCAAATGCCGCTCTCGCGACACTCGACTGCTCCGCCAATGCCGACCTTGCCAAACTGTGGGTGAAGAACGCCACGCAGCAGGGCGCAATCGCCACGACCAAGGACGATGCGACCATCATCTACTACAACGACGGCGGGCTAAACATTCCCGATGCCAAGTTGAAGGCATACCTCGTCGCCAACTACGACGACGATTTCGATGGCGAAATCAGCATCGCCGAGGCGGACAATATCACCATGGTAAACTGCTCCAACAAGGGCATCGCCGACCTTACGGGCTTGGAGGCTTGCACCAACCTCGTATCGCTCGACTGCTCCAACAACTCCATCGCGCGCATCTACCTGCCGTCGCTGACGAAACTCACCACGCTCAAATGTTTCGGCAACCCTGTCCAGTACCTCAACCTCGACAACTGCTCGGCTATCGCCTACATCTATCTGATGAACGTTTCGACCAACGCCGTGCGCACCGATGCCACGGACGACAGCGAGGAGGGTGCAATCAAGTGGCTCTCAATCGACGGCTTCGACCGCGCCTCGACCCTCACGCTCTGCATGACCGCTACGGGCGTACAGCGCATAGATATGCCTAACAGTACGGTGTTGCAGACGCTCGATCTCGCCGACAACGATATTCTCAACCTCCGAATCGCCAAGAATACCGCCCTCACCTCGGTCGTGCTTCCAGTTACACTGACCAAACTCAACTGCAACGAATGTTCCGCATTGCAGGGTATAGATGTCGCGGCTCTCGGCTCGTTGAAATACCTCTCGGCAAACTCCTGCGATTTGCAGTCGCTATCGGTCAAGCAGAATATGAACCTGCAAACACTCTATTGCAACTCCAACTCCATTGCCTCTCTCGACGTTACCGACAATGCCGCTCTCGAAACATTGGAGTGCAGCGACAACAAACTCGCGGTGCTGAACCTCACGCGCAACGAAGCCCTTGCGCATCTCGATGTATCGGGCAACCTGCTCTCGTCGCTCAACACTCGTAGCAATCCTGCCCTGACCTACCTCGCCATGAGCCGCAATGCCGAGATTTCGGTCGTAAATGTCAAAAACAATGTTGCACTTACAGACCTGTATGCCGAAAATCTTGCTGTCAGCGAAATCAATCTGTCAAATAATCACGCATTGACAAATGCAAATGTCAAGAATAATACAAGTCTTCACACTATTATTATTTGGGACGAGTTTACCAAACCTCATGACAGTATACTGCATTTTGATAATACACCAGAAATCTCTATTATAGATGTTGATGGAAATAATTATGGCTATCCTTATATTGTCGGCAGATATATTCCTTGGAATAATGGAGGTGTAGTTTATGAAGCAGACGAATCTTTATTGCATGGTAAACTGATTTCTGTCAGTGAAACATCAGCCAATTGGTATGATGCTAAAACGTGGTGCAATAATTATGGAGCAAGTTGGTATTTGCCAGGTATAGACCAGTTGCGGACTATATATAAGGTAAAAGACACATTTAATGCGACATTAAGTGCATACGGCTATATAACCATCGGGACGGACAGCTATTGGTCGTCCACAGAAAACACCGACGGTAAGCATGCGTACACAGTGAGCTGTTCTAATGGGAATTACTATTATAACTCCAATAGGAGTAGCACTTACAATGTTCGTGCTGTTCGCGCTTTTTAACTTTAACTATAAAACAATTTATTAACTATTCAAAATATAAAACTATGGAAGAGTATAAAAGTATTGCAGAAAAACAACAGTTCTATGGCAAGAATTATCATCAAATAAACACATTATTTGAATTAAAAAACTTTATCAACAAATGTATTGAACAAGAAAGCACTCGAAGTGAAATATATAGAGGAGTGTCTGAATCTCGATATAAGATTTATAGTTCGCTACAACGAGCATGGATTGGTAAGGATGTAAAATCGCTTGGAGCATATAAATCTTACCGAGATTTTGTTAATTATATGCTTAAATATTTGCAAACCAACGAAATACTAAATAAGTATTACAAGGCTCTTAATGTAGAACAAAATGATTGGAACGCAATGTGCTTTCTACAACATTACGGAGCACCTACTCCATTGATAGACTTCTCTTATAATTTCAAAGCAGCATTATAT
>CAVKRC010000054.1:0-6123 GCA_963658625.1 bacterium
TCTACTGCGGAATTGACCATCAAGAACCAAACGCCGCCCGTTACACGATTGAATCTTATCGACCTCGAAGCCGATGATGTGGATTGGGAACGGCTCGAACAGGGCTTGTTCGGCAAGGCATCGCGCCCGAAGCCTTTTGATATTAAGGAACATCAGCAGAAAGCCATCGATAAGACGCACGAATATCTGAAAACCCACGAGCGCGGCAAGTTGATTATGGCGTGCGGCACGGGCAAGACTTTCACTTCGCTCAAAATAGCCGAGAATGAAACGGGAAACAAAGGACTTGTGCTTTTTATGGTTCCGTCTATCGCCCTGCTCGGTCAGACCCTGCGTTCGTGGTCGCAGCAGGCAACGGTGCCAATCAATGCGGTTTGTATCTGTTCCGATGCGATGGTCTCCAAACAGGAGGAGAAGAACGACGAGAATATCGTCAGTACCATAGACCTCGCTCTGCCTGCATCTACCGACATAAAGGACATTGCCGATCAGTTGGAGGCAATCCACCGTGCGCAACGCGAGGGTATGACGGTGGTATTCTCCACCTACCAATCCATCGAAGTCATATCCAAAGCACAAAAGGAGGTTTTGCGTCGCACGAACAATACATTCGGCGTATTCGACCTGATTATATGCGATGAGGCTCACCGCACAACGGGCGTAACGTTGAAAGACGAGAAGGAGAGTGCATTTGTCAAGGTGCATCGCAACGATTTCATTCAGGCGAAACGTCGTATCTATATGACCGCCACTCCACGCCTATATACCGACGAGACCAAGCGCAAGGCGGAGGAGAACTCTGCCGTACTTTGCTCTATGGACGACAAGTCGATGTATGGCGATGAAATTTACCGTATCGGTTTCGGCGAGGCGGTCGAGAAGAATCTGCTTACCGATTACAAGGTGCTTATATTGGCTGTCGGTGAAAAGGACATAACGCCGACCCTGCAAAAAGCCATAACCCAAAACGATGGCGTAATCAATGCCGACGATGCTTCCAAATTCATAGGTGTCATCAATGCCCTGTCCAAAAAGATGCTCGGCGACGATGAGGGTCTGATTAAAAATGCCGATCCGCTGCCTATGCGCCGTGCTGTGGCATTCTGCTCCTCCATCAAATCCTCGAAGGCTGTTGCACAGGTGTTCACCGAGTGCAAAGACCTGTATATGGAGGATATTCTCGAAACGGAGAAGTCCACCATGGTCGATGTGGTTGCCCACCATGTGGACGGAACGATGTCGGCTACCCGCCGCGATGCCGAATTGATGTGGCTCAAAGGTTCGACCGACAACGATATGGAGTGCCGTATGCTGACCAATGCCCGTTGTTTGAGCGAGGGTGTCGATGTGCCGTCGTTGGACGCAGTGGTATTCGTGTCGCCCAAGAACTCGCAGGTAGATGTCGTGCAATCGGTAGGTCGTGTTATGCGTCGCAGCGAGGGCAAGAAGTACGGCTACATAATTATCCCTGTCGTAGTGCCGTCCGATGTCGAAGGCGAAGCCGTTTTGGAGAAACACCCCAATTTCAAGGTCGTGTGGACTGTCCTCAACGCATTGCGTGCACACGACGACCGTTTTAATGCCGAAATCAACAAGATAGAACTCTCCAAACGCAAGCCGAAGAACATTCTTTTCGGCGGTGTCGGCGTGGGTCGCAAGGATAGCGACGACGGTACCAAATCGTCGGGCGACAGCAAACCCGATACCGACAGCGCAGCGGCAGCTATGGCTCGACAACTTCAAATGTCGTTCAACGACCTGCAAAACGTATTCTATGCCAAGATGGTGCAGAAAGTCGGCACCAAACGCTATTGGGAACAATGGGCGCGCGACATTGCGCAGATTGCCGAAGGGCATATCGAGCGTATCAAGCACCTTATAGCCGATGACGGCAAGCACCGCCGAGCCTTCGACTCGCTTATGCGCGGTCTGCATCGCAATATCAACCCGAATCTGACGGAGCAGGACGCTATCGAGATGCTCTCGCAGCATATCATCACCCGCCCCGTTTTCGAGGCTCTGTTCGAGAATTACGAATTTGCGCAGAGCAATCCCGTATCGAAATCGATGCAGCGTATGCTCGACCTGTTGGACGATGAAACCAAAACCGAGGAGGAGCACGAGAAACTCCAAAAGTTCTACGACTATGTCCGTACCACGGTGGGCAAAATAAGCGATGCCGAAGGACGGCAACGCATAATCGTCGAATTGTACGACAAATTCTTCAAAACGGCATCGCCCAAGACCGTCGAGAAGTTGGGTATAGTCTATACGCCTGTCGAGGTGGTCGATTTCATCATCAACTCGGTCGGCTACATTCTGAAAAAGGAGTTCGGGCGGTCGCTTTCGGACGAGAATGTCCATATCCTCGACCCGTTTACAGGTACGGGTACATTCATCACGCGCCTGCTCCAAAGCGGACTGATTTCGCGTGCGGCATTGGAACGCAAATATGGCAAGGAGATACATGCCAACGAGATTGTGCTGATGGCATACTACATCGCCTCCATCAACATCGAAAATGTATATCACGATATAGTCGGCACCGATGACGGCTACAAACCATTCGGTGGCATCTGTCTCACCGACACTTTCCAATTGGGCGAGGAGGCTTCGGACGACAATCTCTATTCGGAACAGTTCCCGACCAACTCCAAGCGAGTTATCGAGCAGAAGAAAAAGCGCATAACCGTTATTGTCGGCAATCCGCCGTATTCGATAGGGCAGAAGTCAGCTAACGACAATGCGCAGAATCAAAGTTATCCGACGCTTGAAAAACGCATAGAGCGCACCTACGTTAAACAATCGAACGCAGCCCTCAACAAATCGGCATACGATAGTTATGTCAAGGCTTTCCGTTGGGCAACCGACAGATTGAATGAGAAAGAAGGTGGCGTGATAGGTTTTGTTACCAATGGCGCGTGGTTGGACGGCAATGGATTGGACGGTATGCGCAAATGTCTCGAAAAGGAGTTTTCGTCCATCTATGTATTTAATTTGCGAGGTAATTGTCGTACAAGTGGCGAAATCCGTCGCAAAGAGGGCGATGGCGTTTTCGGACTTGGTTCCCGTACGCCTATTGCCATAACCATATTGGTCAAAAAACCTAAACAGTAAATTGATAGAAAAAAGTAAAAATATATAATTATGAATTGGAAAGATAGAGCAATAAAAACGTTGGAGGAGAGTTTGTATCCCGTTCCTACCGAACTGAACGAGTTGGATTGGAAGAGCGGATTGTCTTCCAAAAGCGAGCGTCTTGCTCAACACATATCGGCATTTGCCAACTATACGGGTGGCGGAATGTTGGTGTATGGCGTTCACGATGACGGAACACTGTTTTCAATGTCGAAAACCGATATAGATGATACAATACAACGCATAGGCAACATTGCGCACAACAATTTGGCAACCAACATTCAGGTAGAACATGCCGTTATCGATTACAACGGCAGTTCGTTGTTGTTCATATATATTCCCGAGCAACCCGATAGACCTGTCTATTTGCGCGGAAGGAACATATTCGATTCGTATTGTCGTTCCGCAGGTCAAACTGTAAAAATGTCGCGCGATCAGGTGCGTTCGTTGATAGCGCAATCCGATGGTTTCAAGTTTGAAGAGAGTGTCGCTTTGGGTGGACTGACAGGTGAGCAAATTTTGCAAAAGTTGGATTACAAGAAATTTCATGACCTGCTCCGCAAGAATACTCCCGCAACCACAGAGGCTGTTTTGGATAACCTGACGAAATTCGGGCTTTGCCGTCTTGATAATGGAGTATGGAACATTACCAATAAAGGGGCGTTGTTGTTTGCCAACGACCTTACCGACTTTTCTCGTTTGGTAAACAAGGCAGTCGTATTCAGAAAATACAACGGAACAAATAACCGTGATTTGATGACCGAGAAATTCTTTTATTGTGGTTATGCCGTGGCGTTCGATGATATGGTGGATATTATTATGCGGAACACATCGACAGAGGTTATAGATGTGCTGCGAAGCGAGGAGCCTACATATCCTCGTGTGGCTATTCGAGAATTTGTTGCCAATGCTCTCGTGCATCAGGATTTCGCAATAACGGGGATTCCGCTTGCAATAGAGGTATTCTCCAATAGACTCGTGATAACCAATGCAGGTGCGCCGCTGAATGATATAAACCGATTGATAGATTTGCCGCCGCATTCCCGTAACGAGGATTTGGCGCAGACTATGTACATGTTGGGTATGTGCGAGCGTCGAGGAAGTGGTATCGACCGAGCTGTCGAGGCTGTTGCAAAGATGTGGCTGCCCGCCGTTAAAATTGCCAAAACGGAGCAAACTACACGAGTAACTATGTTTCCTCGCAAGGATATTCGGGAGATGACGAAGGAGGAAAAGATTGATATATGCTACCAACATGCCTGTCTGATGTATGAGGATAATATGCCTATCAACAACCAATCCATTCGTGAGCGATTCAATCTCGGAAAGAACCAATCGTCGGACGCTTCGCGTATCATTGCCGATACTTTGGAACGAGGGTTGATTAAATTGTCGAATGCGGATATAATATCGAAAAAATATGCTACATATATCCCGTATTATGGTTGATGGTTTTATTTGCAAAGTAAATCACGACTGAATGTAACTTGATGATATACATTGAGTTTTTATTTGCAAAGTAAATCACGCAGTATAAATCGATACCTTAAAATTGAAGAATTATGGCAAAAATATATTACTACGACATCGGCGACTACCTTTCGCGTGAGGATAAGCTGAAAAAGATAAAGGATTTCGGTTATATCGGCAATCCGCTGATGAAATGGACGGAGATTGAACCGAACGAACATGGTGATTGGCTCAACAAACGGAGCGAGTTGTTCAACCTGTTTACGCCACTTGAACCTGATAAGAAATTTAATGCAAAGGCAAAATCTGTATTCAGTACGTTTGCCATTGGCTTGGCTTCCAATAGAGATGCTTGGGTATACAATTATTCAAAATCGAAAGTCGCCCGAAATATGTCTGATATGATTGATTTTTATAATCAACAAGCACAGGCGTATGCTGTTGCAATCAAGCAGAATCCCGACTTGCAAATAGAAAGTTTTATTGATACCAATCCCGCAAAGATTAGTTGGACTGTTAATCTGAAAAAAGATGTTGAACGGAAAAAACAGCATACATACATCGATGATGTCCGTTATTCGATGTATCGCCCATTTGAAAAACAATGGTTATATTATGACAAACCGTTTATTGAACGTATTGGATTAAGCCCTAAACTCTTCCCGACACCTCAACACAAAAATTTGGTGATTTGTGTGTCGGGTATAGGCGCAAGCAAAGATTTCTCGGCATTGATGACGGATTGTGTCCCTGATTTGCAGTTGCTATTTAATGGTCAATGTTTCCCGCTCTATTGGTATGACGAGAGCACATCGGATATTGCCGACCTCTTTACGCAAGACGGCAAGGCGAATATGGATAGGTGGGTACGGCGTGATGGCGTAACCGATTGGGTACTCTCGACTGCCCGCAAGCAGTATGGCTCGAAGGTTACGAAGGAGGACATATTTTATTATGTCTATGGCATACTCCATTCGCCCGACTATCGTGCGACATTTTCGGCAGACCTCAAAAAGTCGTTGCCGCGCCTGCCGTTGGTTGAGGTTGCCGACGACTTTTGGGCTTTCAGCAGGGCAGGTCGTGCACTTGCGGATTTGCACCTCAACTACGAGAGAGCGAAACCGTATGGCAACTGCATTGTATTGTACGGTGCATACAGCGATCGCGGTGGCGAGGAGATGAACTACCGCGTGGATAAGATGCGTTTCGGCAAGAAGGACAGCAAGACGGCAGACAAGAGCGTGATATACTACAATTCGTGCATAACCATCGAGAACATTCCGCTCGAAGCCTACGACTATGTGGTGAACGGCAAATCGGCAATCGAATGGATTATGGAACGCTACGCCGTAACGACCAACAAGGACAGCGGCATAACGAACGACCCGAACGATTGGGCAACGGAACACGGCGATCCGCAATACATATTCAACCTGCTGCTGCGCATCATCACGGTCTCGGTCGAAACAGTCAAGATTGTCAATGCCTTACCAAAACTGAAATTTGAGGAGTAAA
>CAVKRC010000055.1:0-6066 GCA_963658625.1 bacterium
GTTTTACTAACTAATTTATATCCTACAAATATAACTATTGCAAATATAGGATGACGATTTATTTTACCGCAGCGTCGCTGTTTGCGACTTGCGTAATTACAGGTGAGACTTACTGCAAAAGCCCTCTCAAAACAAGGCATACCGTCCCAAGATGCAACAAACAAAATTTGGTTGCACGGCGTGTGGCTATTGCACAAAAAATTTGTTTTTCTGACCTTTGCGGTAGAAAATATATCAAGGCAACGCCCTGCAGAGTGTATTGTATTTCAAAAACATTTTCTAACTTTGTGGTGTCGCTCCCAGAGCGATTTACATATTGATTAGTGAAAGTGTTTCGCTGAATCCTTGCATAGAAATCTGGAAAATTTCACAAACAGGAGGATAGGCATACAAACATTCTTTGGCTTGTGTAGATAGTATCGTTCGATATTATTTGCCAAGTGTGGGGTGTTGCTTATTTCTGTTTGGGTATTCCAGAACCTCTATGCGAATAAGCGGACGACTCCACACTTTCTTATTTTAATTAAACCCGCCGCAGAAGAGTTGATACGGCAAACAAAAACTTAATTTTATGTCTTATTTTATTGTAAAGAAAAGGGACGGCGATTTCGTTGACCTTTTTGACTTGGAAACAGGTCGCCTTATTCGTGGCAAATTATTGCCACAAAAACAAATTGCAATACCGCCACTTAATATTGGCGGCATTTTACAGGAAAATTTCAAACCGACCAAATTTTCCAGTGAGGGACGCAAATTAGTATCCGAAGATGGGAAACTTTTATGCGACATATCTGATAAAATGGAGCCACTCGAAAACATGAACGACATAGAAGATGGCTCGGTTCTTTACATTTACTAATTAAAAAATGGAATTATGAAAAAAATTATTTTTAGTGTAATTTTTGTATTCGTTTGTGCAACGGTAAATGCTCAGATTTATGAACCATATATTTTTGGACAATCATCTACGAATACATATAACTATGATTTAGACACAGCACCCCGCAGATCATATAACAATCAACCGCAAACACGTAAACGAATAGTACAAACGACAGCGTATTACATTAACAATAACGGTGATTATGTCAAAGTTCCTATAAAGGTAACAATTAACGATTCTGAATATAGTAACGGTTTTGTCAGTTCATTTTATGATTATGAGCTAGGATGTTGGCACGATTGTTCTTCTGACCATGCAAGTATAACAAAATGTTCATCTTTTGGGCAAGGATTAGAGACGCAATTCATGTACAAAGCACTCATTAGCATTTTATTACATACTGTATATTTTGATCTATAAGTTCAACCAAAAGTCAATAAAATAAAGGGCTGTGAATTTTTGGTTCACAGCCCTTTATTTTAGCACATTCTACATTTTTAGAAATTTTCGACTATCGCCTCGGCGATGCGTTCGCCATCGAGGGCGGCGGAGATGATGCCGCCTGCATAGCCTGCGCCCTCGCCTGCGGGGTAGAGACCCGCGATGTCGGGGTGCATAAGCGAATCCTTGTCGCGCGGAATGCGGACGGGAGTAGAGGTGCGCGACTCCACACCGACGACTATCGCCTCGTTGGTCAGATAGCCGTGCATACGCTTATCGAAGACGCGGATTGCCTCGCGCAGTCGCGAACCGATAAACTGTGGCAGCCACTCGTCCAAGCGTGAACAAACCACCCCCGGAACGTACGATGTGGCGGGCAACAATGTCGAGACACGTCCTGCCACAAAGTCGGCAACGCGCTGTGCGGGTGCAGTTTGGTGCGCACCGCCATTGGCTCGCGCCGTCTGTTCCAATTCGCGTTGGAACTGCAAGCCTGCGAGTTCGCCGTACTGCGGGTGCAGATGCTCGAAATCGGAGAGCCGAATCTCGGTAACGAAACCCGAATTGGCGTAAGGCGAATTGCGGCGACTCGGCGACATACCATTAACGACTGACTCGGAAGCATCGGTCATCGCGGGAACGATAAACCCGCCGGGACACATACAAAACGAATAGACGCCGCGCCCGCCGACCTGTGCCACAAGCGAATACGAGGCTGCGGGCAGATACTCCATCTGCTCCGACGAGTGGTACTGTATGCGGTCGATAAGCGATTGCGGGTGCTCGATACGCACGCCCATGGCGTAGGGCTTCGCCTCCAAGCGCACGCCTGCCGAGTGGAGCATCTCGTAGATGTCGCGCGCGGAGTGTCCCGTGGCAACAACAACCGTATCGGTCGGCACCTCTGCGCCATCGACCTCGACGCCCATTATGCGCCCGTCGCGGAAACGTATCGCCGTAACGCGCCGCTCGAAATGAATCTCGCCGCCTGCGTCGATGATTCGGCGACGAATGTCGGCGATGATGCGCGGCAGTCGGTCGGAACCTATGTGCGGGTGCGCCTCATAGAGTATCTCGGGCGATGCGCCGTGGAAGACAAGGCGTTGCAGAGCGCGGTTGTAGTCGCCGCGTTTCTTGCTGCGGGTGAACAGTTTTCCGTCAGAAAATGTGCCCGCGCCACCCTCGCCGAAGGCGTAGTTGGAATCGGGATTTATGCCCTGATTGCGCTGTATGCGGGCGATGTCCTTGCCACGCTCGACGACCCCCTTGCCGCGCTCGAAAATAACGGGTTTGATGCCTAATTCGATAAGTCGCAGAGCGGCAAACAGCCCCGCAGGACCTGCGCCGACGATGACGACCTCGCGCCTGCCCTCAACGGACGGATAGTCGAAGTGAAGCGGTGCGGGTTGCGGCTCGCGGTCGATAAAGGCTTCGAGCGTAAGATTGACCTTCAACGCCCCACGCCGAGCATCGACCGAACGTTTGACGATGCGCAGCAACGCTATGTCGCGTTCGTCGATGCGCAACGTGCGAGCGACCTGCGCGGTGTAGTATTTCGCATCGGCAGCCTGTCGCGGCGTTAGCGTAAGCGTAATGGTTTTCGGCATAGGACGGTACATTTTCGCCGTCCCGCTGCTGTTTTCGCGGTCGTGGAACGGCTGTTTTACTGGCGCAAAGTTACTGATTTTCCAAAAACTGCGGACACGGCAGTTGCGATTTGTAAAAAATTGGTTACCTTTGTCGTTACTTTTATGCGGATATGGTGTAATTGGTAGCCACGTCAGACTTAGGATCTGATGCCGAAGGGCGTGGGGGTTCGAGTCCCTTTATCCGCACACAAGGGGACAAATCGATTTTTTGGTCGGTTTGTCCTCTTCTTTTTCTCTGTAACTGTCTGTTAATTTATTGATTACATCGAGCATACCATTGGCGGTAAAAGTTCGATAATTGAGAATCGACTTATCCCACTCAACACCGTTCGGAAACGCCAAATGTTGGACTTTTTGGCACACATTCAGCGTTCCTCCACGCCATAAATCGCCTAATTTACAGCACATTTGTGCGATGGCATGTATGCGATTTCGGGAGTTCGATAATTTTGCGTTACATTGTTCCAATTCGGCTTCAATTTTCAATTTCTGCGAGGTTAATTCTGTCATTGCCGTTTTATAAATATCATCGGTTATGGCACCTGTTGCGAAGTTGATTTGCGCCTTCTTTATCTTGTTTGTGGTCTCGGTCAGATTCTTTGTAAGCAACGTTTTTGTTTTAGCGTCTTCACTGCTGCTGTATGCGAGATAATCAGCCACCACCTTTTCAAAGATTGGCATTAACATTGATGGTATCGTAAACTTATCCAACAACTCGGCATACTTGCGGTGCATATCCTTTGCACTACGATTATTGCGGCAACCTTTTACGTTGCATTTATAATAGTCGCACCCCTTTGTCGTATACTTTGTAAACACACGATGGTCATCTGCGCAGAATACATGGTTCAACAGCGGAAAACGTGGCGATTCCTTGTCGTGAACATACCGACCTGTCCTGCCTGACAAAATGTCCTGCACACATTCGAACTCCGACCATGTGATGAGTGGAGGTTGATTCCCGTCGATTATTGCTCCACCCAAGGTTTTGTGTGAAATCTTGCCTGCATAGAACGGATTTACAAGTATCTTATGCAACTTCTGTTTGTTTATGTTAAGTCCGCGATTAGCCAACCATTGCATGATGTCGATATTCCTCTCGCCTTGCAGTTTCTTGCGAAATGCTACGCGCAACAACTCTCCATCGGAATTGACAAAGAATTTTGTGTTACGACCTCTGCCCTGCGAATAATACCCTATCGGCGTTCGCCCGCACCAAAGACCTGCTTTAATCTTTGCTTTCACGCCTTCCACACACTTGTCGCGTCTAATATCATTATCCAACTCCGCCAACGCAAAGTTGAGGTTACGCATGAATTTGCCTTGCGGTGTACGGGTATCAACCTCCTGTTTCGTAGACAATACACTCACACCTGCCGCATTCAATTCATCTGCGGTCTTGGTCGATTCTGCCGTATTGCGACCAAAACGGTCTAATGAATAGACGATAAGACACTCTATCCGCCGAGTGCGCTTGACTTCGGCAACCATCGCCTTAAACAGTTTGCCTTGCACTTTTGCACTTTCATTGGTTCCGCCGAACTCTTTTATCACCTCTATATTATGCTGTTTAGCATATTGGCGACATGTCTCTATCTGATGTTCGAGACTGCCGCCGTTGTCTTTCTGTTTCTTGGACGATACTCGCGTCCAAATCACGCCTATTTTTCTACTTTCATTACAATTAGACATATTTACTATTTTATATATTTTGATTACACTCCGCGCCTATTGCTACAAGAGCGTAGAAATAATCCAAAACCGTTTTCATGTCGGTCTTATCCGTTATACCAATTTGTTCAAAATCTTTTTCATACTCTTGATAATTTAACATTCAACAATCAAGGTATTTTCGCCCCATCTGCCGATGGGTATAAGTTATTATCGCCTGTTGGTCTCGGCTGTTCACTGACAACCGTTCTTGTACGACAAGGTCAGACGACGACCTCCTATATGCCTGCATACAGCCCCTATCACCTCATTTTACATAACACAATCTGTTTTTTTACTAAACTATAAGATTGTGCTGGGTGTTTGTCAAGAGTAAATGCAAATTTCTTAAAGAAAATTTTTCAATTTTCGCAGTGTGTTGGTTGAGGTCGCTGTTATCGCCTGTATATTTCGCAGAGATAAGCCCTTTTTAAGCAACGAAATCTCCTTTTGGTATTGTTCCCGCATTTGCTCTTCCGTCTTGCGATAACCGACCTTTCTGCCGACTTTGCCTCCATTGGAGCGATAGTGATTGTAGCCACTCTCCATACGATTTCTGATTAGGCTGCGCTCCATCGAGTTGAATTGTGCCAATATGCCCATCACGAGTTGCGCAATAGGGTTCGGCGTACCGTTCGGCAATAATGTCTCCAAGCCGTTTTGATGGATATATACCGAAATTCTGCGTGCTGTCAGAGTTTCGATGACTGTTAAGAAATCGACCGCTCTACGAGACAATCTGCTGCATTCATAGATAAGCACCTTATCGACCTTGTTTGTCTCGGTAAAGGCAAGTAATTCCGTCAGTGCTGCACGTTCCTCGACCTTCTTTGCGCCACTTATCTTTTCGCTGAATTCACGCACTACATTGTAGCCCATCTGCTCGGCATACTTGCGCAGTTCGTCCAACTGTCTGTCATAGTCCTGCGTCTTTGTAGATACTCGCGCGTATATTACAACCTTTATCATATTCATATTATATTATTTATTTCTATGACAAAGATAATGTTTTAATACTTATTAAACAAATTAAAATTAGTTTTTATTGCTAACACAATAAAAGAGATTATGGTTTTGATATTATAAATATAATAGAAAGACATTGTAAAAAACATGGGCAATAAAAAAGGAGGCTCGGAAGCCTCCTTTGATAAAACTAATGTTCGTTAAGGTATTACTACCTCATCATAAAACTTATTAACTGCTGCTTCTGAAATGGTATCTTCTTTAAGGTCGTGATACTTCAAATATTTTACCTGATAACTTAATCCATCTTCGCCTAATTCTTCTCTAAATACAGAGGCAAAGACACGTATTGTTTGTGGCAATTTTTCTTTTTGATACTCCTCCTTCAAACGATACACCTTGTTTTCACAATACTGT
>CAVKRC010000056.1:0-5958 GCA_963658625.1 bacterium
CTTAAACTCAGTCGGTACATATATTGTACAACCAATAGAAGTAGCCCCCATAAGACCTGGTTTCATAAATACATTACTACCCAAAATTGGTGGTGTCGCTGGTTTGCAATATACGCTTTTAAGTTCTGAACACCCATAAAATGCACTATTTCCAATTTCGGAAACATGCTCGGGAATACTGATGCTTATTAGTCCTTTACAATTATTAAATACCAAAGCATCAATTATCGTAAGATTTGCGGGGAGCAAAATATTCGCAAGTTTCGAACAGGAATAGAACGCACTGTTACCAATAGATGTCGCACTATTTATCGTAACATTTATGAGTTCTGTGCATTCTTTGAATGCCGAACCACCTATTGAGATAACCCCGTTTCCTATAATAACATCTGTTAGATTTACACACTTCGAGAACGCACTACCACCAATTGATGTAACACTGTCAGGAATGTTGACATTTGTCAATTGTTTACATGTACTAAAAGCAGCAGTACCAATTTTTGTAACACTATTTCCTATTGAAATATTTGTAAGTCCATTACAACCACTAAAAGCAGAATTGCCAATTGTCGTAACGCTATCGGGAATCGTTATTGTTGATAATCCCGTACAATATGCGAACGCAGAATCACCAATTGAAATAACGCTATCAGGAATATTGATACTTGTCAATTCTTTATAATTATAAAACGCATAGTTACCAATTAATGTAACATTATTCCCAATATTTATATTGGTAAAATGGGAACCACTCAAAAGAGAATCAACATTTCCGCTATTTGAATATGAGCCATCAGGTATATTGCAATTTATATACAATTCACCCGTACAACTACCAAATACGGAATTTCCAATCGATATAACATTTTCAGGAATCACAACTTTCGTTAGCCCTGTACAACCATAGAACGCAGAACTTTCAATTGATACAACCCCATTTCCTATAACAATACTTGTTAGTCCTTTACAATTATAAAATGCGCTATAACTAATTGTTTCAACACTATCAGGAAAATTGAACTTCTTCAAATTAGTACAATCACGGAATGCGCTATCGCCAATAGATTTTATTCCATCAGTAATAGTAATATTTTCCAAATTTATACAGTCGTTGAATGCACTATCTCCAATCTCCGTAACGCATTCGGGAATAACAACGCTTTTCAAAGTGGTTTTGCCCTTGAAAATGGTCATACCTTTTATATAATCCTCGTCTTGAACAGTCAGTATGCCCTGTCCGTTCTGATATACGTTGGATACAACCTGCGAGATTGACGGTGCAATCACATTGCCGTCGGTCGAGGTATAGTAGATAACTGGATAGGCGTATACGAACGAGAGCGATGTCATCGTTGTTCTGCCGTTTTGGTCGGACACGAACAAAATCGCCTTTTGAGTTGCGGTAGCCTTTGCTGGACAGGTGAAGGTTATCGAGCCTTCCGTCGCACTCGTCTTGGTGAGTTCTGCCGTCCAACCGTCGTAAGTCATCACCTCGATTTCGGGATTGGTGCCACCGTCGTTAATCTTATACGTTACGGTCGCAGTTTTGCCCAAGCGAATGGAGATGTCTTTCTGCTGGGAGAATACGACTGTCATGCCTTTGGATTTCGGGATTGTAATTGTCGTACCGTCAGCGAGGTTGAGATAAACATTGTTCTCGTCCTGAGTAACGCTTCGGAACATGGCATCGCCCTGCTCGCCTTTATCACCCTTGTCGCCTTGGTCGCCCTTGTCGCCTTTATCGCCCACGGCTTTGTCGAGTTTAGTCCACGATGAGCCGTTGTCGTAGGAGATGTACCAATATCCACCATCGATTTTGAGTTTAGGAGTGATACCGTCTTTCCCGTCCGCGCCTGCTGCGCCGTCTTGACCATTTTGTCCGTCCTTTCCGTCGATGCCCTGCGCCTTGATTTTGTTGCCTGCGGCATCTTTGAGCCATTCACCGTTGAGTGTCCAATAGTAGATATTGTCCGTGTCCTGCTTTACGCCGATTACAGGCGTTGTGCCGTCCACACCGTCTTTGCCGTTCGTGCCGTCCTTACCGTGGTAGATGGTAACAGGGTTGCTCTTGCTGAACGTGATGGTATAGCCGACCTCCTTGCCATTCTGCATAACTGGTACGACGCTCTTGACATAGTCGTTGTTCTGCAAAGCCTCGACAACCGCCTGCAATGCGGAAATATTGGTATTCATCTGATTGCAGAGCGTGCGTAGAGCCTCGAATGCCGACCAAGTAGGCAACTGAATCTGCGTGCCGTTGGCAAGGGTGAATACGACATAGTCGGAGTTGGAATAGTCGATGTTTTGGAACATTGCATCGCCCGTATCTCCCTTATCACCTTTATCGCCTTGATTACCCGTGTCGCCCGTTGCTTTGCCCAACTGCGTCCATGTGGAGCCTTTGTCATAGGAGATATACCAATAACCGCCGTCTATCTTCAACTGCGGCGTAACTGCGTCCTGACCGTCTGCGCCTGCTGCACCGTCTTGCCCGTTATTGCCGTCTTTGCCGTCGATGCCCTGCGCCTTGATTTTGTTGCCTGCGGCATCTTTGAGCCATTCACCGTTGAGAGTCCAATAGTATATGTTGTCCGTGTCCTGCTTTACGCCGATAACGGGCGTTGTACCGGCCACACCATCTTTACCGTCCGTTCCGTTGGCTCCGTCTTTGCCATGGTAGATGGTTATGGCGTTGCTCTTGCTGAATGCAATAGTATAGCCGACCTCCTTGCCATTGCGGATTACTGACGTAACACTTGTAACATAATCGTTGTTTTGGAGCGCATTGACGATGGTCTGCAACGACTCTATATTCGTATTCATTTGGTTGCAGAGCGTGCGCAATGCGACGAATGCCCGCCAAGTAGGAACCTGAATCTGCGTACCGTTGGAGAGGGTGAATATGACATAGTCAGAGTTTGAGTAATCTACATCGGAGAACATGGAATCGCCTACAAGTCCTGCATCTCCTTTGTCGCCCTTATCGCCTTGATCTCCTTTATCGCCCGTGGCTTTGCCCAACTGCGTCCATGTGGAGCCGTTGTCATAGGAGATATACCAATAACCGCCGTCTATCTTCAACTGCGGCGTAACTGCATCTTTGCCATCTGCACCTGCTGCACCGTCTTGACCATTGTTGCCGTCCTTTCCGTCGATACCCTGTGCCTTAATCTTGTTACCGTCGGCATCTTTGAGCCATTCGCCGTTAAGCGTCCAATAGTAGATACCGTCGATGTCTTTCTTAACGCCGATTGCAGGAGAAGAGCCGTCGGTTCCGTCCACACCGTCTTTACCGTTCTCGCCATCTTTACCGTCAGTACCGTTCTTTCCGTCCTTGCCGTGGTAGATAACTATCGTGCCGCTCTTGCTGAATCGGATAGTGTAGCCAATCTCTTTACCGTCCTGCATAACGGGAGTAACGCCCGTTACATAGTCGTTATTCTGCAACGATTCGACGATTGTTTGCAGTGCCGCGATGTTGGTGTTCATCTGATTGCAGAGGTTGCGCAGGGCTTCGAATGCCGACCAAGTGGGTAACTGAATCTGCGTGCCGTCGGAGAGGGTGAATATGACATAGTCCGAGTTGGAGTAATCGACACTGCTGAACATAGAATCTCCCTGTTCGCCTTTATCTCCCTTATCTCCCTTATCACCTTGGCTGCCTGTATCGCCTTTATCTCCCTTGTCTCCTTGGTCTCCTTTATCACCTTTGTCGCCCGTGGCTTTGCCCAACTGCGTCCATGTGGTGCCGTTATCGTAGGATATATGCCAATATCCGCCCTCGATTTTCAGTTGCGGAGTGATACCTGCGGCTCCGTCTTGCCCGTTCTGACCGTCCGAACCTGCTGCGCCGTCCTGACCATTTTGTCCGTCCTTACCATCGATGCCTTGTGCTTTAATTTTATTACCGCTGTCATCTGTAAGCCACTCGCCGTTGAGAGTCCAATAGTAGATGTTGTCCGAATCTTGTTTAACGCCGATGATTGGAGTTGCGCCATCTGCGCCATCTTTGCCGTCGGTGCCGTTCTGACCGTCCTTACCGTCCTTACCGTGGTAGATGGTTACGGCATTGCTCTTGCTGAATCGGATAGTGTAGCCAATCTCCTTGCCGTCCTGCATTATAGGCGTTACTCCCGTAACGTAATCGTTATTCTGCAACGCCTCGACCATTGTCTGCAATGCGGAAATGTTGGTATTCATCTGATTGCATAGCGTTCGCAGAGCCTCGAATGCCGACCATGTAGGCAACTGAATCTGCGTGCCGTTGGCAAGGGTGAAAATAACGTAGTCGGCATTGGAACAGTCGATGTTCTGGAACATCGAATCTCCTTGTTCGCCTTTATCGCCCTTGTCTCCTTTCTCGCCTTGGCTTCCCGTGTCGCCCTTATCGCCTTTGGCTCCCGTGGCGCGACCCAACTGCACCCACGATGCGCCGTTGTCGTAGGAGATAAACCAATAGTCGTTCTCGATTTTCAGTTGCGGAGTGATGGCATCTTTGCCGTCCTGACCATTCTGTCCGTCTTGTCCGTCCTTTCCGTCCGAACCTGCTGCGCCGTCCTGACCGTTCTGTCCGTCTTTGCCGTCGATGCCCTGCGCCTTGATTTTGTTGCCTGCGGCATCTTTGAGCCATTCGCCGTTGAGTGTCCAATAGTAGATGTTGTCCGTGTCCTGTTTAACGCCTATAACGGGTGTGATACCGTCTGCGCCATCTTTACCGTCCACGCCATTAATGCCGTCTTTGCCGTCGGCTCCGTTCTTCCCGTCCTTGCCATGATAGATGGTAATCGGGTTGCTCTTGGTGAAGGTAATCGTATAGCCGACCTCTTTGCCACCCTGCATAATAGGCGTTACGCCCGTAACGTAATCGTTCGTCTGCAATGCGCCGACGATGGTTTGCAAGGCGGTGATGTTCGTGTTCATCTCCCCGCAAAGCCGTTCGAGTTTGGATACGCGGTCTTCGAGACCATTGACACTGTTCCACAGATTGCTGTCGTCATACTTGCGACAACCTGTGATGGTGAGTGCGACCATTGCGAAAAACAGTAAAAGTTTTCTCATGGTAAAATGAATTTGAGTTTATAAAAAGTGTGTATGTGTTCCTCAATCCGTTTTACCGTTCATCTCCCGTGCGGTTTCTTAAAATTTTAATTCGGTTACAAAAAAAGAAAGTGTGGAGACGATTTCCATTTATCTGATAGAAGGTTGTAGCAGAACCCAAGCAATGATAAACGATGAATGCAATACCCCACACTTGTTAGATATGGAGTAATTTGCTACACGAAACCGCATAGCAAAGCCATAATCTAAACAAGAGAAAGAGTGCTGTCCGTCATGTCCGAATTGCTTTTTTTGAAAACTGCTACATTTTCTACCAAGGACAAGTGCGAAAACACTTTCTATATGTCTGTCAGTCGGTTTTCAGACCGCCGACATCACAAATATAAAAACATTTCACGAAACGAACAAGCACTCCTCGAAGGATATTGCACTCACAATAAAATAGCGGTTATTCAGTAAACCGCTATCAGATTCTCCCACCGAAACGAACGCCATGCCGAACATTCGAGGTCGTAGTAGGCTGTGGTTGCATAATCTTCTCTCGATACGCCCCAACCGCAGACCCTGCCTTGGATAAAGTCTGCATTGGTCGTACCGTATGCGATACGCACCTCGCCATTGCGTTTGAGATAAGCGAATTTGACGATTTTGCCCGTGCGGAGTTTCGCTTTGAGTTGCTCGATGAGCAGGGCTTTGCTTATGCCGTCTATCTGTCTGGCATGGGTACGGATTGCGATGATGTCTGCACGGACGGCAGTCGAACGATTCAATAAAACTACTTGTGCCATATTATTTGTTATATTAGTATTATATCCCTTTGTTTGACAATACAAAGATAATATCAAAATACTAATTATGCAAATTTAGTTAGTATTTTCTTTTAATTGTTTTGCATAAAAT
>CAVKRC010000057.1:0-5586 GCA_963658625.1 bacterium
TGCTCCGGCTCGTTATGACATTTTTTATTTACAAGCCCAAAGTAGATAATTCCGATTTTTTTTGTGTTTGTAATAAAATTTAAGTTTGGTTTAGTCTACCTCGATAATCGAGCCTTCTTGCACTCGATTGATGTTTGTAAATGGTTCCAACCTGTCGGTAATGTCATACAATACCTGTCCTTTGTCGTTTACATGAGGATACTTGCCGTCGGAGAACATTGATAATTTACAATCCGCTTCCAAAATACGGATAATTTTGTGTCCCACATCATCGTGTTCGTCATCGAATACGATAATGCTCGGTTGATGCAATGTCCCGGAAACCCTATTGTCGTGGGTTCTCAGGTTTTCAAGGACGACGTTGTCGCCGTCTCTTGCCAATACGATAAAATAACGCATAATTAATTTGTTTTTTTGCCGCACCGACTCCTCTGTGGCGGTTACAATAAAAAAGAAAGTGTGGAGCCAGTTTCGTCTATCCCTATGAAGGTTGTGGCAAACCCAAGAATCAATAGACATGCGATACCCCACACCTGTATGACGCAAGAGAAACAATGCATAACGCATTGCAATTCCTTACATCGATACAAGAAATGAGTGTTGCTCGTAGTCCCGATTCTTATTGAACATTGCCACATCTTCATAGGAGGACAGTGCGAAAACACTTTCTATATGTTCGTTATCCGCTTGGACGCGAATAACGAAACAAATATACATACATTTTTGTAAATGAGCAACACCGTATACGGAGTACCGCTCCGACAAGATAACACCAGTAATTCAAGAATAAAAATTGTGTTTGAAAAATTTCGGAAAGATCTACTTAGGGCTTGTTTTATGCCGCGTCGCTGCGCACTTCTTGCAAAACAACCTTTCTGCCTTCGTAGATCTCTTAGAACTCTTAGTTCTCTTATTCTAACCACTGAAATAGGGTATGACAATCCGCGATTCGGGTATTTGCCGATTAGCCCGATTTTGTTATTTTTGCAATAGAAAAATACCGATTTGTCGGTATGGATTACAACCAAAAGCAAAAGAATTATGTTGCGTAAAATCAGAATCGTTTTGGCGGCAATCGCTTTCGCAGCGATTACGCTGCTGTTCCTTGACTTTACGGGGAGCATTCATGCGTGGTTCGGGTGGTTGGCGAAAGTGCAGTTCCTGCCCGCCCTGCTCGCACTCAATGCGGGCGTCGTGGCGGCACTGATTGTGCTGACGCTCCTGTTCGGGCGCATCTACTGTTCGGTCATCTGCCCGCTCGGCGTTATGCAGGATATTGCGGCGTGGTGCGGACGGCGCGGCGCGAAGAAAAACCGCTACCGCTACACCTACTCGCCTGCCAAGCGGTGGCTGCGCTACGGTGTGCTGGCACTGTTCATCGTCGCACTTGCGGCAGGCATCGGCTCGGTGGTCGCCCTGCTCGCACCGTACAGCGCATACGGGCGTATCGCCCAAAATCTCTTTGCTCCGCTCTACGACTGGGGCAACAACGCATTGGCATACCTCGCCGCGCGCGTCGATAGTTACGCATTCTACCCGAAAGAGGTGTGGGTGCGCTCGTGGGCGACCTTCGGCGTGGCTTTGGCGACCTTCGTCGTCGTGGTCGTGCTGGCTTGGCGCAACGGTCGTACCTACTGCAACACCATCTGCCCCGTAGGTACGGTGCTCGGCTTTTTCGCCCGCTTCTCGCTTTTCCGTCCCGTAATCGACACCGCCAAGTGCCGCAACTGCTCGCTCTGCACACGCGGTTGCAAGGCTTCGTGCATCGACTACAAGAACCACCGCATCGACTATTCGCGCTGCGTGGCATGTATGGACTGCATCGACAACTGCAAGCACGACGCGCTCCACTACCGCCTGCGCACGCTGAAAGGCGAAGCCGTTGCATCTGAAACCGAAACGACGACCGCGCCAAAAAACTCGCCGAAAAACTCGCCGAAGGTCGCATCTGAAACCGCGCCGACCGACAACGCTCCTGCCGACCGCTCCCGCCGCTCGTTCCTTGCGGGACTGGGCATCTTGGCAGGCACGGCAGTGGTCAAGGCAGAGGAGAAAAAGGTCGATGGCGGTTTGGCTGTGATACTCGACAAAAAGGTGCCTCACCGCGCCACGCCTATCGTACCTCCGGGTGCGCAGGGCATTCGCCACCTTGCGGCACACTGCACGGGTTGCCAACTCTGCGTGGCGGTCTGCCCGAACAACGTGCTGCGCCCTTCCACGCGGTTGGAGGGTATGATGCAGCCCGAATCCTCCTACGAGCGCGGTTACTGCCGTCCCGAATGCACCAAGTGTTCCGAGGTCTGCCCTGCGGGAGCGATTCTGCGCATAACGCCTGCCGAAAAGTCGTCGATTCAAATCGGGCACGCCGTGTGGGTTCGTCAGAATTGCGTGGTATTGACCGACGGTGTATCGTGCGGCAACTGCGCGCGCCACTGCCCTGCGGGGGCTATCTCGATGGTGCCGTCCGACGCTTCCGATCCCGCATCGCCGCGTATCCCCGTGGTGAACGACGAGCGTTGCATCGGTTGCGGCGCATGCGAAAATCTCTGCCCTGCGCGACCTTTCAGCGCGATTTACGTCGAGGGACACGAACAACATAAAACCATTTAACCACAGCGAATTATGAAATCGGAAACCAAAAACAAGATAGACCGGCGCGAATTTTTGAAGCGTCTGGGCGCAGGCGCGGCAGTCTCGGCTGCGGCACTCGCGGGCTGCTCCGACGGCAAGAGCGCACGGGCAGCGAACGCACTCTCTGCCGACGATATTCCGACCGACCGAATGACCTACCGCACCAACCCTCATACGGGCGACCGCGTGTCGTTGCTCGGCTACGGCTGTATGCGCTGGCCGACCGTCAGCGGCGACAGTGCGCGCGACGGTGAGGATCAAATCGACCAAGAGGCTGTCAATCGGTTGGTCGATTGCGCATTGGAACACGGCGTAAACTATTTCGACACGTCGCCTGCCTACTGCAAGGGACAGTCCGAACGCGCCACGGGCATCGCGCTCAAACGCCACCCGCGCAACAAATACTTTATCGCGACCAAACTCTCCAACTTCGCCCCTTCCACTTGGAGCCGCGAAGCGTCGATAGCGATGTACAACAACTCGTTCAAGGAGTTGCAGACAGACTATATCGACTATATGCTCCTGCACGCCATCGGTATGGGCGACAACGGTATGGAGGCGTTTATGAACCGCTATATCAACAACGGTATGCTCGATTTCCTCGTTGCCGAACGCGCCAAGGGCAAAATCCGCAACCTCGGTTTCTCCTACCACGGCGACATTCGCGTGTTCGATATGATGCTCGCGCAGCACGACAAATATAAGTGGGATTTCGTGCAGATCCAACTCAACTACCTCGACTGGCGTCATGCCAAGGAGATTAACGCGCGCAACACCGATGCCGAATACCTCTACGGCGAATTGGCGAAACGCGGCATTCCTGCCGTGATTATGGAGCCGCTGCTCGGCGGCCGTCTCTCGAAAGTGCACGACCATATCGTCGCCCGTCTCAAACAGCGCGAACCCGAGCGCAGCGTCGCTTCGTGGGCATTCCGCTTTGCGGGGACGCACCCCGACGTGCTGACCGTATTGAGCGGTATGACCTATATGGAGCACCTGCTCGACAATCTGCACTCGTTCTGCCCGCTCAAACCGCTCACGGACGAGGAGTTGCAGTTCCTCTACGACACGGCAGACCTGATGATGCAGTACCCGACCATTCCGTGCAACGACTGCAAATACTGTATGCCCTGCCCTTACGGACTCGATATTCCGTCGATTCTTACGCACTACAACAAGTGCGTGAACGAGGGCAACGTTCCCGAGAGCCGACAGGCGGAAAACTACCGTGAAGCCCGCCGCGCATTCCTCGTGGGCTACGACCGCAGCGTGCCTAAACTTCGTCAGGCAGACCACTGCGTCGGTTGCAACAAATGCGTTCCGCACTGCCCGCAGAATATCCAAATTCCGCGCGAGATGCAGCGCATCGACCGCTTCGTCGAACACCTCAAACAGGGTACGCTCTGATGCAACCACGGGCTGAAACCGCAAAAGTTTCAGCCCGTGGTTCTTCCGAACTCTTTATGTTGTTTTACACCTTTCCTGCTATCTTAGAACTCTTAGTTCTCTTAGATCTCTTAGAATTGTCGGCACGTGATGCGCTTCCCGTTATACCCGATTAGCCACTAAAAGTTACTTGAAAAACCTGTATTGGAACGCCAGCAGATATACCACTGCTACCGATATGTAGGCGTCTGCCAAATTGAAAATCGGACCGAAGAAATAGCCGCGCGAATCCAACAGGAAATCGAGCCACTGCGGGCAACTCTTCCATTGGAACAGCGGGAAGTAAAACATATCCACCACGCGCCCCATCATAAACGGCGCATATCCGTCGCCCCAATGCGCCACAGCCGTCGGTGTCGAAGCCGAAAAGAGCAACCCGTAAAACGCGCTGTCGAGTATGTTGCCTATCGCACCCGCCACGATTAACGCCAAACCGACGATCACGCCTGCGGGAGCCTTGCGCTTTGCTATGTACCATATATAATAGAGCAACGCGCCGACCAGCCCCACGCGAAAGAGGCTCAACAGCAACTTGCCCCAGTCGAACGCGCCCTGCGATGCTATCTGCATTCCGAACGCCGCGCCGTTGTTCTCCACGAACCGCAACTGGAACCAGTCGGGTACGACCACAATCGCCTCCTCCAAATGCAGGTGGGTCTTAATCCATATTTTCAATATCTGGTCTAGCGCAACTAACACGACAACCAATATGGAAATGTGTTTCAATTTCATATTCAATCCGTTTTGATGTGCAAATGTAACAATAAAATCGGGATTTTTCCACCCGCCGCCCGATTCCCTGCACAATCCTTTATATATAATATAGGTATAGGGTATGAGGGGTTTCGTATCGCGTGTCGCTTTTTCTAAGAGAACTAAGAGAACTAAGAGATCTACGATGGCAGGACGGTTGATTGTTTTGCGTTGCATGGTTAAATTTCCTAGACCTCCCAGTTCTCCCAGTTCTCCCATAATCTTATAAACCCTATTCTCCTTATAATCCATACCCCCCCCAAAAAAACTAGCCACTAATCACTATCCACTAGCCACTCCAAACGCCCTTCTGCCCCCGATTTTGCCCTATTTTGAAAAAATCTTAAAAAAAATCGCAAAAAAGTTTGCGGAATATTTGCACATTCAAAAATTGTCGCTACCTTTGCACCCGCAATTAGGAAATAAAGCACCGGTGAATGCCACCGAGAGACGCCCTGCAAAGGGCTTTTTTAAGCGACAAAATCCGGGTGTTGAAAAATTTTTGCAAAAAGTTCTTTTAAGATTTGGTGGTTTGAAAAAGATGACTTATCTTTGCATCACTTTTCCGCGATAAACAAACGGAAGGGTCTTAAAAACGGTTCTTTGATTTACTGGTTATATTTTTGAGAGAAAGTGTAGTATTTATCTGTCAATTTCCTTTTAAGGAAAAAGAAGTAGTCAGGACTCTAACAATACATTATTTTATTACAATGGAGAGTTTGATCCTGGCTCAGGATGAACGCTAGCGGCAGGCTT
>CAVKRC010000058.1:0-4438 GCA_963658625.1 bacterium
ACATTATTCTTGTTATAACAATATATTAATGAATAGTTGTAAATGATTTATGGCTTGTTTTATTTATAAAAGTCGAAATTATTTACTTAGATATTGTAAATTTGGATAAGGATGCCCCAAATGGCACTTTTTAGATTATTAAAACAGGAGAGAAAAGATTATAGTTTAGGATTGTAAAGATGCTCAAAGTGGTACTTACTGTTAGATGTAATTGCGTAATATACAGGCGGGAATAGAGATTTACCAGAAATCAATCTCTATTATTTTGGCATCATTACCCCATTATTTTAACGTAATGCAAATAAACAGCAGTTACAGCCACAAGATTTGTAATGTCTTATGGTTGCAGCCGCTGAGATAAAAAGCACTGCTTTGGGTATTATTACCAATAATATAATGCGACCGTTGGTTATAGAGGTATGGACGCGTTATACGAACGGATATTTGACCACTTCCGCCTTGATGAGGCGGTCGCGGATAACGACGGCAATGACGGTGCCGACTTTGGCAAATTCGGTCTTGACATAACCCAAGCCGATACCGACTTTCAGGCATGGCGACATCGTACCCGATGTTACCACGCCTATACGGTTGCCGTCTATGTCTGCCAATTCGTATTCGTGGCGCGGAATGCCGCGGTCTATCATCTTGAACCCTACCAATTTGCGCTCCGTGCCATTCGCCTTCTGCGCGGCGAGCAAATCACGATCGATGAAATCCTTGCCATCGACGAATTTGGTTATCCAGCCTAAGCCCGCCTCGATAGGCGAGGTCGTATCATTGATGTCGTTTCCGTAGAGACAGAAACCCTTTTCCAATCGTAGCGTATCGCGCGCGCCGAGACCGATGTTTTTCAGACCGAACTCCTCGCCCGCCTTCCATAGAGCCTCCCACATACGGTCGGCGTCCTCGTTGTAGAGGTAAATCTCGCAACCGCCTGCACCCGTATAGCCCGTGATGGAGAGTATCGCCTCGCACCCCGCCACCTTCATCTGACGGAATGTGTAGTACTCCATCTGTTCGACAGGCTCGTCGCACATCTTCTGCACGATTTTCATCGCCAGTGGTCCCTGCACGGCGAGTTGGCAAATGCGGTCGGAGGCATTCTCCAACTCCCTGCCCGGCTCCATGCCGAATGCTTTGCCCTGCTCGCAGATGTGCGCCCAATCCTTATCGACATTGGCGGCGTTCACGCAGAGCATATATTTGTCCTCTGCGAAGCGGTATACCAAAATATCATCGACTATGCCGCCTCGTCCGTTTGGCATGCACGAGTATTGCACCTTGCCGTCGTAGAGTTTGCTTACGTCGTTGGTCGTGATGTGTTGCAATAGCGCGAGAGCCTTCTCTCCCTTCACCCATATCTCACCCATGTGGCTGACATCGAATACGCCCGCTCCATTGCGGACGGTCATATGTTCGTCGTTGATGCCCGTGAACTCGATAGGCATATTGTAACCGGCAAATTCCGCCATCTTTGCGCCGTTGGCAATGTGGTACTTCGTAAATGCGGTAGTTTTCATCTCTTATTTTGTTTTAGGTTTTTTACTCTCTTTATTCTCTGCGGCGCACGCCCAGACGCGGGCAGCGGTGGAACTCCTTTGTGCGATCGAACAGATAGCGATATGTGGTGTGCATTTTGTGCTGTGTGGCGCAGACGTAACTCTGTATCATACGGTTCATTACAGGGTTGAAATCGCCTATCCACGCAAACTCGATGGTCTTGTAGTGGTTGCGGTCGCTGCGGATGTATGTCTCCAATATGTGGCGCATCATACCGCTCTCTACGCCCTTGCCCTGAAACTCGGGCGTGATGCCGAAGATAATGCCGAATATGCGGTCGCAACGTTTCAATTTCAAATCGAGCATCAACCGCAATTTGTTGAGCAGGTTCAACTTGCCGTGGAACTTGCCTATGATGCGGTTGAGGTCGGGCACCATGACGAAAAAGCCTATCGGCTCGTCGTTGAAGTATGCGAAAAAGATGATGTTGGGGTCGATAATAGGTTTGAGCATATTCAACATCGCCTGCGCCTCCTCTTTGTCCATCGGCTTTACACCCGTGAACTGCGACCACGCCTTGTTGTAGATGATGCGCAGATTCTCGGCGGCATCTTCGAGATCGGTGTGGCGAATGTCCTCGAATCGGTAGCCCGGCGTGGACATCACGCGCTTCGCCTTTTCGAGTACTATGTCGTTGAGCGAATCGTCATAGACGCGCCAAAGATAGGTGTTCTGATTGAAATAGTTTTGGAAACCGTATCGCTCGAACAGCTCCTTGTAGTATGGCGGATTGTAAGGATTTTCGTACAACGGCTGGAACTCGTAACCTTGCACGAGCAAACCCCACCATGCATCGCGCGAACCGAAATTGATGGGTCCGTCCATCGCTTCCATTCCGCGGCTTGCCAACCACATGCGCGCGGCATCGAACAACTGATTCGCCAACTCTTGGTCGTCTATCGCCTCGAAGAATCCGCAACCGCCTGTCGGCTGTTCGTTCAGCGCAGCCATCTCGCGGTTGTAGAATGCCGCTATGCGCCCGACAGCCTCGCCCTTTGCGTCGAATGCCGTCCAGCGCACCGCCTCGCCGCCGTTGAAAAGGTCGTTTTTGGCAGGGTTGAATACGTTGAGTATGTCGTTGTCGAGCGGGCATACCCAATTGCGGTTGCCCCTGTATATGCGGTCTGCCATACGCAGCCACGTCTGCTCGTCCGATTTGGTAGTAACCTCTTTAAGAGTATATTTGCTCATCTTTCGTCGAAAGTTTTAGATTGTTTCTCCGTATAAATCGTAGTCGTCCGCATCCGTTATGCGCACGTTGTAAAAATGCCCTCTGAGCAGTCGGCGACCCTCCGCCCGTATGAGTATCTCCTCATCGACCTCGGGCGAATCATACTGCGAACGCCCCACATAGTATTCGCCCGAACGACCGTCGATGATGACGCGCTCCGTGCGACCCACTCGCGCGCGGTTGTTCGCAAGCGAAATCTCGTTCTGAATCCGCATAATCTCCTCGGCGCGATACTCCTTGACCCGCTGCGGCACGTTGTCTGTGAGTCTCGTCGCCGAGAATGTCCCTTCCTCCTCCGAGTATGGGAATACGCCCAGACGGTCGAACTTTTGTTCCTTGACAAACTCCTTCAACTCCTCGAAATCCTCAGCACTTTCGTCGGGATAGCCGACCAAAAGGGTGGTGCGAATCGCGATGTCGGGAATCGCCCGGCGCAACTCGGCGAGCAACTCCAATGCCTGCGCCTTGGTGTGGCGACGGTGCATGAGCGAGAGCATATGGTCGCTGATGTGCTGCAACGGAATATCGAGATATTTGCAGATTTTCTTTTCTCGCGCCATAACCTCGATAACGTCCATCGGGAAATCGGTAGGGTAGGCGTAGTGCAATCTTATCCACTCTATGCCCTCTATTCGGCACAACGCTTCAAGCAACTCCGCCAAGCGACGCCTGCCGTACAAATCCATACCGTAGTAGGTCGTATCCTGTGCTATGACCATCAACTCCTTTACGCCTGCCCGTGCGAGGCTCTCTGCTTCGGCAATAACCTCCTCGAACGGCGCCGACTCATACTTTCCGCGAATAAGCGGTATGGCACAATATCCGCAACGCCAGTTGCAGCCCTCGCCTATTTTCAGGTAGGCGTAGTGCTTCGGCGTGGATAGTTTGCGCTCCGTGCGACAGTCGTTTCGCCATGCGGCACCGAGTGCGCGGGCAATGCCCTCCCAATCTTTCACGCCGAAGTATTTATCCACTTCGGGAATCTCCGTGCGCAAGTCGTCGGCATAGCGTTCGCTCAGACAGCCTATCACGAACACCTCCTCTATGCGTCCTGCCTGCTTGGCAGCCACGGCGTGCAGTATTGTGTCGATGCTCTCCTGCTTGGCATCGCCGATAAAACCGCAGGTGTTGATTACCACCACTTTGGCATCAGTGCGGTCGCTGTCGAATACTACCTCGTAACCCGCCGCGGCAAGTTGCGCCGACATATGCTCCGAATCGACGCGATTCTTGGCACAGCCGAGTGTTATGACGTTGATTTTTTTCATTTAATTATCCCTTATACACAAACTCTCTATGATAACTAAGATACTCCTTCCTTTTATCATCAATAGGAAGCATCTGATAATATTTATTATCATGAAGGTTTAATCTTTCTTGATTTTTAGGAGACAACCAATCAGAAACCAACATGCGCTTATCATCTGTAAAAGTAATAAACCCTATATCAAACAATTTATCATATAAAGGAGACAACATAAACCCGTTTTTAGGATCGATTTTTTCTTTATTAGAAGAGACTGCCCATGGTTTTATATGGCTAGCTATTAACAAACGCTCATCGTTTACCATTGTTATCGGACAGTATGGACATTCTTCAAGTAAACTTTCTCTATACTTACCTTGACCTATCCGAGCCTGATT
>CAVKRC010000059.1:0-4104 GCA_963658625.1 bacterium
GCTAGTGGCTAGTGGCTAGTGGCTAGTGGCTAGTGGCTAGTGGCTAGTGGCTAGTTTATGTTATAAAAAAAGTATAAAGATAGTTATTATTATTGTCTTTTGTTCTAAACCGAATGGACTAGCCACTGACCACTAATCACTAGCCACTATTCTGCCACCCACTCGGCATACGATTTTGCCGTCTCGTATAGCCGGAGCGAGCGCAAATTCACCCCTTCGGGCAGAGCCTTGTGCAACCGTGTGGCGAAATCGATGAGCATATTCTCGCACGTTGGCTGATAATCGACCAACACGATGTTGCGGAAATCGCCAGCGAGCGTCTTAGCCAAAGCCTCAGCCCGCTCCGTGCGCCGCATAACGAATGCATGGTCGAGCCTTTCGACGATCTCGCCGTTCACTATGCGCTTCAACTCGCCGAAATCCATCACCATACCCAATTTTGGATTGCTCTCGTCGGCAATCGGCTCGCCGACCACCGTAACGAACAGCCGATAGGAGTGCCCGTGTATCTCGCGGCACTTGCCGTCGTATCCTTCGAGCGCGTGCGCCGCTTCGAACGAAAATTCGCGTGTGAGCCTTATTCGGTCATTCATCTTTACTACTTCTTTTCGTCGAGATACTCGATGTAAGGCTCGCGCTGGAACGACTCGTCGAGCGAGATGTAAGTCTGCGTCGAGGATACTCCCTGAATGTGGAGTATGCCGTCGAAAATCGTGTGCATCAGATGTTCGTTGTCCACGCAGTAGAGTTTCACCATCAGCGTATAGTTTCCCGTGATGAAGTGGCACTCCACGATTTCGGGTATGTGCTTGATTTTCTCCACCACCGACACGCTCATCTGCGGATCCTGGATGCGGATATTCACGAATGCGCATACGTCGAATCCGAGCATTTTGGGATTGACCGTCATACGGCTGCCCAATACCACGCCCGAATCCTCCAATTTCTTTATGCGCTGATGTATCGCCGCACCCGAGATTCCGCATTCGCGGGCGATTTCGAGAAACGGCATACGCGCGTTCTTGACCAGAAAACGCAATATCTTGCGGTCGGTCGCGTCCAAATTCACCTTATTCATAATTGTTTCACCGTGTAATTTACTTTTTCAACACTCCGAGTGCCTTGCCGACCTCCGTGAAGGCATCGATGCAACGCTGCAACTGCTCCTTGGTGTGGCCTGCCGAGACCTGCACGCGTATGCGCGCCAGCCCCTTCGGTACGACAGGGTAGTAGAAGCCCGTAACGAATACGCCCTTCTCCTGCAACGCCGCCGCGAACTCCTGCGACAACTTGGCGTCGTAGAGCATCACGGCGCAGATGGCGGAGTCAGTCGGCTTGATGTCGAAGCCCGCCGCAATCATGCGCTCGCGGAAGTAGGCGACATTCTCGACCAGACGGTCGTGCCACTCGTTGCTCTCGCCCAACATCTTGAACAGTTCGATGCCGGCACCGACCACTGCGGGCGGCAGCGAGTTCGAGAAGAGATAAGGTCGCGAACGCTGACGCAACATATCGATAATCTCCTTGCGTCCCGTCGTGAAACCGCCCACGGCACCGCCGAATGCCTTGCCGAGCGTACCCGTGATGATGTCCACCTTGCCGCGCAGGTCGAAGAGTTCGGTTATGCCGCGTCCCGTCTTGCCGAGTACGCCTGCCGAGTGGCACTCGTCGACCATCACCAGTGCGCGGTAACGCTCTGCCAACTCGCATATCTTGTCCAACGGAGCGGCATTGCCGTCCATCGAGAATACGCCGTCGGTGCATATTATGCGGAACCGCTGTGCCTGCGCACGTTTGAGACAATCCTCCAAGGCGTCCATATCGGCATTGGCGTAGCGATAGCGCACCGCCTTGCAGAGCCGCACGCCGTCTATAATCGAAGCGTGGTTCAGGGCGTCCGATATTATCGCGTCCTGCTCGGTGAACAGAGGCTCGAACACTCCGCCGTTGGCATCGAAGCAGGCGGCATACAAAATGGTATCTTCCGTGCCGAAATAGTCGGCTATCGCCCGCTCCAACTCCTTGTGAATGTCTTGGCAGCCGCAGATGAAACGAACGCTCGACATACCGTAGCCGCGTGCGTCCATCGCCTTTTTTGCCGCCTCTATCAGACGCGGATTGTCCGACAGCCCGAGATAGTTGTTGGCGCAGAAATTCAGGCACTGTCTGCCTCCGACCTCTATTTCCGCTCTCTGCGGAGAGCATATCACGCGCTCGGTCTTGTACAACCCCGCCTCTTTGATTGCCTCTATTTCCTTTTGCAGGAACTGTTGAAATTCACCGTACATGTTATTTTGTGTTTTAAGTCATTCCCCAATAATAAAAAAGTCATGGCACAACCGAGCAATCGGTTTGGGTGCCGATACCCGATGTCGGTCTATGCGAAGGTTGATTGCCATCTACCATTGTGCCGAATCGGTGTGGATACCCGACATCTTGCGACGGTATTCCATTGCGGAATATAAATACGCACTTTGCTATTTCAATTTATAATCCCCAATATCGCAAAGATACTGATTTTGCCCGAAAAAAGCGACGAAAACGAACTTTTTTCCACGCTCTCCTTACATTTTTTAACATAAATCTTTTCTCCCCGTGCAACTTACCACTGTTCGGGCGAACTCAATTCCAAATTTATTCGTAAATTTGCAGAGCAAAAGCCATAGACAGGGCAACAAAACGAAAAACATCATAAAATCACTTAAAACAACAGAGTTATGTTTGCGATTGACAATTACGATTTCAAAGGCAAGCGCGCGATTATCCGCGTGGACTTCAATGTGCCTCTCGACGGCGAGGGCAAAGTAACCGACGACACCCGTATCCGTGCCGCCATTCCGACCATCAAGAAGGTTCTGGAAAAGGGCGGTGCCGTTATTCTGATGTCGCACCTCGGTCGTCCGAAGAAGAACAACGATATGAAATTCTCGTTGGAGCAGATTATCCCTGCTATCGAGGCTCGTCTCGGTCATAAGGTCGAGTTCGCGGGCGACTGCATGGGCGAGAAGGCGGCAGAGATGGCGAAGAACCTCCGTCCGGGCGAGGTTATGTTGCTCGAAAACCTCCGCTTCTATGCCGAGGAGGAGGGCAAACCGCGCGGCTTGGCAGAGGACGCCACCGACGAGGAGAAGAAGGCTGCCAAGAAAGCCTTGAAAGAGGGTCCGCAAAAGGAGTTCGTCAAGAAACTCGCTTCCTATGCCGACTGCTACATCAACGACGCATTCGGTACGGCTCACCGCGCCCACGCTTCGACGGCTCTTATCGCCGACTATTTCCCTCACGACAAGATGTTCGGCTACGTTATGGAGAACGAGTTGAAGGCTATCGACGGCGTTATGCAGCACCCGCAGCGTCCGTTCGTTGCCATCATCGGCGGTTCGAAGGTCTCGACCAAAATCACCATCATCGAGAAACTGATGGAGAAGGTCGATAAAATCATCATCGGCGGCGGTATGACCTACACCTTCGCAGCAGCGCAGGGCGGCAAGGTCGGCAACTCGATTTGCGAGCCGGATATGTTCCCTGTCGCACTCGAAATCCTCGCCAAGGCGAAGGAGAAGGGTATCAAAATCGTTACTTCGCCCGACGCACTCATCGCCGACGCATTCTCGCAGGACGCCAACACGAAGGTCGCTCCTGCCAACAATATCCCCGACAACTGGGAGGGCGTTGACATCGCCGACGAGGGCAAAAAACTCTTCCGCGACGAGATTCTCGACTGCAAGACCATTCTTTGGAACGGTCCTGTCGGCGTGTTCGAAATCGACAAGTTCGCCACGGGTTCGCGTGCCGTAGCCGAGGCTATCGCCGAGGCAACGGAGAAGAACGGTGCCTACTCGCTCATCGGCGGCGGCGACTCGGTTGCCTGCATCAACAAGTTCGGTTTGGCAAACAAGGTCTCCTACGTCTCGACCGGTGGCGGTGCCCTGCTCGAATATATGGAGGGCAAGGAACTCCCGGGCGTAGCCGCAATCCGCAAATAGGTCAGTGACTAGTTGTTAGTGACTAGTGGCTAGATGGCGGAGCAGTTCAAACTGCTCCGCTTTTTTATTATTATAAATTATAATGTTTCCTGCTTCCCAGAACTCTCAGTCCTCTTAGATC
>CAVKRC010000060.1:0-3607 GCA_963658625.1 bacterium
CGCTATAGGGGTGTTTTTGCGGCATTTTGCACTCATTTTCAAACGAAAACAAAAGGATAGAAAAAAGAAAGCAGGAATGTCCCCGAAGGAAACACTCCCGCTCTTTTTTCATATTTTTTAGTGCGCTATTTGTTTTTTACGCAGCGAATCATCATTCCTACTTTTTGGTTGTTCTCACTTACCCTTTGCGAGTTTGTCGTTTGTGCAATCGACCACAACATATAGTAGGATTTTCCGGCTGTAACGCCTGCTTCGCTTGTCCAACATACGACCGCGGAATCGACATTGGAAGGTTTCACCGCTGTTGCCATCATCAATCCTGACGGAACGAATACCAATGTTTGTTTGCCGTCGGTTATGGTAAGCGATTTTTTGGCTTCTATTGTATGGTCGACCTTGCCAAGTTCTTCCATTTGCGCCTTGGTCGGCAGATACCAAGTGCCGGCAGGCGCTACAAGCGAACATGGGTCGATGTCGCCCGTTTGAGGAACGTCGGCGAATTTGGTATAGGAAGCCTCGTCCGGTCCGTAAGCCTTGCCCTGATATGCAGTGGCATTGAACGGCACGCCCCACTTGCTCTTCCACTTGAAGAACATACCGCGTTCGTTCTTGTCGGCGAAGGTGTAGGCTCCGTCCTTGACGGTGAGGTAGCCCTCGCTCCAAGTTACGGACAGTTCCGGTTTCGGAGCCGGCGCACCTGCCTGCTTTACGCTCTTGCCCGTATCATTGCCATTGACGAAAATGCGGAATGTGCGCGCCTGATCGATTGCGGTATTCTCCGGAATAGCCAATGCAACCGAAAGGTTGCTCTTGGAACCCGTACCCGAAACGACGGTGTTGTCGCTGCCCTTAGCCTCGACAGTGAACGAATCCAAATCGCTTACGCAGGTAACGGTCAGCGTGAATGCTTCGAAAGTCTGCTCTTCGACAGGCGTATGCTCCTTGTATAATGCATAGCCCGTCATGGCAGGCTGTACGAATGTCTTGCCCGTGAAATGTCCGTTTACGAAAATTTTGAACGTTACATCGTCGGTAATCGACTCGTTGGCAGGAATGGTGAGTTTGGCGGTAGTGTTTGCCGGCGTTGCGACCGCTTTCTCGTAGGTGTTGTCGCTTGCCTCGACCTCGACGAGGTAGTCCTTGAAATCGCCCGCAGTGGTCTCGACGGTCAGTTCGAACTCTTTGTGGTCGGCAGGAGCCTCGGGCGAGTGCGAAACGTATGTCGGCTCTACGATATTGCGGACGCAACGAATGGAACCCGTATTTTCATCTGTGCGGTCGAAATCGATAAGGCTGTACGGCATTTCGCTTGCAGCGTTGAATACATAAATAAGGTTGTTGCCGTCGAAATTCCTGCCGTTCCCCCAATATACTCCATAGGTGGAGACCATGGTCGGTTCGTTGTAATTGAAGCCGAGGAAACCTGCGTAAGGCAGGAGCATTCTTGTGCCGTCGAAAGGCATACAGAGAATGCCGAGATCCATTTTCGGCTCCTCGAACAGTCCGAGAGAGGCGAGATTCTCCAATTCGCCGCGCGACGGCAGACGCAATGTCGGGCTTATGGCGTTGCAGACATCGAATGCCTCGTCCTTGTGTGCGTCGCGAAGGGAGATACGGACAGGTTCGGGTGCGTATGCCGTGCCTGCGTATGCTGCGTCGGACGGAATACCGTACTTGCTGCCCGAGAAGAAATAGAGACCTTGGTCGGACATATTGGCGGCAATGGCGAATTTGCCGTTGCGCAGGGTAACGTTGCCCTTTGCCCAATAGTAGTCGCCCGCCTTGATGAGTGCCGACTCCTGCTTGACGACGACCGCCTTTTTCCACTCGTCGGAACCTGCAACGGCAGTCTCGACAACGATATAACGGTCGGCAATGTCGTAGTTGGCGTCGATGGCGACATCGATGCTCTCGGTCAGTTCGCTGACAAGAACAGGTTCGCCCTGCTCATCGCCGATGTCGATACGGTACTGCCAGTTCTCGAATTTGGCGCGCGAGACGATGTCGGTCGTGAATCGGACGGTGTATGTGCCGCCCCAATAGGGAATCGTCTCGGTGAAATTGTCGGAGGCATAGTCGGTTACGATGTAATCGTTATCCTCCTTCGTGCAGGCTGCAAACAGTACTGCAAAGATTGCGAATGCGAATAGTTTTTTCATAATCCGTTCGGTTAAGTTTTTTTATATAATGCTCATTAACAATGCAAAGATAAAAATAAATTTCGGTTTTTGTCCTACTATGGTATAGGACGTTGCCGGGTTTGTAGGCAAAATACTTATAGGTGCTTTGTGAAGCGGCACCACGATGCCTTTACAGGTCGAGCAGTCCGTCGGGCAGGACGAAGCGGATTGTGCGGCGATCGAAGTCGATGCCTGCGATAAATTCCTCGGCGGTAGGGACGAGGCGGGGCTTGCCGTCGGAAAGTGTGATTTCGAACAGGGAATTGGTCGTGTTGTCGAAAAAATCGGTGATTTCGCCCTTGCTGCGCCCGATTTTGGCAGTGAAACCGATAAGGTCGTCGAAGGTAAATTCGTCGTCCGAGTCGTCATCGTCGCCGTTGTCCAACGAAAATTCCTTGTCGAGGAGCATTTCGGCACGTTTGGGAGTGTCGATGTCGGCGAATCGGACAACTGCGCCCGCCACGCCTCGGCGGGTGAAGGAGTCGAAAAAAAGAGGAACAACCAGCGCGTCCACACGGACGAACACGGGTTGTTCCTGCCAATCGAAGTCGTCGGGAAAGTTCGTATAGAGGTTGAGGCTGACCTCGCCCTCCGCTCCGAAGAGCCGTGTTATACGACCTGCCGCCGACATTCCGCTACGCAAAATTACTCCGCTGCGGGAGCCTCCTCTGCGGGAGCGGCACCATCTGCGGTCTCCTGTGCCTCGGCAGCGGCGGCAGTCTCTTCGGCAGCCTTCTTCTCGGCTTCGGCAGCGGCTTTCTTCTCGGCAACAGCCTTGGCACGAGCCTCGTTTACGGCAGCCTCTGCTGTCAGACGAGCCTTTGCGTCAGCCTTTGCATCTGTCGAAAGTTTATTGACCTTGGCGGCAATTTTGCCCTCTTTTTCGCCGAGCCACTTGTTGAATTTGGCTTCGGCATCGCTCTCCGAGAATGCGCCCTTGGCAACACCGCCGAGCAGGTGCTTCTTGTAGAGTACGCCCTTGTACGAGAGAATCGCACGGGCAGTGTCGGTAGGTTGTGCGCCTTTCATTAACCAACTCAGAGCTTGCTCGAAGTTCAAGTCGATCGTAGCAGGATTCGTGTTAGGGTTGTAAGTACCCAGTTTCTCGATAAATTTACCATCACGTGGCGCCCTGCTGTCTGCAACGACGATGTGATAGAAAGCGTAAGCCTTCTTGCCATGTCGTGCCAAACGAATTTTAACAGCCATTTGCTATAAAATTTTTTAATGAATAAATAGTTAAACGCTAACCCACTTGGGATTATCGGTGCAAAAGTAGTAAAAAATATCTGTATGCCAAACAAAATGGCGATTTGTTTGGCGGTCGTGCCGAAAATTAGCCGTATCTTGCGGACGTAATAGTAAAATACGTTATGGAGAATATAGTCCTTATTTTATCGCTGCCGTTCGTGGGTACTCTGCTCGGG
>CAVKRC010000061.1:0-3299 GCA_963658625.1 bacterium
GTTTGCTATGTTTTTGTCTATTCTATTTTTCTTGCTATTTATTTCTTTTTTCTGTCCCCTGCCTCCTAGAACTCTTAGTTCTCTTAGATCTCCTAGAATCGTCAGCACGCGACGAGAAACCCATTATCCCCGACAATCCCTTCCCTGCTTCCTAGAACTCCTAGTTCTCCTAGATCTCCCAGAAACGTCAGCACGCAACGAGAAACCCGTTATCCCCGACAACCCCTTTCCTGCTTCCTAGAACTCCTAGTTCTCCTAGATCTCCCAGAAACGTCAGCACGTGATGACCTTCCCATTATCCCCGACAACCCCTTTCCTGCTTCCTAGAACTCCTAGTTCTCTTAGATCTTCCAGAAACGTCAGCACGTGATGACCTTCCCGTCATACCCGATGCCTCCTAAAAACTAACCACCACATTCCCTTCCCCCTTTATCGCCACATCTCCCCTCGACGTGAGCGGTTTGGAGAGTGGCGCGAGCGTCATATCCTCCACAGCCAGCACCCGCTGTTCGGCAGAGAGACGGGAGAAAATCCCGAAAGCGTCGTTCTCCAACTTTTCGAGCAACTGCTCGCGCTTCGCGGGAGCGATATGCGCACCCTTTGCCAGCAGGTAAAGCGTTATGCGATAGGTGATTTTGCCGCTTTTGCGACCCTCTATGGCGCGAAACTCGGGCGGCAACATAAATGCGGCGGGCAGTGTCGCCACTTGCGAGGGCAGATACTCTTTCGCCGCCGAAGCGAACTCGTACCCCTTTGCCCGCGCAGCCTTTTCGATGGAATTTGTAAGATATTCGATGGTCATAACGTTGGTTGAATAGTTGCCGAAATTGTCGATAAGTTCACGCATTACTGTTCAAAACAGAATGCAACAAGTTGATTAAAAGCCTGTAAAATTGTGGAAAACGTTTTCAACATCAGATTGAGGATTGTTGAAAACCTCGTCGCCCTTGTCCCGAACGACTGTGCAAATATACGTTCGGCAATACCCCCTTGTCAAGAGTTTCGCCCGAAAAAATTTCAAAAAAAATCTGCCCTCTCTCCTTAAAGTTTTAAGTGCGAACAGGTTGCCCCGCCCCAAAAATCGCAACTTTTTCCAAACTTTTTACACCGTCGCGACACATCGTATGCGAAACTTTGTTACCTTTGTCATGCAAAGCGTCCGATGCCTACCTGCCGAAGCGGGTCGGCACAGCAACGAAACAGGACGCACAAAGAGAGTCGAACCAAAACGATAACAGTATGGACGATGGTCATTTACCCGAAAATAGCGGTCGTATCGCAACTCGATACGGTGCCATTCGTCTATGGCATTCGGCACGCAACTGATTTCCGCGCCGACCTTTCACTGTTCCCATCACCCGACGATTGTATCGAGGCATTCATCGGAGGCAAAGCCGACATCGCGCTCTTGCCCGCCTCGATTGTGCCGTCGCTCCGCAGCAGCGAGATAATCACCGACTACTGCGTAGGTGCAATCGGCGCAGCACGTTCGGCTGTCGTGGTCGGCAACACTCCCATAACCAAAGTCCGCCGCCTTTTCGTCGCTCCCGACGCAGGCACGGCACTCGCTCTCGCCGCGTGGCTCTCGCAAAACCGCTGGCATATCGCACCCGACTGGGTAGAGGCGGCTGCCGAGGTACCTGCCGACCTTGCCGAGGGCGACGCGCTCCTGCTTACGGGCAAGGCTGCCTACGAGTCCGCCGAGCGGTTCTCATTCTGCTACGACATCGCCAAGGAGTGGATCGACGCCACGCACCAGCCCATCGCATTCGACGTGTGGGTAGGGCGCAAGGGTATATCATACGAGACGCACGACGCACTGCAAAATGCCCTAACGTTCGGCATCGAGCATACTTTTGAGGCTGTCGCCGAGAGCGATTTCGCCGCGACTGACTATGCCTACGACCACTTAGTGCGCGAAATCGACTATCTTTTCGACATCGAAAAACATACTGCTCTCCAACGGCTTTGGGCGTGCAGTCTGAAAGTTGCACCCAAGGTCAATCCGGGTTGAAGGTGAGCGGTCGTCCGCTGACGGCGGACGGCGCGAATAACCCGTTGTACACGGCTGCGGCGTGTACAACGACCACCGAACCAACGAGTTGTCTTACCTGTAAACAAGGGAGGGGAGAAAAGTGATAACAATCTATCTTAAACAATACAACAAAATAATCCGCAACGCCGATACCGACCTGTTCGACGATTTGGGCTACGACGACATTCTGTGGATAGATATGGTGCAACCGACCATCAAGGAGCAGAAGTCGGTCGAGAATTTTATGGAGATAAGCCTGCAAACCAAGCAGCAGGTCGAGGAGATCGAATCGACCTCCAAATACTCCGAAACCGAGAACGCCATCATCTCCAACTGCAACTTTTTCGTACCCGTCGGCACCGACTCTTTCGAGGTCGAGCCGGTCTCGTTCACGCTCTCCAACGAGGGTGTGTTGGTCTCTGTGCGTCAGGCGGATATGCGCACATTCCGCGAGGCGGAGAAGCGTTTGCAGATGAACTACCGCTCCTTCTCGACGGGCTACCACATTCTGATTTCGCTCTTGGAGGTTCGTATCGACTTCGATGCCGACCTCGTCGAGTTGGTCGGTCGTCAGGTCTCGTCGTTGAGCAAGGACATCAACAGCGAGGACATCATCGACAAGGCGGTAATCCACCGTATCAATATGTTGCAGGAGCGCACCATGACCTTGCGCGAAAACATCTTCGACCGTCAGCGCGTGCTCTCGGGCATCTTGCGCAGCGAGCGTTTTCCGAACGACATCTATCCGCGTCTGCAACTGATGATTAAGGACGTCAATTCGCTCATCTCCCACACCGATTTCTCGTTCCAGCGTCTCGACTATATTCAGGACGCGGCTCTCGGACTCATCAACATCGAGCAGAACGAGATCGTCAAGATTTTCTCGGTGGCGGCTGTGGTCTTTATGCCCGCGACGCTTATCGCAAGTATCTACGGTATGAACTTCCGCTTTATGCCCGAATTGGAGTGGACACTCACCCTCTCCAACGGCTGGACAATCCCCTTGGGCTACATCTTCGCCATCTGCCTGATGCTCCTCGCCTCGGGTCTTACCGTCGGCTATTTTCGATATAAGAAATGGCTCTAAATCAGTGGTTAGTGTCTAGTGATTAGTGACTAGAAAACAATAGCAGGCATTGAGCCTGCTATTGTTCCTTTTGTATCCTATATACAAAATTATTACTAACTTTATACTTTTTTATAACATAAACTAGCCACTAGCCACTAGCCACTAGCCACTAGCCACTAGCCACTAGCCACTAGC
>CAVKRC010000062.1:0-3156 GCA_963658625.1 bacterium
ACTAGCCACTAGCCACTAGCCACTAGCCACTAGCCACTAGCCACTAGCCACTAGCCACTAAAAACTAATCACTGTTCTATGGCTTCGGCTACGACGAATGTGCTGCCGCCGATAAAGAGCATATCCTCTGCCGAGAGCATCGCACGGGCGCGGGAAATGGCGTCGGCAACCGTATCGGCAGTTTCGAAATCGAGACCCACCGTGCGGGCTATCGCGGCAATCGCCTCGGGCGAGGCGGCACGGGCGACATCGGCACGGGTGAAAATATAGTGGGCATCGGCAGGCATAAGGCGCAGAATCTCCTCGATATTTTTGTCGGCGCAGAAGCCCATAACGCAACACAGGCGCGCAGCCTTGCGGTGGCGCAGTTGTTCGCCGACAAGGGCGAGACCGTGGGCGTTGTGTCCCGTATCGCAGACCGTAAGCGGAGCCGTGTCGAGAATCTGCCAGCGACCGCGGAATGCCGTAATCTCAGCCACATCGCGCAGTCCCTCGACAAGGGCGCGGCGGCTGATGGAGAGCGGCGTATTCTCGTGCAGGTAGTCGGCAACGGTGCAGGCGATGGCGATATTCTGACGCTGGTACTCGCCCAAAAGCCCGAGTTGCAGGCGGTACTCCTGCCCGTCGCGCGTGCGCACCATATCGAATACCTGTTTGTCGTCCACCGTACTTTGTCCCTTGCAGATGAACGCCTCGTCGGCATAGATAAGGGCGGAGTGCATATCGCACGCCGTATCCTCGATGACGAGGTTGTAGTTGGGGTTGCGCTCGCCCACGATGACGGGAATGCTCTTTTTGATGATGCCCGCCTTTTCGCGTGCTATTTTCGGAAGCGAATCGCCCAAAAGCGACGTGTGTTCCAAACCGACATTGGTGATGACGCTCACTATCGGAATCACGACATTAGTCGCGTCCAACCGTCCGCCCAAGCCCGTCTCGATAACGGCGACCTCGACCTCGCTTTGGGCGAAATAGTCGAAAGCCATAGCCGCAGTCATCTCGAAAAACGAGAGTTCGCACTCCTCCATATCGCGCTTGTACTTATCGACGAAATTGACCACTTTCTGCTTGGAAATCATCTCGCCGTTCACCTTGATGCGCTCGCGGAAGTCGGTCAGGTGGGGCGAGGTGAACAATCCCGTCTGGTAGCCCGCCTGTTGCAGAATGGCTGCAATCATATGGGAGACGGAGCCTTTGCCGTTGGTGCCCGCGACGTGAATGACGAAATAGTTGCGTTGCGGGTTGCCGAGTCGGCGGCAAAACTCGCTGATACGTTCCAAACCCGGTTTGTAAGCCGTTGCACCCTGCTGCTGGAATGTAGGCAGCGAGGCGAAAAGATAGTCGATGGTCTCGGTGTAGTTCATAACCTATTTAATCTACGAGATAAAACTTTTTCTTGGCGCGGTAAGCGACGAAATAGAGCAGGCACAAGCCCGCGATATAGAGCGAAAGCCGTCCGAGATAGTCGCCGTAGAGCGTATAGACGGTCGGTTTGTCGTTCAGTCGTATGTCCGCCGTAATGATGCCGCGCTCGTCCCATTCCAATCGTGCGATGTCGTCGCCGCGAGAGGTGATGAAGCCAGAGACGCCCGTGTTGGCACTGCGGGCGATGTCGCGACGGTGTTCGATGGCACGCAGGCGGCAGTATGCGAAAAGAGTGCGGTGTCCGAGCGTATTGCCCCACCAGCCGTCGTTGGAGACGACGCCGAGAACCTGCGCTCCGTTGCGGACAAATTCGCCCATAAAGTTGCCGTAGATACCCTCGTAGCAGATTGCAGGAGCAATTTTCACACCGTTATGCTCGAAAGGTCGTGCCGAAGAGCCGATCCCCAACTGTCCGAGCGTGCCGCCCAAATCGACGGAGAAAATCGTCTTGTCGCGCAACCACGCGGGTATCGTTTCGACACCGATTACGAGTTTGCCCTTGTGGTGGAGTTGCACCGCAGCGGCAGAGTCGAAACCGATAGAGGAGTTGAAAATATCGTAGTAGGTACCGTCAGACCAACGGCGGGCGGTCGATGAGCCTTTGGCAGAACCGTAAACGGTCATTGTCTCGCAGCCCGTGATAATCATGGCGTCGGAATGGTGCGAACGCAGCGTGTCAGCCATACGTTGCACCACGTCGGCATCGGCAAGGTGGTGCGTGTCGAGCGTCGTACCGAGAGCCGTTTCGGGCATCATAACGAAATCGGCAGAATCGGGTACTTCGGCAAGCAGGGCGCAGAGGTTGTCCTGTTGCCAAGCCGTATCGCCGTGGAATTTGTCGTAGCAATCGACATCGGGTTGAATGACGGAGACGCATATTTTTTCGCGCGAAAGATAGCCTTTGCCCTCGGGAGACTCCATATTATAGAGTACCAGCGAGAGGACAATCGGCAGGGCAAAGGCGAGCGTCGCGCCTATCCACAGCGGTTTGCGGAATGTGAGAGCCTGCGTTGCGAGCACATTGACAAGCAACACCCACAACGAACCGCCCAACACGCCCGTATATTCGTACCACTGCACTGCCCAAGTGTCGTCGGCGAAGCCGTTACCGAGCGTCAGCCACGGGAACGACATGGCGGGAGCCTGCGTGTAGATGTATTCGGTGGCAATCCACGCCGAGATGAACAGAACGTATGCCAGCCCTTTCGGGGCGCGTTTGGAGACGGTATGGAAGAGCATAAACGCCACCAGATTCCACCATGTCGAGACCGTCGCCGCCGCAACAGGACCTGCGGGTGAGGCAATCCACACCCACCATACGGTCATTGCATTCCACAGCAGGAATGTAAGTGCAGCCCAACCGCACATACGCCACCAGTCGCGCCACGACGCGCTGTAACGGGTGCTGATAAGCATAAGCGGGACAAAGGCGACGAAAAGCGGCAGAGGACCCGCGCCGAGCCATGGAGCGGCAAGAAGCAGAGCCGACGTAAGGCTGAAAATAAGGCGATGCCGCGTGGAAAATTCTCGATTGAAACGTATCATATTGCAAATATAGCATTTTAGTGGATAGTGATTAGTGGCTAGTGGCTAGTTTTTTATTTATTTTTTTCGTTATATTTCTCGACAATACTTTATAATATGAATTTACACTATCTTTATTACTTTTATATCATTCACTAGCCACTAGCCACTAGCCACTAGCCACTAGCCACTAGCCACTAGCCACTA